>JBDKTY010000141.1:0-33026 GCA_039679945.1 Syntrophobacter sp. | reverse complement strand
GAACTGTCTGAACTGTCTGAACTGCCAGAACTGCCAGAACTGCCAGAACTGCCAGAACTGCCAGAACTGCCAGAACTGCCAGAACTGCCTGAACTGCCTGAACTGTCTGAACTGCCTGAACTGTCTGAACCGTCCTGAACCGTCCTGAACTGCCCTGGACCGTCCTGAACTGCCCTGGACCATTCTGAGCCGTCCCCTTATCGGATATATCTATTCGAAGCTGTACGCAAACTCCCCATCCGATACGCTGGCCTGGGCCCGTGCGATAACCTTGCCCTCCATAAGCGACATCAGGATCTTCTGGCTCACCTCGGGCAGCACTGTGTTGGTCAGGATTGCGTCAATCATGCGGCCGCCGCTTTCGAGTTCCGTGCAGCGGCTGACAATGTGCTTCACCACGTCGTCATCATAGGTAAAGGTTATGGCGTGGTTTTCGTGCACCCGCCGTGTAATGCGGCCGAGTTGCAGGCGCACGATATCCGCGAGCATGGCATCGCTCAGCGGGTAATAGGGGATGATGACAAGCCGTCCAAGCAATGCCGGAGGGAAGACTCCGAGCATCGGTTTTCTCAGGCTCTTGGCAAGACCTTCCGGGTCCGGCATCAATTCCGGGTCCTTGCACATACTGGCGATGAGGTCGGTGCCCACATTGGTGGTAAGCAGAATCAGCGTGTTCTTGAAATCGATGAACCGTCCTTCTCCGTCCTCCATGAATCCCTTGTCGAAGACCTGGAAGAAGATCTCGTGCACATCCGCGTGCGCCTTCTCCACTTCGTCGAGCAGGACCACGCTGTAGGGCTTGCGGCGTACCGCCTCGGTAAGCCTCCCGCCTTCTCCGTACCCGACATAGCCCGGAGGCGCTCCCTTGAGTGTCGAAACGGTATGCGCCTCCTGAAATTCACTCATGTTGATCGTTATGAGGTTTTGTTCTCCGCCGTAAAGCGCCTCGGCCAGGGCAAGGGCCGTTTCCGTTTTCCCCACGCCGGAGGGCCCCGCCAGCATGAAGACGCCTATCGGCTTCTGGGGGTTATCCAGCTTTGCGCGGGACGTGTATATACGTTTGCTGATCATATCGAGCGCATGGCGCTGCCCGATGATGCGCCGGTTCAGAATGCCGGCGAGGTTCAGTACGGTCTCTATTTCATTCTTCACCATCCGGCCTACCGGGATGCCCGTCCAGTCGGCGACGACCGCCGCGACGGCCTGTGCGTCGGCGGTGGGCAGAATGAGGGGTCGGTCTCCCTGCAGCTCTTTCAGTTTCGCCTGCAGGTCTTTCAACTCCTCGCCCAACGGTTGTGGCTGTTCGCCGTTTTCTCCGTCGGGCGCCGGTGCCGGTGCGTTCTCCTGTTCAGCATTGAGGTCGGGAGCGCTTCCCGTTTTTTCTCTCAAGCTTGCGCGGATCTCCAGAAGTCTTTGCACCAACTGCTGTTCGGCGGTCCAGCGCTCCTCCAGTTGCTCAAGGAGTTTTCGTTCCTCGGTCAGTTTGCCTTTCACCGCGGCGTCACGTTCGGCCGTATCCATCATCAGGGCGCTTTCCCGCTCCACGATCCGCAGTTCGGTCTCCAGGCCGGAAATCCGTTTCCTGCAGTCGTCTACTTCCGCCGGAACGGCATGCTGGCTGATGGCGACTCGGGCACAGGTCGTATCCAGCAGGCTGATAGCTTTATCCGGGAGTTGCCGGTCGGGAATATAGCGAAGTGACAGTTTGACCGCGGCCTCGAGCGCTTCATCGAGCACCTGCACGCTGTGATGTTTTTCCATGACGGAGACCATGGCGCGCATCATCCGGACGGCTTTTTCCTCACCCGGTTCGAACACCTGGACGACCTGAAAGCGGCGGGTCAGGGCCGGATCTTTTTCGATGTGCTTCTTGTATTCACTCCATGTCGTGGCCGCGATGGTGCGCAGGGTGCCGCGGGCAAGGGCGGGTTTGAGCAGGTTCGCGGCATCGCCCGTTCCGGCCGATCCTCCCGCGCCGATGAGTGTGTGAGCCTCGTCGATAAAAAGAATGATCGGTTTTTCTGATGCCTGGACTTCATCGATAACCTGCCGTAGCCGCTTTTCGAATTCTCCCTTGTAGCTGGCGCCGGCCTGGAGGAGTCCGATGTCCAGGGCGCGCAGGGTAACATCCCTGAGAGGCGGAGGCACATCACCCGCCGCGATGCGCAGGGCGAAGCCTTCCACCACCGCGGTTTTTCCGACACCGGCCTCGCCGACTATTATGGGATTGTTTTGACGCCTGCGCATGAGGATATCCACTATCTTGCGGATCTCCTCATCACGCCCGGTTATGGGGTCGATTTCACCTTTGCGTGCCTTATCGGTGAGGTCCACGGAAAAGCGTTTGAGTGCTTCCTGCTTGCCGAAAAGAGCGCTTTTGGGTTCCCCTTCTTCCTCGGCCGGCGCTTCGGCGCCGAGCCTGGTGCCGTCCGAAGCGCTCAGTTTGTCCTCGGGGGAGCCCCCGACTATCGTGTTGAATTGCCCGGCAAGCGTATCCAGGTTCACCTTTTTGAATTCACTGGAGATGCCTTCCAGGGAATAGCGCAAGCCGCGTGTCTTCAACATGCCCAAAATCATGTGGCCGGTGCGCACCTGGGATTCGCGGAACATGAGACTGCCGTAAACCCAGCCGCGTTCCACCGCTTCTTCTATCTGCGATGAGAGATCGAGACTGCTCGTCGAACCCTTCGGCAGGTTGCCCAGGGCGGTCGTCAGATCTTTTGCCAGCCTGGCAAGGTCAATTCCAAAATGGGAGACAATGCGGTGCACATCCGAATCCTGAAGCTGCAAAACCTGGCCGAGCCAATGCACCAGCTCGACATAGGGGTTGCCACGCATTTTGCAGAAAACGGTAGCACTTTCCATTGCCTTGAAGCACAGGCTGTTGAGTTTGCCAAACAATGCGCTACGGCTGATTTCGCTCACTTAGGATTCCTTCTTTTGTTGGTGGTTGATAAAGGCGAGCACGCTCAGTACGAGATCATCCGCGTCCGTTTGAACCTGTCTTTCACCCAGCCAGGTCGTCCAACCCAGCCGACACCGGCCGTTCAGATTTAATGACGGCACCTCTTCCCGTTTCAAGACCAGCATGACGTCCCATGCCAGCTCATCTCCCGAATAGTTTTTCACGAGAGCGGCCAGGTGCCTGATGCGATTTCCGCCGGGCAGAAAGCTTTCGTACTGGGCGTAGTCCAGGGGACCCAGGACAATACGGAACTTGTGCTGGCAGCACCAGAATTCCGAACCCAGGATGGTTGATATGCCAAGCAGGCCGCTGGCCGGATTATCCCCGAGCCGAAGAATATCCGCACTCGGAATGGGCACCCATTCTCCGGTGAATTCCCGCAGGGTCGCGGGAGATTCGAAATACTCCCGTACCATGGCCTGGAGGCCCTCTGGGTGCCTGGTCTGGCAGGCAAGATGGCCGCAATAGTACCGTTTCGTCCGGTCGGGAATCTCATCCCTCTTCGTAAGGGTGGACATACCCAGACCGGAGAGCGATCCGACGTAATCCGCGAACCTGTCCGCATCCGGCCGGTCGTAGCTGACGGTGGGCTCATTGTTTGCCCAGGCCCGGTAAAACAGCGACAGCATGCGGTGATGGAACACATCGAGGAACCGGGAAAATGTGGGGTCCTTGAATTTCTTGATTCTCTCCTGCGCATAATCGGTGAGGTGCAGCGGCAGGGGACCGTTGGGTCCAAGAAGGCCGAAGAGGCGAACCGTCAGCCTGTAAGGCCTGTTATCTTCTCGCGGTTCAAATGAAGTGAGGCTGGCGGATTCGAAAGATAATGCGGGATGCTGCGCGAGCCGGACCGGGTCGTCGGCTGGACGCCGCGATGCGCCCAATCTCGGCGATTCCGGATAGAGGCACTCGATAAGGCGGAGTGCCTGGAAAAAGCCGACGGAATAGGGCTGTTCGGTGAGCTTTCCGATCAGCTCGGCTAAAAGGTGTGTCTCTTGCCGATCTTGGCCGGCCATCGCATTATTTCTCCACGATCGGTGGTTTTTACTGTCGTTTCGGTAAAGGAGTTGATGCTGACATAGCGCGCAAAGAACTGCTCCAGCACGGCCCCGAGCAGAAAGGCGCCGCTTCCCGTAAAAGCGGTATCGTCAAAAGTAACCGTCAGGCCCAGTCCCCTGCCGAAGGTTATGGGAATAGGGGCATTGACGCCCTGGGGAATGTCGATCCGCCTGATCACCGGTTTTGATTCAATGGAAACGACTCCGGATACCTGCTTGCGAACGGCGGGGTCGCTGTGGTCACCGTACAGGGAGAGTATCTGCCGCAGCGCGGCAGCGCCGCGCTCATTATCGATGTCGGCCAGTGACAGGTAATTGAGGCTCAGGTGGCTGATCAGATGCCATGCGGTCTCTTTGAGTGCGTTTGATGCCCTGGGTTGCGTCGGGCCCGCCACGCAGCGAATCGAATCGTACGGAGCGCCTGCCTGGAGTGTGAAATCGGATGCCTGGCCGCCGATTGGCATTCTCAGGGGCAGATGCCTGTTGGTGCAAAGGGTCTCGATCCCAAGTTGCTTCAGTTTAACGGGGTAGGGGGCCTCGGTGGCATCGACCAGCGATATGAAAACCTCGTTGCCCGTATAGCTCAAATGGCCTCCGCGAACCTGCTTGGTGGAAAGGCGCCGCTGCTCGCGAAAGATAGTGTAGAATGCCTCGCTTCCTGAACGACCGTGCCGGTCCATGACTTTGTAGAAAGGCAGGAACTCGACGTCGGGGTCGGTGCGGTCACCGTATCCCTGGACCTTCGTCACGCTGTAAATCTCGTAATCCATGGGACGGGTCCGGTCCGGAACCACGTGGTACTCCGTCGTCTTGTGGGAAAGATGAATGCGATCCGTTCGTTTCGGGAAAAGATTTATTACGGGAGTACAGAAAAGGTTGAAGTGAGAGGCATCGATGGCATCGGCCAATACGGAGCTGCCGCGATCGAAGAGGAAGACGATGTCCAGCTCTTCGTCCGTGCATTTGCGGATCGATCGCTGCAACTCGGTCAGTTCCACAAACAGGAACCGTTCCGGGAATGAGAAATACTCCTGCAGCAACCGGTAACCCTGGAAGGACCGGTGCGTGTAAGGCAGCAGCGCCTGTTCCTCTTCAAACCCGACGCGCCTGACGGTGGACGGCGCCAGCGGAGGCGCCCTCCACGCGAAGGGCCGTGCTATCGGCTGCGCCTGAATTTCAACCAGGTTGCCCAACAACTGCTCATACAACTGCACCGCTATTTCTCCGCCTCTCAGGAAGATGGACAGCCTGTCCAAAGGCAATTGCCCGATCTTCAGTCCCGCGGTGCAGCGCAATCTGAGTCGGAGGGCCGCCTTGACCCTCGGTTTTTTTTGTATCCCGAGCCCGGCGATGGCGCCGGGACTGGGTATGTATTCGGCTTCCACTATCTGCAGTGGCCAGAGCGTTACATCGTGCGCCGTGCGGTATTCGCACGCAGTCTGCTCTCCCTCGACAATCTGGCTGCGCAACTGGGAACCGCGCGGAATGGAAAAGCCGTCTTTGAGGGATTCCTCGTTGATATTGGGAAGTACCTGGACAATTGCCATCGAAGGAAGAGGTGACAGGTAATGCGGGTAGACCATCTGGAGAAGGTGCTGTGAAAAGCGGGGAAACTCGGCGTCCACCTTGAGCTGAACACGGGCGGCAAGGTAGGCGAAGCCCTCCAGAAGCCTCTCGACGTAGGGATCGGAACACTCGAAAGCATCGATCCCAAGCCGGCCGGCAATTTTGGGAAAATCCCTGGCGAACTCGCCCCCCATCTCCCGGATGTGCTGCAGCTCACGGTTATAATATTCAAGCAGGCGCGGGTCCATGCATCTATTCCTTGGGCTCTCTCAGAAACTTTCCGAGTTCGAGGTCCAGAGTGGTCCTCAGATAAAACCGTTCCGGCAGGGGTTGCCACCAGAGTTCCCCCTGTATTTCGAAAATCATCGTGTTCGCGCTCATTTCCTCTTCATTGATGGTGACGCTCACCTTCAGGGTCCCGGGCAGGATTCGAGGCTCGAAATTCACTATCGCCTGGTGAATGTCGCGCTCCACGGCCGTGCTGTCCTTGGTGTTGGCCCAGGAGCCGGACAGGTTCGGGATGCCGTAATTGAGCACGGATTTCCTGACTTCGGGGTACTCGGACAGGTCCTCGCTGGCCTCCAGGCAGCCCGTATTGAGGAGCCACTCCAGGTCCCGGAGAACGGAATCGCGCAGACGCCGCAGCGACATGACGCGCTCATCGAGCGTATCCGTCTTCCTGTCCGGATTGTTGTCCAGCAGTCGGTCCAGCAGGGAAGGCTGCAGGAGTTCCTTATAGGTCAGTTCGGCCATGAGACCACCCGGTAAAACCCATCTGTCTTAACAAGCATGTAGTGGAATTGCTGTCCAGCGGTTCAGTCAATGCTTATCCGCCGGACCTCCAACAGGGGATATTCGTCCACGTCCGTTGCCAGCACTCTTTGTCCGGCTCCCCGATGGATTCCATCCGCCAATTCCGACCATTCCGTTTTTCGTGACAGTTTAATGAAAGAATCCTGGTTACTTTCGGAACCGGCATAGCGGACGGGAATCAGCGCATGGGCCTGCCCCCCGTTGGTCCAGGTGAATTGAGCGGGTAGCCAGACCAGGTCGCGCAGATCCTTGGGTTCCACCACATCGATCGTCTTAATCTGTTGATACGGGACCCAGTAATACCGGCCGTTCAGAATCACCTCGATCACGGGTCCGAGGCAGGCGTCGGCGTCCGCGATCCATTGGAACGGCTGGCCGTTGATGGAACCCGTGCTTTCGGGCGCCAGTTCGAATGCCTCATCTCGCATGGCCAGGGCATGATCGTATTCTCCCTCTCCCATAAGCCGCATGGACTCAAGCGACATGGCTATCCACTCGGGCGGCTCGCCCAGAAGAAGAGGGCGGCGACGGCCGGCGAAAATTTCCCCGCGCAGGGCTTCGCACTGTATAGCCTCGCTGTAAATGTGCAGCATGGGCCACGCACTCGGCTCCAGGTTGCTCACGACGTTCAATTGGGTCAGAGCACGGTCCCATTCGCCAAGAATGACAAGCAACTGGAAAAGAAACGTGCGGTAGCGGCTGTTTTCCGGTTGCTTGCGGATGTGATCCTGCAGATCTTGAAGCGCATCCTGCAACTTTCCTTCTCGGACCAGTTGTTCTGCTCGCATCGATGCCCTCTTTTCGGAAATTCCGGATCGCGGATGAGCGCACTGGATAGCCCCCATCCGCTCTTGTGACGATGGCATTGAGTTCCCCGGGAGAGCCGCTGGTAATGTGGCCGGGGCAGGATCGGCAGCCCGGAGAGGCCGCACTTTCGCCATGCCGGCGAAATCCGGGATACCGGTCCCGGAAGCCTTTCCGGACCCCGGCTTTCACCGGGGCGCCGGATCCAAACCCAATAACGCTGTTATCTCAACCGCATGGGGGACCGTGGGCCGCGCCGCGCGGTAGAGAATACTCAAAACCTAGACGGACGGTGTATTCGCGGCGATGTTCCACTGCGTGGTGACTTCCGCTCCCGCTGATCCGTCCGGATTCTGGGGTATATATTTCATTTCGAAGGATGCGAAATTCAGCCCGATATGTTCCATCACCATGTCATCGCCGCCGCTTCCGCCGGTGGTCATCGATGTAATAAGCACCTTCTCCATCTTGATCTTCAGATACTCCACCGGAGAGTCGCCGGCCTTGCGAACCGTCAGCAATGCCCTGGGAAAATGCTTGCCGCTGCAGCAATACTGCCAGATCACGGGCGAAGCCTTGTCGACGCGCTTGGTGAGAGCAATGTCCTGAACGCTTACCTTGCCAGAACCGCCACCGGTGGCGATGTGCATCGATCCCGACTGACTCATGCCCCAGCTCCAGGCCAGAACATCAATTTCTCTCTCATGTCCGCGGATCACCGACTCGCCATCTACACCTTCAATCTTCAATAACATGTCAACAGCCATTTGCTTCTCCTTATGGTTGTGGTTCGTTTCGGTATCGGACTCAGCCAGCCATGGCAGGGATCATGGCGCCCCGGCCATGGAACAGGATCTTACGAATTACCGTTCGCATCACCTCAACTCTTTCTGGCGGATGGCAGCTTGGATACCAGCCGGAGGGAGACAGTGATCCCTTCGAGCTGATAATGGGGTCGCAGGAAGAACTTGGAAGTATAATAGCCCGGGTTGCCTTCCACTTCCTCCACGACCACTTCGGCGGCTGCCAGCGGCTTGCGCGCTTTTATTTCTTCGGTGGAATGTGCCGGATCGCCGTCAACATACTGAAGGATCCATCTTTGCAGCCATTTCTGCACATCCTCGCGTTCCTTGAATGAACCGATCTTGTCTCTGACGATGCACTTCAAGTAATGGGCGAAACGGCAGCAGGCGAACAGATAGGGCAGCCTGGCGGAGAGATTGGCGCTGGATGTGGCGTCCGGGTCATCATACTGGGCCGGTTTCTGAAGGGACTGGGCGCCGATGAATGCGGCGAAATCGGTGTTCTTCCAATGGCTGAGCGGCATGAAACCCAGCTTTGCCAGTTCCGCTTCCCTGCGATCTCCAATGCCGATCTCGGTCGGGCATTTCATATCGACTCCGCCATCATCCGTGGGGAAGGTGTGCAGGGGCAATCCTTCCACCAGGCCGCCGGACTCCCGGCCCCGGATGCGCGAGCACCAGCCGTAAAGCTTGAAGGCCCTGTTGATATTCGCGGCCATGGCGTAAGCTGAATTCGCCCAGCAGTACTTGCTGCTGTCGGCGCCTTCGGTGTCCTCTTCGTAATCGAATTCCTCCACGGGTTCGGTTCTTGCCCCGTAAGGTCTGCGTGCGAGGAAACGGGGCATGGTCAGGCCGAGGTAGCGGGAATCATCGGAATCCCTCAAGGAACGCCATGCCGCATATTCGGGTGTGGTGAAGATTTTGGACAGATCGCTTGGATTGGAAAGTTCGCCCCAGGAATCCATCTGCATCACGGAGGGTGAAGCAGCGGTAATAAACGGAGTATGCGCCGCCGCGGCCACTTTGGCTATTTCTCCCAGCAGCTCCACATCCGGTGGGCTGTGGTCGAAAAAAAAGTCCCCCACGAGGCACCCATAGGGCTCGCCTCCAGGTGTGTCATATTCCTCCCCGTATATTTTCTTGAAAAGAGGGCTCTGGTCCCACCGCATGCCCTTGTATTTTTTGATCGCCCGGCGAAGCTCGTCCTTGCCGGAGTTCATAACGCGGATCTTGAGCATCGGATCGGTTTCGGTATTGCTGACGAGGTAATGGAGGCCCCTCCAGGCACCCTCGAGCTTCTGGAAATCTGAATGGTGCAGGATCAGGTCAATTTGCTGATTGAGCTTTTCGTCGATCGCGGCCTTAATCGCCTCTATGGTACGCACCACGTCGGCCGATACCAGGGTGACGTCCTTAAGGACGTATTCGGCCAGTGTACGGGTAGCAACCTCGACCTCCTGCTGCATTCTGTCGGTTTTCGGCTTGAACTCCTTTTCCAGCAATGCCTGAAAATCGCTCAATTCCAAAGCTTGAGTTTCTTTTTCCTGTTGTGTCGCGGTTTCTTGTTCCGGCATGGTCTACCCCTCTTTTTCCTCGGAGCGCCCTTCGGGTGAGGCACCGGTAGTTGTCTGATCATCGGATTTTGCGGCCGGTGTCAAGGCCTGAGCCAGGGCGGGGTCGGCGATCAGTCTGGCTATCAGTTGCTCGGCGCCGGCCTTCCCATCCATGTAGGTCAAGAGATTTTCAAGCTGAGTTCTTGCCTCCAGCAACTGCCTCAAGCCATCTACCTTGCGGGCTATCGCGGCCGGCGAAAAATCGTCCATGCTCTCGAACGTGATATCCACGTTCAACTCACCCTCGCCGGTGAGTTTGTTGGGTACCCTGAAGGCTACATGGGGGTTCATTGCCTTGAGCCGCTTATCGAAATTTTCCGCATCAATTTCCAGGAATTTTCTTTCGGTAAACGGAGTGACATCCTCGCCGGCTTTGGGTTTGCCGGCAAGATCAGCCATCACTCCCATGACGAACGGGAGTTCGATCTTTTTCTCGGCACCGTAAAGCTCCACATCGTATTCAATCTGAACACGTGGCGCCCTGTTGCGCGCGATGAATTTTTGACTGCTCTGGGCCATCTCTTCACCTCCGGGATGATCTGTTTATCTGCCAATCAAACATCACCAGTCAGTTTGCCGAACTTTCAGAAAAACAAGCTTTTTGAACCTATATAAGACCGAAGACCGCGAAGGTCCTTTACTGCGGCGCTGAATATCAGCCTGCCTTATCAACTCCGCCGAGAAACTTGATTTGACCGATGCTATCCGGCGCCAGGTCTTCAATAATTTCCAGGAAGTTCTTATCCACCAGCCGCATGGCTCGTTTAAGCAGCAGGGGAACGGGACTGGCGGGCTCGTGCTGCTCATAGTACGTGCAAATCTGCCCCAACAATCGAAGGACATCTCCCCTGTTCTCTACCACTCCGGCTCTCCTTTCCGCCGGGAAAGCGGCAGGTTGCCCGGCTGCTGGAATCTCGCTCGCTTCCTCTTCACGGGGCGCCGGTCCCGAGTCTTCCACGTACCCACGCTTGGACAACTGCTCTTTTAGAAAAAAGTGTATCTCGGCCAGAATCTGTTCAAATCTGCTCAAATCGGGGGAACCGCCGCCGCCGACCTTGTCCTCGAAGGTCGATCCGACTCCGCGCAGAGCATTGAGAGATGTCCCAAGACTCCGCACTTTTTCTTCCAACTCCTCGATAGGGCTTTCCGCGAATGCCCCGTCGATCGCTCCCTGGGTGGGTACGGACTTGACTTCCTCATCCGAGACGGTGAGGTCTGTTGTTTTCCCTAAGACGATTCTGCACTGCCGAAAGTTGACATTGCCGACCGCGCGCGATGAACACAGGTTCAGTTTCATCAGGGGAGCTATGAACATATGCCAGTCGGCGAGCGTCTCCAGGATATTGACCCTCTCGATGGGGTCATTGTCTTCGGCGTCAGGTTGAGGATGGACCGTATCCCAGTAGCGTTCCACCAGTTGATGTATCAGGCTCAATCCGTCACCGAGTCCCGCGAACCCCTGTGTATGGAGCAGGGCGCGCGTGAGGGTAACCGCCACGCGAAGGTCATGGGAACGATTCAGCAACTGGAGCGCTGATCCCCTTATTTGTACCCAGTCAGGCTCCTTTGGTTCTTGAATGACCTTGTTATCTACCTCGACGGCCGGTGTGCCTTCGAGGTCTCTTTCCAGGCTCATGAAATCGGGATCGTATTCGAGGTTCTCCCCGGATGGGGACTCCGGAGAAATCTCCCGCAAAAGGTCTTCCAGTCCATTCAGGCTCAATGTCCGCTCCTGCCTCCCGGCAACAGTTGTTGCATGCAATCCCTGGTCATTCTCGCGAGCCGCCGCGGGGCAGCGCGCATTCTCCCGAGAGTGTTGCTCCCGGGAGAATCAGGCACATCCCGTCCCCGGCCTTCGCCGGTGAGGCAACGCGCGTGGCTGCGTCCCACCCGGGCCGCGCTCCGGCACGACTTCGTCGCGATTGAGCCCTGATATGATCTCAAACCGCGCCGTACCGCACCACCACGACGGTGACGTTGTCCCTGGCCCCGCGAGACAAAGCGAGGTCGATCAGTTCCCGGGCGCTTTTGTCACAATCACGCTTGCTCAGGATCTCCGCGATTTCACCGGAACTGACTTCGCGGGTGAGTCCATCGCTGCACAGCAGATAAACGTCGCCTTCCTTTGCCTCCGACATGATGACGTCAATCTCGATGTGTTCCTCGGCGCCCAACGCCCGGGTCAGAACGCTGCTGACGGGACCCTCAGCGAGTTCCTCGCGGCTGTTGACACCCATGCGGGACAGCTCGGCGACAAGCGAATGGTCTTCTGTCAGTTGCACCAGGGTTCGGTCGCGATAGCGATAGATACGGCTGTCGCCGGCCCAGACAGCCGCGCAGCGGTTGCCCGCTGCAAGCAGAACCACGACCGTGCTGCCCACGATTTCACCTGATCCGAATTTGCGGGCCATCTCGATCAGTTCCGAGTTGACCTGTTTCAGGCGGACCACCACCGCGGCACTGAACCTTTCCAGGTTGTTGCCGACCGGAGATAAGGTCTGGAGCGCATCGACAACCGCCTTGCTGGCATCCTCACCGGCCTTGTGACCGCCCATGCCGTCCGCCACGGCCCAAAGGCCTGTCTCGGAGCGCTCGATAAAGGCGTCCTGGTTGATCTTTCTGACATGGCCAACGTCGCTCACTCCCGAGGAACTCCATGCGGCGGCGGCTGGATTACCAGCGGCATGACCCGAGCCGTCGAACAGCCAATCCATGTCGGAATTATCCCGGTTGTCCGACTGGGAAATGAGACAAAAGGCGGCATTCTTCCAGGTCCCCTTCGGCCCGGCCAAGAACTCGGTGAATGAGGCAGGCGGCGGCAATCCGTCAAAAACGAGCAGGGAGGGTTTCACCATTTCAGAACCGCTGGTGCACCAGATGCTGTAATCCGGCTTGAACATTGACGCCAGACAGGCATTCAGATTCGCGAAGGCCTGTCCGGTCTTTCCCGCTGCTTCCACCTTGTTTTGTGACAGCTTTTGAGTTTCCGCCTGACTGTCCACCTGCCTTTGCTCGTCCCCACTTCCCGATGTCTCATCCGGCGGCAGGAATGCTTCCAGTACCTGGTTTTGCAGGTCACGGTCGAATTGCTCCAGGTCGAATTCTTCTTCGAGCACGGACAGCGCAAGCGATTCAAGTTTGCCGAACCACTCCGCGCCAACGAAAAACAAACGGGGGAGCAGCTCTTTCTGGCGGATAAATGCAGCGAGTGTGAGGGGGAAGTATCTGCCCACCCTGTCCACACTGGGCATCAGGACACCCGCGCATGCCTCCGTGCCGCATGTGCCCGGACTCAGGATGAACCTCCAGATCGGACTGGTGAGATATATGTCCAGCCACTCGGAGCGCAGTTGCTCACGGCTTCTTGCAAGGGCAACCTGAAGCCATTCGTCCCATGGGCGTACAAAATGGGACGGAAGCCGGCGTGATATGAAATCCCCGATAATAGGGACCTTGCCGTAGAAGCCCGGGGATGTTCTTGATGGGATCATAATGACTCCGGACAGCGAAATTGTTGCAGTTCCGGCAGGTTGAACGGGTTATACACGCTGCTGGCGCGTAACTCGTAGCGCACCTGGTAGCCTTCCACCTGGAAAGTGATTTTGAATATCTCCTGCATGCCGGTTCGTTCGATATTGGCCTTGTCCAGGGTCTTGAGCCACGCCCAGGGGCCTTCCTCCACCTTGCTGATCACCTTTCCATCCAGAGTCATGAATGTAAGAACGACACCGAGGTTCGGGTGAGGACCGGGCCACTGGAACTTGCTCGCAATCGCGGGCCCATGAGCATATTCGTCGGTCTGCCCGTCGATGTTTATCCGGAAGCTTGCCACATTGGGGTCCAGGGTGATCGGTTTTAACTGGAATTGAATGTTGGGGCTTGTTTCCCCGGCGGTGAAGAAAGCATCACGAATCTTGGCCGCGATCCGAAACTGGGCAAGCGCCTCGGCGCTCAAGCGAAATCCCCGGTTATCCATGGATACGGGGCGCCAGTTGGGACCGCTGGTGTCGATGAATGCTTTCAGATTAGTTTCAAAGAACCGGTCCATGATTCCCCTGGGTGCGAAAAAACGGCAGAAATCCGCCATCGTAGCCTCGTTGCGGCTGTTTCTCACCAGGGGATACCGTCCTTTGAGGCTTGCGGAATAAGGAGCGGCGACCTCGCTTCTGAAAAGTGCGTTCAGCTCCGTTCGGGCCTGTTCGAGCGTCTGGTCCCAACCCACCGTGGCGAGAGTTTTCAGCCATTCCTGAAGAGGTTCCGGAAGCCTGGCGAATTCGAGGCCGGCCTTTCTCATCGTGTCCCTGGCGCCAAACCCCTGCATCCGCTCTTTCGCGAATCTCAACGCCTGCTCTTCGTTGCTTGCGCCGCTGGTTATCTGCATCATGACGTCCCGGACCTCATTGATAATCTTCAGGACATCTTCGATGGGGGGCGGCATCGAGCCCCGCGTCTGGACCAGCCGGTTGAGGGGCTGGAAGTTGGACTCCAATTTCCGCGCCGGGTTCGAGAGTGATCCGGCCGGTCTGGACTGCCCCATCAGGTAGGCTATGTTCTGGTCACCGGAATCCGGTTTCGATTTCCCATCCGGCGAATCCCCCTTGGTCTCTGGAAAAGTCGTGTTCTTCTCGACCGACTGCAGCAGGGGCCGCAATGGTGTATCGGGGCCGGAGAGATAATCCAGGACTCGAATTATCTCGTAGATACCCTGTGGCTTTTTGATCTTCAGATTGGCCAGCAGATTGCGCCACAGGATCTCATATTCCGCGAAGTACTGATTCTGGAGATCGTCATATAGAAGTGACAGATTAGCGGGCTGTTCCGAGTACTGGTTAACCACCCAGTTCTCTTCCAGGGCCTGCTTGACGAGTTCCACTCCCTGTTTTTTGAAGTAGGCGTTGTAGCCGTGGGCTGTGTAGAGCCCGGGAATGGTCAGTGACTCGAAACCCTGGCCGTCAGCCGTTGTAAAGACCTCTTTATTGAGGCGGGGAATGGCTTCAAGGAGTCGAAAATCGGCGGAATGATCGCTCAGGGCGACGCTCTTGAGGTGAGCGTAGAGCTGCGTTCCAAGCGGGACAGTCTTGAGCCTTCGCCGGGCGTTCTCCACGAGCACCTGGTCCATGACAATGGGTTTGTGGAACAGTTTCAGAAGACGGTCGGTGTGGAGGCCGAGCTGGGCCTGAAACTGGGGTTCTCGCGAGAAATCGCGCTCCCAGCACTTTTTGATCGAAGTCGAGGCCTGGGGTATTTTCATGCGCTCCGGTGTGCCAAGCATCAGATAGGTCCGGAGCAACACGAACAACTGTGCTGAATCTCCCGATTCCCCCCGCTGCAGTATCTCGAGCATCTGATACTTCAGACGACGCGCGATTTCCGGCAGCAGATCGGCCAGCAACCTCTGCTCATAGACGTCATTGATGGCCGCCTGGATCTTGCGGCCCTGGTAGAGACCGAAGCCCATCGTCCAGGAAGGGTTCTTATAGACATCATAGGCTGAGTTCAGGGCATCGAGGCGCGCAACTATGAGTTTAATCCCGGAGGCATCATCGGTTGCGGGCTGAGTCGATACCTTCTTGTACTGTTGTATTTTTTCCTCAACCTGAGCGATCGCGCGCGCGTTGCTGACGTAGGAGAGCGTCCACAGTGAAGCGGAACCGAGCACGAAAAGAGCGAGGCAGGTGTACATAGCCCACCGCAGGCGACTTCTTCTGCGCTCGAGTTTGGGATCGAGGCCGGCGAGTTCCGCCTCCGGGAAGATTACCTCCTTGAGGACCCGTGTTATGAAGAAACTCTTCGGGCGACCGCGAAAAACGGGAAGTTCCTGGCGGTCCATGCCATAGACGCTGGCCAGCAGCCCCATAACCCTGTCAATGGGAGTCCCTTCCTGCGTACCGCTGGTAAAGTAGACGCCCCTCAGAAAAGGTTCTTTCTCGTAGCGGCTGGACCCGAAAATCTCCCGGATAAAAGTCGTGATCACAGGTTTCAGGATGGCTATCTGCTGGGGAAAGCAGAGGATAATCCCCCGGCGGTTTGTATCCCGTTCCTCCTGGATTCTTTTCAACGACCAGTTGTTCAGCCGGCGCATAACCTCGTCAAAATCGCCCTCATACTTGACGAGTACCTTCTCCAACTGCTTGGGGCCTTCCATCGCGAAGGTTTCCCCCCAGACCTGGTTCCGCTCCTCCGGGTTCAGTTCCGAGAAGAAATCGTTAAAGCCCGCGACCAGGTCGCACTTGGTGAAGACCATGTAGATCGGGAAACGATTGCCCAGCACCTCGTACAATTCCATGATCCGCTGGCGCAGGTCTCTCGTATGCCGCTTCCGTTCCTCCTCGGTCTGCGCGATCAGGTCGGACATGCTCATCGCCAGCAGAACGCCGTTTATGGGGCGGCGCGGGCGGCATTTTTTCAAAAGTCCCAGAAAGCTTCCCCATGCGGCCTTGTCTACCGCCTGGTAGCTGTCCTGTGTCGTATAGCGTCCCGCCGTATCGAGAAATATGGCATCCTCGGCAAAAAACCAGTCGCAGTCGCGCGTTCCGCCCACCCCTTTGACCGGGCCGTCCCCCATACGCTCGGAGAGAGGGAATTTGAGCCCGGAATTCAAAAGGAGGGTAGTCTTGCCCGAGCCCGGCCCGCCTATAATTACATACCAGGGCATTTCATAGAGGTAGTTGCTGTCCCGTTTTCCCTTGGTCTGGCTCGTCTTGAGCTGCTGCACAGCCTCGTCGAACCTCTGGCGAAGCGTGGCAAGCTCTTCCCCCTGCGCCTCCTCGATGGAGGCGCGCTCGGGACTGACCGGGGCGGCCGACAGTTGCGTCACCAGTTGCCGGCTTTTCCTCTTGGTTCGTATGTTCCTGAACAGGGCGATGGTTCCAAAGATGAGTACCACCGCCAGAATGGCCATGTAGCGGTTGAGTTCCGGCTGTAGAGGTGCCCTCTGGCCGAAAGAAACCAGCGGGCCCAGATACCAGATGACCGCGATGATGGCCGCCATTCCGGCGGTCTCGGCTACAAACCTTCCTCTCAGAAAGTCAATCAAGACATTCATGCATCACCTGACATAGATATGGATATCTGTGCGCCGGTTGAGCGCCCGGTGCTCGGGAGTATCATTCGGCGCGATAGGATCGGAATCAGCCTTTCCCTTGAGCGTGATACGCGTTCCCAATGACCCCGTGGAATCGAGGAAATTGGCCACCGCCTTGGCACGGGCGTTCGACAGGTCCCAGTTGGAAGGGAACCGTGCCGTGAAAATCGGTTTATTATCGGTATGGCCGATCACCTCGACCCGGCTCGTGTCGTTTTTCAGTTGCCGCGCAATTTTGACCAGCAGGGGTATGTAGTCTTTGCGGAGCTGATCGCTGCCCGACTGGAAAGCATTGGTGAGGCGCACTATCGGCCCCTCCAGGACGATTACCTTTCCCTGGCCGATCTCGTCGGCAAGCAGGTCCGCGAATTCCTGAGCCCTGTTCGGGACCGGAGGCTGAACCTCTGCCTGGGGGGGCGGAGTGATGGCGGGCGCGATAACGACAGGCGGCGGCTCCGGAGCAACCACCTTTGATTCCTGGACCGCTATGGTCATCCAGTCCCCGTAAATCCTGTTGGATGCCATGTTCAATGCATAGGAAAAACCGAGGAATATTAGGAGAATAAGCAAACCCGACACTACGGTGAGGACCCAGAGCGGGACGAAACGGGTCAGGGGACTGCGCAGGTCCCGCAAGCCCTTCCAGTTTACGGACAGGCTGCGATCGAGGTCCCCCCGGATTCTTTGAATTTCGGAATAAATTTCTATGCGAAGCTGCTCCAGACTGGCCATGCCGTTGGGTATCAACCTGTATTTGCCCTCGAAACCCAGGCTCAGGCACAAAAAGGCAAGCTCCAGCAGGTCCAGGTTCTGGGTCGGGCGCTGAAAAAACCGGTCAACCATCTTGAAAAACTCTTCCCCGCCCCATGCTTCATGATGAAACTTGACCAAAAGGCTGTCGTGTCCCCAGTTGCTCTCACTGCCCCATGGCGTATTGAGCACTGTCTCATCGACCAGTGAACACAAAAAGTAACTGGCCGTCCTGACCTGCTCTTCCGTGTAACCCTGTTGCAGCGCACGGTTTTGGAAACTCCCGACCTCGGTGATCAGCCTGTCCTGCAAGTCGCCCACGGAGCTGTGGTAGGCAAGCTTTCTCAGCTTGGGGACGACCATGAGCAGAGATAACGCGCTCGCGGTAAGCTGATTGGCGCCTGACACCATTCCGGAGGGAAGCTCCCCTTCCTGAAGCGGTGTGCGCTGGGCGGCCGCCCCTTCCGGCGAGGCCGTCTGCCGCTTGCGCCCACCGGGTGACGGGCGGACGACGGTCTTGGTATCATCGCCGGGACCTGAGAAGAAATCCTGGCCCATGGTAATTAACCTTCCCTGATTGCCCAGAACTCGAGTTCGAGTTCGGGGAAGTTGCCGCCGATCCAGATGGCAAAGCCGCCTGATTTTTTCATCCTGGCCCAATGGTCGCAGTGCCTGTTCAGCTCAAAGTAAGTAAAACCCGCGTGGTACGGGAGTTCCTTGGGCGCCACGGGCAGGGGCTCTATGGGAATCCCTCTCAGATGAGAATTCACCAGTTGCTGGACCTCTTCAACCGGACCGATCTTGACCTGCGGGTGAAAACTTGTCCGCAGGACCTCGGAACTGACCTGGGCCTTGGCGGCCAGGACGAAGATCGCCGTGTCGAGCAGGTTCACATCCGGGAGCCGTGCCCCGTAGACGCCGTACTTGGGTTTGCTGAGAGGAATCCGGATCGCGCGTCTCATGCGGTCCTTGGCTAGAAGTTCGCGTAACTCCTCCATCAGGTAGTAGAATGTCCCCTGGAGGTCGTCATGATCGTACTGGGGAAAACTGATGGGGCGCGATTCGTTCCTGAAAAAAGTGGCGAGTTCACCGGCCATTTGAACCGCAGCGCGGTAGAAGTCCTCCGGATGCAACCCCGCCACTCCCGAGAAATGTTTCATCAGGGGCTGGTAGCGATTGATCAACTGCAGGACCATGAGATCGCTTATATCCGGGACTCCCCCGCCCTGGCCCGGCCGGATGAGGTCCCGGGCAAGCATCTCGCCGCGAGTGTGCAGAATGCCGTGAAGTTCTTTCGGGAATTCGCTCAGGTTTGGCACCGCCTGGCAATTCAGATTGGGGGGAATATACCTTGTATCAAGCTCCAGGTCTTTATTGGCGCGCATCTCCAGGATGCGTCCCACCCCGAGGCATGTGTAGCCCGCTCGTTCGTCGCTCTGGAGCAAAAGGCGCGTCTTGAGGCCGCCGACCTGAATAGGGACTCTTCCTTCCGCTCCATAGTTGCAGTCCTTCACCTCCCGCTCACCGATCCGGTACCGTGCAAGACTCTCCGGGTTAGATTCACTGTCCGTTTCCACCCCGCCCCCGCGTCGTGTCGGCAGGCCGAGATATACCATCTCGTCCTGAACGCCTTCGGGAATGTCCAGCGGAAGTGGAAGGGCATCATCTTCCGGCAGATAGAACGGAGTTCCATCCGGAAAAATCCCCTTGCACTCGGCCAGTCCGAACTTGCCGATCTTGAGCAGGTGGTGGTCGATGGAGAGTGAATAGAACCCCCATGAGTAGGGCCGAAGCCCCGTGCAGCGGCTGTTAACCAGGTTCTCCAGGTACCGGTCGTGTTGTTGAAAATGCTGGGGGAGAATGAACATTCCCTGTGCCCAGACTATCTTGCTGGTCTCACTCATCTGCTATTCCCCCAATGCCTGTTCAGCCATCACTTTTCTTTGTCCGCAGCTTTTCGAGTTGCTGCTCGTATGCACGAATGAATGCCTTCCCGAAAATACCATCCAAAGCCTGGTCCTTGAGTTCGCCAAACGAGTCGCAGTAGATTTCCCAATTCTTACTCTTCTTGCCGAAAATCCCTTCTTTTGTCTTTCCCGAGATGCGTTCCGGGTTGAAACGCTCGAAGGCTTCCGCCAACGAGGCCTGTATTCCCGCGTTCATGGCGATCTGGTGGTTCATGACATCTTCATAGCCTTCCCGGACGGCCGCGGCCGGCTCCATGAAGCTGGGATGCAGCCGCTTCAAAAGGTGTTTCACGGCATCCTCGACGGTCGGTGAGAGCTTCAATGGATTATTGTTGGAAGGACGGACCATGGTCATTGCAAGCCTGAATTCGGCTTTCAGCTCCATCCTGCCCTTGAGGACCGTCCAGAGCCCCTGGGCCAGTTCCCTGAAAACGGAACCGATCTCTTCCATCATCTTTGGAAGCTCCGGACTGTTCAACAATGCCGGGTCTTCCAGCCGAGCCCCTTTGAGGAAGTGGCGGAACAACTCCCGGTATGCCTCTTCGGGAATTAATCCGGTGGGTTCTGATGGGACCTCGGGGACGAGATTTTCGGGCGCCTGCTCCCTCCGGACTGGAGGAGCGGGAAGCGGTCTTGAATCCAGCGGTTCCATCTGTGCCGTGTCGAGGATTGCCCCTGCCGGCGCCTGGCTCGACGGTGCATGTTCGGCCGGCGCGATCTTCTGGCTGGGCGGGGCTGTCCGGGCCTGCACCGGTTCCGGGACCTGCTCGGGCGCCTGGACTTCATTCGGCTGCCGGATCTGGTTCTGTTCGGCAATGGGCGCTGATTCCGGGACGGACGCCGATTTGCGAGCCGGGGCCGGTTTCTGAACCGGCGGCGCTTCCGGGGGCGGTGTCAGTTCCGGGATGTCAAATTCCGGTTCTTCCTGGGGAGAAGCTGAAAATCCCTTTTGCTCCTCGTCGGAATCCGCGAAGAAATCATCGATGGTAATTTGCTTCTTCGCGGGAATAGCCGGTTCTCGCTGGGGAGGTGACGATCGCATTTGGCCGGGAGGAGGACCGATGGCGCGCCCATCCGCGAGATCCGGCGGGCCGTATCCGGGAGCAGGGCCGGGAATATCGCCCGTGGCTGCAGGAGAACTGTCCGAAGCCTCGATGCGGACACTCAGCTCGTAGTCCCCTATTCGCAGAATGTCCCCATCCATCAGTTCAGCCGTGTCGCCCTGAACATACACGTCCCGGTTGACTATCTGGGTCCCGTTCGAACTGCTGTCCACGAGAAAATACCTGCCATTCTCGTAAATGATTCGCGCGTGTTTGCGCGAAATACATTCATCGGGCAGTACCAGTCGATTATCGTTAGAGCGTCCAACCGTGCCTCCCTCCTTGCCGAAGATAACTGAGGAAGGACTTGAGATTGCATGCCCTCTGTATTTGAAGATCTCGATTCTGAGGGACACGGTGAAGGCACCTTTATGAAAAGAGACAGTTGGCCACGCCGGCATTCGGTTTGGAAATACCAATTACCGATTCGGCATATACCCCGGAATAGAAAACCGGTTCCCGAAAGACAGAACTCTTACCCTAAACTGAACTTCTAACAGGCAGGTCTACAAGACATATTCCGGATCTCACCCGCCTGTTCCGACTTCTGCAGGATTGGGTCCGTTCACCATAAGCTGTCGTTCGAATTAGTATGCGCGGGTCCGAGATCTCATGGGAATAGCAGCAACGTGAGGCGGGCAGGCCTTCGACGGGTCTGCATGGTGAATAGGGAAATCTCCGACAAAGCACACAACTCGATTTGCTGTTGCCCTAAGTAAAACGTTCGTGCCAGGTATCCCTGTGCACGTATTCCTAATATAATAAATTCAACGGGTTGCTTTAAGTCGATGTATTTGGGTTTGGCAACGCACAAGCCTGCTTGTGCCTGGAACAAACTCATCGCGATGCCCAACACCTACTGATTAAATAGCTGTATACAACCATTTGTCAAATCCTTTTTCGTTGACTTCCATTATCGACCTCATTGATGAAATCGTTCACCTCGACAAGAAAGAGATTTTGTTGGATTGAGTGGTCTTTCGGTAGTCGCCAAAATCTGCGAATTGATATGGTTGGCGAATTGTGATTGCCTTTGTGAGGCAAATTGCTCATCGCGGATTGAGGGGCAAGAAGCTTCCCTCCTCGTGTGTTCAGTTCGGGTGGAACGGAACCGGACGTTCAAGGGCATGGATGTGATTTCGAAAAATCACGGAATTCCTGTAAAGTTGTGAGTGTGGCGGGGTTGATTATGAGCTATAAGGAAAAGCAGGGGATTTCCGACGGGTATCCCCGATAACCCAGGGTCGAGGTTGCTGTTTCATGAAGAAAATGATGCTGTTTTTTGCACTGTTGTTCGCGATGCCACCTGTCACATGGGCCGAGTGTAAAGCTGAGTGCAGAGAAGCGTACGAGTCGGCGGTTGAATCGTGCCAGTCCTCGTTTACCGATCCCGCGGGCCTGGAGGATCTCCAGGCGTGCATGGAGAGTGCGGAGGAAGCGTACGGCGATTGCATGGATGATTGCGGCGGGCCAGGTCAGGCGGTGTAGACTCTGGCGGGACAGTTGACCAATGACGGCGCCGGAGAGCACATCCGGGGGCAAGGCGACTTCATACGGGTGTAGCGGTTCGAGGTCGGTTCCGCGGCGTGGCTGATCCGGGCAATCCTTGATGCCGGGAAAAAGACGGGACCTGTAACCACCACGCTGCATTCTACGAACGAACCGCGGTAAGGGGAAGAGACAGACACGCTACTCCGCGGCAGCCCCGAGGAATATTTCCGTCACTTTGCCGTTTCTGAAAAGAAAGATCAACCCATCATAGATTGAGCCGGCGACGAATCGTTTGCCTTTTCTGGTGCCGCCATCCCGGTCCCGGTATTTGCCGTAAGCTTTGATCACTTCCCCTTCCGTGCTTCCAATGTGGATACCCGCTTTGGTCATGAGGCTGGCGGGACTGGTCAGTGTGATCGACGCAACCCTTTTGGCCCCTCCTTTTTTGTCCGAGCCCATTTTAAGCTCAATACCGCAACCCGGATACTTCCAGGTCTGTACGTAGTCTCCCGTGGCCCCTTCAAGCAACTCCTTACCCTTCTTGGGCTTGCAGGCAATGTTCCCGGTCAGTTCTTTTTCCGTCAATCCGATGCGAAGCCCGCCGAATTGCTCATCATTCATGCTGAACTGAACGGCTTCAACATTTTCCTGTGCCGTGGGCCGGTCGGCCCACGCCGGAGAGATAAAGCCGCCTGCTGAAATCAGCATCACCAATGCCAGAATAATAGTCTTGGCCATAGTCCGTCCTCCTCGTGCAATTGACTGGGTATTCCCGCGGCTGTCTCCCTGACTCAAACAAAATCTCCGTGACCGTTTATCGACCGAGGCGTGATTATGGAAAGAAAGATCGGCCGCCCGCCCGGTGACCGGGCGGGCAGTCCATAGCTATTTGCGGGATGGCGGAGTCTTCCATTGTCTTCGCGCAAGGCATCATAGCTTCAATCAGAGGGATTTTGGATTGATCCTCCTGGGATGCGTCATATTCTCGGGACGAAGGACATCGTCCAGTTGTTCTTTTGTCAACCAGCCTTTTTCGAGTGTTAGCTCGTAAACACTTCGCCCGCTCAGCAGGGCCTCCTTGGCGACCGCGACCGATTTTTCATACCCCAGTACCGGATTGAGCGCGGTAACGAGCCCGATGCTGTTTTCGACATACTGCCGGCAGCGATCGCGATTGGCTTTGATTCCCAAAATGCAGCGGTTGGTAAGAACCAGGCAGGCATTCTTGAGAATCATCAAGCCGTGAAGCAGGTCGTATATCAGAATGGGCTCGGCCATGTTCAATTCGAGTTCACTTGCCTCGGCCGCCATCGAAATAGTCATGTCATATCCGATTATCTGATAGCATACCTGGTTTACCATTTCGGGGATTACAGGATTTACCTTGCCGGGCATTATGGAAGACCCCGGCTGCATGGGTGGAAGGGTGATCTCGTAGAGGCCGCACCTCGGGCCCGATGAGAGCCAGCGCAGGTCGTTGCATATTTTCGATATCTGAACGGCCGCACGCTTGAGATTGCCTGAAATCTGCGCGAAAGAACCGCCTTCCTGCGTCGCCTCGACCAGGTCCTCGGCTTTACGGACTGGAATTCCGCTCAGCTCGGCGAGCTTTGCGGTCACCAGTTCGGCATATCCGGGAGGGCTGTTCAGGCCGGTGCCGATGGCCGTTGCCCCCATGTTGATTTCATGCAGCTCTTCCGCGGCATTCTTAATGCTCCTGATGGAATTGCCGATCATCACGGCATAGGCGCCGAATTCCTGGCCAAGCGCCATTGGGACGGCATCCTGGTTCTCGGTCCGCCCCATCTTGAGAACGTCTCCAAATTCGATGGCCTTGGACTCCAGGGCGGCCTTGAGTTCTCCCATGGCCCCCAGCAGGTCCCTGACCGAAAAAAGAACAGCCAGTTTGGCCGCGGTCGGATACGCGTCATTGGTCGACTGAGAGCAGTTGACGTCATCGTTCGGGTGGAGATACGCGTACTCGCCTTTTGTATGGCCCATGATTTCCAGTGCACGGTTTGCTATGACCTCGTTGGCGTTCATATTGGTAGAGGTTCCGGCTCCTCCCTGGATCATATCGACCACGAACTGCTCATGCAACCTTCCGGCGAGGACTTCGTCGCAGGCGGCGCATATCGCCTTCATCTTTTCGGGTTGCTGGACTCCCAGTTCACAGTTTGCCATGGAGGCCGCCTTCTTGACGAAGGCAAGGGCGCTCACGAAATAGGAAAAATTCTTCAAGGGAAAGCCCGAGATCGGGAAGTTCTCCAGCGCGCGCTGGGTCTGAATCCCGTAGTATGCGTGGTTGGGGATTTCACGCTCGCCAAGCAAATCATGTTCACGGCGGACATTAGCGAGTAATTGTCCTGTTCCCTCGTTGGCGAGAAGCTTCCGCGCGGCGTAGCCGAGCCGTTCGGTCATGCGTTTCGCCACCTGGGCCACGATACGGTAAAAGACGTCCGGCTTGCGTTGCCGAAGCTCTTCCCAGGCCTCGCGGGAAACCTGCATGATGGTGGCGCCGTTTGTCGTCACGGCGCTGGTTGAATGGGCGGAATCCCCGAGGAGGGCGGATTCACCGATCATGGCGCCAGGACCGAGCGAAGCCAGATGGACCTCGGAGCCGTGGAGACCCTTCTTGATTTCCACCTGCCCGTCTCTTACAACCCCGCACCAAAGGCGTGGACTGGACTCATGGAAAAGCCACTCCCCGGCGGAGTATTTCTTGCTGGTTCCTTCCTTGATGATCTCGAGGAGGTCCTCCACGGCGATTCCGGCAAGCGAGGCAGCTTTAGGGATCATCTGATCGTCGGTACTGGATACCTTCGTTGTTTCATTGTCAGTCATGGCCTCTCCTTTTTCATGGTTCCACATTCATCGTTTGCTTCAGCAGGTTTTGCATAATCCGGTCACAGCTCCGTTGAGCTTGCTTGCCGGGCATGAACGGGGTCATCAAAAGCCGTTTGTTGAGAGCGAGGTAAGCCCCGCTTTCGCGTGGCAAGCCGTAGCCAGGAAACAGTGCCGTGTGCGCTCGATTCCGGCCCGTTCTACCCTTCGACACGCTCAGGGCGAACGGGGGGAAGTGCCTGCGTCAACCGGCCAAATGCGGATCTCGCCGGTTACCTAAGTCCACGATATTACGCACTCTCAATAGCTGTCTATCGAGAGGTATCGACACACGGGCGCTGTACTCATCTCCCGATATTTTCGCCGAGACGGCTCCGGCACAGGTACCCAATAATCGGGTTTCATGGAAATTTTCTTGCTAAAAAAAGATCTTCACCAGCGCCAGGCCAGTCAAAACGGCGACGGCGGTGGAAATCAATCCGGGAAGCATGAAGGAATGGTTGAGAACGAATCTCCCGATGCGGGTAGTCCCGGTACGGTCGAAATTGATGGCCGCGATGAGCGTCCCGTAGGTGGGCAGAAAGAAATATCCATTTACTGCCGGCCACATCGCGATCAGTCCATTGGACATGCCGAGGCTTATACCGAGGGGCATGAGCGCCCGGGTGGTCGCCGCCTGGCTGAACAGAAGCACGGAGGCAAAAAAGAGTCCGAATGCGAAGACAATGGGGTAGGCCGTTGTAATGTCGCCGATAAGTCCAATGATAATCTTTTCATTGCCCTTGATAAAGGTATCCCCCAACCAGGCAAGGCCGAAAATACCGATTACCGCGGTCAGGCCCGCCTGCGCGGAGTTGGTTTTGGGCACGCTGCCGGCCGGGATTTTTGAAAGCAGCATGACGAGGGCAGCCAGCGCGAGCATCACGATCTGGATTGTTGTCGCCATGTCCAGAGGTGTGGAAGCCGTTCCCTTGGGGATCTGAGGCCGCAAATCCGGGAAAATGCCCGTCGCGACGATGATCGCGACACCCGCAAGAAACATCATCGCGCTCATGCGTGCCTTCCCGGGGAGTTCAGCGGACGATGATTGTTCCCGGTCGGCCCTGGGCGGCTCGATCTCGCCCGCCGCGAGCCTTCTCTGGAACTCGGGATCGTCCTTGAGTTCCTTGCCTATCCGTGTCTGGACGAACGCCGCGACGATGACGCCAACCAGGGTGGCGGGCAGGGCAATGAGAACGATGTGAGTCAGGCCGAATCCGAAAGGTTCGAAAAGGGCTATCATTGCCGCCATGGCCGCGGAAACCGGGGATGCGGTTATGGCCTGCTGGGATGCGATGGTCGATACCGCTATCGGCCTTTCGGGCCGTATACCGTTTTCATAGGCGACCTCGTGTATTATCGGAAGAAGAGGATAAAACACATGCCCGGTTCCCGCGCCGACGCTGAATATATAGGAAACCAGCGGCGCAACTATCGTGATGTGCTTCGGGTTCCTGCGAATAATCTTCTCGGCGACACGAACCAGGAAGTCGATGCCTCCCGCGGCTTCCATGACCGAAGTGGCCATGATAACCGCGAGTATGATGAGCATGACGTCGACGGGCGGGGCCGTGGGAGGCAGACCGAAAAAGTAGCTGAGAACGAGGACTCCGAATCCGCCCCATAAGCCCAGCCCAACTCCACCGGCACGGCTGCCGAGCAGGATCGCTCCAAGCACAACTGCAAATTCCAGCAATATTTTCAAGCTCATCAGACTCATCGCTTGCGTTCCTTCCTCGGGTGGCACAACCTAAACGACGGCTCGGCCAAGACGGATGGGATCAGGGTTTGAACAGGCCGGATTCACTTTCCCCGACATATGTCCGGATTATCTTCTCATAGCTGCCGTCCTCTTTCATTCTGTCCAGTTGAGCATCGATCCAGTGGACAAACTCCATGTCGCCTTTCTTCACGGCGATTGCGTAGGGGCGCACATCGAAGGGCTTGCCCGCTGTCTTGAGGTCCGGGTTCTCCCTTGCGAGCGCGACTACTACAACGTCATCCTGGCAGAGTGCGTCCACCCGCTTCTCCCGGATTGCCCGCAGCGCCTCGGGCATGTGGGAAAACCTGATTACCTTCGCCTGTCCGGCAACCTCCACGATATCTTTCTCCTGGATTGATCCCTCAATCACGGCGACGGTTTTCCCGGCAAGATCACCCGTGTCTTTCACGGAGGAGTCTTTCGGGACAAGCAGCAGTGAGCCGGACAGAAAATAGGGCTTGGAGAATTCCAGCACCTTCCGCCGGTCCTCCGTAATGGTCATCGATGCCACGATCACGTCGATCCAGTCGCTGTAAAGGAAGGGAATTCGACTTCCGGATGTAACGGGCACCAGTTCCAGCGCCTCGGTTTCATCGCCACGGACGGCTTTTGCCAGATACCGCGCGATTTCGATATCGATTCCCCGTATGGAGCCGGACGCGTCCAAATAGCCGAAAGGCGGAAAATCCGGTTTCACACCGACAAGGAGTTTTCCCCTCCGCCTGGCATCTTCAAGTCCCCCCGCCATGGCCAGGGATGTAAGAACAAACATGCTCAGCCAGGCAATGAGAAGGAAAAGGACTGATTGCCGCGGTAACGGGTTGCGGAGGGGCTGTCTGCTGTTTCCCACGTTATTCATGAGTATTCATCCAATTCCGGGCGATGGGGGATGATGATTCGGCGGGCGCGCCCCCCCTGGCGTGCCGGAGCCAAAAGAACCGGCGGAATGCCTTCGGTATGGTCCGGTCTTCTTGAGGGCAACAATTCCGGCCCGAGAATCCGTATATTCCCTGGATGGATGTGCCCGCACTGCTTAAATTCCACATCCAGTGCACGGGCAGGGCCGAATATTGCCCGTTCCACCGCGGAGGTGTAGGTACCGGGCTCCAGAAGCGCGCACTGAATCAATTGGCGGTCCACCGAACATTCGCGCGGAGAATAGCTTGTAATAGACTGTAATACCAGAATTTTTTTGTTGATAAGATCGTAACTGACTTATCGATGCACTCGCTGGAAAAAACGGATGAGAAAATTACCGAAATATGCCAGGAAATTGGTTCTTGAAGGACAGGGGGCGAACCTGAACCTTGAGCGCGGCTCCATATAAAACCTCCGGTGATTAACCGGGGAAAGCGCGCAAAAGGTCCGTGAACATTACTCTCACTGAAATACTGGGCCAAGCTTCAATGCTGGTCATTTACATTCTGAACGGTAGCGGTTCCGGTTGCGGTACAGTTTCGAGATCAGGGGGAAGCCGGTTCGAAGAGGGGATCTCACATGAGAGGTTTGATAGACGTCAGCCGTTCCCATACATTTGCCACCTGGTTCTCCAAATCAATCAGATACATGTCTCCCGAGATCTCCGAGACAATCCCTACCCCGTGAGGGATCAGCACTTTTTCGTTGAGGCTTGGTCTCCAGACCTGTCTGGTCCTGTCACGAGCCTCCGGGAATGCACTTATTTTTCTTGTCGGTCCGCGAAACGAACCGAATCCACCAAACGGAGTTCTTGTCATGGTTTTGCTTCTCTCCGGCTATTCGCCCATGGCCTCGGCTTGAATCGAGTTGTCATCAAGTTTAAGGCCCGGAGCAGCCCTCATGGGAATTCCAAAGCTCCCGAGTCCCGCGAAGCTCACGATCAAGCCGCGCGGAGTCTACCTTCAGCCATACATGCGGCAGCACTCACACAAGGCCGGAAATCCCTCTATTCCCGCTCTAATTGCTACGAAACAGCCATCGGGGACGAGCCTCGCCTCCCGCCGCATTTCAAGGCAAAGAACCGGAGCCGTCTCGGCTCCGGAATCGAGCGGTATTGTCCCGGCCGGACTAAAGCTTTCTGACGTTTACAGCACTTGGACCCTTGGTGCCTTTTTCTTCCGCGAAGCTGACCCGATCACCCTCGGCTAAAGACTTGAAACCCTCGCCTTCAATTGCTGAGTGATGTACAAAGACATCATGTCCATTGTCGGATTCAATAAAACCATAGCCCTTTTGATCGTTGAACCACTTTACTCGACCTTCCACCATTTAATAATCCTTCAAAAGTTTTTGTTTTTTCCACTGCCCTTTTGGTTCAGCACTCAAAGTTAGTATCGAAACCGCACCTCTGGTGAAAGAATCGATTTCTCGCATAACTCAAAATATGCTTAAGCAAATGGCACATTTTGATTATAACAATTATAAGTTGGAAAGCAACCATTTTATCCCAAATATTATATATGACTATTCCTGGATTTAATAAGTATCAGAATATCAGATAGTTAATGACAAATTATGACATTTTACGAAAAAATCAGCACTTAAATCCCTGATTATTCCCCGATAGAAATGTCCTTTCAAGGTACATTCCTGAATATCCAAAGCAGTAATTGAAAATTACGAAGTCCTACTGTATAAATCTCGCACAATAGTTTGCACCATATCCCCGATGTTGTCGTGAGGTGTAAGACGTTTTTTCGATTTCAAAATTGATTAATCGGGTAAGATATGAATTATTCCAGAGCATTATCGTGCGAATTGAGCTATGCGAACGCGCATCCCAGATGATTTCGCCTGGCAAAAATATGATATCGCAATAGTCATTGTGTCGACAGCCGTTATCAATTTATTCGCGGATTTACTCCATCTATGCATGGCCACGGGCAAGTACTTCAGTACTTCGCTTTTACTCCGTTTCTTTTGTCCTCGGGAGATGATATGCTACTGTATCGGTGCCATGAAGTGCCATCTGTTTTCTGGGACCGACGGAAACGAAGCGCGATTGAAAAAGTGCCGCATCGCTACGGGCCGGCATGAAGGGATTTGGCCTGGCCAAGCCGGTTCATTCAATGGAACCTGGGAGTGCCTGGTAGCCCGAGTCCTTCCATACCGGATTCAGCCGTATATTTTATGCCTTCAAAGGGGGACAAACCATGGCTGCCAAGAGACCCAGGCGAGGCGTTCTTGCCACGAATAGAGTCAATCCTCACGAGCCCAATGAGCTCAAATTCTGGTGCCAAAAGTTCACCTGCACCGATATGCAACTCAAGAATGCCGTCATGGCGGTTGGTACATCCGCGGAGGCGGTGCGAGCCTTTTTGAAAAAGAAGTAGGGGGGAACGGAGGGCTTCGGCATCAAATAAGGGAGTGCAAGGTTAAATCACCTCTGGAACGGCTGATCGGTCAAGCCGGAAGTGGTCGGCATCACCGGCCTGAGCGCATCAGCCCTTGGAAATTATCCCCGGAAGTCGCTTCCGGAAATGGCCTGTTAAATCAGTTTGAAGGAATGGCGATGGGATTTATCTACAAAGGTTATTTGCTCAGAGCAAAGTCCGTTCACATCCCGGAAGGTGATCGATGGACCGTGGGAGTCACTGTCCGACGCAAGGCATCCGATTCCGAGACGGAAGAGCAGAGCTTTTCATCCGAGAGTACGTACTCGTCCAAAGAGTTTGCGGATATGGAAGGCATCATTTTCGGGAGAAAGATTATCGATGGCGAGATAAGCGGGTTATCTTTCGACCGCGAATAGGCCTGGTAAAAAGAGTCCCGGCGGTACTTCGCGGCATTGGGAAGAGCCCCTCGCGATATCGGATCTTTCCTTCTCGCCCAAGTCGCTAAACCCACCTGCCTCTGAATCCGTTCACGTGCTATAGCATGCCGGAGGTCGGCACGATGTGCCTGCCCGACCAACCCCGGATCGGGTTTTTTGAAATCCGTGCAGATTGAAAATCTTGTTTAATGAAATCAAACTGATACAAGCACGATAGCGCGGTTGCACACCTATTCCCCATGCTTCCCGCCGCGCATGCGGCGCTCCCGGGAAAATGGCCCGTCACACCATGGGGCGATGGTTGCATTATTATACTGATTTGCGTTCAAGAGGATATACCCCCGTTCGCCCTGAGGCATCGAAGGGTAGAACGGGTCAATTCTGAACGGCATCTTCAATTTAGGGATAGACTCATCTTGAACGCAACTCCGTATTACACCATTTCACCTTTTATTCTAATGTGTTAGGAAATCAGTCCCCTCCCGGTTTGTAGACACGGGCCCAACGCTTCCAATAAAGAATTGTCGTTGAACAGCCATTAGTGTAATGATCACTGAAATCTTTCCCGTTCTCTTTTTACCGCGTGAGACTCTCAACCACGGAAAACGTGTGGGCGAAAAGATGAAAAGAACAAAACAGCCCGGCGATCGGAAAACTGAATCCGGGGCGGATGCGCGGCGCTCCGGCGAACATCTCGCCCTTCGGTCGGCGAGGGATCTGTTCCAGGACACGATTCTCGATTCTCTCACCGCTCACATCGCCATTCTCGATGAGAACGGGGTGATCATCAAGACCAACCGCGCCTGGATGGCTTTCGCCTGCTCCAACCAAATCAGGATGAGACCCGACACCCTCAGCATCAACTACCTTGCCCTCTGTGACTGTGCGAGTGGGGACGCGTCGGAAACGGCCCATGGCGCCGGTGCGGGTATCCGTGGAGTTATCGCGGGGTTGACCGATGAATTCGTGATGGAATACCCCTGCCACTCGCCAAGTTCGAAGCTCTGGTTCAATATGAGAGTCACCCGGTTTGTGGAAGGCAGTCGTGTCTATGCCGTTGTCAGCCATGAGAACATAACCACTCTGAAGCTTGCGGAAGAGGCGCTGAGAAACCGGGAGGCGGAACTGGCGGCCAAAAGCAGCTATCTTGCCGATGCCAATGCGGCACTCAGGGTATTACTGAAGCAGCGGGAAGATGACAAGTTCGAACTGGAAGAACAGGTGCTCACGAATTTAAAGAAATCGGTTCTCCCCTATATTGAAAAACTCAAAAGAACACGTCTGGCCCTGAAACAGGAGGAGTTGATCGAAACCATTGAATTGCACCTGGATGAGATCGTTTCCCCCTTCATCCGTAGACTCTCTTCCGAGCATCTGAGGCTCACTCCGGCGGAAATCCAGGTGGCATCGCTTATAAGGGATGGGAAGGCAACCAAGGAGATAGCGGAGGTGCTTGGCGTATCGACCAGCGCCATAGACTTCCATCGGCATCGGATCAGGAAAAAACTCGGGCTCACCCACAATAAGGCCAACCTGAGATCCCACCTGCTTTCCTTGCTCCCCTGAACCGGGGCAAGGCGCCTATTTCCCCATGCCTGGAATAATGGGAAGCGGTTTTGCCCTTGACCGTGATGATTTATCCGGGCATCGATGCGGGGTCTTCCAATCCTCGTCCACTATGAGGTTTTACCTGATAGTTTCCTGCCAATCGCTTCATATTGCGCTATGGACTTCCTGTGGTACCATCCCTGCCCAGGCAATTGCGAGAGGATGGAACGCAAGGACGAACAACTACACTATGGAGGACGAGCCATGCTGTGCAACTATTCAAACCTGAAACCCACGGATGTCGAAGCTATTCAAAAACTCGAGGGCAAACTCGCCAAGGTAATCCTGGCCGTGAGTTGCCAGGATGCCAAACCCGCCAGTTTGAAAGAAGAAGAACTGTCGGAAATTCGGAAGCTCGAATCCGAGATCGGGGTAGCCCTGGTTGCCGTGGCAAATGCGTAAGCATATGTGAGAAGTGCGTCCGTGCGGGGCTGCTTTATCAATGAGAAAATTATATGGAAACAGATCACACAGATCCCGCCGCGCGCGGATGTTATTGCGGTCTCTGGGAGACCTCCCCGAAAGCACTGGAAGAGCAGGGTGTGCCCAAAGGGTACTGCGGGCTCTGCCGGGTCTGCGGCAAGCCTGGCCATCTTCGCCATTTCCCCGGCTCTGTACCGTACACGGACGCGTGGTGCGACACGCATTACCGCAGACTGATGATCTTTCACCCAAAGGGAAGCATCGGGTGCTTTGTCTGGCTTGCGGCTGTGGCGGCGGTAGTCATCGTCGTTTTCCAATTGCTATGGAGGTAGTTTTCGCCCGGTCAGGGCAGGGGTGCTATCCAGGCTTGGCAAATTCAGAGTGGGCCGGTCGGCGGGATGAGGCTTCCTGACGGGTACAATTCCGCTCATGCGGCGACCCGCCGGGGGTAGCGAGCTTTGCGTCATATTTGAGCGATCCTGACGCCGCCGGAATGTAAATGATCTTCGTATGGCAAAGGGCTGTGATAAAGGCCACGGAAGCTTTTGCCTCCGCGGCCTTTATCACCCGTGCTTATTTCTT
>JBDKTY010000140.1:0-10135 GCA_039679945.1 Syntrophobacter sp. | reverse complement strand
AGGAAACCAGGCGGAGTAATAATGCGCGCATTTCTGAAGGATTTTCTCTCCGCCAACTGGTCTCCTGATAGGGCACCCTCCCGAATAATGAAGAACAGAGAGGATGAACATCTATTAGGATGCTTCTAGAAGAAGATACACTCATCTCACCCTGCATTCTTGGAAGTGACCGTGTTTATCGACTTTCGGGTGGCCGCTGACACAAACCCGCGGCTCTCATCCGTGGATGCTTTGATGTCCGCAGTCAGAAGCGGCTCTTATCCGTGGGTGATTTGATAACGGAGTACCGGGAACCGCTCGTTTAGCCTTCCAGAAACCCGGCGCGTAACGGCGAGATGGGAGCCGAACGGTCCGCGATCGACCGGTTGTCAGGAAGCAATGCCGAGCATGGCGGCAATTTTAGCCAGGAGTTCATCGCGGCCCTGCTGTGTTTCCGCGGAGAAGAGGGTTGCATGGTCGGGAGTGATTCCGAGGGTCCGGGAAGCACTTTCCACATAGGGGTTCCACTTGCCGCGCGGAATTTTGTCGGCCTTGGTGAAGACAGCCAGTGCCGGTAATCCGCGGTCCTGGAGCCAAGCCCACAGGCTGAGATCGTCCGGAGTGGGCGGATGACGGACGTCAATGATCTGAATGATTCCCTTCAGATTCGTCCGGTTTTGCAGGTAGGTTTCGATCATCGGCCCCCAGGTGGCGCGTACCTTTTCCGCAACCTTGGCGTAACCATAGCCGGGCAGGTCGACGAACCGAAAGGAGCTATTGATCAGAAAGAAATTGATGAGCTGGGTTCTGCCGGGGGTGCGGCTTGTTCGAACGAGATTCCTGCGCTGGACAAGCGTGTTGATAAGAGAAGATTTGCCAACATTGGAGCGGCCCGCGAAAGCCACTTCCGGGAGATTATCGTCCGGATATTGTTGGGGGCGCACCGCGGATGTAATGAAGTCGGCGGATTTTATGACTATCAATAGTGTTCACCCGGCTTTCTTATGATGAGGAGGGGAGAATGGATCACCACCTCTAATAAAAGGCCCGTTCGCTCCCAGTCTGTGTTTAAGGTAGCGAAGGATTGTACGGGTCGGTGTGTAGTGTGTTCTTTGCTCCGGCCTTGCCGCGTGGATGGGGGGCTTACCGGGCTCGGGGCGAACGGGAGTGAGTTCCCCACTGATCAGAGGCCCGAGTTCAGCGGATGGCCCCGGGGGACAGTGGTTCCTCCGGGAGCCAGCGCAGTCTTGACTTGAATCAGGCACTCTTCTTTGCTTCAGGCGGCCGGGTCCGGAGGTATTGTTCGATTCGCTTGAGCCCCTCATCTATATTCTCGATGGAGTTGGCGTAGCTGAATCGAACGTATCCCTCGGCATTCGATCCGAAGTCAATGCCCGGTGTGATGCCGACCTTCGCCTTTTCGAGAATCTCGAAGGCAAAAGCATAAGAGTCGCTGGTAAACTTGCGTGCGTTCGCCAGTACATAAAAGGCGCCAGTCGGTTCTACCGTAATCCCGAAGCCGATCTCACGGAGCCTCGGAATAATAAATCGCCTGCGCCTGTTGTATCTTTCGAGCATTTCGTTGACATCTCTTCTTACGCTCGGATCGGTGAGCGCGGTGTAGCCGGCGGCCTGAGCGACGGAATTCGCGGAAATGAAAAAGTTTTGAACCATTTTCTGAATCGGCCGGACCATATACTTCGGGACGATGAGGTATCCCAGCCTCCAGCCGGTCATGGCGAAGAGCTTCGAAAAACCGTTAAAGACAATGCAATTGTCGGTGAATTCCAGAATACTGTGGGCTCGGCCTTCATAGACGAGCCCATGATATATCTCATCACTGAGTACCAGCTTGCCGATGTCGGCGATTTCCGCCATACGTTCGGGGCTGAGCAGGTTCCCGGTCGGATTTGCGGGAGAGTTGATAAGAATTGCCTTGGTCCTGGGTGTCAGGGCCGCCCGTATGGATTCGGGACGGTATTGGAACGCGTCCTCCTCATAGACCGGGATCATCTTGGGGACAGCCTCGAGGAAACGCACGAAATTGGGGTGGCAGGCGTAGTGCGGGTTTGAGAGAATTATCTCGTCTCCGCACTCAAGGATCGTGCTCATGCCCACCAGAAAAGCCGGGGAAGTGCCCGAAGTGACAATTATCTGGTCGGGTTCGATGTTATGCACGTCATAGGTATCGCTGTAATACGTACAGATGGCTTCTCGGAGCTTTGGAACGCCAAGGCTGTGCGTGTAATGGGTCTCGTCTCGCCTTAGCGCCTCAATAGCCGCATTCTTTACGGCGTGAGGGGTATTGAAGTCCGGTTCTCCAACTTCCAGATGGATGACGGATTCTCCCGAGCGTTCCATTTCCTGGGCACGTTCAAGAACATCCATAACGATAAATGAGGTCATGTCCTGGAGTCGTCTGCAGATCAAGTTAATCTCTCCTCGTTTATCAGCGCCAAATGATCATCGCGGCGCAGTCCAGGGCGACGGGCGCAAAGCATTCCCGTCCCCGTCGCCGGAATCACGGAAATAACAGGGTGGTATTAATGAAACAACTATTTCGCTGCATTGATACATCCGGGATTAGTTCTGCTGGCTTCCTGGTTCCGCTGATTTCCCGTCAGCCGGGACTTTGACTATGACCGGGCTGCCTGGTACTTCACTTCCCAACTGAATCATGAGTGTATTTGCCTTGGAGTAAGTGGATTCGGGCTTCAACTGAACGATGTATCTCCTCCCGTGTGCCCTGTCCTTGACTGGACGGATAATCGCGCGGTATCCCCTGGAAAGGAGTTGACCGCGGATCTCGTCGGCCTTTTCCTTGTCCTCGAATGATCCGACCTGCACGACATAATTGAACTGCGGCTGCTGTTTCGGCGTGGCGGCAGCGCTTCCGTTTCCGGAGGGTATGGGGTCGCCCATGGTATGCGCGGGTTCGGCCGCCGCGGGGGCGGGTTCTGCCACTGAGGGCGCGGGTTCGGCCGGCTTTTCGGTAACAGGGGCTTCCCTCACTGCAGGCGAAGGGCTGAAAGGATCGGAGGCGAAAGGTCCATGGGACGGAGCAGGCTCGATTCGTGCCACCGGGGCAGGCCCGGCCTCCTGAACAGGATTTTTCTCCTCGGGTTTCTGCTTGGTAATCGATGAAGGAATTGGTTCCGGTTCCGGCGCTTTCCTGCTTTCCGGGGTGGTTTCCTGAGCAGGCGTCTTCTCTATTGCTGCCTGTTTTGGTGAAAAGGATTCAGGTTCCAGCGCTTTCCTGGCCTCGGGCACGATCTCTTGCGCAGGACTTTTCTCTATCGTTGGCTGCTTGGGAAGTGATGGAGAAATCGGTTCGGGTTCGAGCGATCTTTTGTTCACGCCCGAGTCGGGCTTAGGAACCAGTGTGGGACCCTGGAGCGATGGTGACGAGACGGGCGGTGAAGGAGGAGGTGAAGCGGCCTCTGCCTCGCCGGCTCCAGGCGTTGGTGTAATGATCATGCTCCCGGGGGGCAGTGTCCCCGGAGGCATCGATGGATATTTGGGCTGTGCGATAGTTCTTGGCCCCTGCTTTTCCTGGGGAAGCGGGAAAATCTCGATTTCGGTGGAAGATGACGAACGGGAGCCGGGAATCGTTCCCTTTTTCTGCATTACGGTGCGGACTTTCTCCAGCAGCAGCCGCGCTTCATCCGCCGTGTTGGAATTGGGAACAAGCCTCACCACTTTATTAAGTGAGAAAAAGGCCGCCTCCAGATCCCCAGCCTGGAAGCTGAGCTGCCCGTAGCGAAGGTGCGCATCGGCCATTTCGGGAGAGGCAGTTATCGCCTTTCCGTAGGCGTTGCGTGCCTCGCCCCGGTTGCCCATTGCCTCGTATAGTATCCCCATCCGGTACCACGCGGCGCCATAGTTCGTCTGAAAGCGAACCGCCTGCTCATAGAGTCTGAGCGCCCTCTCGTTCTCTCCATTCTTTTCATAAATGCGTGCAAGGTTGAAGGAGGCAAGCTGAGGAGTGTGATAAAAAGGATCGGCAAGAACCTTTTCGAAGCATTCACGGGCAAGTTCAGTTTGCCCGGCCTCGGCATAGGCAACGCCCAGGGCGTTCTGGGCTTCCGGGTAGACGGGTTTGATCTGCAGAGCTTTCTTAAACCGGGAGATCGCGTCCGATGACAGGCCGCGCTGATGATACGCCAACCCAAGGTCGAAGAGAAGGACAGGGTTATCGGGCCGCTTGGCTTCAGCCTGAGTCAGATATCTCAGCGCATTGGGTATATCACCGGCGGCGAGATACTTCTCCCCGATCGTCTGGAGTTGGCTGGCTGAATTCTCGGCCGTTCGGGATGAAGCGCACCCGGACAGTGCAAGCATGATGACGATCAGCAGGAGCCCGATATTCCTCATCGAATTTAGATCACCTTATTAAGAGAGTATTCGATAATCCCTTCGGCGCCTTTTTTGATCAGATTAGGGATGAGTTCCCTGACCTGGTTCTTCGAGACAACTGTTTCGACCGAAAGCCAGTCTGAATTGTGTAAATTGGCAATCGTGGGAGCATTGAGGCTGGGGAGAACCTCAATGACAGCCTCGAGCCGGTCCTTGGGAACATTCATCTTCAGGGCCACCAGATTCTCGGCCCTGAGCGCTCCGGTGAGCAGGAGTGCAATGTGCTCGATCTTCTCGCGTTTCCAGGAATCTTCCCAGGCCGTCGGGTTTGCTATGAGCTGCGTGTTGGACTGCATCAACTCTTTTACAATGCGTAAGCCATTGGCCCTCATGGTCGAGCCCGTTTCGGTAACTTCCACAATGGCGTCGCAGAGCCCCGAGATCACCTTTGCCTCGGTGGCGCCCCAGGAGAATTCGACGTCCACCCTGATGCCCTGGGACGCGAAATAGCGCCTGGTGAAATTGACAAGCTCCGTGGATATCTTCTTGCCTTCGAGATCCGCCTCCGTATGAATGGGGGAATCCATCGGAACCGCAAGGACCCATCGCGCCGGCCTCTGGCTCACCTTGGAATAGACAAGATCGGTGACTACGTGGATCTTGGAGTCATTTTCCATGATCCAGTCCCGTCCCGTGAGTCCCGCATCGAAAGTGCCGTTTTCAACGTAGCGCGACATTTCCTGCGCCCGGCATATGGAACACTTGATGCTGGTGTCGTTAATCTCGGGAAAATAATTTCTATCAGACAACGAAATTCGCCAGCCGGACTGGTTAAAGAGCCTGATAGTGGATTCCTGTAGGCTTCCCTTGGGAATGCCCAGCATGAGCTGCTTCACTTCTTATAAACCTCCCGTGGATCAAATATGCGAACACCATCGACGGCGTAACCGCCATCGGAATATCGGCGATGGAAACAGGTCTCATAACCGGTGTGGCAAGCCGCGCCTCCAAGCTGCTCGACCTTGAGAAGAATGGTATCGGCATCGCAGTCGATGAAAATTTCGCGAACGAGTTGGACGTTTCCCGATTCTTCGCCCTTCATCCAGAGTTTCTGCCTGGACCGGCTCCAGTAGTGCGCCTTGCCGGTTTCAATTGTCTTATTCCAGGCAAGCTCGTTCATATAGGCCAGCATGAGCACCTTACCGTTTGAGGCGCTCTGGGCTATTACCGGAAGTAAACCATTTTCTTTATCAAAATCAGGTGTCAAGGTAGCCTTCCCGAAGGTTCTGATTGTTGAGGCGAGCCTGACCGGCCAGCGCCGCGAGTTGACCGCAGGCCGCGCCAATCTCTCTTCCGCGGCTTTTGCGGATTATGGCAGTAAGTTGCGCTTTCTGCAAGACTTCTTGAAATGCCAATACCTTGTCTTCCGAGGGAGTGCGAAACTCTGATCCGGGATGTGGATTAAACGGAATCAGGTTGATCTTCGCGCGCACGCCGTTGAGTACCCGTACCAGTTGGCGGGCCTGATTGGGGCTGTCGTTGACACCGTCTAGCAAAACATATTCAAAGGTTATTCGCTTCCTGGGAACGAGCGGGTAATCGCGACAGGCACGCATGAGTTCCGCCAGCGGGTATGTCTTGTTAATGGGCATGAGTTCATTGCGCAGTCCATCATCCGGGGCATGGAGGCTGATCGCGAGGTTAATTGGGCTGTCCTGTCCCAGTTGGCGGAGGCGCGGAACTATACCCGCGGTGGAGAGCGTCACGCGCCGGTGAGAAAAGGCCAGCCCGTTCTGGTCGGTAATGATGTGGATGGCGCGCAGCACCGAATCGTAGTTTGCCAACGGTTCCCCCATCCCCATAAAGACCAGGCTGTTTACATGCAGGTACGTGCCCGCATCACGCTGGACCTGGCATACCTGGTCGACGATCTCGGCCGTATCGAGATTACGTTTGAAACCGAGGCTTCCGGTCAGACAGAATCTGCATCCTAGAGCGCAGCCGACCTGGCTCGACAGGCAAAGGGTAGACCTGGGCTCATCGGGGATCAGCACCGATTCGACGTGGTTACCGTCACTTAGCCGGAAAAGGTACTTCCTGGTACCGTCCGGGGCCTCGTCAACGCGGCTGAGCTCAAGCGCGTTCAGGATCGAACCGTGCTCGAGCTGATTACGGAACGCCCTGGAAAGGTCCGTGCACTCCTCCCACGAGGAGACATTCCGGGCATAAAGATGCCTGTAAAGCTGGCGAGCGCGGAATGGACGCTCCCCCAGACTGTTTACCCAGGCTTCCAGTTCCCGAGGAGAAAAATTCTTTATATAAACCGCTTCCATACCTGTTTCTATTGTCTCGTCAAGTACTCGTCCGATGTGCGATCCTGGAGAAATATTCGATTATAGCGCTTTATCGCGGCCGAGTCATATAATTTGTAGCCCGCCTCGCGGCATTCAGTGCAGGCCTTACGCGGAATGTGCACAGCGTAGACGGCACGGCCCATGTCCGTGGACGAATCGATGGCGACCACGCCCGGGCACCGCGTGCAAAGACGCACCTTCTCACGCTGTGATTCCAGGATCTGGTCGGTATCGTAGAAGATGTTTCTTTCGCGCACGGCGAATTCGTCCCTGCCGTGGTCCCGTGCCCGCAACTCCGGTCCCTGCTTCCACACCTTGAGGGATTCTTCGACCACTCTGGCAATATGTCTCGTGATATCCGGGCCCTGGCGAAGCTTGACGGGCTGGTAATCGGGTTCCCGCACGGAGCTGTAGTCGAGTCCCGCCATGGCCATTATTATGCCGACATTGACATAGGGAAGGGCGCCTTCAATAGAGTAGCCGCCTTCCAGAACAGCGATATCCGGTTTCAGGCGACTGGTGAGTTCGGCGTATCCCTGGGCGGAAAAGCTCATATTGGTGATCGGATCAGTGTAGTGATTATCCTGGCCCGCGGAGTTTATGACGAGGTCAGGCTTGAACTCATCAAGAATGGGAAGAATACCGTTTTCCAGGACATAAAGGAACCCCTCCTCAGATGTCTTCGGGGGCAGAGGGAAATTGATCGTTGTCCCCGCCGCGGTTGGTCCTCCATTCTCAAAATGGAAGCCTGTTCCGGGATAGAGCGTCCGCCCGTCCTGATGGATGGATATGTAGAGTGTGTCGGGATCGTGCCAGTATATGTCCTGGGTCCCGTCCCCATGGTGGCAGTCCGTATCGACTATTGCCACCCGGTCCACTCCGTATGTATGGCGCAGGTATTCGACCATGACGGCCTCGATATTGATGTTGCAGAAGCCTCTCGCACCATGGACCACCCGCATGGCGTGATGGCCGGGCGGACGCACCAGGGCGAACCCTCTCTCAATATTCTTCTCGAGTACCTGGATGCCGATGGTCTTGGCGCCGCCCGCGCTGATCAGGTGAGATTCGGTCACAACGCTCATTTCATCGGGCACACAGAAGTGCACCCGCTGCAGGTCTTGAACGGTGGCAAGGTCTGGCTTGAATTCGGTTATTCCCTCGATGTCCAGGATGCCCTCTTCGAAAACCTGGTCCTGAGTGTAAAGGAGACGTTCTTCCCGCTCGGGGTGAGTGGGGCTGATCGCCCAGTCAAACGCAGGAAAGAAAACCAGGCCGGTTTTGGTTTTGGCCGAGAGCATTATTCTTGCCTTTTCACTCGATAGTGGGTGCTCAAATTGCCCCGGGGAGGGGACAGTAATCGACGATGGTTCCGAGCAGGTCGCGGTAGCCCGGAATGAGGCCGGGTTTTACCTGGACCTTCACACGGATGTTTTTTCCGGATGTGTAGAATTGGCGTACCATGTTGAACTGGAGGTCCTCGATAACCTCCATTTCCAGTTCCGATTCCGTTACTCCCGCATCGAGGCATTTCTTGCGGAGCAGGTCGAATGCAAGATCCAGGGCGGCTTGTCTGCTGAAATCCCGTCCTATCCGTTTGGTGAAGTCTTCTTCCGGAGCCACTGCAAATCCGCGTTCGGTGTCGGCAAAAACCGTCACCTCACTGGTGCTTTTCGCGAGGGCCGCGCCGATTGCGTTTGCCACATGCCACTGTGGAACGACGTGCACATGCAGGTCGGTCATGCGAGCGAGGCGGCGGGCGAAATGCGGCGCGGGCCCACCGAGAACGAGCACTTCTCGTGGCGAGACCCGGTAGCCGGAAAGCAACTCCTTCACGGTGTAGACGGGTTTTGCGTTGATCTCATCGATCATCCGGGCGGCCGACGCGAGAATCATATGGCATGTGGTGTCAAATATGCATTCTGCGGTTTCTTTGACTGTAAGCCCGAGCTGTTCGGCGATCGGTTGAAGGCCGCGCCGTGATATACCGGCGGAATCATCGCTGTCTTCGCCTAAAACGAACAGTGCGTCCGTGGGAGTCGGCACCGGCCCGCCATAAGCCATCGCGGGCCCCTGCCGATCGGGACCGATGCATAATGCGCCCTCGACGACCCGAATCGTACTGTCTCCCCCCAATGCAATGGATTGTGCGCGCAGTGACCGGATAAGCGTCTTGTAGCCTCCGATCTCGCCTCCCAGCGGTTCGAGAAGAGGTGTCCCGCGTACGAGGATTGCCATATCGGTCGTGGTGCCGCCGATATCCAGAACCAGAGTGTCTTCCGACTCGGATGCAAAGGGCAGGGAGCCCATGACACTCGCTGCCGGGCCAGAGAGAATAGTCTGTCCGGGGGCCGTGACACTGGATTCAAAGCTTACGGTGCCGCCATCGGCCTTGAGTACGTAAATGGGTATCCGGAGGCCTTTCCTGGACAGCGATTCCTTCACAGCCTCGAAGAACTGCTTGTGAATAGAGTAGACCGCGGCATTGAGATAAGCGGTGGCGATTCGTCGGGGAAAGTTGAGATTGCCGGAGAGCCGGTGGCCGAGGACGATATTTTCGAAAGAACTCCCCAGGATTTGGGCTATCTTTTCCTCGTGCGCGGAATTCCGGACCGAAAACTTGGATACGACGCCCACATGGCGGATACCTTCAGCGCGCAGTCTGCCGGCGATATCCTCTATCTCCGAACGGTCGATCTGCTGGACCTCCCGTCCGCGATGGTCGATGGAACCCGATACACAGTAGAAGCGAGGGCCAATCCTGAAATTTTCGGGGTTCACTCCGGGGCCGGCCGAGACGATCATTGCGGTCCGGGACAGCTTGCCTTCGGCGATGGCATTGGTTGTAAGTGTCGTGCTCAGAACCGCGCGGCGGATTGTCTGGGGGGGAATGTCCTTTGTTACCTGTTCCAGTCCATTCCAAACGCATTCGAAAAGATTGGAATGTTGCGTTGGAACCTTGACCTGGCGCTGAATGGAGCCTTCCCCGATCAGCACCACATCCGTGTGTGTTCCTCCGACATCGAGCCCTATGATCATCCCATTCTCCCGAAAAGCACAGTCGTCGAAATCTACCACGGCGGGATTGCTTCGGATGCAGTGGTGTAAATGCTTTAGCCCATTGAAAATGCTATCGGAAAGGGTGAGCGCTGTCAATGCAAGTGTTCACGCGAACGGGGCGGCTCGGCTAAATTTGTGAAGTATTACACAATTCTGCCCGGTCCGAAATATTCCGGTGGTGGGCCCGGCCATCGGTGCCGAAGGAATTCCGGAAGCTGTATCAAACCTATATCGACAGATCGAGTTGAGCTGGAGTCGCCTCAGGGAGTCTCTTCGATCACCTGCCCGCGCGAGGTGAAAGAAATCCCCTGCTGCGTGGCTGTACTGATCATCACCGTTTCGATTATGGGTTCCGTGACCTTTGCATCCGATTTCCACTTCACGAT
>JBDKTY010000139.1:0-2318 GCA_039679945.1 Syntrophobacter sp. | reverse complement strand
CCGGACCACCCCGATATCGCTTTTTTTGCAGCATCTTTCGATATCAGCCGGTCCCTCATGGACATGGCAAAGAGGATTATGGCCGTCCTGGCTTCGTTAGGCTCCATTAGCGGCGCGCTGTCCCATGTCTCCAAGAGGCAAACCGGCACCTCGGAAAGCGGCACCCCCAGGACATCACAGAAGCTTGGCACATTGCCCTTCAATACGTTAGGCACGCTTGCACACATCTGATAATTTTGTGGGCTACTAACTGCCCTCACCGGCACACTTTCCAGCACACCCGGTGTGTTTTTTGGTGGTTCGGCAGGCATTACCTTCTTCAAATCATCCTTAATGTAAAAATCCTTTCCAAGTCGCTTCAGCAAGCTAATCGCTTCTGTTCCAAACGTCCCCCAATCGGTGTTCTGGCAAATGCTTTTAATCTCGTTGCCGTGCCATACCTGGTTGCCTTTGCTGTTCATCTTACCGACTTTGATTTTATCGGCAAATGGTGCAACCAGTTCAATTAGACGAAGCGTCTGAGCAGGATCAACCACTGGCTCAAAGCTCACCCACGTCTTAATCTTCCTTCTATGGGCCTCCTTCAGTGCTTCTATACGTTCGGACCAAAGGGACGCGCCCGGCTCCCACTTCAGAGAATCGGCATCGTTGTCGCATGTCAGAGTCACACCGAAAAGGTCATCTGACCCGTAAAGATCGAAGTCCGCTCGGGCATTTGGGCCATTTTTGGTGAGCACCTGGAAGGGAATTCCCGCCTCTTTACATGCCCGTAAACAATTCACTGCCACATAATCAGGTAGCGCCGGATCATACAAATCCCCCACAAAGGTGAACTCCAGCCGCTCCCCCTCTTTGATAACCTCCTTGAGCTTCTTCAGATCGCTCTTCAGCCGCTCGATTATATTGTCCTTGAGTACCGGGCCATCGGTGTCACCTGGCGGATTATAGCAGTATAGGCAGCCGTGCGAACAGCTCTTCGGGCCGTTCCCACGCTGGCCACTCTTCACGATATTGCATGCCCAGGCAGAGTATTCTTTGGCAGGTCCTTTGGGCTCGTAAATGACATCAAACCTCGTCATGCCCAAATGCTCCTAACTCCGGTATTGTGTAAGTCACCCGATTCAGGATCGCAGCGCCCTTGGATGACGATATCTTATAGAATTTCTGTCTCTCCCAGTCGGGGTATTTTGTCCAGTTTGTGCCCAACAAGAACGTCCACTGATACGGATCAGGAGTTTCATCATCCATGATATCTCGTATGATCCATTCTTTTTTATTGATAGATTTGAGTTGATCCTTCAAATTGGGGTATCGTATTGTTGAACTTACCGCCTTGGTGCCGTTTCGTATCCTTTTATAATTCGTTCCGGATATCCGTATTAGTACATCCATAAACCGGAAGTTTGGGCTCTTGCTAACGTCCCTCAATAGGTCGAAGCTAGGCAATCCGTTCGGGTCATGGTAGATCAACCCATACCGTTTTCCGGTGTTTTGGAGAATGTCAGGCAGCACATCGTTGTGGTTTCCTCCCCAGATCCCGAAATTGTCGAATCCGTCTATGCGAAGTCGCTCAGATAGAGATGTGACGCTCTCCGGATTCTCTTCTATGAAATGGACACTCTTTCCAAAGTCGTGCTTTGCAGCCTCTTCCAAGAACAGCAGGGGCGACCCGACGCAATTAACCTCCTCGTTCCAGCCGCTTCCGGAGTTCATGTCTACATACAGAATATCCTTCTTCGCGATTTCGCGCATGTCTGAAGAATAATATCCATTGCTGGCTTTGGATTTGATGCAGTCGATTATCGATAACCACTGGCTGAGTACTTTCCTTAAGCCATATTGCTTCTCAGACGTGTGCCGTCCTTGCCCCTGTGCGCCGTTCATAATACGCACCTGGCACACTTTCCGTCACAGCACCCGAGCGACTGATCCCTTTCGCGGGTTGGGTCTGTCTGGATTCCGCATCCTCGGTTATAGCAGTATTGGTTATCCGCCTCTTCGCGAATATGATCATACTTCTCATAACAAATATCACAGACGACTTCATCAAAAAGCTCTATCTCGCTTATGGCCGGCGCGCCGCAAAAGGCGCAGGTCAATTTAGCGGTCGGTTCGACATCAGGCAACCCAAATCGGTATTTCCCGCTTGCCGTCAAGGACGGAAACGAATTTATAGCATCGTCTTCCTTGTTGTTTGTGGTGTGGTTCATGGTTCAAACACCCGTTTTTATTTTTTGGCTCTTTCTTTGTTCCAATTCCTGTTCTTGCACTTCGGGCACATGGCCTGAATACCCTCAATCCTGGGAAGCCATGTATAG
>JBDKTY010000138.1:0-15702 GCA_039679945.1 Syntrophobacter sp. | reverse complement strand
GGCTACAAAAAGCCTCCCGCGGTCACTATCACCCCGGCCGCCGGGGATTCGACCGGGACAGGTGCAACCGCTGAAGCCATCGTCGACCTGACGGTGGGCAGTCCGACTTTTAGCCGGGTCACCTCCGTAAGGCTGAAGACTGTCGGCAGTGGGTACACGGCGCCTCCAACCGTCACAATTGGCCCCCCGCCCGCCGGCGGGAAGCAGGCTGCCGGGGTGGCTACTCTTTATAGCAAGCCGACAGAGGTGGGAATGCTTCCCGCTTCCAAAGCTTTTCCAGCCCGCTGGCCCGTCAACTGGACGGTAAACGACACGCCCGGGATGACGCCCAACATTTTGGATGAGCGGGAGGGCGGTGTTCCCGACCCGCGCAAAGTGGGACCTTCGATAATCCAGATAGGGTCGGAAGGGGGAATCCTGCCGGCCCCGGTTGTCCTTCGGAACACGCCGATCGGGTATGAGCAGAACAAGCGCAGCGTGACAGTCTTGAACACAATGGAGCACACGCTTTTCATGGGGCCGGCCGAACGTGCGGATATCATCATCGACTTCTCGCAGTTCGCCGGCAAAACGCTTATTCTCTACAATGACTCGCCTGCGCCAGTACCCGCCGGCGACCCCCGCTACGACCATTACACCGCGGGCCCCGACAACAGGGCGATGGGCGGTGCACCGTCCACATCGGCGGGTTTTGGTCCGAACACCAGGACCGTCATGCAGATTCGGGTAGGCGGCTCGGCAAACCGGCCCGCTTTCGATCCGGCTACCCTTAACGCCCCCATGACGGCCGCGTTCACGAAGACCCAGCCTGTTCCGGTCGTGCCGGCAGGTACGTATGCGAGAATTTCCGATACATCGATGAATATAAACGGCATTGACACGCCTCTTAAACCAAAAACCATCCAGGAACTCTTCGATCCTTACGGGCGTATGAACGCTACCTTGGGGGTCGAGGTCCCCTTCACCAGTTCGGTCGTCCAGACGACGATCCCATACGGGTATATCGACCCGGCAACCGAGGTGATTGCAGATGGTGAAACACAGCTCTGGAAGATCACGCACAACGGGGTAGACACCCACGCGATCCACTTCCACCTGTTCAATGTCCAGGTGGTGAACCGGGTCGGGTGGGACGGCGCCATCAAGCCGCCCCAGTCTGAAGAGTTGGGCTGGAAGGAGACTGTCAAGATGAACCCGCTCGAGGACATCGTAGTGGCACTTCGGGCGAAGACCCCAACGGTGCCCTTCTCGGTACCCAACAATGTCAGGGCGCTGGACCCGACGCAGCCGATCGATTCCACCACCGGGTTTCTCGGGGTGGACCCGAATAACAACCCGGTCCCAGTGGCCAACAAGCTCGCAAATTTCGGCCACGAGTACACCTGGCACTGCCACTTGCTCGGGCACGAGGAAAACGACATGATGCGCGCTGTCATGGTGGCGGTGCCTCCCCTTCCGCCCTCGAACCTCAGTGCGGCAGCCAGCGGCGGGGATGTGCTCCTGACCTGGACAAACACAGACCCGGGGACCAGCGGCATAACCGTCCAGAGGGCTACCGACAGTGGTTTTACTCAAAATGTTGAAAACTTCAGCCTTGGTGTCGTGACGGACTACACGGATACCACAACCGGCGGCGCCACGCACTTCTACAGGGTCAGCGCCAATGGCGTGGTCGGCAGCGGGGTGTCCGGGTACCCGTCCGTTGCGACGGTCTCCTCCTGGTCCGACATGGCAACACACTGATAGGCAGCACGAAACAGACTCTCCGCTAAAGACTGGAAGCGGAGAGTGGGACCAAAATGCGTAAGACTCAAAAGGAGTGGGGGATGGGCTCAGGACACCACCCCCCCACTCCGATAAACATTGAATCGGGCCGAACGGCGCGCTTTTCTTTAAAATGGAACTGCTGGCCAATGACTGATCGATAGGGCCTTGGCGCCCCGGATGGGCCTGTTTTCACCTGGCGGTGAAAAGCTCCACAAAGCACGATACTCTTCGTTGTATGCCCTCGTATGTCGGGTGGCAGTGCACTACACGCTTAACATTTCACTGACACCGGCTCCTTCCGATACCGCCCTCACGTAAAAATGGCACGTGAAATCAGCGAAGCCCGCAAAGCCAAGCGACGTGTCCACGTACCAGGCGCTCATAAAGGTGCAGCGATCGGAACTCCAGAGCATTGTCTGCCTTTTGTCAAAACCGCCGCGAATACAGTCATGAATGCCGAGCGTGGGCGGTCCGAGGATTGAGAGCAGCTCATCGATGGTGGGGAGCCGCCAGCGGGCGCAACCCGCGAAACGGGTATCGTTTAACTGCCTGACATATTCATGCGCGCCTCTCCAATCCAGGGGATCTTCCGATCCGGAGGCCTGCCAGGCGATATCATGAGCGTGATCGAAGATGACTGTGCCATTGACATAACGGGGCAGTTCCTCTTCGCTGTAATGCAAGGGACGCATGAGCTGATCGCAGGCAAAAGTGTGCAGCGCGATCCGGGCGTTGACCTTGACGGATGTGTTTCTGAGCGATCCGGTTTTCTGTCCATTGACGCTTGGAGGGCTGCCCTGAACAAGGCGGCAGAAGGTATTCCTTTTTTCATTCCAGGCTCGATCCAGCAGGTCGAGTTCCTCGATCATTTCATCCGCGGAAGCGAAACGTCGTTCCGGGTCCTGCTGAAGCGCCCTGTCAAGGAACCTGTCCCAGGACGCATCCGCGTCGGGATGAAACTCACTGGGCCTGAGGGTTCCTTCCACCGGCAAACAGCCGGTCAGCAGTCTGTGCAGGATAACCGCCGCCGAATAGAGGTCGGCTCTCCGGTCCACCGTATCGGGATCTCGTTCCTGCTCGGGGGCCGCGTAAAAGGGTGACCCCACCATCATCTGCGCCGGCCGGTCAAACCTCTCTCCCCTCAACTTGGACAAACCGAAATCACAGATCTTGATCGTGTCATCATCGGAAATCATGATGTTGCCGGGCTTAATATCGCGGTGCACGATCCCGGCGCGGGATAGCCGGGCCAGTCCGGTCAAAATCTGGCGGGTGTAGCTGATTGTTTTCGTCAAGCCGAGGATGCGCGTTGGAAGCTCGGGGTGGTAGGTCTCGCCGATAAGCCGCCCGAGATCATGATAGTAGTATTCCATGGTGAAGAAGGGGGCATCGCCATGAAAATCGAAATCGAGGACCTGAACGAAGTGAGGACTGCGAAGAGACGCCAGGGTGGAGGCCTCGGAGATAAACATCTCCCGGATCAGACGGGAATCGAGCAGCGCCGACGTATTAGGGTGGGGGGCGAGGAGCTTTAGAGCCACAATCCTGTTCACATAAGGCAGGCACGCTTTATAGACGATGCCCATGCCGCCTTTTCCCAGCATTCCGCGGACAATGTATTTCCCGATCTTTTTCATCCCGATATCCTGAACGAGCAAGTGCGAAAATCAATGAAGCCTGATCATGTTACCCCTTGGATCGGCCCACGGCAATCGGCTCGGCCCTCCCATGGAAAAATCTTTTCCACGTCATGCTCATCAGGTTCTTTCGCGGTGAGGCAGCTCTTCAGGGCATCCTGTCGAAGTTTTCGCGAACCGCCATCGGACCGGCTGCCGCGGACGCAAGGCAGGAGTGGGCAATGCGCCGGTCGCGGAAGCGGAGGATGTTGTTCACAAGGATGAGGCGCATGGGCAGCGGAATGGAACGTGATTCCGCGCTTGCGTGTCGGGGCTTTCGGAGAAGTCCCGGGTAGGATTCCGCCGGGCGGTGCGTGGAAAGGACCCGGTGGATGGGTGGTATGCCGATTTTGGGAGCAAGGCCGTGATTGCCGCTCAACCGCGGGCCATCTTCGGCCGGAGGCCCTGTCCGAGTGGATCGAATTTTTCAAACAGTTTGATATGCGCCCCGCGACCAGGCGTGAATAGCTTATGCCGTGGCTCGCATAATGCTCGCGGATGGTTCTTACGCAGTGACCGTCGTATCTGGTTATACTTGGGGTGCTGCTCCGTGGTATCATCCGTTGGCGACGGACACGCTGGACCGTTTTTACTCACCTAGGTGGGATTTCGAGCTACCCCCGGATGACCGAATCCAGTTTCAAATGGAGGCGCAAAATCTTACTCGCTGTCCTGCTTATTTTTTCTATTGTCTTTGCTCCATTTGCCGCTTGCGCTGATTTCAAGGCCGTGGAGGGACCCTGCGGGCTTGAGTTTCCAAGGGACCACGCTTCGCACCCCGATTATCGCACGGAATGGTGGTATTACACCGGCAATCTGCGATCCGATGACGGGGAGCGATTCGGTTTTCAGGTCACCTTCTTCAGAGTGGCGGCGGATGCCAGGGCCGAAGTGGATGGACAGCGCTCGGAATGGCGAGCGGAACATATATTTGCGGCCCATGCGGCGGTATCGGACCTGACGACGGGCAGGTTCGAGACGGCGGAAAAAATGTCACGAGCCGCCCTGGGGCTGGCTGGGACCTCACGGGATGAGGGATTTTTCGAGGTCTTTGTGAACGGGTGGCGGGCCGTGATTACCCCTCGGACCCACAAGGTGTTCGCGCGCGGGGCGGGCTTTTCCATCGATCTCGACTTAATTCCAGAAAAGCCCCCTTCGTTGCATGGGGATTCGGGGTACAGCAGGAAAGGAAAAGCCGCGACAGAGGCAAGTTGCTACTATTCGATAACGCGGATGCGCACAGCCGGGAAAATCACGGTTGGCGGGCGGGAGAGAACCGTTTCGGGAACCGGTTGGATGGACCACGAGTTTTCCAGTGCTTCGCTCAATCCGGAAATCGCCGGCTGGGATTGGTTCAGCCTGCGCTTATCGGACGGGAGTGACCTCATGGTATATCTGATGCGTGAAAAGGACGGCGGGTTCAGCTCCGTGTCCAGCGGTACGTATGTGGATTCCGGGGGAACGGTACGGCATCTCGCTTTTGAGGATCTCCGGGTACGCCCTCTGGATACGTGGAAAAGTCCTCGCAGCGGGGCTTCCTATCCCTCGCGGTGGTTGCTGGAAGTAATTCCGGTGGACTTGCGCCTGGAGATTGTCCCCAACATGAATGACCAGGAGGTGCGGAGTCCCGAGAGTACGCGGGTGACTTACTGGGAAGGAAGCGTGAGCGCGAAGGGATCAAAGGAGCAGGGTACACCCCTGTCGGGAGAAGGCTACGTTGAGCTGACGGGCTATGCCGGGCCAGTTGTGTATTAAAAGGGGGACAGTCAATCCGCTGGAGTGGGTTTATATCGGGTTGCGTTCAAGATGGCATTGAAAGATCTTTCGAAAAGCGCGGGGAGGTACGCCACCCCGCACCCCCCGCGCCGCCAGGCGGATTTCCAAAACAAACCGGCATCGGGAGAAGCTGGCTTTGGTCTGCTCCTTCGGATGCCGGGCTAGTGATCTTGTCTTTAAACCTATATCTGTTTGGAAGCGTGCGGGAAGCCGCTGGTGATGGGGGCGGCCGCAAAGTACGGCGTGTGAAGCGGAAGCGAAAGGGGAGAGGCAAAACCGGGCTTGCTCATGAAGCTGTTCAGAAACTGGCTGTGGAGAGAATGCCCTGCCTTGCGCACTTCGAAATTCCCGAGCACATGCATGCCCGTCAGAGCGATATCTCCGATGAAGTCGAGAATCTTATGCCGTACGCATTCGTCCGTGTACCGGAAGCCGTCCATGTTCAACAGGTCATACTCATCGAAAACGACCGCATTGGCAAGCGAACCGCCCTGAATCAGGCCCATTGTCTGGAGCCTTCGGACATCTTTCAGAAAACCGAAGGTCCTTGCTTTGGCGAGTTCCCGCCCAAAGCTTCCATTTTCGTGCGACCAGGACAACTCCTGCTTTCCGACAAGCGGATGTGGAAAGTCGATCTGATAGCGAATGCTGAAATGGTCGGAAGGCGATGCCTTGATAAACGAGTCGCCGTTGTGGATGATCATGGGCTTTTCGATTGCCAGAAAATTCCGGCCCGCATCGAGTTCCTTCAGCCCCGCTCGTTCGATCAGCGAGAGATAAGGAGCTGAACTGCCATCGAAAATGGGAACTTCGGGTCCGTTTACTTCGACGAGTACATTGTCGACGCCGCTTCCATAGAAAGCGGCCATGAGATGCTCGATGGTGGAAACGACTACGCCGTCAAATCCGATGGTTGTAGCCTGGAATGTATTGACTACATTGTGATAGTGAGCACAGATGGTTGGACAGTTACATACATCCATGCGGCGAAACCGGATCCCGTCACCCGCGGCGGCCGGTTTCAGTTTCATGGATACCTTGAGGCCCGAGTGCAGACCGATTCCGCTGCACCACACCTCCCGTGCGATGGTATGTTGTTTCAAAGATGAGTAGTTCACGCCCCTCTTCCCTCCTCGCAGTCCTCGTAAGCATCATTCGTGCCAGGATTTCGGGCTTGGGGCATTGGACGTCGAAAGGCTCGCGAGGATAAGCGGGGTCGGCTTTTACGCGGATCGTTCGAAAATATCAAATGATTGCTGGCATATAGGGGTGTTGCAAAAAAACAACACCCCTGTTTTTGAATGTATCTTTTACGCAACAAGTTGGTGCTCTTAGGAGTCAAGACGCCCTGGATTCGATAACCTGCTTGATTATTGGTTTCTATTATTTGATACTTGGCATTGGGCATGCCGGAAGGGTTATCCGGTCGATGCGAGGGCAAACGTTTCCATTTCAATTGATTAGGAGTTTCTTCAATGAGAATAGACCAGTTTCCTTCGGAGATTCGTCCCTATATCGTTCCGAAGGTTCGCGGCCATTATGTTTATCGGTGTCTGGGGTGTGAGAGCCTGTTTGGTATTGACGAACTGCTTTACACATGCCCTCGTTGTGACTCGGTTTTACTGATTGAAGATGCTGAGTGGGAACGACTGAAAGAGGTCCCCGGAACTAAATGGCGCGTGATCTTCGATTACAGAGGTATGATAAACCATCCCGCGTTGCGGGGAATATACCGGTTCCACGAACTCATCGGTTCAATAATTCCGCTGGAGGACATCGTTTGCCTGGGTGAAGGGCACACGTCGGTAGTCGCCGCGAACGAGGATCTTGCGGCATGGGCCGGTATTTCGTTTGCCTTTAAAAACGACGGTCAGAACCCGAGCGCATCTTTTAAAGACCGCGGTATGGCAAGCGCATTCAGTTATCTGAATTTTCTGATGAAACGACGTGAAATGGGGGACGTGCTCGCTATCTGTGCTTCCACCGGGGATACTTCGGCCGCGGCCGCGCTGTATGCCTCCTACCTGACCGGCAATGTCAAGTCGGCTGTGTTGCTGCCCCAGGGCAAGATCACGCCGCAGCAATTGGGACAGCCGCTTGGAAGCGGTGCGAGGGTGATCGAAATCCCGGGCGTCTTCGACGACTGTATGAAGGTCGTTGAAAGCCTCTCTGAAAACTACTCGGTTGCTCTCATGAATTCCAAGAATGCATGGCGCATTTTGGGCCAGGAATCCTACAGTTATGAAATCGCACAGGTGTTCGATTATGAAACCGGACACCTGGCCGTGGTGGTCCCGATCGGCAACGCGGGAAACATTACCGCCGTCATGGCCGGTTTTCTCAAGCTGCACGATCTGCGGATCATAGATACGCTTCCGGCGATCATCGGAGTACAGTCGGAGCATGCGAATCCGGTGTACCTCTACTACCTGGAACCGGAAGCCTCCTCGCGCCGGTATCATCCGGTCAATGTACGCCCCAGTGTCGCTCAGGCGGCAATGATCGGCAACCCTGTTTCCATGCCGCGCGTGATCAGGCTTGTGGAGCAGTACAGGGCAATCGCCGGTCAGGATGCTGTTCGGGTCGTCCAGGTTAACGAGCAGGAAATCATGGATGCCATGCTGATGGCTAATCGCAACGGGCATATCGCCTGCACGCAGGGCGGCGAGTGTCTTGCCGGGATACGGAAGGCGGTTGCGGAAAACAAGGTCGATCGCAAACGGCTCGCGATACTCGATGCTACCGCGCATGCGCTGAAATTTTCGAATTTTCAGGAAAAGTACTTTTTCGATACATTCGAGCCGGCCTTTGAAGTTGTTCCGAAGCAGGAGCTTCGGAATGCGCCCCATGCGCTCAATTTGCCCGATTCAATACCGAACCCCCGGGAGGGAAGTCTTGAACCGGATCAACTTCAAGAATTCGTGAGCTATGTCGCGGGTGCTGTCGCTGAACTGCTCGATCTTAAAAAACTGGAATCCAAGTCCAAATCGGAGTGATTAGATGAGCACCCTGCCTTATCGGGAAATTTGGCCCAAGATCGGTGATAGCGCCTTCATCGCTCCCGGGGCCTGGATTATAGGCGACGTTGTCATAGGCGATCGCAGCAGCATCTGGTTCAATTGCGTTGTGCGGGGTGATGTGAACTTCATCCGCATTGGTGCCGATACCTGCGTGCAGGACAACAGCACGCTGCACGTAACCGAGCCGAAATACCCCCTGCGGATCGGGGACCGTGTCGTTATCGGCCACAGGGCCCTGGTTCATGGTTGCGTTCTCGAGGACGAATGCATGATTGGAATGGGGGCGATAATTCTCGACGGGGCAAAAGTCGGGAAAGGGTCGATAGTCGCCGCTGGAGCGCTGCTGCCTCCGGGTTTCGAGGTCCCGCCCGAAACGCTTGTGATGGGTTCTCCGGCGAAAACAGTCAGAAAGACAGGGGATGCGGAACGGGAACTCATTCACCACAGTTGGGCACACTATGCGGAATTGGCATCTGAGTACCTTGGGGGCGGCAGGGAAAGCGAAGGCAAGGTAAGAGGTTTCCTGAGGTGAACCCTTTTCGGAGGATCACCTCAGTGGAGCAGTTTCAGTCCGATTACGCCCATCAGGATGAGCGAAAAGGAAAAGAGCCGCATCGCCCCGGCCGAATCTCCGAAGAAAACGACCCCGATCAGGAATGTGCCGGAGGCTCCAATTCCCGTCCATACGGCATAAGCGGTTCCCATGGGGATTTCTTTCTGGGCCATCCATAGACAAAGGCCGCTGAACGCCATCGACAACACGGCCACCGCGAGGAACAGGAAGCGGAATCGCGTTGTCTGTGACAGTTTGAAACCCAAGGGCCATCCTATTTCAAACAGGCCGGCGATGATCAGGTATGTCCAGGCAAGGTTCATCATTCTTCTCGTGGAAAAGGAATTGGGGTTCGGGATGGGACACGGGGATTTGATACGCTAGCACCACTTGTCACGGGTCGTGGGGTGGAGGTGCCGGGTCTTGGGCACGGGAAGGGCGCAGAGGATGACGCACCTCCCGATCAGCTCCTCGACCGCCGCGATAAGACTCTCTTCAGTCCCGGCCCATTTCGGAAGTGCTTCCTCGATGGTCGGGGGACGACCCTGATCCATGAGGGCACACAGCAGAATATAGAGCGAAGTGGCTTCGATACTGGCATTAAGCTCAAATATGGCTCGATCCATATTCATTTCACTATTCTCCGCCAGAGAGTAAGATCAGACATTGAAGACCGGGAGCGTTTCAGTCGCAAACTTTCGAGCCGACTACACCACTATTATATAATAGGTTCATGATTGCTTCATTCAATTTCTCCGCCATGTCCACTATCCTTGGGCCGGACCGGCATGTCAGGCCGCAATCGTAGACATACACACGACCGTGCCGTACCGCACTCACATTCTTCCAACCCGGATCACCCGCAAGCAGATTCCTGATATGAGGCTCGCAGAAGAAGATGATTTCCGGGTCCGCGGCCGCTATTTCCTCGGGGTTGCACACATAATAAGGCGCCGAACCATTCCCTGCCGCGTTCCTGCCGCCTGAAAACTCGATGACATCATGCTGGAAGGCTCCGGAACCGACAGTGATCAATGGGTCCCAGTTCATAATGCGAAACACGGAAGGGTGTCGAAAAGGAGTCGTGCATGATTCAGAGTGTTCGCCCTCCTTCGCGAGGCTTTCATGCTGATTCAGTGAAATGAGAGTACTGCCGATCCTCTCAAGCCTTTTTCGGAGCAAGCCGGAAAGTTGCGCCCATTCGGTTTCGCGACCCAGCAGCCCCGCTATTTCACCCATTGATTCCAGAGAGGCCGCTATGGTGGAAGGTTCGCTGTGGTAGACGCCTATGCCGTTCTCCTTCAGGGTTTGCGCGATTTCTTCCTGGTGAGACCCGAACGTGAATACCAGATCCGGCCCGGCCTTCACGATCGCCGCCATGTCCGGGGAATACCAGGACCCGAACTTGGGGAGGCTTGTGACCATTTCCGGGTAGTCACAGTCTTCCGTGACGCCCGAAAGGCGCGGCAGCATCCCGAGCGCAGCAATGATCTCGGTCTGTGTCGGAGCCAGGGAGATCAGCTTCAGGCAGTTACTCATCCTGATCGCTTTCCAGGGTTGATGCGGCTGAGTGGCTCAAAATCCGGGTGAAGACATTCACCAGCGCCCACACCAGATCGAGAGAGTTTAAGTGCCGTGTGATTGTCTCATCAAAAAGGATGTGGAAGGATGACTCGAATTCCTCATCACCCCGCCAGAAAATAGTGAGCACGGGAATTCGCGGAAGTACCCGAAAAAGGTAGGAGAGATCACCGAGGTTGGCCTTTTCCGCGCCGATTCTCTGAGCGCCCGTTTCCAAGGCCTCCGGATGGGCATCGAAAGCATTTCTGAGCGATTCTGTGGGCAAGGCATGCGGTCCATGAAAGAAGAGGTTACCCGATGGAATGTCTTTTTCGCTTACCCATTTCTTGGAAAGCTGTTCATCACGGGCGCCCAGCAGGTAGTGGAGCACCACGAGTCGGAGCTGGAAGTCCTGGGAAAAGCAGGCCTGCCGGCCGATTATCTCGATTCTCTCGGTTGCCGGGTAGCACAGAATCGCCGTGTTCAAAAACGGTATTATATAGGCATCTTCATCGGGATCATACTCGACCATGGCATTGGTAACGATTTCACTCAGGTTGCTCTCCCGAAGGGCTTGCCATGGCAGGGGATCTATGTCAGGTTCATTTTCGGAAGGCCAGGAACCGCGGATGTCCTCGACGAACGCCCGTATGATCTCGCGCGCCTGAGACTCAATCTCCCTGGGGACCATGACCCGCCCCCATCCCTTCTGGGGTACGAACAGACCGGTATAGGCCGTTTCTTCGAAGCCGCGCAGGATCGCCGGTATCCCTTCCTGCCTCAGGGCATCCATGAGTACATCGGCTTCGAAGCGGTTTGACAGGGTATGGACTGATATGAATTGAGATGTGTCGTCGATTTTCATTTTGAGCTTCGATGTTGCATGATCATTGCCGAGCGCTATGGACAAGCAGGCGCAACGTCCGCTATCTAATCCTTTTGAAGAAAAAACTCAACCTCCGCGCCGGCATTTTTGCAATTCCCGTGGACTGGATAGGTTGCCGGACGCTTTGAGGTCAGTGGAATCCCTAAGCTGGACCGCATCCCGAACTCATCGGGACCCGGAGTGTGTGGAAAATGTGCATTTGCCGCCGATGCCATGTATAATGCATTCAAACTCCATGTCGATCGGCGCTGGTGAGTGCGAAGGGCGCGGCAGGGGGAAGGTTATACCCGGCTAAAGGGATGATAGAAGAACTGGATTTCAGTGCTTAGCATAAAGGAGCGCGGGACAGGCGTTCAAAGGCCGCCCCGCCGATTCCGTCGCAAAACGTCCGTGCTTTTTCCAGGGCCGGGTTTTGCCGGAATGAACATCAACGACAACTCTGCCATTCCGGAGGTGGTTTTGTGAACATTCTGGTGACTGGCGGCGCCGGATACATCGGCTCCCATACCTCGAAGCTTTTGAAGAAGGCGGGGCATTCCCCGGTTGTTTTTGATAACCTGTCCAATGGCTGGGCCGAATGGGTAAAATTCGGTCCCATGGCATTCGGAGACATACGGAACGAGGAAGCCCTGTTCCGGGCGCTCACGGGATTCAAGATAGACGCGGTGATCCATTTTGCGGCCAAGGCGTATGTGGAAGAGTCCACGAGGCTTCCGGAGGTGTATTTCGATAATAATGTGGCCGGCACGATTTCCCTGCTCAAAGCGATGAAGCGGGCCGGAACCAGGACCCTGGTGTTTTCCAGTTCCTGTGCCACCTACGGAAACGCAACGACTTCCACTATCCGCGAAGACCATCCCCAGCAGCCGACAAATCCCTACGGATTGTCAAAGCTGATGTGCGAACACGTGATCTCCACAGTGGCTCCCGTTACCGGCATCCGGTACGCGATGCTTCGCTATTTCAACGTTATAGGGAATGATCCCGAAGGGGAGATATTCGAAAGGCACGAGCCGGAGACGCACGTATTGCCGAATCTCATAAAGGCGGCTTTCACCGGGGGCTCCTTTTCGTTGTTCGGGACGACGCATGCTACACCTGACGGCACCGCCATCCGCGACTACGTGCATGTGATGGACCTTGCCCAGGCACATATTAGGGCAATCGAAATGCTCTCTTCGCGGGAACGGTTCATCTCGAACGTTGGCAGGGGGCACGGTGTGTCGGTACGCGAACTTGTGAGCATAGTTGAGAAAGAGTTAAAGATTGGAGTGCACGTCGAGGAAAAGCCAATTCGTGCCGGTGATCCTCCCGAGTTGGTAGCCGACAACGGGTTCCTCAAGACATGGTTTGACCACGAATTCAAAACGGTGAATCAGGCAGTGCGTGAAATCGCGGCAATCACGGCTCGCCCGGCCTGATTGAGGGATTGGAATCCTCCCATGTATTTCTGGGAGGATAGGGGAGCGAGCCTTTTCCGCGATGTTTTTCCGCCGTCCCGACGGTCCAGCCCTGACCATCCGAGACGGCGTGGACCGCACCGTCCAAATCGGTGCGGTAGAGCGGGATATTTCGATCACTGCAACGCTGAATTGCCGCGGCCGATGGGAAACCAAAAGAGTTGCCGAGCCCGCAGGAAAAAACGATTGCTCGCGGACTGACCGAGTCCAGGAATTCTTCACTGTTCGAGTAGCCACTGCCGTGATGAGCGCCCACGAGCAGGACTTGCCTGTTTTGCTCGAATTCCGACGCGACGGTTTTTTCAACCGTCGCACTGATATCGCCCGGCAAAATGAGGGCCGTGCCGTCGAACACGATCTCCAGCACGAGCGACAGATCGTTTGGAGGTGGAAGCGTTATTTGCCGCAAATATTCAGGGTTTGGGTGGCGTACCCAAACCCTGGCCGCGCCCATCGTCAGGCATTCGGACAGTTCCGGAAATGAGCGGATGGTGATGCCGCGACGGGATGCGATCCGCTCGAATTCCGAAATGCTCCGTTGCTCCTCTCCGGTGGAATCATTCATCCTGGCCGTCCAGAACGATCCCGTGTCAAAATGCGAGAGAATGAAGCGCAGTCCGTTTGCATGGTCGGGGTGACCGTGAGAGAGGACAACGTGGTCCAGCCTGCGTACCCCGGAGTGCCAGAGAAAAGGGGCCAGGACCAGCTTCCCCACGTCGAATGCATCATCCCGGAAGCCTCCGCCATCCACGAGCATCGTCTCCCCCGTTGGGAACCTGATCAGAGTGGCGCTACCCTGTCCCACGTCGATCACATCCACTCTCAATGTGCTGCTGGTTCTTTTCGCATCCAGCGTCGTCCATGCGGTGTGCCCGAGAAGCAGTACAAAAAGGACTGCGCCCGCGAACCTTCTTCTTCTCGTGTTCGGGAGAAGCGTAAGCATAAAGACGCAGTAGATTGAAAAGAGCCAGAGCAGCGGCATGCTGCCCGTCCAGAAGAAACTCCAGGAAAGTCCGTCGAAACACCTGATGAAAGCAAGGCACGGACTCAGAAAATATGCGGCGATCCTTATCAGCGGTAACGCGAGGGTCTCACTGACTGAAAAGACTGCCAGGGCGAGAAGGCCCGATGGCAGGACCAGCCACCCTACCAACGGGACCAACACAACATTTGCGGCAAAGGCGGCGAGGGAAAGCCCATTGAAGTGGAAGACGCTCAACGGGAGTACCAGGACGGCTACAGCTATTGACAACCAGAATGCATCCTCGAATGCCGAGAGCAACCGGCCGGGTATAGAACCATGGGCGAAGCCGGGAAGTCTTCCGGCCAGCTTGAATCGGCGCAGTCGTGGATAGATCAGGATTATGGATAGCACGCATGCAAAGGTAAGCTGGAAAGAAATTTGCCACGGGCTATTGGGATTGAGGACCAGTATGACAAGAGCCGCAAGGGCAAGTACTGTCAGAGGGTCCGGGAAACGATAGCGAAGCCCGGCGCAGAAGCCCACGGCAAGCATCAGCACCGATCTCCAGATCGGCGGCACTCCGAAGCCGGCCAGGAAGGCGTAAATCACGGCACAGGCAAGCGCCGGCCATATGGCGATCTGACTGGCGCTGATCCGGTTCAGGAGCCGAGGGCAGGCGGTTTGGACCGTGAATCGAACAAGCACAAAGACCAGCATGCCAATCAAGCCCAGGTGAAAGCCCGAAACCGTGAGAAGATGGTTCAGGCCAGTTCTCTGAATGCGATCCTGCCAGGATTTATCCAAAAAGTTCTGGTAACCCAGGAGCAATGCGGCATAGAAGCCGGCGGACTCGGAGTCAAGGGTCCTTCTCAGCCATAGAAGCGCTTCCTGGCGGAAAAGTTCGACTCGGCGCCAGCCAAGGTTGAAGAATGAAGGGAGCGAGAACCCGGAGTCGTCGGCAATGCGGGCGATGAATGTCTCATCCCTGAGATAAGCTGATGCGTGGAATCCCTTCTCGGCCTGGTAGCGCGCGTAATCGAAGGCTCCCGGATTCTTGAAATTGCGAAAAGGCTTGAGGGTCATCCTGACGATCAAACGATCTCCCGGGAGATAAAAAGCGGGGCTGCGATCAGGATTGTTCCCATACACTGTGAGTATCGCACCCGCTCCAATGGGGATCTGATTTCCGTCCGCGAGGGCCGCGGTGAGACAGAGCGGGATGCGGATTTTGTCGGGGAATTGCTCCGGCGGTCCGGTGACTTCCGTGATGTAGGGAGTCATCTGCTTGTCGAAAAAGGGTTCGAGCTTCTTGGGGAATGGAAGGTCGGGAGCCGCGCTCCACGCCGCCAGATAGCCGCACGCCAGAAACAGGATCGCCGGCAGAAGGAATCCCGGTATGCGTCGCGCGGTAATTCCGCGAATGATACATGCCGCCAGGACCAGCAGGAGCGCTCCCGATATCACGAACCAGGGCGTCGAGGCGGGAATATCTTCGAAAAGGCGTTCCAGCGCAATCCCAAGGGTGAAGAAAATCGTGAGCTGGAAAAGGGGGCGGGCGGGATAGGGATCATGGTCCGGAGGCCGCGATTCAGCGGGACGATTCGCAGCCTCGATGGGTGTTGCGCGGCACTCGGATATCGGAGGCTGGATGGACTCAGGTTTCGAACTACTGCCGCTGACTCTATTTCCCGACATGCTCAGAGCGCTCCATCATCTACCGCATCAAAATAGAGGATGTGAACTGCCAGTATGCTATACTCACGAGGGTATCGGCGAGGACTTGCCCTGATCGGCATAAACAAATGAAAGAAAACGCGATTTTGAGAATTGAGTCAATAATTTTCGATTTTGATGGGACTCTCGCGGAACTGCACATCGATTTCGCCGAAATGAAGCATCAGTTGAGTGCGCTCGCCCGATCGTATTCTCTTGAGGTGGTCCCGGACCCGTTTTTGCCTGTCCTGGATTGGCTCGCCTGGCTCGAGGACGGTCTTCGAAAGGCAAACGGCGCCTGCTCGGATGATTTCAGAAGAAGGTCCT
>JBDKTY010000137.1:0-21055 GCA_039679945.1 Syntrophobacter sp. | reverse complement strand
GAGAAGAAGCGTAAAAAACCCTGTATAGACCATGTGTTAGCTGAATTTTCCGCCTCAATTTCGACCGGCAGTCTGTTATCGGCCCAAAATCGTTTGAAGCCCTGAGCATCGCATCCTTATTGGGCTTTACGGACGCTGACTGCGATTCATGAATAATGCGGGTTAGAGAACGGCCTCCAACAAATCCTCCCACATCCCCAGGACTTTCCCCACACCGAATCTTTCCAGGACCTCCGGCGCCCGCGAGGCAAGCCTCCTCCTCTCGGATTCATTATCCATCAGGTAATCCATTGCCGAGGCGAGCCCGCCTATGTCACCGTTCGGGACGAGCAGGCCATCGACACCATCGCGGATGATATGCCGGGGGCCGCTCGGGCAATCGAAACATATCGGCGGCACACCACAGGCCATGGCCTCGCAGAGTGCACTGGGAAAACCCTCGGTGTAAGAAGTCATGACAAATAGATCCGCGCCACGGAGCACGTCATGGGGAGTGTTGGACCACCCGGCGAATTCGACCCTATCCTCAAGTTCAAGGTTCAAGGATATTTGCTTCAGGCGGGATTCCTCCTCGCCGGCGCCCCATATTTCCAGCAGCCAGTCCGGGTGGTCTCCCGCAATGAGGGCAAACGCACGCAGCAGCCTGTCGAGCCCTTTTACGGGAACCAGTCTGCCCAGATACACAATTCGGTGTTTACGGGGACGAGAAGGTCCCTCGGTCGGGATTGGCGGCGGGAGGACCGGGTTCGGGATGACACGGCCCTTTCGCCGTACCGATGCGGGGAAATGGGACATGGCGGTTTCAGTCAGGCACACCACCGATGCGGCGCCGGGATAGAGACATCGGCGGAATGTTTCCAGGATGTTGGACCTCAAGCCTGGCACATAATGTTCGGAGGGAACTCCCGAAGAACCAATCCGCCGTGCGCCGGGATCGCCGTGTTCCGCGACGATCACGGGAATCCCAGTCCCGAGAGCAGCCAGGAGCACGTCTATTGCAACTGATTCCTGGAGGGCTATGACTACATCCGGTCGCGTTTCCCGGATGGCACGGCGAAGCGCGAGCAGAACTCCGAAGGTCTTCATGCGATGCGGCCATATTCTCGCAATCCGTGAGCCGATCACACGGGTTATCGGTATAGTTCGGTCCAGATATGACTTCGATTGCAGCGGTTCCTTAAAGGAACTGAGTATGACGTGTACCTGTTTGCCGCTCAAAACCCACGCATTCGCCAGAATGCTCATGGAACGTTCCGCTCCGCCTCCTGCGAGTCCCGCTGTCACCATGGTAATTTTCACGGGCAACCATTCCGATGGGATCAAGTACGGCTGCGCTCCGCCGAGTCACCAGGGATAGGGAAAATGGCGAAGCAACTCGCTCTTTTTGTCGGTGCGGTACGCTTTCCGATCATACTCGGGGATTTCAGCCAGAGCCTGACTGGCATACTCCTCCACTGTGCGGATAAACCGCGCCGGGACTCCGCCCCACACTTCGCCGGGTGGAATGTCCTTCAATACCACCGCGCCCGCGGACACCACCGAGTCCGGTCCGATTGAAACCCCGGGCATAATTATCGCGCCAATACCAAGGAAACAGTTATCACGTATGATAATGCGGCCGTACTTGATAACGTCCCGGAACTCGGGCCTGCTTCGAAAAACCCAGGTACCGCCGTCGTGAGTTACGAATCGTACACCGCAAGTGATCGTTACATGACGGCCTATGCTTATGAGATAGGGCTCCGATCCGAAACAACTCGGGTCGGCAAGCAGACGGCAGTCGTCCGCGATCTGCAGTCCCTGTCTCCTCAATCTCCACATCCGCCATTCTTTATGAAGCTGGTACAGCATACTCATCTCCGGGGAACTGAATCAGCTCCGCAACTAACCCAGTCCCGCGCCGCAGGTCACATTCCAGGCCGAGAACGGCGCAACGCCTCTGTCCCATGGCACATGACACCAGCCAGCAGGCGCATGACCGGAAACCGGGACCATCTCATCGAGCCAAACACGTAGGCATGCAGTAAATCACCCATGGAAATTGGCCTCCCTTTATACTCGGAGACTATTTGCGGCAGTGCGGCAATCCGGGGACGGTAATGGGCCAAATTGCGTTCAAATCGACCCAGGTCTTCCCGGCTCCAGGAGTTGCCGTGCAAGCAGACAGTCCAAACCCCCGACCGGCATGGGGCGAAATCGCACAACTGCTGCGGCACCCTGAGCAATCCCATACCGTCAGTGAACGGGCGCCGGGTGAAACCATCGCTCACCAGTCGCAGTCCGTGATCCGCCAGCACCTTTAAAGTAACAGCATCGAAGGAGTGCGCGGGGGCGGTCCATGCATCCGCTGTTATTCCCTCCCGACGAAAAATGGCAAGACCCGAGCGGATCTTTTCCGCCTGGACCGCTTCGGGCAAGCCGGCGAATTCGCTGTAGCGGTTGATGCCCAGCAATCCACCATTACTGGTAACATAGAGGTGCCGGTATCCATGCATGGCTATGGACCAGCCACGCACCCGCCATGCGCGCACCCGGTCCCAGAAATCGGCGGCGGGCTGTGCGACCCGCAGAGCTTCATCACGGTTGTCTGGTACAACTGAAACCAGTGGCCGAACATCCATGGCGACGAGAACGGATTCCACATGGTTCCATACCTCCCAGTTCGTCGTGGGACAAAGATCATCGAAACGCACGAGGTATCGTGGAGTTGAGGTCATATCCGATGTTTTCCGGGCTGGATTTTCGGCGGGAAACGGAGAATCCCGGCTAGACAGCCGTGCGGCCACCCCGGTGTACGCCAATCGACGAACACCCCAAATCCCGCAAAACCTGTCAGCAAACCGGAGAGGCTGCCTGAGTCAACAGCGTGGTGCCCTGAGTTCCTCTTCAACGGCATCATCCTTACAGACGTTCATGGATACGTGCAAAGTACCGGATGTCAGTCAATCAGAGCCTTCTTCTCCTGGGGAGGTTACCCCCTCTACGCTCGCTTTTTCCGCGGAACCGCGGAAATGATATCCTCCCACATGCCCATAACCCGTTCCATGCTGAATCGTTCCCGTACCGCCACTGCATTCCCGGACAATCGGGCACTCAGCGATTCGTCGGTCATGAGGAGTTGGATGGCGCTGGCAAGCGCATCGATATCTCCGGGAGGAACCAACACCCCATCAAGGCCATTCCTGATAATTGCCCGTGGGCCGCTGGGACAGTCGAAACTTATAACCGGCAGGCCGCACGCCATCGCCTCGCATAACGCATTTGGGAAACCTTCATAGCAGGATGAGAGGACAAAAAGATCAGCTTCCAGCAATTTCTCGTGCACAGACCGGGTAGCCCCGGGCAAGTGAACCCGGCCTTCCAACTTCAAGTCACGGACTGATTGCTCAAGGCTGGACCGCTCTGCCCCTTCCCCCCAAATGGCAAGCGACCAATCCGCATGGGTTTCGGAAAGATGTGAAAAAGCCCTTATAAGCCGGTCGAACCCTTTCTCCGCCGCAAGCCGCCCTACGGCGATAATTTTCTTTTTCCCCGAAGAGACCTTTTGGCGATGCGCTACCCGCTCCGGGTGAAATCCTTCCGGCAGGCACACGGGATTCGGAATGACACGGCCCGACCCACGAACCCTTTGCGGAAAGTAATCCATGGCAGCTTGAGTCTGGGTGACCAGGCATGTGGCAGTTGGATAGAAAAGACGGCGGAGGAACTCCCATTTCTTCGGGATCCTGTCGTAATGCGGATCAGACCTTTCGGAGACGATAATCGGCACTCCTGATCCGAACATCGCCATCAGCACCGCTACATTGTTCGTATTCAGAAATGAGATGATAAAATCCGGGTTGGTTCGCTGGATAGCGAAACGGAGGGCAACTACCGTGCAGAGCAGACGCAGTCTGGGGATTGCCTTGTCATAGACGCGAGGCCAGTTGAAATCCACGTAGCTGATTGGAGGGTCCAGCCGCCAATAGTGTGGTGCGCACCCATTATGGAGTGTCATGAATGTAATGTGCCACCCCTTCCCTGCCCAGTAATTAGCCATCTGTGCGAGGATTCGTTCAGCCCCGCCGAGTCCGAGATCATCGGTGATGAGGGTAGCCGATACTCCAGAATGCACCATCGGAACCTTTCCCGCCACTCACCCGCCGGCAATGAAAAGGAAATCGCCTGATACCAATGCATGTTCCGGATCGCGAAAACAGCGTACGAAATCAGAAATTATGTTCAGGCGCACTCCGGTGCAGGCGCCGTTCGCGGTTCCACGACGTCTTTCTCAGTGCCCACTAAAGAAGGCGCATAAAGAAGGAAACACATGACAACGGTATAGTAGCGATAATCGAAAAGTGTGTGCGCTTTTACGGAAAAGGCAAGGTAGGCGCCCCATAATAGCAGCAGGACCAGTCGATCCATCGGGTGTTCGCGCAAGCGGATGATACGGAAGAAGGCAATCCATAGAACCAGGAAGAAAGCTAAAGGCCCCAGGGGACCTGTTTCTCCAAGGAGCATGAGCCATGTATTGTGAGTACCCTGATCATTTATTGCTGGCGAAGAGAGTCCAACCGGCCGGCCGCCCTGAAAGGAACGCAGTCCGTACCCATGGACAGGCGCATCCAGGGCTCTGGGCAGCCAGTAATCCGTGATTATCCGCCGCTCCCGCGCGCTCTCCATAGTGTCCAAAATCCGCCCGGCACGACTGATGCCTGATTCCCTATATGAGAGTAACCCCGGATTCAACAGACTGATTCCCCCGACAACGAGCAGGCAGGCAAAGATCGGCCCAATGAACAGAAATGCCCGGCGACCCCGCGATTTGGCAACACCGTACCCGATCTTCCCAGCACTGCGGCCCAGGAGACACACCGCCAAAAGAACCGCGCCGCTTCTCGATGCTGACAGATAAGTTCCTGTTACAGCCACGATGAGACCAACTGTGCGCATTGGACCGGAGCACCAAAACGAGAGGAGATATGTGGTAATGTAGAAATTGGCGCTCTCGTTGGGATTTCTAAGGAAGCCGCTGGTTCGAAATGCATGATACCTTATCTCGCTCGCATCCAGGGGACCACTCTGAGCGAGAAACTCCGCGAACCGCGGTATCGTACCCTCCGCGACGCAGACTCCCAGGCAGATGAATGACGTAATCTGAACGGCCCGAACAAAACGCCGAAGGTCAACCACATCGGCAATAACGGCGGGCATGGCGCAGGTCAGTAAAGTGAGGCTCGAAAAGGTGTAGAGCGCGGGTTTCAAAAGCTCACCCGCGTGCGGCGAAGAGAGCAATCCAAGGACAAGGTACAACAGCACCATCGCGGCATAGGGCACGAGAGCCAAAAGCCTGATCCAATACTTCGGATCGGCCGCGAAGTAAACCACCAGCATGAAGAAGCCAACGAACTCGAATGCATTGCCTCCATACCACCGACTCTCAACGAAACTGTACGCCCCGGTCATACTGACGACGACGTGCACCATCAGGTATACGCGGGCAATTTCCCGCGGCAGGCCACGCGTTCTTTTCGGCACGACAAGGTCATTATCCGAAAAGCGCGGTGGATTTATCCGGGCGTTATCACCAGGCGGGAATGCGGGCATCAGTGCTCAGACAGGTTTTCCGGCTGGCATCGGGGGATAGCTACGTTGATCGTTCAATCGGATCAGACAGTCCAGGTTATCTTACATATTGACAAATCGACCCACCACCATGCCTCTTGTCGCCTGGGTTTTAGGATATGCATAAGCCAGTTGGTCTCGCGGATCATTTGCTGAAAGCGTGGCAGTCTTCAGCCAGTCAATGATTGTGATATTCCACCGAACCCACGGCCGGCGAGACGCTGATGATGGATACTCTGAGTTATTAACTCGTCACAACCTCAGCCGTCCCGAGCGTGGATCAATGCTCACTACTTGATTTGGCCGTCCTTATTGGCCGCCCGCGCCATGGGTATAATCCAAAGGTTTATTCCCATGGCGGCTACCGTCCTGTTCATGGCCGGCTGTTTCTCAGTTCGGCGGGAGGCACGACATCCCAGCTATGGTCGATAAGGCATTTTCCAAATGAGAGGATGGCCGTGTCCGTGCATGGGTAAAAGGGGCCTGCCCCGACATTCAGGACCACCGCGCTTTCCAACCGGTCCACTATTGCCCCGTCATCACCCCAGACCGAGACATGCGCCGTGTAGCGACCGGGAACGAGAGTCAGGCGTGGAATGAAGCAGTAGATGCATGAAAGGGAAGCCGGCGAGGCGTTTGGCGACCCATCCCTTCGTGCCGGGGTGCCTAAACGTGAACCGGCCACCGATTGGTAGCCCTTTCCCGCCTCGGGAAGAGACCTGAAGGTCCGGCCCGACATGCGACTGTTCATATAGAGAATCTGAATCCCCATTTCATCCCATATTCCGATGGCGAATGCCGGAGCCGCCACGGGACCGCGCACTTCATACTCCAGCCTGAAAAGCATGGATTCGCCGCAGCAAACCGTGACCGGAACAACCGATGGCCGCCCGTTTACTCTCAGATCCACGACACGCACGCGTCCATCCCCCTGGCGGTCGGTCCGCTTCGCCACCGGCTGACTTGCGGCCTGTTCTCGATCGGAGAGATAGTGAGCCACCATGTCATCAACGGCGCCCATCCCCACCATTTGCCCTTCCTTAAGAAGAATGGCGCGTGAACAGAGCTTCGTTATCGCCGCCATATTGTGGCTGACAAACAGGATGGTTCTGCCGTCCCGGATGACGTCATTCATTTTTCCGAGACATTTTTGCTGGAACTCGGCGTCTCCCACCGAGAGTACTTCATCGACAACGAGGATTTCAGGTTCCAGGTGAGCCGCTACCGCGAATGCCAGACGAAGGTACATTCCGCTTGAATAACGCTTGACCGGGGTATCCAGGAATCTCCCGGTTTCCGCGAAAGCGACTATCTCATCGAACTTGCTTTTGATCTCGGCCCTGCTCATGCCGAGAATCGCGCCATTCAGGTAGATATTTTCACGCCCGGTAAGCTCTCCATGAAAACCCGTGCCCACCTCGAGCAGGCAGGACAACCTGCCCCGCAGCAGAAAACGACCCGTGGTGGGCGGTGTGATCCGGCTGAGGACCTTAAGGAGCGTGCTCTTGCCAGCCCCGTTGCGTCCAATTATGCCGACGGATTCACCCCGGCGTACCACGAAGGACACATCCCGAAGCGCCTGGAAATCCTGTGAGGCAGCGGCGTGATCGGCGGAATGCATGCCTCTGGAAAAGGCCGCCAGTCTTAGACTCCTTTTTCCGAACGACTTGAATTTCTCGCTCAGGACCTCCCGCAGGGAACTGTATCCATTTGTTCTACTTCCCAAGCGATATGTCTTACCCAGGTTTTCGACAACTATGGCGGGACCGCTCAAGTATCGGCTTTCAGTTTAAGTAGTTTGAATGGATGAGTTCTCAGCTTGTCTAGATCACATCCGCAAGGGTTTTCTCGACTTGGCGAAAACACCGGACGCCCGCCACGAGCAGCAGGAGCGTAGCAACCATTGAAATAGCCACATCAGACAGGCTCAGTTGAGATTCACCCCCGAGAAGAGTCCACCGAAACCCGCCGATGATGCCGACCAACGGGTTGCAGGCATAGAGCAGTCTCCACTTCCCGGGTATTACGGTACTGCTGAATCCGACCGGAGACAGGAACAACCCGAACTGCACCAGGAACGGGACAACAAACCGGAAGTCGCGATACTTTGCACTCAGGGCTGCCACGATCAATCCCGGTCCGGCGGAGCCACAAACCGCCAGAACGGTGAAAAGGGGCAGCAGCAATAACCGCCAATCCGGCGTCCACCCATACCAGGACATGAAAAGGGCCATTACTCCCCCCGCAATAAGAAAATCGACGAAATTCGCTACGAGCGAACCTGCCGGAATAATCAGTCGCGGGAAGTAAATCTTGGAAATGAGATGCGCGTTGCCCGTAAGGCTGCTACCGGCATCGGTCAGCACGGATGAGAAGAATTGCCAGGGCAGGACACCGGCATAAACCATCAGAGTGTAAGGGATAGTCCCTTCACCGGGCAGATTGGCTATGCGTTCGAAAACGACGGTGAACACGACCATGGTCACAAACGGACGTAGCACGACCCACGCAACGCCAAGCACGGTCTGTTTGTAGCGGACCAGGATGTCCCGCCATGCGAGGAAAAGAAGGAGTTCCCTGCAGGTCCACACATCCCGCCAGTACTGCCTCTCGCAATCCCTGGAGTCAATGATCAATTCGGCCACTGATCACCATGAAATAATCTCAGCGATAATGGATAAAGTCAAACCACTGTCACAACGGCCCGACTACCTTTCGGATGAGGTCCTTCCACATCGTGAGCACCTTCTCCATGCCGAAGCGCTCCGTGACCTCCCGCGCCCGCGAGCCCATTTCGCATCTAAGTTTGCCGTTCCCCATCAGTCTGCCCATGGCGGAGACCAATCCACGCACATCCCCCGGACGGACGATGATACCGTCCAGCCCATTTCGTAGGATATCCGGGACACACCCAACGTCCGTGGCAATCACAGGCAGACCCGCCGCCATTGCTTCCGCCAGGGCATTTGGAAATCCCTCCACTCGTGAGGAGAGAACGAAAAGATCGCCATCGACCAACTCCGAGAAGGGCTTTTGCGTTAAGCCGGGCAGGCGGACCTGATCGGAGACTCCCAGTCCACTTCTTAGAGCATCAATTACCGCCCGCTCCGGCCCCTCTCCCCAGATGGTCAGAGACCATTCCGGAAAGTCCCGAACCACACAAGCGTAGGCCCGCACCAAAAGATCAAACCCTTTCTCGGGCCTGAGTGTCCCCACTGCGACCAGTCTGTAAGGTCCCAGCCGGCCACGGGCATCTGGCGGTTCCATTCTCACACTTTTCGGCCGGATTACCGGATTCGGGATGATGCAGCCCACGCGGCGAATGGATTGCGGGAATGACTCCAACGGGCGCTGTCCCTGGCACACCAGGGCATCAGCCAGAGCGTAGGTCATCCGTCTGAGTATTTTCCAGGGCAGCCCGATATTCCTTTCGGCCGGATCGGTGCGCTCAGAGACAACCACCGGAATACCCGACCCGCGAGTCGCGAGGATCGCCAGCACATTCGTTCTGTCAAGAAATGAGATTACCAGCCTGGAACCGGCTCCAAGAACCGCTTCCCGGATGATGCGGACACGATTCGTATTGGCTCGAACCGCATCCGTGCGCGAGAACGACGCTTGTTCAAGCGACAACGGCATGTGTATTACGTCAGGCATCAGGTGGAAGAAGCGCTCTTTTGCACCATCGTCGGTCGTCATCAATATGACTGGCCAGCCATCAGCCGCAAATCCGTTTGCGAGAAGCGAGGCTACACGGCCCGCTCCTCCCTCGGACAGGGTGTTGCATATCAAGCTAATACGCATGGCGTGAATCATATATCCCGGAGCGGCTGGATATCGGATGCATACCGCGGAATTTGAATTGATCAGGTTAACCGCATGGATACTCTCCACGAAGAGAGAATAAACCTGGGAGAAGAACAGATCAGGCAAGAACGCAAAATGGGTGTGGAAAGATGTGGCTTGGATACAAAAGGGGAAGAAGAGATTATTAATAATGATTATTTGTCATGTTTTATATCTGGATCATTTTATATCACAAATACTCAATTCCTGATATGTTGCATGTCCATATTTATTTGAAGGAGACTATACTTATTTTCTGATACACTATAGTCAGTTTCCACCATTCAGCATAATCGACTATTAAGACAAATATCTCCGCCAACTCGGTTACATGGCGAATACCAAGCTTCCATGACGCTATATAACGTATAAGCTTTATACTAATTGAAACCTAATAAGACAAATCAGAATATAAGTCAATGGTAAAATCCTACTCATAATTCATAGTTAGTTGGTACTATATTTGGTGCTTATGGATCTTAATATTCTATGAAGTTGACTGTTATCCGATATCCCTTATTCTAAACTCCGCAACCGGGTTTCCTGAAAGCAGGCTTCTGAACAGCCAGATAATTCGATCGATCCTCTCGGACGCATGCATGCGGGCACCACCGAATGGGCGCATGGCGTCATTTGATTATTTTCACGGCATTTCCGCACTCGGCATATCGTATTCCCTCGCAAAGCGCGACCTCATCCGATTGGAGTCCCGCGGATCGCCAGCCTCATACTTCTGCCTGCGCCAATTTTCCTTGTCTTTTCGCATCGTTTTTGGAGAGCTATTCGCCAGGAAAACTATAGGGAGACCAGTTCACGCGCCCGGCAGGTTTCTTGCTAATCCATCGGGCACATGCTGAATTAATCGGATGTTTAACGCAATAATGGTGAAATTATGAAAATCCTCGCATGCCCGACGCAAGGGTCCCTATCGAGAACCCATTTCTCTGATTCCAATTGCGGCGCCCTATCTCATTCAGAGCCGGATGAGTTCATGGACGGTTTCAGCAATGAGGGACTGCTGAAATTTAAGGATCCAATCCTTACGCATAATCCCCTGGCGGTTTTCGCGGAGGTGTGCTGGCTGGTTAATGTGATTCATCCCAATATGGATCTGCGGCCGCTTAGGATAGCCTTCCAACAGATTCTTCGCCTCTTCCGGGGTGAATTTCCGGGCTACCGCGAGTGCAATAGCCTTTACCATGATCTCAGGCACACCACCGACTGCCTTCTGGCGCTTACCAGGCTCATTCACGGGGCATGGCTCAGAGGGATGAGCGTCACCCAGGACAATCTGACAGTGGGACTGATTGCGGCGGCTTTGCACGATACCGGCTACATCCAGAAAGTTGACGAAATATCGGGAACGGGTGCTCAGTTCACGCTCACACATATCGACCGCGGCATCGCGTTCCTGGAAGTCTATGCCGCCGGGTTCGGAAATCCCGGCCTTGACGTTGAAGCCATCAGGAACTGCATGCGATGCACTGGCCTCGATGCGGCAATCGACGAGATCCCGTTCAAGGAGGAGCAGCACAGGTTCCTCGGAAAGGCCCTTGGCACCGCCGATCTGCTTGGGCAAATGTCTGATCGGACCTACGTCGAGCGTCTACCCCTGCTCTACCGTGAATTCCAGGAAGGCCAGGTGCCCGGCTACAAAACTGAGTTTGAACTCATAAAAAAAACTCCCCTATTCTGGGAGTTCGCTAAGAAGAGGTTGGCCACCGCCCTGGGTGGAATCGACGCTTATATGGTCGATCACTTCCGCTCACGGTGGGGAATGAGCCGTAACCTGTACCGCCTCGCCATCGAGGAAAATATCCGCTACCTCACTTATCTCGCGAAACACCATGCAAACGACTATCGCAGGTTTCTGAGGAGGAAGGCGGAAACGAGATCTCAGACGGAATTGCGTTCAAGATGAATCTACCCCGAGAGAGAAGATGCCGATGAAAATTGGCCCGTTCCACCCTTCGATACCTCGAGGCGAATGGGGGGTGTATCATCTTGAACGCGAAATTGTATCATCTCCGACAGACTCAACCCTCGGGGAGGGAGGGTCATGGGCCGAGTTCAATACCAGTTGTGGCGTCCGGGCGTATATGCACCGGGCGGCATCGACTAACGAACATACCCGTTCGCATCTCGGCGCTCCGGCAGGCACGGCATCAAGCATTTAGGATTCGCAAAAGCATCTTTGCAAAAAAGGTCATTTTTCGATGGAAATCGGCTGGTGTACGTATAGAGGGCAGGGATAGCAAAAAGGCAATGGGATTTTAATTCGGCGGGATAAAAAAAATCGCGGTCTAGCGGTTCGCGGGTAGACAGATAGTGGGTATCGTTCGTCAGAATAAACAAATATACACGTCCGACGTTTCAGACAGTATTGCTGGAAAATTACTCACGCTTCTTGCTTTTGAGGGATACATGTCGCAAATTTATCAGAGTCTCATCACGCTCAAAGGGAAGGAGGTCAGATGGAATCGGAAACATTCACAACCGAGGAACTGGAACACATCAAAAATATGTGCGAAGCCGCTCCCTTGTCTGGTGTGAATTGGGCGATGGCGGTTTCACTGTTTCCGACTGACAGCCGTCATGAACAGTCCTGGAAGGAAAGAATGCTCAAGGGGATACAGCTTGCCTGCCCCGAAGCCCTGAAACGCTGAATCAGGCTCTCACTCCATATCCGCCTGAAATGATTCATTCCCGACAGGGAATGGCCATACCGGCGCTCACATGCCCGTTCATGTTTTGATACTTCTCGGAAGGCAGCTTTTGAGAGTGGGCGATATCAAGGGTTTGTGGACGTGGGGGTCAGGTTTTGCATTGTGCGTGCGAAATGCCGGACCTGGCCCCATCCCTCTCAGCGCGGCAGTGGGCGGTTAAAACCGGCCCGGTTCTTTACCTCGTCCTTGATTCTTTTGACGTGCCCGCGTCCAAGCCCCTTCACCTCGCAGCCAAGCTCGAAAAAGCCGCGGATCTTCGCATCGTCCAATATGCCGAAGCAATCCACCACCGCAATGGGTTTCCCGCACATCCCCACGATGTCCGACGGCGCCATATTACGATACTGCTCATGGCGCACCGCGAGCACCAGGGCATCCGCCCCTTCCAGAGCTTTGTCCACACTTTCGCTGATAGTGAGTTCGTTTAGCTTTTCCTGGTTTCGGAAAAACCGCGACCATGAGTGACCTGGCGCCGGATAATCCTCCTGCCGCTCGAATTCCCACCAGTGCCGGACGTATGGATCGTGTACAGAAATCTCGGCGCCCATCTCGGCGAGCTTGCGCACGAGCAGTTCCGAACCGCTGTAGCGCGTATCCCCGACATCCTCCCGGTAGGAGGCCCCGAGCACCGCGACCTTGCACGCCGCGACTATCTTCCCCATGTTGCGCAACGCATCACGCACGAGCCTCGCTACATGGAGCGCGCGTGTGTCGTTGATATCGATCGCCTGCGGCGTGATCTTGAACACGTCGTCTTCAAACCCGAGCAGGGTCTGATAGGCCCAGACCCCGAGTCCGCCATCCTTGGGGAGGCAGTAGCCGCCAATCCCCGGCCCCGGGAAGATGATATTCGAGTGCGTGGGCCGGACCTTGATTGCCTGTATGACCTTGATCAGGTCGATGCCGTTGCGCTCCGAGAACAAGCTCCACTCATGGAGAAAGGCCAGGATGGTCGCCCGGTAGGAGTTCTCGATGACCTTGCATGTCTCGCTTTCGATCGGGCTGTCCAGAACCGTCAGGGGAAACTCGTCCGTGTTCAGGACATCCGAGAGGAATACCTTCACCCGTTCGCGAGCCGCTTCATTGATCCCGCTGCACACGCGCCAGAAGTCCCGGATAGATGCCACGTAGTTCTTCCCCGGCATGACGCGCTCGAAGGAATGCGCCAGGAGCGGTTCGGTATCGCGAATCCCCCGCTTCTCAAACGCCTTCTTGATAATGGGATAGGCCACGTACTGGGTCGTACCGGGAGGAACCGTCGTCTCGATCAGGACCAGGCACTCGGGCCTGATTCTCTCCCCGATCGTCCTGAGGCAATCCTCCAGCGCGGCGATATCCGCCCTCCCCTGGCGAACATTGCCCAGCGTCTCCTTGATGTAGTCACACTGGACGTCCACCACCACGGTGTCCGCCAGGCAGAGGACGTCATAGGTGAAGGTGGCGGCCAGGGTCCGCTTCTCCGTGACGCAACGGTGAATGAGCGGTCCAACCTCTGGGTCCTCGGCCTGCACGGGAGCGATCCCCCGATTGAGGTAGTGGATCTTCCAGAAGGACCTGGTGGACGGCCTCTGCATCCCGATCACGAACTTTGTAGGTTTGCCCGTCGCCTTGTCAACCGAATCGGCGATGACGCCGGCCATCACCGCGCCGACGAACCCGACGCCCATGACCACGACTATCTCGCGTCCCATCAGGCGCTGTTCGGCTATCACCTTTTGGAGCCGATCGAATTCCTGTTCATATTCATGCTCTTGCGGAAGGGGAAACACCTCCCCCGCCGGGCAGGTCGAATAAAGGGTTTGAGGGTTATCGGTCTGGGTCAATGTGGGACGTTCATCGTGCATGAATATGATCCTTTAAATTTTGTCGTAAGACAATTTACCCGAGAGTGAAGCGCAACCGGCCATTGTATGCGGGCCGTCCCCCCCGTTCGTACCGGGGCATCGAACCCTCAACGGGCGCGGGCGCCAAAAAAGTTCGCCCTTCGATACGCCGAGGGCGAGTGGTATCCGGGAATAGCGTTACTCCGGCGAAACCAGGAATCCACTGCCCTCGGATACCCTGATGCCGGCTTTCGCCGGAATGAGGGACTTTGGTCAGACGGCGTCAATACGCCGGTATAACGTTCTTTGCAAGCCTACATTGGCAAGTAGACGCGGAAGGTGCTTCCGGCGCCTTCGCGGCTGTTGACTTCTATCCTGCCCTTGTGGGCCTCCACTATCATCTTGCATTGGTAGAGCCCGATCCCGGACCCCGTCTTTTTCGTGGTCTTAAAGGGATGGAACAGGCACTCCCCGATGAACTCACGGGTCATCCCGCGGCCGGTATCGGAAATTGAGAAAACCAGGCTGTCCTTCTCCTGTCCCGTCGCGATGCGAATCTCCCCCAGCCCGTTTAGCGCCTCGCTTGCATTGAGCACCAGATTCAAAATGACTTTGCGCACCTGTTCTCCGTCCATGCACGCTTTCGGCACCGGATGCAGGTCCGACACGACATTGCAGCCAAGGTTCACACCAGCGAGAGTGGAGGAGACGATCTCATTGAGATCGCACTCGCACTTCTCCAGCTCGAACTTCTGGTTGAGCATCGAAAGCCGACCGCACATGTTCTGGATCTTCTCGTTGCTGATGGAGATCATCTTGAGCGCGTCTTTTCGAAACTCCGGATTGTCGTAGTGAACGGCCATGTTCTTCAGCGTCATGGAGAGCGTGGAAGCGACGTTTTTCAAGTCGTGCGCAAAGAAGGCCGAAACGGTCTGAAAAGCCTGCATCTCCCTGGCGCGGCTGAACCTTCCGAAAAGCTTCTGGTTCATAATCAGGACCGCTGTCTGGTCCGCGAATGTTTTCAGGAGTTCGAAGTCCTCGACGGAAAAGGGCTCACCGGTCCGGCCGTTGATGGTCAGCATCCCGACGAACTCCCCGCCCGCGACAAGAGATGCACCGTACCGTATCTTCGCATCCTGGAACACCCCCCTGAGCGATTCGGGCAGGGAATCCCACTCCGGCCCCGTCAGATCGACAGGCTCCTGCCGGCCGCGCATCATCTCGGTAAGAAACGCCATCTCCTTCTCCATGTCCCTCTCGCCCGCCTGGGACAGCGATACCGCCGTCGATCCGCCGAGCACTGTCTGGTTGAGGTCCTCGTCTATCAGCCAGATGCTCACCGCGGATGACGAAAATGTTTCGGAGATGGTCTTGGTCACTGCCGCGCACAGTTGCCGAAGGTCTATGAGGGAGGCCGTCTTCTGCGTGAAGCGGGTCCAGACGTTCCGGTAGTCGTAGGAGGGCTTGCGGAAATGGCGCTGGACAAATATTCGCACCTTATAGCGCATGTGCTCTGAGAGCAGCAGCACGCTCACGCCGAGCAGAACCACAAACATCAGGAGCCCGTTCTGAAACAGCAGGTCGCTGAAGCCGAGATAGATCGCGAGCTTGGCGACTATCCCCGTCCCGAGCAGGTAGAGCCCCACCAGCAGCAGAGTAAACGAGCTGTAGAGAAACTCCTGCGAAACGTAGAGGTCCACGTTGCGCAGCCGGTTCCGGATGGCGGATAGTATGACGAGGACGTTGGCGACCACCAGGATGGTGTTGTTGACCTTGAACAGTTCCGTATTCACCATGGAAAAGAGCAGCACCTGCGTCGATGTATAAATCCGCACCGCGAACAGGATGCCGATCCCGAGAATGGAGAACTTGATCTGCCACCGGATGGCCCCGTAGGAGGTCCGCAGTGTCTTTTCCAGGTTCGTGATAATGAGCACGCAGGCAAGCAGGAAGACGACGAAGAACGCATACCCCGCCCAATCCAGGGGCGCTATCCAGCCGCCCTGGAAGGTCGACTGCCACCGGCCTTGCACGAACAGGCCGTGGCTGAAAAAGAGCACGAGCGCGACAGGGACCGCAAAGAAGGCCGCGATGACCCACTTCCACTCCGCCACAAACTCTTTATAGTTTTGCCGGGCGTAGCTGAAGGCAAAGAGGAGCCAGCTTCCAGGAATGAACGCCGCCGCCGTAAACCTCCACCGCGCCCAAGCCGCGGCCTGTTCGGATGAGACCGCCCGCATGCAAAGAAGGCACATCACTCCTTCGACAACCAGGGCCGCCATTCCGAGAGCATAGGCCCGGTAGGCGAACGAACGGAAATCCCGCGCCAGGGCGAGCGCCCCCGTCGCGGCACTCAGAAGGATGCCGACAACCGCGATCGCGAACTGTATGTCCTCGAATCTAATCATGAGGGCCTGGTCTTGAGGGTTCCAATCATGAGAGTTCAACTCATGAGAGAGATCATTACCCCGGGTACATTGGCCCGTTCATGCTTCGATACCTCAGCACGAACGGGAACTGTGGCCGAAGTATTGGGGGATTCGACGATCGGTTTTTTATGGTTGTTTGTAACACATCCGGCACTGTAAAATCCCCCGTTCGCCCTGAGGTATCGAAGGGTAGAACGGGCCATCGGATATGTGCACCAATCATTTCAAACGATCCGGCAAGGGATTGCGTATCCCCCACGAAAGCTGTTGAATCTGTTTCCAGTCACCAAGAACCAGTGCTTCTTTCTTCTTACGACTCCAACCCTTAATTCTCCGCTCCGCGGTAAGAGCTTCAAGCCTTGTTGGGAAATTTTGTCTAAAAGCCAGTTCGACAGGTCTTCTGCTTGAGGTGTAGCATGGCAATGCGCCTGTCTGATGTGCCGCTATGCGTACTTCGAGGTTATCTGTGTGTCCGGTGTAATATGATCCGTCCGAACACTTGAGTATGTAGACCCAGAAAGCCATTGGTTTCACCGGGACACTGAGATGATGAGATCGATTAATCCTGGCCCGTTCTACCCTTCGATACCTCAGGGCGAACGGGGGTATTATCGTTGCGATCCCATAGACAAAGACTTAGGTCTTCCCCTACTCCTTCGGCATCTCCGCCATGGCCGCGCCTCTATTTCTTTATCTCCGCCATGGCCGCGCCCCTACTCCTTTATCTCGGCCATGGCCTTCCTGGCCTCGGCGGCCCAGGCGGAATCCGCTCCCAGTTGCAGCGCCTTGGCGAGCGTCTGTTTCGCATGACCCATATTGCCGAGTTGGTACTGGGTCATTCCCAGATGGAACAACACCTCCGCGTTGTCCGGCATCTTGGCGGCGCTTTCCTGGAGGTAGGTCAGGGCCCACTCGTAGTTCCCCTTCTTGTAGAGGATCCACCCGAGCGTGTCGGAGACGTTGGCATCATCGGGCGCACCGTTCTTGGCCGTCCGCGCGAGTCTGAGCGCCTTTTCCAGATCACCTCCCGGATACTCGCAGTAGATATAGGCGAGGTTGTTCGCGGCAGGCGCGAAGTTCGGGTTCAGCTCAACAATCTTTTCGTAGGTCTCCCGCGCTTTCTGAATGTCGTCTTTCTGTTGGTATATAATCCCCATCATCATCAGGGCGCCAGTGTTTTTCGGGTCTTTCTTTATCGCCTGGTCCAGCCTGGCCGCGGCCTGATCGAGCTTCTTCGTGATGGCGTACACCTGCGCCAGGTCGATGTAGGTGTTGTTGAGCGCCGGGTCCATATCGATCGCCTTCAAATAGGCGGTCTCCGCCTCGTCCATCTCCTTGCGGCTGAAATACACCCTGCCGAGCAACTGGTAGAGTTCCGCTCTGGTTGGGACTACCTCGATATGGTTCGTTACGCGCTTCAGCGCCTCGTCCGGCTTCTTATCCTCGATGTCCATGGCCACGAGTTGCGCCAGGGGTTCCACGAAATTGGGATTCGCCTTCAGCGCTTCCTCGTAGCATCTGACCGCCTCAGCCTTTTTGCCCTGGGCATTGAGAGCCATGCCCAGCAGGAATTTCCCACGTGCATCGTTGGGGTTCTCTTCCAGGTACTTTCTGAAGTAGCCCACCGCCTTGGCATCTTCTTTCTTGCCCATATACGCGGTGCCGAGTAGCAGGTAGAGGTTCGGGACCTTCTGGCCATTCTGGATCATGTACTCCAGGTTCTCGATCGCGGGCTGGGCAGCCCCGGCCGCGAGGTCCAACTCCGCCAGCCGCGTCCTCGCCTCGGGAAAGTCAGGCTGGAGCCGCACCGCCTCGCGGAAGGAACTCTTCGCGTTGCCGGTGTCCCCCATCTGCAAATATGCAAGCCCGATCAGGTAGGACGCCTGCACCGAAACCGGGTTGACCTTCAGGATTTCCCGGAGGTCCTGGAGCGCCTCGTTGGGTTTGTTGCGGGCGATGTTGACCTGTCCCCGGAGCATTTGGGCGTCGATGAAGTTGGGGTTTTTCTGGAGTACGCCGTCCAACAGCGCGGCCGCCTCGTCGAAAGCCCTCTCCTCAAGCGCTATCCGGGCGAGGTAAAACGAGCCGGGGAGGAAATCCGGCGTCTTCGCCACTGCTTCTGTCAGAATTTTCTTCGCCTCGTCTTTGTGCTTATTGGCGATGTAGAATTCAGCCAGCCGTACCAGGGCGCCCGACGGACCGGGAGAGAGTTCCACCGCCTTCTTGTATGCCCGTTCGGCCCCCTGCATGTCCTTTTTCCGGAGCAGCAGGTCAGCCTCGATGAGGTTGGCCTGCTCGGAATCCGGTTCCTTTGCCAGGGCCGCCTTGGCGAGCGCTTCGGCCTTCGGCAGATCGTTTTTCTTGAGATAGAGCGATCCCCAGGCGAGGTTGAATCGCGTATTGTCCTTGAAGGTGACCTGCGCCTTCTCGAAGAGCTTGAGCGCCTTATCCACTTCTTCGGGACTCCGGGCGGCATCGGCGAGGATCATAAAGGCGTCCACACCGGCCGCTCCCCTCTCGATCATCCTGGTCACGGTCTCGGCCGCAAGCTGCGTGGACCCTGTTCGCAGGTTCGCCTCAGCCAGCCGCAGGGCGGCCTCCGTAAAGTTGGGCTCCAGATCCAGGGCCTTCTTGAGCGACGCCTTTGCGTTATACAGGTCGCCGATCCGCATTTGGGCCATGCCGAGCAGGAACCGGGGTAGAGCCGTATCCGGCCGCGCCTTGACGACTTCTTCCAGTTCAGCCGCCGCCTGTGTCACCTCACCCCGGGCGAGCATCATCTGCGCGCGCGTCACGCGCCCTTCCAGGTCACCCGGATTCTTCTTGAATACCTGGTCCAGGTACTTGTCGGCGCCACCGAGATCCTGCTTCTCCAGCGCCATCCGGGCCAACCGGTTGAGCGCCGGCACGAAGTCGGGGTCCTTCTGGAGGATGGCCTCGAATGCGCTCGCGGCCTTCTCCCTCTCGTTCGTGGCGAGGTAGAAATCGGCGAGCCTCATCTGGATGGCCTCCACGCCAGGAGACAGTTCGGCCGCCGCCTTGTATTCGTTTTCCGCCTGGCCGAAGTCCCTCTTTAGAAGGGCCACATCGGCGAGCCCCAGGTGCGCCTCGGGGAGGTTGGCGGCCTTGAGCGAGTCGAGGTACGCGTTCTCGGCCTTGATGATATTGCCGGTCCGCACGAAGAGCTGCCCCAGGATGAGGTTGTACCGGGCCAGGTCCTTCTCGGCGACCCGGATGGTCTGGAGACGCGCTATCGCCTCGTCGCCCTCTTCCCGTGACGCGGCCGTACCGGCGAATATGGCAATCGCCTCGATATTGGCCGGGTCTTTTTCAAGGACGCCCTCCACCTCCTGGCGGCTGTCGGCCGTTTTGCGGCCCAGAGCGAGGAGTTGGGCTATCTTGATCCGCGTGTCGAGGTCCTCGGGATCGATTTCCTTTGCCCACTGGTACTGTTTGAGGGCCTGACCGGCATCGCCGGCGGCGAGGAAGACGGTCGCGAGCTTTTTGGCGGCATCCTTGTTCTTGGGATCGATCTTAAGGATGTTGGAGTATTCGACGGCGGCCTGCTTGTACTGTTTTTGCGCCACGTACTTTTCGGCGTTTTCGAAGTGCGCCGCCTTTTTCTGTTCAGGGGAGGCGCCGCATGCGGCCAGGGCGAGGGAAAGCAATACAACCGATCCGATACGCGCGAGATTTTTAGCGCCGATGGAGATGAGCCCGGCGCAGATGGCAAAAGCGGCCGCACCGAACAAGCCAGAGTTTTTCATTCGATTACCCCGATTATGGTGAAGTTCCGGTGATATGAAAAAATTCCATCTTAAACGCATTCAGTATATGGTGCTTTCAATAGAATACCACTATATTTGTAGTTCTCGTTTACCCTTGAGAACCCTGATCAACCCTTAAGAAGCATTAAATATAATTAATTTCAATATGTTACATTATAGTCAATAATCTATCCTTTTTGTCAAAATCTTGTCAATAAATCATCATTCGCTGAAATGCGCCCATCAGCGCGAAATTACAACCATTCCTTTATTCCGCGAAAGCCGGAATCCAAGGCTTTTCTTATCTCACCCGGCACATTGACACCCCTGTTCGCGCCGAGTTACCGAAGGGTAGAACGGGCCATATACTACGGGCCACCCGTGCGATCACACTGCAATCTCTTTAACTTCCTTCTCCTGCCCCTCTTCCTTCACTTCCCCCTTCCCGCGTCCGATCCTCCCCAACACCCACTTCTCCACCCGGGCCAGGACGAAAAGAATCAGGGAAAGCCACACCAGCCCGATAACAAAAAACGGAATGCCTCCAGCGGAATGCAGAGGACCCGCTAGGACCATCTTATCCCAGTAGATGCTCAACAGCACGAGAGTGGCGATGCGAAGCCCGTTCTTATAGGGCGCCACGAACAGTGTGAGAACAACCAGGAGCACTCTGCCCGGGTTTGTCCGCAGAAAGTAGCGGCCATACAGGACGCTGATTATAAGCAGTGCGATGCTGGACCTGATTCCGCTGCATTGCCTCGCCACCTCCACGCTCACGTCGGGAAGGATTATACTGAAGCCTTCCTTGATTGGATAGAGGCGAAGCACGTCCAGCACCCAGCAGGCGGCATTATATG
>JBDKTY010000136.1:0-22221 GCA_039679945.1 Syntrophobacter sp. | reverse complement strand
ATTTTCCACAACCGTGTGTGTTGGGGTGAGTAGCGGGTTGCCGGTAGGTTGGGGTGAGCAGCGCGAACCCCAACATTTTCCACAAGCATGGGTGTTGGGGTGAGCAGCGGGTTGCCGGTAGGTTGGGGTGAGCAGCGCGAACCCCAACATTTTCCACAGCCATGGGTGTTGGGGTTCGCTTTCGCTCACCCCAACCTACCAGGCTACCAGGCTACCGGGCTTACCCCGCCAGCTTTCCCCTCAACGGCAGAGTCAGGGGGATGGTGGCAAAGATCAATGCACCCACCATTATCACGGTCGGCGCCAGGCCAATGACATCGCTCGCCACTCCGAAGAGCAGGGGTGACAGGGCGCCCGAACCGATAGTTGCCGTGTAGAAGATCGCAAATGACTGGGGGCGCTGTTCCGGTGCTACCAGTTCCGGAACGCTGCCATACAGGACCGAGGAGGTGCCGTTCAACGCGACGCCAAGGATCGGGCACAAAACCAGGACGGCGTGCAAGGGCATCAAGATAACCGCCCAAATGCACACGCCGGTCAGGCACTCCGTGATAAGCACCGAGCGCAGCACACCAATCCGGGTCGCCAATATTCCGCAAACGAACTTGCCCGCTATCCCGCCGCTGAATATCAGGCTGAGCGCCAAGCCGACCACGGCGATGCCCGCCCCCTTGTCCTGTAGAAGAAACGGGAAATAAGTCAGAAAGCCCATCCGCGTCGCACTGTCCAGAATACCTATGCCCAGCAGGGCACCGAAGGCCCTGTTACCGCTCAGGATCGACGTTCTCGTCCCGCTTCGGACGCCGGTGGCGGGTTGCGTTTTCCCATCGAGTGAGAGGGACCGGGCGAGCCAGGCAAGCAACACCGTCACGCCAATACCGAAAAGCCCCATGGTACGGCAGGCCGGCTGCCAGCCGAAGCCACCGATGAGCAGCGCGGCGGAGGCCGGGAACACCAGTTTTCCTATGTCTCCGGACACATTGAAAATACTGAGCGCGGTACGACGTTGTTCCACGCCGTGAAACGCGTCGGAAAGCAGCGACGAGGAGAGGGGATGCTGCACGCTCGCGCCGAGGCCGCCAATAACCAGCAGGCACCCCAGCACGAAAGGCGTCGATGCCCAGCCGTAAGCGACCGCCGCCCCGCTGGTCAGAAGTGTCCCGGCGAGGAGCATCCGGACAACGCCCACGCGGCGGGCCAAATAGCTGGAAGGCACCTGGAAGAAAGCCAGGGTGCCGGAAAACAGCATTTTGAAAAGTCCCACCTCCGCGAATGCAAGGTTGAACTGGGCCTGCCAGATGGGGAAAAAGATATAGAGCATGTCGGTAAAACCGTCATGCGTGAAATGGGCCAGACCACTGGTTGCCATGGTCCTGAAATTCTCCCGGAGACCACGGACATTCTGTCTCAGTGCTGTTCTGTCGCCATCGGTCAAGGCATCCACTCCCGTGAGGCATCAAAACAGAAAACCCCGGCTCATGATAAGCAGGGGTCTTACAAGAAAGTGTGTTCGAGAAACTGGCGTTCCGGTTGCATGCGATGCCAGGCAAACCCGGCATGCGCGTGGCCTGGTGCAAGTAAATAAGCAGCATCGCGGCCATCATGCCCGGCCCGTTCTACCCTTCGATACCCTCGGGGCGAAACGGGAGCGGGGACATCCCCACACAAAGGAGAAAGCTGCTTAAGAGGCTTCGAAGGGCGATTCACGGTGGGAGTTCAACCGTAAGCTACCCGACATTGAAGCCTGCATTACTGGAATTGCTATTTCTCTTTTTCCTGTTCCTTCTTCGCGGCCTCGATGATCTTTTCCTGGAACTGGCCGGGAACTTCTTCGTAGTGCGAGAACCTCATGGTGAACATGCCGCGCCCGGCGGTCATCGCGCGCAGGTCCGGAGCGTATTTGAGCACTTCCGACAGCGGCACATGGGCCTTTACTATCTGCTTGTTGCCCTTCGTCTCCATGCCGAGCACCCGGCCGCGCCTCGAATTGAGGTCGCCGATGATATCCCCCATGTACTCGTCGGGCACGGTGATTTCCATCTCCATGACAGGTTCGAGCAGGGTTGGCTTGGCGTCGGCCATGGCTTTCTTGAAGGCCATCGAACCGGCGATCTTGAATGCCATTTCCGATGAATCCACGGGATGGAAAGAGCCGTCTACCAGATCGACCTTGAAATCGACCACCGGGAACCCGGCGAGGGTCCCTTCGTGCAGCGCTTCGGCGATACCCTTTTCCACGGCGGGAATATATTGCCTGGGGATAACGCCGCCCACGATCTTATCGAAGAACTGGAACCCTTCGCCCTTCGGCAGCGGCTCCATCTCGATCCAGCAGTCGCCATACTGGCCGCGCCCGCCCGATTGCTTCTTGTATTTTCCCTGTACCCGGACCCTTGCCTTGATTGTCTCCTTATAGGAGACCTTGGGCAGTTTCAGGTTCACTTCCACGCCGAACTTGCGTTTGAGTCTGTCAACCGTGGCTTCGATGTGGATCTCGCCCATGCCGGAAAGAATCATTTCGCGGGTTTCGTCATTTCTTTCGAGCTTGAGTGTAAGGTCTTCCTCCATGAGACGTGACAGGGAGGAGAAGATCTTTTCCTCGTCGCCCTTGCTCTTCGGCTCCACGGCCAGCGAATAAATGGCGCGCGGAAGTTCCACGGAGGGAAATATTATCGGGTCTTTCTCGGAGCAGAGCGTGTCCTGGGTAACCGTTTCCTTGAGCTTGGCAACGGCAACTATGTCGCCCGGTCCCGCGGACTGCGCGGGCTCCTGACTCTTGCCCTTGAGCTTCAGAAGCTGGCCGAAGCGCTCCTTGGTTCCCTTATTCGGATTGAGGACCGTGGAATCCGGGGCGAGCGTACCCGAGAATATTCTCAGAACGGAGAGGCGCCCGGCGTAGGGATCGCTTACCGTCTTGATAACCAGAGAGCTGAAAGGAACCGCGGGGTCCGGTTCCCTCGTCAGTTCGGCATCGCCTTTGGCGTTCCTGCCCTTGATGCCATCGCGGTCGGCCGGCGAGGGCATGCACTCAGCAACCATATCCAGAAGGGGCTGGACGCCTATGTTCGCGGCCCCTGAGCCGCACAGGATGGGAATGAGCTTTCCGCCGATAATCGATGCGCGCAGAGCGTTCCGGATCTCTTCCGGAGAGAGTTCGCCCGTTTCGAGATATTTTTCCAGCAGATCGTCACTCGATTCGGCAACGTGCTCGACTATCGCCTCCCGGTACTGGCCGGCCAGTTCCTCGAGGTCGGCCGGCATATCTTTTGTCTCGAACTTCCCGCTGTCTCCCGACCCGTAGATATAGGCCTTGCCGCTCAGGATATCCACAACGCCCTTGAAAGACTCGGCGGCGCCGATCGGGACTTGGAGCGGGACACAAGCTTTACTGAAAGCGGTCTGGAGGTCGTGCACCGTTTTTGCGAAATCCGCGCGTTCACGGTCCATTTTGTTGATGAAGATCATTCTGGGCTGGTTGAATTCGTCGGCGAATTCCCAGACCTTTTCCGTCTGCACCCGCACACCGTCCACGGCGTCCGCGAGCACTATCACCCCATCCCCGCCTTGCATGGAAGTCTTGGTGTCGGCGATGAAGTTAAAATCACCCGGAGTATCTATCAGCGTAAAAGGCTGTTTTTTCCAGGTAAAAGAAAAGAACGAGCTGCTCAGGGTAGCCTTACGTTTGATTTCCTCGGGCTCGAAGTCCAATACCGAACTGCTCTCGTCCACTTTGCCCAGCCGTGTAGTAGCACCCGCATTGAAGAGCATTGCCTCAGCAAGAGAGGTTTTTCCCGCGCCGCCGTGTGAGATGATTGCGAAAGTGCGAACATTTGCGACGTCCTCTTTCATATTTAAATCCTTTCTTGTGAAATTGAGGCCCGGGTCAGGGACGGACTTTCCCGGACAAATAGCTTATCGGAAGGACCGTGGTAAAATCAATCGGATGCGGCGGGCCGGGCGGGGCCTGATGTTCCGCAAGCTGCCGAATGAACTTACGATCAGAATCCCTTCAGGAAGGACAATGAGTGAGAAGCTCATTGAACAGAATCCAAAATCGTATGAATATGTTAAATATGCTGAAATGTCAATAGATTGTAAAAGCGGGCGGGGAGCGGAGCAAGGGCAAATTTCCTATGCTTTTTTCACTACCTATGCTAATTGGTGCTACTCGGGCCATATAGTCCGACCAAATTTGAGCTGGTTTTTTAAAGTCGCAAGTCAGGAAAGCATGACGACCCTCACCTGGAATGATGCCGAGAAACGCTTCTTAAAATATCTCCGGCACGAACGAAATGTCAGCGAAGAGACCCTCAGGGCTTATGCCGGGGACCTGCGGCAGTTTGCCCAATATCTATGCGAACACGGCGACCCGGCGGAGATTGGCGTTGACACGATTACTCCGGATATAATCCGCGGTTTTCTTGCATCGGTACACACAACTCTTGAAAAAACGAGCCGCGCGCGCAAGCTCTCCACCTTGCGATCATTTTACAAGTATCTCAACAGCAGCGGCCTTTATGGGGAAAACCCGGCCCAACTCGTGACGCATCCCAAACTGAGCCAGAAGACGCCGCATTTCCTGGTGGTGGACGCCGTATTCCATTTACTGGATTCACTTTCCCTGTCCGCCAGCCAGGAGGGATGTTCATGGAGAAAGGCTCGCAACTGGGCGCTTTTCGAGTCCCTCTACTCTACCGGGATCCGGGTAAGCGAACTGGTAAAGCTCAATCGGACAAGCATTGCCTACGAGGAGGAAACGATCCGGGTGAGCGGCAAGGGCGGCCGGGAGCGCGTCGTCCCCATCGGCCGGAAAGCGATCGATGCGATCAGGCATTACCTGTCTGTCCTGGAAATCCAGTTTCCCGGTGTCATGGGCACCTCGCCCGCGCTCTTTCGAAATGCACGCGGGGGCAGGCTCACCGCCCGCTCGGTGGACCGCATTCTGAAGGCGGAGATGATCGGCTGCGGTCTGTGGCAGCACCTAAGTCCTCATGGGTTGAGGCACACCTTTGCCACGCATCTTCTCAATGCCGGAGCGGACCTCAGGGCAATCCAGGAAATGCTCGGTCACCGGAGTCTTTCCACCACCCAGAGGTACACGCATGTGGACGTGGATCGGCTCATGAAGGTCTATGATACCGCCCATCCCCGCAGCCGGAAAAAATAACGGATGCACGGCAAAACCCTGCCCCAATGCGGCATGGGATCGCCCTGCCGGCGATGTCCGGCGGACCCGTGCTGATTTTATGCTGAAAAAGCCTTTTACTATTATGGTAAACTTCTTATGTTCGAGTATCTCGATTTTGCGCTGTTCACGTTGGGTAAAGCATAAGCATTAGGAGAACTATCACTATCATGGCGGAAAAAATCATTCGCAGCACTACAGTTGTCGCTATCCGCAAGGACGGTAAAGTCGTAATGGCTGGAGACGGACAGGTCACGATGGGTGACACTGTCGTAAAGCACCATGCCAAGAAAATTCGCAGACTCTATCATAACAAGATCCTGACAGGCTTTGCCGGATCAACCGCCGATGCATTCACGCTGTTCGAGAGGCTGGAGGCGAAGCTGGAGCAGTACAATGGAAACCTCAAACGCGCCGCCGTCGAACTCGCGAAGGACTGGCGCATGGACAGGGCGCTCCGCCGGCTCGAAGCACTGCTGGTTGCCGCCGATACCAATAATTCCTTTATTCTGAGCGGGACCGGGGATGTGATCGAACCGGACGACGGTTTCGCGGCCATCGGATCCGGCGCGCCTTACGTGCTCGCCGCTGCCCGAGCCCTGGGCCGTCACACCGATCTTTCCGCCCGCAAGATCGCCGAGGAGGCAATGGACATCGCCTCTTCCATATGCATCTACACGAACAAAGAATTCGTGATCGAGGAGCTTGATTAATGCAGCCACCCCTTACTCCCGCTGAAATTGTCCTGGAACTGGACAAATACATAATCGGTCAGAAAGACGCCAAGCGAATGGTGGCTATCGCCCTGCGAAACAGGTGGCGCCGCCAGCAGGTGCCCGAACATCTCCGGGACGAGATCGCGCCCAAAAACATCATCATGATCGGACCCACGGGCGTCGGCAAGACCGAGATAGCCCGGAGGCTGGCACGCCTTGCCCAGTCTCCTTTCTTGAAAATCGAGGCGAGCAAGTTCACCGAGGTCGGTTATGTGGGCCGTGATGTGGAATCCATGATCCGGGACCTGATGGAACTGGCGGTCAGCATGGTCCGCAACGAGGAGATGGAAAACGTAAAGATCCGGGCGGAAGAGATAGCCGAGGAAAAACTCCTCGATATCCTGCTCCCGCCCAAGAGGTCCACGCCCGAGGTGCGGGAACATCCGTTTCCCGAAGAGCCCGGAGCGCTCGTCGCCGCCAAGGAAGAAGCCGAACAGGCGGACACCACGCGTGAAAAGCTGCGAAAGCTGCTCCGCCAGGGATCGCTTGACGACCGCTATGTCGAGCTCGACGTCCCGGACCGCAATTTCCCGATGATCGAGATTTTCGCGGGTACCGGGATGGAAGAGATGGATTTCAACCTGCGCGATATGCTGGGGTCCATGCTTCCCAGGCGCACCAAGCGGCGCAAGGTGAAAATTCCCGAGGCGCGCGAGATCCTCATAGGGGAAGAATCCCAGCGGTTGATCGATATGGATCGGGTGGTCAAGTCCGCCGTGGAGCGGGTGGAGCATTCCGGCATCATTTTCCTTGACGAGATCGACAAGATTGCCGGCCGCGAGTCGAGCGGCAGGGGCCCGGACGTGTCCCGCGAAGGCGTTCAGCGCGACCTGCTCCCGATCGTGGAAGGGTCCACCGTCACCACCAAGTACGGCATGGTGCGAACCGACCACATCCTTTTCATCGCCTCCGGGGCCTTTCACATCTCCAAGCCCTCTGACCTGATTCCGGAGCTGCAGGGGCGGTTTCCCATCCGCGTGGAACTGACATCGCTGTCCAGGGATGATTTTATCCGGATCCTCAAGGAACCCGAAAACGCGCTCATCGTTCAGTACAAGTCCCTGCTGGAGACGGAAGAGGTCGAGCTTATCTTCGAGGAAACCGCAATCGAGGAGATCGCCGAAGTCGCTTACCAGGTCAATTCGCGGACCGAGAATATCGGCGCGAGGAGACTGCATACCATCATGGAGAAGCTGCTATCGGATGTTTCCTTCAACGCGCCGGATCTCAAGGGGCAGAAAATCCGGATCGACCGCGATTACGTGCGCAATATTCTCCAGGAAATTATAAAAGACGAGGATCTGAGCAGGTATATACTTTAGAAGAGCATGATGTGGGGCAGGCTTTCCAGCCTGCCCTTCGTTCCGCCATTCCCCCGGCATTTCCGGATTCAGACCGCCGCCGCACGCCCAAAAACACATTCCCCTACTTTTTTTGTCAACCAAAACCCGTTATGTATCGTCTGATGTGTTACAAGGACCTGCCTTGGCATGAGGTTGAGGTTTGCCGTCAGGGGCCGGTTGCGTGAGCGCGTTTCATACCGCCTTAACCGGTCGGCACAAAAGCAAGTCGAATATTCAGGGGGCGCCTGTGAACAAACGCGGGATCTTTATCGGAGTTGGAACTGCTTTTCTGGTGTTTGGTATTGCGGGGATCGCCCTGCTTAAGACGAACCTGCTCAAGATTCCGGCTGGACCGGGGCTGGAAAACCGGCTCGAAACACCCGCGCCGCAGCCTTCGCCTGAAGTTCCAGGTTCTGTTCCGGGACCGAGCGCGAAAGAGGGAACTCTTCCCCCTGCCCCGGAAACCTCGCCGTCCCCCGGTGCGGTCTCCAAAAACGAGACTCCGCCGGCAAGCCCTTCCCCCATGCCGTCACAACAGCCTCAGGCCGAAAAGAATGATAAAACCGTTGCCGTTCCGCAGGTTGGAAAGGGAGAGCGAAGGTATCCACGCCCGACTGATTTCGAACTCCCGAAAGTCCAGAATAACCAGAGTGCGCGGGCGACGGGACCGGCTTCCCGAAGCATGCCCCGGGACAAAACCTGGAGCACAAACCCCCAATCCCAGGCCCGGCAAAAGAGCCTGACCGGCCAGGGGCGGCAGCCGGTCACCATCCGGGTCAACTTCAATCCGGCCAAGGCCAACAATATCCAGGTCGCCCGCGTACACCTCGGCGACCGGATAGCCATCAATGTTCGCCGGATTGGGCAGGCTGAGCGGCAAGTCTACCTCGGGTTCGATCTGGGTGGCGGTATGGTGGTGCAGCGCAACCCGAATGACCGGCGCACGGTGGAGAGTTCCGGTGCATTGATCGCACCGGTAAATGACCGGGATCAGTTGATCCTGGAAGGACATCACGCATTGGGCGAGTCCCTCGTGGTGCGGCTCGATTCAAAAGATGGAGCCATATTGAAGCTTGGGGCAAAGCCCCTTCACGGAAACACCATTCGCCGGCGGGAACCGTCACGTGGAGACGGCTACTACAAGGTTGAGATCGTGATATACCCCGGCAACAAGTGGAATATCATGCCAAGGAGCTACCTATGACCGAATTCTGGTTGGAGGTGGGTTTTTCGATACTGGCCCTGAGCGGTCTGGCAATGCTTATTTACGGTATCAGGATGAAACCTCGGAGCAGCGCGGAGGCGGCAGGCGAAGAACAGATCCTTCTTAATTTTTCGGGCCAGCCGGAAGAAAGCCCCGCCGTGTTCGACCTGGAGATGAATCGCGAGACTCCCAGCCGCGGCGTAAAGACTGCCTTTGACCCCGAAAAACATCAGCCCGAAACGATCGGTATGCCGAAAAAAGACTGAACCGCATTATAGATGCGAAAGACCAAAAGGCACCGGTTCCGGCCTGACGCCCGGAAACCGGTGCCTTTTCGGTTATGAAGCGGAATGCGGCCTTCGGAACAGGGCCCCGTTCCCTTATAGTGATACGGAGTTGCGTTCAAGATGAGTCTATCCCTAAATTGAAGATACCGTTCAGAATTGACCCGTTCTACCCTTCGATACCTCAGGGCGAACGGGGGTATATCCTCCTGAAAGCAAATTAGTATGAGAGATTCGCCAGGTACTTTTCCAGTTCCGTCCTCTGATCGTCTACTTTCTTCTCCAGCGCGCGAACCTCTCCCTGGATTTTCTCTATCTCCGTCTCCTGGGAATTGAGCTTTTCAAGCAAACGCGAATAATACTGGCTCGAGTTATTCACCGCCCCCATATTCGACCGGATGCGTTCCTGCTCTTTTTCGATCTCCTCCAGTGTGTTGTGCTTATCCGCCAACCGGCGTTCGGAATCCTCCAGGGCCTGCTTCAGCGCGATAGCCTTGCCAAGCGTATCCCGAACATTCTTGGGGATCTTATCCGTGCGGGCATAGAGTTCCAAGGAACCGATGCTGGCAGGGAGTATGGCCACGGATTCATCGCGGACATTTTCCTCGACGACCGTCATGGTTTCGGTTTTTCCCTTCGGCACCGCCTGTTTCAGGCGATAGTGGGTCGCGGTGGTCTCGGAAGGCTGAAGACCGGCCAGTTTCCAGCCAGGGCGGAAACGATGCTCGATTACGAGGCTCCGGTCGCTGTCCGATTTATTCTGAATTACGTATTCCTGCGAATAGACATCCTTCCGGGACACTTTCAGAACGCCTTTCAGAAGACTGGCGGTCTGGACCAGGCTCTCCTGACGGTTCTTGGTCGCATCCACCTGTACTTCCAGGTCGAGCGCATAACTCAGGAGCTTCTCCTGTCCGGGCGGCAGGTTCCCGACCTGCGCATCACCGGCGTAAGTATTGCCGTCAAACACGGTGACAGGCCCCTGCATGACATGCTTATCCGTGGAGTTGCGAAGGAGCACGCCGCGCAGAGGATTTCTCGGCATCACCTCCGTGTTGAAGATGCTGATCCTCTCGGCCGTCACATCTTCGGTCAGTATCGGGAACATGGCCGAACGGGAGCGCGGCAGGGAAACACTTCCCACCGTGTACTGGAAGAGATCTCCGAGCTTCTCGGCGGTTGCGGCCGCAACGACGCTGGATGTCGCGTTGAAGGCCCCTCCCCCCTCGCCCACACTTGCATCTGCCCCGAAATCAGGCTTTATACTCTTCGACATGCTGCGTCCGCGTGGCGCCGCCCCGGCGCCCTGCGCCCTTTCCATCATCGGAGGAGCGGCCATCGCCATTTCCGGAGCCGCGGGAGCGGGCAGAGCGATCCCGGACTCATAGCTTTGCGGGCGCAGGCCCTTGTAGAGTTCCGGTTCGACGACAGGCCTGGAGATATAAATGGGTTTGTAAAGGTCCTCGATGAAAGATATGGGGCGGCCGCTCACCAGGGAAAGCTGCACGTTGTTCCAGTCGGAGTCCGTCTGGTTCTCCACGATCGCCCACCCCTGCAACTTGGACTTTCCCCCCTTGGCCTGTGGAAGTATCAGCCGGTAGCTTGTTTTCCAGATGGGAGTCTCTATCACATAGCGCAGGCGGACTTTCCGATTCCCGTTTCCCTGGAAATTGATCGTAACCGGCTTTTTGTCCTGGTTTCTCGTTTCGGCCACCGCGGCAAGCGCCTTTTGCAGCTCCTGCTGCAGCACCGGTTCCCGCAGCTCAATCTTTTGCACCTCGTCCAACCAGACCGAGCGCATGGCAGCGCCCGAAAGTATAGTGAACATCCACTCATCCACTACCTGGTTGTTCTGCCCCAGCAGGGTCTTGCGGCGTTTCTCCAGGCCCACGATAGTACCCTCGATCTGTTCCGCGTGAGCCGTCACCAGAACGGGGGCGCCCCTGAGCTGGTTGAGCAGATCAGCCAGAGGAGGATTCGACGTGATATCCACCTGGTAGCTTCTCAGGGTTTTCTCGATGGGGTCCCGCGACGGGTAGGCAATGGTGCCGATCTTTCCCCCATCGAGGTCTTCCAGGACGAGTGACTTGAGGATGTCATTTATCTGGTCTGATTTGAAGCGGAGTTCCGTCATGCCGTTCCCCTGGACCGTCCCGCTGTGTTCAAAATACCCGACCCCACTACTGAACAGGACGACCATGCTAACAGGCATCTCCGCCCTTTCCCCCGCGCCTCCGGCAGTTGTCCCGGCGGCGCAAGCCCAGTTTGCCAGAAGAACAACAGCCGCGCAGCCCACGAAAATTCCCGATAATACAGACTTGAATGTGTGGTTCATAAAGCAACTCTCCAATAAAAGACCTGGATAAAAACACAAAGCGAACTCATCTGTTTTCAGCTTTGCGGAGGATGAACCTTAAAGCATGATCTCCAAAGGACGAAACGACGCACGTATCAGGCACCCGCGGCGCCTCTCCGGCTGCCCTCCGAACAGGGGAGACCTTTTGAGCCTGTCCGATAAATAAGACCTGTGCACTTCACCCGTTTTTTGGCCTGACCTGGCCGCTCCTCAACCGCAAATCCTCTCGACCAAATCAGCCTCAAGTTCCGGCGTGATCCTGAATAAGCCTGTTACGGACAAGTCTTCAGCAGTGGAGGGAGGAAACCCTCATCTTTTTCCTTAAAACGCCCTTCGTGCCGCGGGAGATCCTCAACCTCATCAGGGTCGCTTCGGCCGCGCGGGAGGCGACTTCGCTCCGGGCGGTCCGCTGCCCGCCCATTCCTTTATGGACTCCAGTGTTTTTTTCATATGATAACGGCCATCGGCAAAGACGCCATAGTCCCCTCCCCCGCCCATCGCCGAAGCGAACCGGACGGTGTTGGCATAGAAAAGCCATAGGTCGGTCCAGGTTCTTGCTATGTGCTCATCGAAGGGATTTCCGCCCTTTTCGTGGTTCACCGCCAGGCCGCGCTTCCAAATGTCCAGCATGGACTGGGTGGCGGAAAAAGTGACCGCATTGGTTGCCGCGATCGTGTTGAGGAGGCGCTCCCAATGGCCATCGACCCAGGATTGAGAATGACAGGAGAGGCAGGCCGACTGCATCTTCTTCTGGGCAGCGAGGGCCTCATCCCCTGTGACGAGAAACTTCTCGGCTGTCCCGCCCGCGAAGTCGGTGGGCATGGGCAGGCCGTCCTTGTTGCGGATAACGGATGTATCCGGATCACGGGGATGCGGATGGGCGTAAATGATCCCGAACAATCGCCAGGGGAGACGGTCTTTCATCTCATGGGTGCGATTGACTATTACTTTGCCTTCCGTATTTACCAGGAGGCTTATGTGACACGAGGCGCACGTCGGCGCCGTAAAATCTTTTCCGACAGTCCATTTTGGCTTTGAAAAGTCCCAGTTCTTGTTTTCAGACGCGTATATGTTGCCGTGCTTGCTTGCTTCGAATACCTTCGATGCGGGAACATCGGGTCCGGCATGGCATTCCTTGCAGGTATGCGGTTTTCGGGCCATTTCCATCGAGAATTCGTGCCTGCTGTGACAGGTGGAACAGGCCCCCATGCTCCCATCGGGGTTGATCCGGCCAACTCCCTGGTTGGGCCAGCCGGTAATAACCGGGAAATCCATGCTGCCCATCTGCGTCTCACGCGACCGAACGCCGGTAACCGCCATTTTCGTGCCGTGGCAGTAGAGGCAGGAGTCCGCATTCGTCAGATCCGTGCTGATATTGGCGGGCTTTCCCGCACTCCCGGGCGGCACCGAGTTGACGGCCTCGGTCAGGTATTTGTACACGCCATTGTCCATCAGGTTCCCGTACGCATGACACATCAGATTCTTTCCGAACTGCTCCACCTCGGTGGAGTGGCATGCGCCGCAGTCTTTCGGACTCACCACGACATGGACTTCGTGCCCGTTGTGTTCGAAGGAATCCTGGTGCGTCTTGGGATCGAGGGTGTGGCATTCGGCGCAGCCAACCGTGACGTTCGCGAATTCCTCGGGCACTTTCCCTGGCGAGACTTTACGGTCAAGGCCCTGCTGCCCGGCGGCCTCCGCGAGAGTCACCCTGGCGTGCCTGCTCTTTTGCCAGGACGAGACAATTCCGGGGTGGAGCGTCGTATGACACTCGAGACACTCCCCGGTCGCGGAACTGACGCGCTCCTGACCGTGAGCGCCGGGTGAAACGAAAAGCATGGTCACGAAAATTGCAGTCAAGGTGAGTGCTCTCATTCGAACCCCCTTCCACTGTCATTTTGCCGATCGAGCCTTGGGTAATAACAAACCGCGCGCCGCGGCGGATGATTAACCGGCGGTTGAAGGTTTCCTCCAGCCCGGCATCTCCAACACGCAACTCTGATTCGAGGGATATTAAGGTTAAAGGTTATATGACGGATGAACGCGGGGAAAAAGAAAAAAACACCGGGGGAGATCTTGAATCTCAGCACGAACTTCATATTCAACTGTCATTCTCGGGTGTCTTCCGCGCGATGTTGAGCCTCTCTTTTGGGCGTGAAGGACACCTTTTTGAACTCGACCCGGTGGAAGGAGTCATCGGATGGCAAATACCGGCAGCATGTTCTCACCTGGGTTTGTAGCTGTGCCTTGGCCCCTCGGATGATACTCGATTCAGACCCAGGTTGATTTCACGTTCGAAGTGGGCGTACTCACCGTCATTCCTGTTTTCGCTGTTATGAATGATATCCAGCGCGAGCCTGTAGTTTTCGGCCGCCAGTGAGTACTCGTGCAGCGACGCCAGGGATTCGGCCTCCCTGCACAGTCGGCTGATCATCTCAATTTGCCGGCTTCTCACTTTATCTTTGTTCACCTGAACCGCCGGCTTCTGATTTTCTTCCGGACGCGACCTCTTTTCATTCAGAGGCTCAAGACTAGTCTTGAGCTTCCCGAGGGAAGCAAGAATTACTTTTTCTTTTTCTCTATACCCGCTGTCATTCCTGTTGGCGCTTTTCCGAACCAGCGCGAGTGCCGCATTGTAGCTCTGCTCCGCCTTCGCGAAGCTCTGCCGCCGGGCCCAAAGGTCACCGTCGGCACGCAGTTTCTCTATCTTCTCCATTTCCACGTCCGGAGTCTTCTCTTTCACCGCGGCCGCCTTTTCTTTCTGCATTTTTTCGGCAAGCCGCTTTTTCTCGTCCTGATCCTTTTGTCTTGCCGCCGCCTGGATCGAGTTGAGCTTTTCGGCCAGTTGCCTGTACTGTTCGTCTTTTTGAAGAAGGGTTCCATCCACTTTTTCGATGGTGGCGGTGCAGAAGGGAACCAGTTGTTCATACATCCCGCGGGCGAGCATGGATTGCGCATTATCCAGCGCTGAAGACAGGTCGGAGCGCTTCTTCGCGATGGTTGCCCGGGCGGTCTCTTCGGCCTTCCTGGCATTGTTCGCATTGATCAGGATCTGATCGACCTGAGAATTGCCGATTTCATACTGCTTCGCAAGCTCTTTGGCATGGGTCAGCACATTGATCGAGTCATCGTATCGCCCCTGTTGGTACAAAGAGTCACCCTCGGCCAGGAGAGCATTAAATTCCGGCAGCGCGGAAGCCAGGAACCTTTTCTTGACCGCCTCGGCTGAACGCGCGATAGATGCTGGGCTCATATAAGACTGTAAGTACTCATGCTTGGCTGACATCTTCTGCATTTCAGAATATGATGCGAGAAGAGTCTTATATTCCTTGAGGTTAGGACTGGCCTCAAATGAGGACATGGTTTCATCGACAGTCTTAATCAAGTCTTTGTATTTAACAACGAAAGGGTATCTTTCTTTTTCAATCCACTCTCCGCCATATTTCATAAGCCCGCTCAAACCATTCTGGAAATCCTGGCTTGCCAATGTCTGCTTTATACTGGCGACATACTTGTTTCTTTCTACTGTTTCGTAAAAGGGCAGGTAAACACTTGCTTCATTGGCCAGAGCCATGTTGTAGGACTCCCTGGCCTCGAAATAATCCTGCTCTTTCACACTCTTATCACCCGCTTCCTTGTACTTCTTCATATCCGATAGATGCCGGAGTTGCACCGAGACCGCCCACCATGCCGCGACGGCTATCACGAATCCGGCGGAGAGGGCCATGATAGCCTTAAGATGTCTCAGATTACCGATCACGCGATAACTCGCCAACTCATCGGCAATCATTTTCCGCTCGATACCGAAATGGATCGAACTGATTCTTTTCAGTATAGTTTCGCATGTTTGCCCGGATATACAAAAAAATCTTCTCGTGCTCTTAAGCTGGTTCTGCAACCCGGCTCGATCACTTTCAGAGATATAGTTGTTTTTATCATGGTCGATTCTTTCATTTATCTCTTCAATCTCTTTTACCAATATGGCGGAATCGAGCAACGCCTTTATTTCATTTGTTTCTTTTTCCGGAATACGATAATTTTCGATAAGATTCGATAGCTTATCCTCCACATCTTTTTTGGAATCGACTTTTGCATAAGTCGATTTCAAGATAACCAATTCATCCAATAAGGCATTCATATCAATGCTTAATGATGTTTGCTCCATTTTCCGCAGAAATGATGTGGCCATGGAACTGGGAATCAGATGCGTTTCAAACACCTCCGCCATGAGTTCTCTGTGCCGCTGAGTGTCAGCCTTGGACACATACTTCTCTTTTAGCGAGGATATTTCATTGCTTATTCTTTGAGTATCGTTGTGAGATGAAACATCGGCAACTTCGTCGAGCAGCCGGGAAGAGTCCACGTCGGGGATGGAGTAATTATCGAGGAAGTCGGCCATGGCGGCCTGGCACTGTTCTATATCTTTCTTAGACTGGTAGGTTTCCCTCGAGAAGGCGATTCCATCGTATACTTTTTGAGCATCCTCCTCGGATGCGACCCGGGATACTTCTTCGCTCAATCGCGCGGAAACCGCCTCTGGAACGGCGTACTCGTCGAGGAGTTCCGAAAGGGCTGCCTTACATTGTTCTCTTGTCTCCTCCGCATTTTCCCAGGCAACACGAGCGGGATCAAATTCATTACCGCAATAGCGGCATTTGACAGCTGCCGCCTTTATGGTCTCCGCGCAGGCTGGACACTTTTTTGTGGCATTCCTTTGTGTCATGGCCGGAGGGACCTGTGGCATGGCGGCAGGCACGGGTTCGGAAGGATCACCGGAGCCAGAAACCGCCGGATCTTCATTATTGTTCAACGACGCGGAAGCAGCACCCGGTTTTTTATTGCAGGCGCCGCAAACCATCCGCATTTGTTTTTTATTCAAACGTGTAGCCCATAAAATTCCGGAAACAAGCCAGATGATCGCGATGGCAAGCTTCCAGTGGTCGAATATGCGATCATTTTCGAGCAGGAGGTAGAAGTCCGCGAATTTATAGCAAGCGAAGAGTACCGACCCGATGCACAAAAGCCAGTTGAACACCCCCGAGCCGGCTTGCTCCTCCACGGTTATTTTTCGCGACCCGCAAGCGGGACATTGCGCGTACGGAAAAGGGGCTCCGCAATGCACGCAGACCTGACTTTCCCGGGCAATCAGTTCACCGCAGACGCGGCATTCCACCAAGTCTTGCGGAGCAGGTCGGCCAGGTTCCCGTTCGGGTCTGCCCTCTTCGGTGTTTGCCGCTCTTTCGTCGGAAGCCAATCCGCACTCTCCTGTCGGGTGAAGTTATCAAGTATTTGTCACCTCCCGGCCGTGCCCGGCCCTCGAGGTATCTCCGCCCGCCGTCGCGCCGGCATTCTTTTCGGGGTTTTTCCAGCGGAACACGTCCGGCCGGCACTGGGACCAATGGTCGCGTTCAGCAATCACCCGCGTTTGCCACGCCGCAACTCGTAATGCACTACGGCGCCCTTTCACATGTTGCGGTTCACCATGCCCGGGATTCTCGACCAGACGCATGGAGCACCGGAATGACTTGTGATGGCTTGTCTCTAATTTCGGAATTAGAGTGAAAGACTGAAGTCTTTTTTGACGGGACGAATGGGATTACATTCAGTGTTGCTTCAAGAATCCAGTATTGCAGGGGAAATCTATTATTTCCCGCACTGCTCGCCGAGAGCGAAATCCGCCCGGCATTTGTTCGGCGGGGATAAGAAATGGAGCGGGGCAGGCAGAGAGGCGCCATTTCATTACAGTCGCCCGCGAATCCGGACATACAACTACCCCGCATTATTCATGAGTCTCTGTGAGCATGCGTGGAAATCCATGTATTGACCATATGTTGGTTTCCTTCCGCAACTTCGACCGACAGTGTGTTATCAGCCCCAAATCGCTTCATTCCCAGAGTACCGCTTCCTTGTTGGGCTTTTCGTGCGCGGACTGCGACTCATAAATAATGCGGGCTGCCCCGCGCGCGGTCCGGCCATCATCTTTCAGCGCGCATGGAGCCCACAGCCGAGCGATATTGGACCATCGTCCGAATGCGCAACATCCGATATGAGAGTTTCCTTAATACTTTCACTAAAGATATCCGAAAAGTATAAGTGACGGTTTATAGTGTGTTCCGGACTGATACCTACGGCACCTTTCACGAGCCTTGGGATTCAGCCAATTACTCTATTAATGGGTAACCTTCCGGAATCTTTGAGAGTAGTTGCTTACGCGTCAAGCAACGGAATTCAAGATGAGACGCGACTCGGCCAACACTCGGGAGATCTCACTTCATACTCAGCAAGGATATCACATGGTGAAACTGACATTTTCAAAAAGGATCGTTGCCCTTGTCCTGTTAACGGTCATCATTGTGGGCGGCGCCACCTTCGGCTCCGCCTATTGTTTTTTCAGCAGGTCTTTCGACGAGCAGGCCGAGCAACGAATTGACCTGACCGCCGCCGCGGTTCAGGGGACCGCGGACGACCTGCTGGACAAGGTGAAAAGGCTTGCCGTCTCTTTCTCTTCCCGCCCCGACCTAGCCGAGGCTGTCGAGAAGAAGGACGCCAAGCTGCTGCGGACCATCGGCAAGGAACTGATGACGAACAATGGACTGGATGTATTAACGATCGCCGACGTCGAGGGGAAGGTCATCGCCCGGGGGCATTCCGAAAAAACCGGGGACAGCGTCGCAAACCAGGTCAACGTCAAAAAGGCTCTGGCCGGGGAGGCATCCGTAGGTCTCGAGGAAGGGACAGAGGTGAAATTTTCCGTCCGGGCGGGCGCGCCCATCAAGATCAACGGCCGTCTTATCGGGACCGTCACTCCGGGGCTCGATCTGACCGGGACGACCAGGTTTGTTGACGGCATGAAGAAGCGTTTTAACGCTGAATGCACCATTTTCAAAGGCGACGAGCGGGTCTCGACAACACTGGAAAAGGATGGAAAACGCCTGATTGGCACAAAAATGGATAACCCCCTGGTTATCGACACGGTGCTCCGCAATGGAGGGAAATACCTCACCACCAACTCTATCCAGGGGCGGATTTATAATACCGCTTACTGGCCAATAACCGGCGCCGATGGAAAGATTGCAGGAATGATGTTCGTCGGCAACGAACGGGAGCTTATCGAGAAAGCATGTAATACCGTCATTATGGCCGTCCTGATCACAGTCCTGGCCGTGGGCCTCATTATGACCGCCGCCGGCTATGTTATCTCCCGGTCGCTCGTCAAGCCCATGCTAAAATCTTTATCCTTGATCGATCAGAGCGTGAATGAAGTATCCGCCGCCGCGGATCATGTCGCGATCTCGAGCCGGCAACTCGCGGAAGGAGCATCCGAACAGGCCGCATCCATCGAGGAGACCTCCTCGTCTCTTGAGGAAATGTCATCCATGACCAGGCAGAACGCTGACAACGCTCATCAGGCCGACCGGTTTATGGCAAACACAAAAGAGTCTGTCTCCCGCTCCGCTCGGATAATGAATGAACTTACCACCTCAATGGGTGAGATTTCCATGGCAAGCGAGGAAACATCGAAGATTATCAAGACAATCGACGAGATCGCTTTCCAGACCAACCTGCTGGCTCTCAACGCGGCAGTAGAGGCGGCCCGTGCGGGAGAAGCCGGCGCCGGTTTCGCCGTGGTCGCCGATGAAGTCAGAAACCTCGCCATGAGGGCGGCCGAGGCCGCGAAGAACACCGCCGGTCTCATCGAAGGGACGGTCCGGAAGGTCAGGGGCGGTTCGGATTTGGTCGAAACGACAGAAAAGGAGTTCCGCGAGGTGGCGCTTAATGTTGACCGGTCCAGCGAGCTGGTCGAAGAGATCTCCGCGGCCTCCCTTGAACAGGCACAGGGAATTCAGCAGGTAAACACGGCTGTCAGCGAAATGGATACGGTAGTGCAGCGAAATGCCGCCACGGCGGAAGAGTCCGCCTCGGAACTCCGTGAAATGAATGTCCAGGCGACCTACATGAAGGACCGTGTCGAGGAGTTGATGAAACTGATCCTCGGCGCCAATGCCAAGGCAGCCGGAAAAGCTGAATCCGCGGGCGAAAGAAAGGCCGTTGCAAGTCCCGGAAAAGCCCTTGCCGCTCCGCGAAGAACGTTACTCAGCCGAAACGACTGACCGGGAAGCTTTGGGATTTCTAAGGGCCTGTCCGTAAGATGTGCCATGAATGCCAGCGTAGAGACGGAGGGATTCGATATCAGCAAAGACTGAATCGAGAAAGTATTCTCCCAGTCCCTTTGACTGCCGCTCATAAAAAGCGAACCCGTCAATGAGATCTGCCTCGGCCTCATCAAGAAGCTCGATTCTCATTCGACGGATTTCCTGATCCTGTCTTTGGCCGCGGCCCAATCGGAGAAATTGGACTTACCCTCCCGGACACGTTTTTCTCTGGCGGAGAGGACATCCTCGTGCCAGGGCGGTGGAAACATAGATTCAGGGTTACGACAGAGATCCTCCCACAACAACTCCATCTCCGCGAGCTTATCCTCGGTCGTCATTTTGTCCAGTGGAAAGGTAAAGTTCATATTTTTGCCCCCATAGCTACATTACCTGCCTGCTCATTATACGTTACTTCACCCGCGATGGAATATCAATCCAAACCAGAGACGTGCGGAGAGGCTTATAAATTGACTCTGCACTGGGGAGCAAAGAATTCACGAGCGCAATCATGTGGGAGGGCAAAAGCGAATGCCTAAAAAAAACAGTTTGAAAAATGCGGAGTTGTCGATCATGTTGATCGGGACGACTGGATTTGAACCAGCAGTCCTTCTTTACTGGAAACTGTCTGGAGACACAGCGGAACACATCTGGAACACGTGATCTGAAGAGGGACGCAGGATAGACTGTGCCCCTTTTTCAATTTCAGGGTTCACAAAACCCGAGTCCACTTCAAGCAAAATCATAATGAATAACAGTCCATTGGGGTTTCTTGATCCATGATCGGCGCTGCAACTTGCCACCTTTGGGCGAGAACCCAGCTTTCCGGGCACTATGCTGAGTAAGGTTTCAAAGGCTCACAGGTCAAGTCTTTGCTGGTTCTTCGTCAATCATTTCATCGGGCATTGCAATTCGCGCAAGAAAGTGACTGAATCTGTAAGACACCTCCTCACGATAGAGTATGCCTAATGAAGCTAAGTATCTTTCGGAATTAATCACTGTCGAGTAGAATAAATCTCTTGGATAAGTAAAATAGTGTTTAAAATCTATAACTAAATCGTTAACGCCTTTGTCAAGATCCCTTTGTAAATAATGATAACGCAGATTATTGTTGCTTCGAATGCTCTTCCACCTTTTTGAATCCATATGTTCCATCATTAAGCCCAATTCTTTTAGATGTTCTCCATTCCGAAACATTTCAGCCAAATATGCAGGGCTCAAGAGGATTGAAGGCAAATATTTGTCATGTTTGTCAAAAGGTGCAATATGATTATTATAATCTTGAAGAAGATCGCAATCCTGAGTCAAAACGACAGAATGAGTATACTGAATATCGGTAACTGATATTTCGTCTTCTTCCTCTAGCATTGATGCAACGTGGACTTCAGTATAAATATCGCCTTGGAAGGGTCGGTCGAGCGGCTTTGTCCTTTTGAAATATCGAGACATGGAGCTACTTTTTTGAAAACTTGTAAACTATTTTGCGCACAGACGATTTCTTGTAATGTACAACTTGGGATGAAGCTGTTGTTGTCACCGAACTTTTATCCTCCTTTTCTGGAGTGGGGATATTGAAGTCCAATCGTCCTGGAATGTTACCTGGCGACTTTGGCTGATCTTTCTCCGGAACTGAAGTACTAATACATTTAAAGTATTGGCCATCCAAGCAATCATGTGGTTGATATTTCATTTGCAACCCCCATTAGGTTTCTAAATCCATCCTGAATTGATTCCTCAAACAGATTGCTTATGTGAATATGTAGCATACCGAACCTAAGGAGAACCTTATCAGGTTCTGTTTCCTGATCTGTAAAGCAATCGTAATCCAGGATAAATTCCTTCTTGGTAATCCGATTTGGATGTTCACTATTATAAAATCCAAATTGAAAAAGCAGATTCATATCATCAATACTGAATTGCATTTGGCTCATCTGCCTAGTAATATCCTGCTGCATAGTGGGAAAAGCGCGAACCTGACTTGTGAGCGCTGATGAAATAAAGCCATCCCAGTCGAAAGGATTCCCATCCTTGATTTCAATCTGATTAACATACCTGAGTCCAATACGCTTAATAAGTGCTGGTTTATAAAGTTCGCAAAAAGTATTGTAAGTCGATGAAAGTTTCTGCACGAATTCATTGAATTTTGTATAGTTTTTTGTTTCGCAAGATATAAAATCTGCACTTACTGTAACCGTGTTTGATTCCATCTTATCCTTGAATTGCCAGAAAACAGGTTTTTGAACGCTCTGAGCCTCCCCTTCTGGCGGGATTGTCAACTTAAATGGAAATGATCTTTGAAAACGAGGGAACTCCTGCCGAATCCTCTCCTGAAAATCGATGGGCATCTCACGTGTCAAAACGAGTATCGGCTGATAATCCACTCGAGCAATAACGTTTGTCAGAAAATTCCTGCAATAGAATGGCATCAAGATTTCCCCTCTATGGTTTCAAAAATCACAGAGATTCGCTCAAAACTGTAATTTTAGAATATACAATGAAAACCAAAAACCGGCTCGAAATTTTTACGCCATTTTTCCCAAATTCAGTCAGCTAAAAGCTGAATCGGCAGATCGGATGTGATACAGCGCCCTTATTATAATCATGCCAGCGATGATCGCGAACGGTTAATGCGAGTCTTTTCAGTAACTCTTCTGGTCGCCTTAGCCTCATATATTCGTAAGCGGTGGAGGAACCACCACCTTGTAAGCCTCGTAATGACAACTGAAAGTTCCCCCACCCGAGTCTAGGTTTTCGAGTTCGGCCTTGTGGCCAGATCGACTTCGGTGGCAAATATCATGTTAATCACCCCTGTCGAGTCACAGATGAGGGATCTGCTTTTCGCTTTCCCGATCCTCCAACGTGCGCGCCCGCTTTGCTTTTCCTGGCAGTGTTTTTTGGGGGGGTTGGGGGGAGGGGGAAACTA
>JBDKTY010000135.1:0-16546 GCA_039679945.1 Syntrophobacter sp. | reverse complement strand
TTTTCCGTTCATTGCATCCCCCAGAGGGTCGTCTGATCCAGCTCGAATAAGTATTTATTGTACATGGTTTCGGCATGGCAGTGTTTTAGTCGAGGCTCGCCCCCCCTCGGGGACGGTGTCTCGATATTCAGCGCTCATTTGCCTCCACCGCCCGAATCTTGCTCCAGTCGCTTCCTGCCGGCGAGGAATTGGAAGGTCGTACCCACTTCCCTGCCGGTGCTCTTTTCGATGTTTCTCACAACGTCGGTCAGGTGCTCGATCAGTCTGCTTTCAGCAGCATCGGCGTCCCTGGCGCGTATGAATTTGAGAATGTCCCTGTGAAATGCGAGGGCATTTCGTGTAGCGCGAGGCAGGAGGCATACATCCCTGATGAAGTTTCTCATGAGGTCGGTCACGGCGCCCAGAAACTGCAGCAGCACCTTGTTCCCGCTTGCCCGGGCCAGTGAGAAATGGAACTCAACGTCAGCCTGGATGAATGCTTCGACGTTGCCGTTCCTGATGGCTTCTTTCTGCTTGCGCACGTTTTCTTCGAGTTCGGCCAGCGCTGTCTCGTCCGCCCTCATCACGGCGAGGCGGACCGTGGACACCTCTATGATGACCCTGGCCTCCATGAATTCACGGACGGTTGATGGTTGAAGAAGGAAGTGGTCCGCAAGCGAAGCTATGTACCCGGAAGCGCTGTTCGTGCTGATGAGAGTGCCGACGCCTTGCCTGGCGCTCAGGAGCCCGATCACGCTCAGCCTGTTTATCGCCTCGCGAATCGTATTCCGGCTGACTCCAAACTGTTCGGCCAACCTGTCCTGGGAAGGCAGCTTGTCCCCCTGTTTGAGCCTGCCCGAGGTGATCATGTCGTGCAGGGTTTTAAACGCCTCATCGGCAGCGCTCACTCGCTTGATGATGGGCACATCCATTAGGCAGCTCTTTCCGGATTGGCATCCCTTGCCAAAACTTTCGTTTGGTTATCCAGGGGATCGTCACCTTCGACCGGATTGTTCAATTCCACGTTCATATCCCCGGCGAGCCAATCCCTTTTCCTCACCAACTGAACCGGACACACCGGCTCCGGCACGACGCACGCGCAGCCATGGGCGGTCGGTCTTCTCCCGCGGCGTGCTTCGAGCATGTCCGCCGCCGGCATGCATGAATGTCATCCGCACCTGATAGCATCCGTCATTTGTTTCTTGATCTCGGCCGGGTTTCCCGTCGCGACGATTTTGCCTTTTTCCAGCCAGATTATTCTGTCCGCATACATGCTTGCCTTGTCGAGGCTGGATTCGGCGCAGAGGATGTCTTTCCCGTCCGCCCTTAATTTCATCACGATCTCGGAGATCTTGATCATCATTGCCCGCGCGAGCCCTTCCAGCAGTTCGTCAAACAACAGGACAGCCGGAGAGGTGACTATGGCCCTGGCGATGCTGACCAACTTCTGCTGGCCTCCACTCAATAACTTACTCTTCCTGTTGTACATGGATGCCAGTTCCGGCAGGATCTCGTCGATACTCATCTCTTGTCTTCCGGAGGGATTGCCGCCAATTCTTGCCACTTCTATATTCTCTCTGACGGTCATCTCCTTGAAGAGCTTCCTGTCCTCCGGAACATAGCCGATACCGCTTTCCAGCCGCTTGTAAAGCGGTATGGATATTACATCTCTCCCATCCAGCGATATCTGTCCGGAATTCACGCGCACCAGTCCCGCGACCGCTCTGAGCACGGTGGATTTGCCGGCGCCGTTTCGGCCGCACAGGCAGACAACCTCGCCGGATACCTTCAGCGACACATCGTTAACCGCTTTTTCGGTTCCGTAGCAGACCGTTAAATTGTCTATCTGGAGCAATTAGAATCCTTTCCCCACAAGGATTTCGATGACCTTTTCCTGGTTGAATACATAATCGGGCGTTCCCCTGGCTATGAATTCTCCCTCGCACATCACTATTGTCTCTTTCCCCAGTTCCTTTACGAGATTGAGATCGTGTTCCACGATAATTGCCGCGAGGTTGTTCGCTTGTATCTGGTTCATCAACAGTTCCATGATCCGGCATTTTTCTTCTTCGCCCACCCCGCTCGTGGGTTCGTCGACCAGCAGTATCTTCGGCTTCATCGCAAAGCACATGGCTATATCGATGACCTTCTTGTAGCCGTGCCCCAGGTTCTTGACCAGGGTGCGCCCCACCTTGGCAAGATCGAACATATCGAGTAACTGATTGGTTTTATCTATAATTTCCCTCTCGTCATCGACATGTTTGAAAAAGGCGTAGTGCTTTCCCGCGGATGAGAGGCAGGCGGTTCTGACGTTATCGAACACCGTCATGCCCTCGAATACATGCTCCAGTTGAAAGGTTTTGACTATTCCTCGCTTGGCCCTTTGATCGGGTGGAACGCCCGTGATCTTATCGCCCAGGAGCCTGATTTCTCCCTGGTCCGGCAGCACCAGTCCCGTGAGCAGGTTCAACAAGGTGGTCTTGCCTGCTCCGTTCGCGCCCACGAGCGTGAGTACCTGCCCTTGGGAAATCTCCAGGGAAATGTCGTTGACGGATTTGACTTCCCCGTAATATTTCCTCAGCTTGTTCACCGATAATAAAAGCGGCATCCGTTCGTTATCAGCCATTCTTGTAGGTGCTTTCCTTTGTGTTTTTCATTTTGCTTTTGATTCTGGCGAAGAGCGATTGGGCTATGCCGGTGACGCCTTCTTCCCCGACGGTCACGACGATGATGGCTATCGTCAACCCGATGATGATCTCCCAGAGGTCCGCGAACCAGGCTGATATGAAAAATTCAAGGTTGATAAAGCCGAAGACTCCGACAATCGGGCCCGCGAAGGAATTGACTCCTCCGATGATTGCCGACTGGACGAAGTTGCCTCCATACCCCCAGTCGAACGTCGAAGGGCCGACATAATTGTAGGCGAACGCGAGAAGAACTCCGGTGACGCCGGCATTGGCCCCCGCGATGGTGAATGCAAGGTTCTGCATCCTCTTCACGGGAATCCCGATGGATTCCGCCTTATCCAGGTCTCCGGCAATCGCGCGGAGCTGAAGGGAAAAGGATGAATTGAGGATACGCTGCATCAGCAGGATCATACAGACCGTGACCACCAGGCAGACGTAATAGAACCCCAAATCGCTCAACGGGAAGGTAGCCAGGCATGGGTGCTTTATGTGGGAAATACCGTCGCTGCCGCCGGTTATCGTTCTGGCTTTGTAGACGAGCGACCAGAAGACCATTGTCACGGCGATGCCCATGACCGCGAAGTAAAAGCCCGTTCTCTTCGTAATAAATATTCCGAGTACGTAGGCGAAAATAATAGTGATGATCAGGCCCGCGGGGAGCAATATCAGGAGTTCATTGGTGACGTAATACTTGCCCGCCAGGAATGCCGTGACATAGCTGCCCAGGCCGATGAAAATGGACTGGCCGAAATGGACCTGGCGCAGAAGGCTGTACAGGATGTAAACACCGAAAACAGCCGGTATCCACAACAGGCTCTTCTGTATCAGGGTACGCTGGTACCCGCTGATAAAAAACGGGATTAGCACGGCGAAGGCTGTCAATGCCAGTGTCCACAACAGTGTGCCGCCGCGCTTTGGGGGAATGGCCATAATGGCTTCAGTGTTCATACGGTTTGCTTCACTCTGATTTGTCTAGTGTTTGAGCTCTTTGCCCCATAGACCGAAGGGTCTGATCATCAGCGTTGCGGATGCTATTATGAACGGGACCGCCAGTTCGAGAATCGGCATCTGAATAGCCGTGACCACCCTGGCAATTCCTATCATGAACGCTGTCAGGATCGCTCCGCCGATGCTGCCGACTCCGCCTATGATGATCGTCAGTGCCGCCAGGAGAAGGGCATTACCCTCGATTCCGTAGGAGGCGCCCGCTATCGGGGCGTACAACCCGCCGGCCAGACTCGCCAACATACCGGAGATCCCGAAGGTTATCATGGTAACGAGGTTCTGGTTAACACCACAGGATTGAGCCATTATCCTGTCGCCATCGAGTGAACTCGCGCGGAATCTCAGGCCCCATGTGGTCCTGTAAAGAAAATAGGCCAGCGCAAGCATCAGCAGTACGGCAAAACCGAACATGAACAGGTAATAGTTGGGAACGATGCTCCCGACTATTTCGCTCGTTCCCATCTTCAGGAAAGGAGCTGAGTAGGTGACCGGGGTAGTTCCCCAGTTGAGTTTGACTATACCGCTAAAAACCATGAGCAACGAGGAAGTGGCTATCATCCGGTGGACGTCGGTTGTGAGGAAGCGCTCGAATATCCCGTATATTATTATGGATATGGCCGCTCCCATGAGGCTGACGGCAAGCAGGATCGCCAGGAAAGCGGGGAGGGAAAAAGTGTTTCCCAGGAAAAACGTCCCCAGGGATACCGTGACATATGCTCCCACCAGGTATATTCCGGCGAAGGTAAGGGACACGCGGCCGGAGATATACAGGATGAAGTTCAGCGAAAATGACAGCATGATAATGTAGGATACAATCGGCAGGGCATTCAGGATGCATGTGATGCACGCGCTTAGCATTTTTGGTTTTCTTCCAAAGAGATTGTCGGTTCCGGAGTGCTCCCATGGTCCGGTGGTTGTCCGTGCCGGTTGCGCCGGCACGGACGACCACCATCCTCATGCGGCTATTTTTGCAGTTTATCCAGACTATTGATGAACTGCTCCACTGTCATCCACGGCGGTACGACTCTCAGGTAATCGGGGACAAGATTCATGTCCTTCATCACCCACTTGCCGTTCTCATTGTGAATTCTGCCGACAGCCATGCCGGGAGAAGTGGACTGGTGATTGATCATGGAAGATATCCCGTCGGGACCGATGATCGATAGTCCATCCAGCATCTTTGCAACCATCTCGGGGGTGGGGTATTGACCGGTCATGTCATAAGCTTTCTCATATGCTTTCTTGAGGTAGAGCAGACCGGTCAGCATATGGATGTCCATGCCGTAGGTCGGGAAAACGCCTGTTTTCTCGACGATCTGGGGTGTGAACTTGCTGTTGGGGTATCCCAGCGCATACGGGGGGAAGGTCCCATTACCCGCCCTGGTCTCACCCAGCACGCCTTCCCTTGCCATCTGCCCCTTGGCGGTTCCGCTGAAGACGTCGAATACCAGGGGAACTTTGTCGTACAGTCCCATCGCCTCGGCCTGATTATGCCAGGCGACGCCGTCCGATCCCCAGGAATATCCCACATAGACATCGGGCTTCTGCTGAATGATGTTGGTGATATAGGCTGAAAAGTTGGGACCTGCTTCCCCGAACGGGTGATGGAAGATGTAGACGAACTTCACGTCGGGTTTAAACTTCCCCATAATTTCCTGGAAACGTTTTACGACATCGTGGCCCCATTCGTAATCAGGAGCGCCAATGGCGATCGTCTTTACATCGGGTTTTTCCTTGAGTATCGCGGTCACATGGGCAATCGACTGCATCACGTCGTCGGGCCCTATTCTGTAGACATATGTGGGCTTGGGAATAGTCGTGGTAAACAGGGCCATGGTCGTGGATTCGAGGAGGAGAGCCGGGATTTTCCATTGAGCTTCCACCTTCGGGGCGACGGCCAGTCCGGTGCTGGAGGAGAGGCATCCCAGGATGGCTTCCACCTTGTCATTTTCGACCAGTTTTCCAAAAAGCTCGACCGAGGTTTGAGCATTTTTTTCATCGTATATTATTGCTTTTATGGGGCGGCCCAATATACCCTTTTCGTACTTGTTCATATATTCGACCGCAAGCTCGGCGTTTGTTCCAGCATTAGGCGACAGTGTGGCGGCAACCCCCGACAGCGGAACCACGAAACCGATCTTTATAGGGTCAGTCGGAATCTTTCCCTTCTCTTTCTGCTCGGCTGCACCAGCAACAGCGCCCATGCTTGCCATAATGAATGTCGCAATTGCCAAACACGCAATGAAAGACTTAACTCTTCTAACCGACATTGATGTAGCCTCCTTCCATGAAAAACAGAAAGTGATCACCACCCTATCCAGTGCGGCATTGCCGAAACGGCGCTATACCATGGTCCTACCCGGTCACCTCTCGGCAGCCAATCACGCGAAGGCTGAACATCGAAATGCCGCACTGGAACCCACTAGACTCATACGACTGATTTGTACAAAGACAACGCGAACCACCATGCACGGGTATTCCGCAAGACGGGGAACTTCAGTCGGCATGGATGGGCCGCACTTAAACAGAAGCATCACGGCCACTCGCCAGGATTATCATTTCTTGGCTTGCTTCACCGGTCCTCCCATGTTTGCAGGCTGAACCTTCTCAAGGGAGCCAACGACCGAGGCGCGCCATGCGCTCATTCCGTCGTCGCGTCTCCGCCTGACCCATATTATCCACCGATCTCAAGTTCGTAGTGACCCTTCCGATCATAGGATGACACTATCATAGGATGTTTTGATGTCAACAATAAAGTTGGGCGCGTGGCGGCTGATGACTCGGGAACGGCTCCGGCATTGCTGCCATGGGGATGCACTGTGACCCGGCGAGAATTTCCAACGCATTGATCCGCCCACGCAGGGCAGCCGATCGGCATATTCCGGCCGCGAAAATTCTCCGCTCGACCGGCGGAGGGTCTGTCCTTTTCGCCCGGTCCCGATATGCCTGCTCGTCGTGTACCCTGCCCGGGGCTTGGTCTGGCGTCAAAAGGGAAATGAAAGCCACTGAAATAACTGCCTTCAAGAAGATTTGCCTTTCCGCATAATATTCTGTTGTAATGAGACATTTTCCAGTGAATATTAATATTTGCAAATCCCATACTATGGGAATGGCCATATCCAGCTTAAGCTAAGGATTATTATCTTCGATATTTTATTGATCTTTTGGACATGCATGCAATATCATTATGATACAATGGGATGATGAATTAATATACTTATTGGTAAATCCAAATGGATAGTATTGTATATATAACATGATTCGGGATGTATATATAGAGTATGTTATTACATCTGTATTTAGCAATTAGGATAATGAGTAATAGCATATATATATCAATATTATTGTATAATCTTATATTAAAATCGACCGGCTTTAGCTAATAATTTATTGTTGATTTTATAATTGTTATCCATTAACCCAGCAAGATTTGAATTACTAACTGATGAGTCCATGGGTAATCGCCAAAATATTGGCATATGCTCCCGCGCTCTTAGCATGAAATTTGCACTTAATCTTGCTGAGTATCCATGCTACCTGTAAATCTAAGGCCTTCCATCAGTACAAATACCGACTTTTCCCCATGGACGCGTGATGTTGCTGGTACCATTATGCTTTCAATCGGAATTGAAAACCAGTTGATGGGCTAACCTCAGCCAGGGGACCGAATGGGATCGGGTTCATAAGCCCGGCCACCTGGCTGACTGTCTCAAAAAGGAGGATAGGTTATGAGTAAAGAAGGACTGGAACGCCGGAGATTTTTAAAGCTGGCATCCATGGGATTGGCTGCCGGAGGGTTTATCCTATGTTCTCGAGAGGGCCTTGCCGGCATGGGCGGAGGCATGGGATGTGGTGGGGGGTGTGGCGGAGGGATGGGAGGCGGTGTAATTGATCCTCCTCCCGGGGCAACCTTCATGGATCCTGTCGCGATGCCGATCACGAGAAGTATCGAGCCAATCAACGGAATATCCAGAAGCGTGGCCACCGCCAATGTCCGGGCGATGATTTCGCAGATCAATGTCAATGGCGTCACGGCCAATCTCATGACCTATAACGGCTACTATCCCGCGCCAACAATTACCGTGCGGAAAGGAGATGTCCTTCGGCTCAATTTCACGAACGCCCTTCCTTCCGCATCCACTTCGGAACTCAATCTGCTGGGCCACCAGCGCGGGTTTACCAACCTGCACAGCCACGGCTGGCATGTGTCCCCGAAGGCTGTTCGCCCAGACGACAATCCGCCGGTCTATTCCGATTATGTCATGTATAGCCTGGCACCCGGAGGAACCGTTATTCACGAATACGATACTTCCCGGGAGGAAGCCAGCGGCTTTCATTTCTATCATCCTCACCTGCACGGGGTATCGGCTGAACAGTACTGGGCCGGAATGGCCGGGGCACTGATTACGGAAGATGAGTTGCCGGTTTTCAGCGGAATAGAAACCCATGTCATGGTTTTGAAGGATATCAGTCTGTCCGGGGCGGACCCCGCTCTCCACGCCAGTATGATGGATTATATGCACGGCATGGAAGGCAACATCATCATGGTAAACGGCCAGGTAAATCCCGTTCTGCCCGTCAAGCCGGGCCAGGTCCAGAGGTGGCGCATCCTCAACGCCAGTAACGCTCGCTGGTACAAGCTGAGCCTTGCCAACCACGGCATGTACCTGATCGGCGCCGACGGCAAATTGCTCGATAAACCCTATGCCCAGTCCCAGATCCTCATGTCGCCCGGAGAACGCGTGGACATACTGGTGAAGGCCTCCTCCTCCAAGGCGGACTACAAGTTTGTGAGTCTGCCCTACTCCCGCATGGGGATGATGTCCTCCGCGCAGGTTACGCTGCTGACCATGCGAGTTACCGGTAGTGCCACGAGCGGCGTCATTCCCGCGGCCATAGACCCAGGCGCGAAGAGACTGACTATCGATACGAGTCCGTATCCCAAGTATACATTGGCATTGAGCATGGGGCAGGGCAGGGGCTACATCAACGGCATCAGCTTCGTCGATATGGACAACGCATGCGCGATCACTTCCACTGTAGGAACCGATATGATGCCTTCCTTCGAGGTGTGGACAGTGGTCAACCAGAGCGGTATGGACCACCCTTTCCACCAGCACGTGGACCATGTCCAGGTCCTCTCGATAACCGGGGCGGATTCTTCCTATCCCGCCTATGCTTCCATGCCCGCCAGGAAAGATACGGTCCTGATCCCGAAAAACGGCTCGGCCAAGCTGCTCGTACCGATCAAGGATTTTGACGGAATGACCATGTTCCACTGCCACATCCTGGAGCATGAAGATATCGGGATGATGGGGGTATGGGACCGCATGGCCATGGCGATGTAGGATGGGCCAATCCGAGGTCTCTCTTTTCGCCCCTTTTATCCCTTTCCTGTATCAGGGCATACAAAATGTCCATAGTGGAGGGTATGATCGATGATGTGCGATTTGATTTTCGCGACCGGCTTCCCTTCCTTTATAAGGAAGCGGTACATTCCGGCCCTGGAAATATCGCCCACCAGCAAAACCCCCACCAACCGGGTTCCGTCGGAGGAAAAGACCAGTTTGCGGTAAGCGCCGCGTGAGCCGTGCGCATGGGTCTCATAGTCGCGACCGGTCGTGTGCACAATTCCCATGGAGACGAATGCGACGTCGGCCACCTGCGTGGCGTTCAGGATACCGAAGGTGCCGCCGTATTCAGTGGGTTTGCCGGCCATGTTGTACCCGGCGCATCTGCCCATGTCCACGGCGTTGGTCCACAGTCCGGTGACAATCCGGCCGCCGGTGATCGGATCGAAGGTCACGGCGACATCGCCCGCGGCAAAGATATCGGCGGCGTTGGAAGCCGTGAACCTGTCCACCACGACCCCGCGATCTATGCGGATGTCCGAGGGATCGATCCCAGCAACGTTGGGTTGCACTCCCTTGCCGATACAAACCATTTCACAGTCGAGTGTTCGGCCGTCGTCCAAAAGCACTCCGCTGACTCCACGGCCTTTGGACAGGATCTCGACGGCCCCGGCCCCGGTCTCTATCTTCAGCCCCGCCTTATTTAATGCATCGCGGATCAGGGCGGCATCGTCGGGTTCCATCAACTGGGAAAGGACCTGGGGCGACTTGACGACCAGGGTGACCTGGAGCCCGCGTTCCAACAAGGCGAAGGATGCCTTGAGATTCAACATCCCGCCGCCCAGCATGACCGCGTGACGCGTCCCGGCAACCCGCCTTTCGGCGGCCCGGGCATCCGCCAGGGTTCGCAGCGCGAACACGCCTTCGGTGTCGGTCCCCGCGATCTCGGGCGGGATATAGGGGCTGCTGCCGGTCGCGATGAGCAGTCTGTCGTAGGGCAAACGCTCTCCATTATGGATCTCGACCGTTTGAGCCCGACTGTCTATCCTGTCGACCCTTGAATCGATTCGCACATCGATGCCGGCGCCCCGGTATGGTCCCTGTCCCATCAGGGCCATGTCCGCTGCGCTTTTCCTGCCGCTGATCAAGAATGGGATAAGAGGCCTGAAGTAGGGCAGGTCGGGTTCCTCGGAAAAAACAGTGACAGACCCGCTCCTGTCGGTTGCGCGAATGGCCTCGGCGGCCGCCATGCCGGCCGCGCTGGCCCCCACGATCACGTAGCGCGTTCCGCTCGATGCCACCTCTATCCCCCTTGTGTTCCAAGCATTTGCGCGGAAGCGGTTTTGCGCGTGTGCCTGGAAAAATCCGTCACGCTTCGATAAACCAGCGCCCTGGTGGGACATGCTCCGACACAGGCCGGGATCTCGCGGTCCGGGCATCGATCGCATCGATAGGCTTTGTGCTCTTCGAGGTGACGGCCGATGACCCCATAAGGGCACACCATCACGCACGTCCAGCAGCCGATGCACCTGTCGCTTTGCGTTATCACCACCCCATCCTCGGTACGCCGGATGGCCCCGGCGATACAGGCGTGCATGCAGGGAGCGTCCTCGCAGTGGCGGCATACAACGGGCACGGGAGTTTTCGATACCGATTCCACATAGACGCGAGGTTTCGGCCTCGGCTGTTCAGAAATGGCCCCATACAGGGACTTGCTGCCGGAGTGTTCAACGGCGCAGGCCAGTTCACATGAGTGGCAACCCATGCAGCGGTCCAGCCGGACGAATATCTCTTTAGGCTCAGACATGGAATGCTCCTTCCCGATCGGCAAAAGCGACAGCCGATCGCAGCGCTTCCGATTCAATTGCCGTATATCTCAGGACGCCTTCGGCGACTGCAGGCCCAGACCGGCACGGCGCTCGTCGATGGCGGCGAGAAGTTTCTCGGCCGCGGATTCCGGGTCGAGGTCCACGATGAAATAACCGCCGGTCAGGTCCTTGACCTTGTCGGTCAGCACCCGAGTGACCAGTGGTCCGCCCAGGACGGGCAGCATCACGCCGACGTGGGTCGGAAGGCCCGCCGCCACAGCGTAGGCGCCGATAGATACTGCTTTTTCAGAAACCGCCTCGGCGGCGGAGGCCACCACGGGGAGCTTGTCCGTATCCACTCCCAGATAGTTGGCGACCGCTACTGCCAGGGCCACGGCCCTGGAATTATCCACGCAGGAGCCCATGTGCAGAACGGGAGGCAGGGGCCCGCCAAGGCCGTTCGCTTCTCCGATGGCCCTCAGGACGGCCTTCAAACCATCGCCGCACAGTGCATCCGTATTCGCCGGGTCCATGAATCCGTGTCGCATGAGCGCGCCGGCGCCGCAGCCCGTGGCGAGCACCAGGACATTTTCCTTGAGAAGTTTACGGGCAATGACAGTGAAGTTGTTGTCCTGCGGGACCTTGACATTGTTGCACCCGGCAAAAAGGCACACGCCCCGGATATTGCCCGCGACGATGTTATCCACCACGGGTTTCAGGGGCTCCCTGGCATCCAGTTTGGAAAGAGCGGCCACGATGGCTTCCACTGAAAAGCCGGCGACCACGGGGGTTTTAATATTCGGTATATCCACCGGTTTGTTCTTGCGGCGCCTGAAGTTTGCCATGGCGATATCGAAAATCTCGTCCGCCTTTTCCACGGCGGATTCTTCGTCGAACGCAATGTGCCTGGCGCCGGGGATCTTCCCGATTTCCATGGTGGTAATCAATGCGGTGCCCATGCATTCGGCCACCGAGGCAACCGATGGCATGATGCACTGGTAATCCACGACCATGGCATCCAGGGCGCCCGTGACGATGGCCATCTCCTGGCTGACGGAATGGGTGCAGGCGGGAATTCCGTGACGCATCATGATTTCGTTGCCCGTGCAGCATATGCCGACAATATTGATTCCCGAGGCGCCGGCGGCAATTGCATCTTCATTCCTGGTATGTGCCCTGGCTACCAGCATGTCGGACAGCAAAGGGTTATGCCCATGAAGCGCGATGTTTACCGCACCCGCCTTGAGCGTCCCGAGATTGGCCTCCGTAACGACAGGTGTTGGAATTCCGAAGAGTATATCGGCAATGTCGGTTGCCATATAACATCCGGCAAGGTCGGCAACGCCGCAGCGCAGTCCGCCCAGCAGCAGATTGACCGGGTCGGCGTCCACTCCGTAGAGCGTGCGGTGCATTATTTCCGAGACTTCATGATCGATCCCCCTGGGCACCAGGTCCAGATCAGTCAGAACCTTGGCTCGCTGGGGGTTGACAACCGTGGCCGCCCAGAGCACCGGCGTCTCCTTTTCATGGAAATCAGCCAGGGCCGCATTTGCCACATCGAGAGCAATATCGTTGTCCGGGCGGCCTTCCACCGGAATATTCAAACGCGCGGCCACGGCCCTGAGCTTTCCCGGTTCCTTGATCGAATAGGCCCCCGTTCGACCTTTGGCTACCTTCAGAAGCGTGTGGGCCAGGTGTTTGGCATGGCCGGAATGGGCGGCGGTTCCCGCGGCGATGGCCCGGTCAAGGCCGCGCGCTACCATGGTATCGGCCGAAGCGCCGCAGATGCCCTCGGCGGGTCCTTCGCCGAAAGGATCGATCCGACAGGGACCCTGCAAACAGTGACGGCAGCACAGCCCGGTATCGCCGAACCCGCATTGTGGCCGCATGGCCTCATACCGGTCCCACACCGTTTTGATTTCCATGCGGGCCGCCCTGGCGATCATCTCCCGGATGGCGGGATCGGTGCTCTTGGACATTGCGTCTCTTTCGCCTGCCATATTTCCTTCTCCTTCATGAAAAAGGCTAGATCCGCGGAACTGAATGATGTCTATACGCTTCGCCGCGACCAGGGACATCTCCGGCGATTCTTCGGGGGAGATCCCGCGAGACTGAGCGTCCGGCGGCGAGGTCAATATTCTTATTGCCTCCTTCCCCGCGGCGATGCGACGGTCTTTGACACATGATAGAGCTTGGATGCTTTGGTGATTTAATCAGAAAAGGTTAGAAAACGAAAGACAAACCAGCGGAAATTGTGATTTCATGGTATCCGATGGCCCCGCGCTTCCATGGAAATCGTTAGCCAATGGGGGCCGCATTGCGTTGATACTATTGCGCGTTCAAGATGATACATCCCCCGTTTGTCCCGAGCAACCATGTATAAGGTCAAGCCTTACTTATCCATTTTGAGCACCTTGCTCGACGGCATTAGCCATCGGGTACAGGCGCACTCTCACCCGTTCGCCCCGAGGTATCGAAGGGTGGAACGGGCCAATTCTCATGGGCGTCTTCACTCTCGGGGTAGATTCATCTTGAACGCAATTCCGTATAAAGAAGATGCGTGCGCCCGGACTCGCATCGTCCTACGCCCGCGCCGTTTCCTTCTCATGCGAGTTTGAGTTCACGAGGTTGCTCTTCGAGCGTAATAGAGCGGGGGAACCGTTCCCCCGCTCTATTGCCCCGGATCACGGCCGGACGTCCAGTTTGATGCTGTGTTCCGCGAGAAGGCCCCGCGCGCCAGATAACGCCCTGGTCGTCTGGCGGGAAGTAGTTCGAAAGGTACGAGACCGCTATCGTCAGTGTCAGATTACGCGGGTATTCGTGGTCGGTCTTCCCCTCATCGCCCATTGGAAATCTGTCCAGCGCTTTTGGGCTCGTTTCACACTGTCCCGCGCTGTCGTCAGTTCCAATCAGCAAATATGCTCACTGGAACGTTTGTTCTCGAATGGGAAAGCGACCTCCATGGCTGCCTTCCCTTTGTTTTTGGCGGGTCGCGGAGGGGGTGTACGCCGCTATTGCGGGGGCCTTCTTCCATCCGGGGGCGGTTGGGAGCCTCTCATCCTCTCGTTCATATCGGAGAGGACCTCGTCTCTGGTGACGAATCCGTCTTTGTTTCTGTCCAGTTTGTTAAAGTGCCTCTCCTGGGCGGCCAGCCATTCCTTTTTGCTGATTTTTCCGTCCTGATTGGTGTCCATGTCCTGGAACATCATATCAACAGCCTGTTCCATCCGGGGATCGGGCCTCGCATCCCTGCCCGGGGCGCCCGAACGCGGCGGCGGCTGCGTTTGCGCCAGCACGCCGCCGCAGAAGACGAGAATTGAGAAACCCGCGCATATCGACATTGTTTTCCATTTGGTCATTTCTTTTTCCCTTTTCTACCGCGCTCGCAAAAACGTTAACCGCGGACGAGGCGTGTCGATGATTAAGACCGGAATGGTCACCCTGTTCCCGGTGGTTCATATCCGCCGGGGGACATTCAGCCCCGTGCCCTCCGGAGGCAACGTGCCTCAATAGCCCGGCCCATAGTAATAGTAGTAGGGGGCGTAAGGATAATACCTGTAGTAGGGATTCCCATAATAGTACCTGGGATAATACGAATAGGCGTACGGATAGTACGGGTACGCATAATAGGGATAGCCCAGACCCCAATATGCGCGAGGTCCCCATCCCCATCCATACCAGCCGCCGTGCCACCCACCATGCCATCCACCATACCCGCCATGATGCCAGCCGCCATGTCCACCATGTCCGCCGCCGCCCCTCCATGAATAACCGGGGGCTGCGATCATCAGGATGGCAAGTACTGTCATGGCTACCACCAAAACCTTAAATGAGCGTTTCATGGCTGTTCTCCTCGCGAATTATGCCGGTTTCCGCCAAGCGGGTCCGCGCTCTTTCAATTAAGATATTTCCGCAGGACCAAATATCAATAATACTCGGGACAAACTCCTCCCACAATAACGACGAATAATGGGATGCGTCCGTCTACAAGGGATAAGCGACAACATATAGAATTTCGCCCGATCGGCGAATCGCAGGTAGGATACCGTATTTATTGGATAATATATGCACGGTATCGGACCGCATGGGTCCATGGGGCGTACGAATCGAATTGCCGCGGTCCGGCCAATTTCTTTTCCTCTTTCGGTGGAAGCTATAACCGGAACGCTGATGGTTTTCGAGGCGGGACACGAAGAGCGGAACTCACGGGTGAATAGTCTCCGGGAGCCGACGGACCTGTTCAACAAAAGCTCTATTTGCCGTCGGTGGAAGCAAACTCCTTTCACTGGCGAGGGCTAATAACTTCTCAAAACTGTTGAGGACTTTGGCTTCGCGGCCCACGATACCAAGTTCTTCGCGCCGCCTGCCGTCATAATACCGGAAATGCCTTATCCAAGATGTAGCCCACACCCAGCAGCATCTGTGTCACCAGGATAAACATTACGTTACTGCGCAGAGCCGGAACCAGTTTGCTCCTGTCGTCGTACTCCCTCGATCCGCGCATGGCCTTCATGGCCAGAGGCAGAGTCAACAGGGCTATCAGGCAATAGACGGGCATTATGGTACTCCGGGACGCAAGGGTAGCCAGTACACAGCAAACGATCCAGATATAAACGGATATCGTCGTCAGCCTGAAAAACCTGCCGGCGGCTTCCATGCCGAATACAACGGGCGTCGTCTTCCTGCCGCCCTCCCTGTCTGCTTCCACGTCGGGAAACTCATTGAGCAGAAGAAGATTGTGTACCAGGATGCCGCTGGGTATCGAGGCTATCAGGACTACCCAGTCGTATTCACCTGTCTGCACAAAATAGAAACCCAATATGGGTAATACGCCCAGCCCCAATCCCGGCGACCACTCGGGCCAGTGGGTCTTTAATATCACGGGCGTGTACAAGACCAGGCACAGAATTGCCGCAACCAGGAGCGGTATCAATTGCCAGCCGCTTACAATCACAAAATAGATGCCTATCAGCAGGGCCGCCAGCGAGGTAACGATCCCAACCCAGAGGGCATGCATGAGCGGGAGCTTCCCCTCGGGGACGAGCCCGCTCCCCCCGCTGAACGGGGTCCTCTTAACGTTGAGATCGATTCCACTCCTGTAGTCGAAATAATCATTTATGGCATTGGCACTGCCGTGAGTTAACACCAGTCCGAAACCGGCAAGCAGTGCGTATCCGAGATTAAAGGAGCCGCGGTGCCAGGCAATCGCGGTTCCAAGAAAGGCAAGGACGACAGAGAGAAAAAGGAATTGGGGCCTGGTTTCCTTAAACCACAGTATCAGTTTTGCCATAAAATCTTTTTGTTCGCGTGGAGATTCCATGGAGTGCCGCCCAATCGAGTTTTGAATGTGGGTGTTTGCGCCCGTGCACGGCCTGACACGGTGCTCGATCCGAAGAGATGAAACTCCGTCTTGCCTGCTTAGCTTGTGCTTTGACCTTCGAGCGCCCGCCCCTTCCTCAATAACCACATATTCCCGGCGCGGACAGGGTGCCGGGAAAAACGGGCTCGGTCAATGCCTTCCCGCGGGTCAATCGCTGGTATCTTACGATCATTAGCAGCATCGCGCAAACTTTCCTTTGCGGTCTCCCGGCCGCGACGGCCGGAAGGGAGTTGGCCGGCGCTGTCGGAGCCCGCTGGTCTGTCCCTTGCTTTCCTCTACCATGGACAGCGTGGGGAGTCAAAACCCGGTCCTGTGCGAGCCGTCCGGCATGTTGGC
>JBDKTY010000134.1:0-27961 GCA_039679945.1 Syntrophobacter sp. | reverse complement strand
GGGGTTTGCATGGCCTACGACCTGTGCAATGCGCTCCGAGATAGCACCAGCCATTTCATGGTCGTGCACCTGCACGAGCTGGCGAGCAGCATTGAATCCGCTCGATATTTGAAAAATTGCAAAATAGGCCAGTAACAACGCTAATATGCCAACGCGCGACAGGCAGGCCGGCGCATATTTGAACCCCAGCAGCCCAAGACCGGCGAATGCCACGGGCACAGCGACCAGGGATCGCAGCGGCATAATTCCGCCACTCATCAAATTGATGCCAAACGGTACGAACATGAGGGCCAGAATGGATAATATCGCCCAAAAAACGCCTCTGAGTCCGGCAACGGAATACGCGCGGTTTACAATGCCGGCGGCTGCCAGGAAGAATATAACGGCGAAGCTGCGTGCATTGATTCCATAAACAGTGCTGTGTCCAAAATAAACGTTGCCCAGTTTCCTGAACAAATCGGATAAGACTCGCCCTGGTCGATTAAAAAGGATCTCAGGCCTCAGGAAACCTTGAATGTACTCGACTTTGACATTGGTGATGAACAGGCAGAATTTCAGGATCAACATGTAGAGTATTATAGATATTGCGAGAATTGCGAGTACCAGCAGGAAGTCTTTTAGCAGGAGGCGCGCGGGTCTGTTTGAGAGGTGCATCGAAATAAGCGAGGCGAGAAGCGCGACGCCAAGAAACAGGATAAAGGATTGGTAGCAGGCAGTGGCGGCAGCCCCAAGAAAACCGATCAACGCGATATGCGTGATCAGGGAAAACCCTCGGCCGATACTCTCCGGTTGCTCTCGTTCCTTTCGATAGAGACTGGCCGCCGCGCAACTAAGCAGAACACCAAGCGCGGCTGATGGAGTGTTGCTCTGGAAAGCCGTGAGATGAGCCCATATCGGGAAAGAGGAAAAAAGTGGAAAAAAGGCGAATGACAAGGGAGTTGCGTACCGCTCACCAATTGCCCGCAGGAAAAAGAGATAGCCGATCGAACAGAAGAAACCGAAAAGCGCAAGGGGAAGAAACGGGACAACAGGCATCGGCATCACGAAGCGCTCGAACAGATAAGCCACCCAGCGGCCCTGAGTGATCCACACCTCTGGTTGATCCCGAAACGCGGCGTATTCATCGTCAATCGAGAGCGTAAAATTGGTGAGTTCGGGCACGTGAAAGAGCGAAAACAATCCCAGGAGGATAGCCAGCGCCTTTAATGAAGGTTCTATCTGTTTGAACTCTATGCCTTCTATGCAGTCCTTGACTCGAACAAGGCCGCTCATTGCGCTTTTCGCCCTTAGCCCCATGACAAACGTTTACCCCGCTCCGTTAACCGAAAAGATGCGTCAAGCCTGGGCAATAGATACTGAATTCTCATTTTTTGGACAAGGCTCTGCCCGAGGAATCTTCCTGAATTACCTCATGACCCCAAGGACGGGACAATTCCACAATCCACTGGCAGTGTCAATTCAATAGTGCGGATACTCGGATGCGCCTCTTTACTGCTTCTCGGGCCTCGGGGCGCCGTTAATTTCCCAAAACCGTGAAATGATCCCGAGCATGACTGGGGGTTCGCTGGGAGGGTTACGGAGGCTGCCTGGGTCAAGAGGCCGCAATGGCCACTTCGTATTGATCATCGCCTCGATGAATTACAGGAACAATGAGCGATGTAATTGAAAAGGGGCGCAAGACGCATCTGCTTTCGCTCCTGGCGGCTTACAAAACTAGACCTCGGAATTACCATTCAATTCCTTTATTGTATTCCCGATAATATTCCCCCACTTGGCCGCGCCTTCCAATAGCGCCTTTCGAAGTGCGGTGATGACGAGCGTATTAAACCGCGAACCGGTGGGCGACCCGGCGAATTCAATGTACTGTCTGATTTCAGCATCTGTAAGACTCCTGTAGGTGTACAGGAGTTGCATGACGACTTGGGATCTCACGGTCGAATCGAGAATCGGCTTCAATCTCTCCAGTTCGCGTGAAACCTCTTCGAGCGGCTTCTGCTGCTCTTTTGGCAACGTTGCCATCAAGGCCAGGGTAACCGCGACCTGAGCCTGGATTGCCATCTCTATGGCGTTCTCGGTTTCCTTCAGCGCGGAATCCAACTCTCGCAGTAACTTCATGCGCTCAGCCGTCGGGGGGGAATCCTGCAAACGGGCGGCATACTGCCGCATGTCGGCCTGCGACTCCGGAGTGGCTGCAATTTCCTCCAGTTGGGTACATTTTTCGCCAACCGGTGAATCGAACCACCTCAGGAGGGCTCCGGTGTCTTGAGGCGTGAGTTTTTCAGCCATTTCCGCGAGCACGATTTCCTTCACTCTCCGTGGCGCGAATGCCTCCTGTATAGCGGCCATCATAGCGGATTTTACCTGCTTGGGCAGCTTTTGATCCTGGTCATCCTCCTCGACGGACCGGTTAAAAATGGTCTGGATCAGAGATGGAAGCTGTTCAATTTGCTTTGCCAATCCTGACTTGACGTATACTTCCTGAGTTGGAGAATCATTCTGATTTGTTGCATGCGATATAACTGGTATCAGAGATAGGAGCATCGCCCATAGGCAAATTATTGAACGCATACGAATGTCCTCAATTCCAACTAAGGGTTCTTGATCACTGCTAACCGGGATAATGCTTGATCAGCACAGGCCAGACATGCATTCGAACCGCACCTGGATTGGACTTTGCCCAAAACGTTTCTTTAAGAATAGTAAAGCCCGTCGAGCCGTACTATCATGGCGCTTGTACCGACGAAGCAAGTGATATGCCAATGGGGCTGATTCTCTGGCTACAAAAGGATTTGCGGTAGTTTTGATCGTGCCGTTGATACGGTGGTTAACTTAAGTTAGTTTGGATATGGCTGGAATGGCCTCGTGACCCGGCAATCCCGGTTAACAAATGTACGGACCTTCATCAGGATCGTTATTTGTAGCGTATGGACAAGAAACAATCAGCCCTGAATCATTTCCACCCGCTGGTGGCGAGTTGGTTCGCCGATTCCGTCGGTACGCCCACGGATCTGCAGTCGCTCGCCTGGCCAAGAATCGCGGCGGGAGAACATGTCCTCCTGACCGCTCCGACCGGAAGTGGAAAGACGATGGCCGCCTTCCTGTGGGCCATTAACGGGCTGATCACGGGAAAATGGGCGCTGGGAAGAACCAGTGTGCTCTATATTTCACCGCTCAAGGCACTCAACAACGACATCCGCAAAAACCTGACGAGGCCTCTCTCCCAGCTCAAGGCAGTCTTTGCGCGCGCGGGAATACGGATCCCTTCCATTGGGGTCGCCGTAAGAAGCGGCGACACGCCCCAGTCCGAGCGGCGCCGCATGCTGCGCGAGCCCCCGGAAATCCTGATAACCACACCGGAGAGTCTCAACCTCCTTTTGAGTTCACTCGGTGGCCGGTCCATGCTGACGAATATCCGGACCGTGATTCTGGATGAAATTCATGCGGTTGTGGCCAGCAAGCGCGGCGTGCATCTCATCACCGGGGTGGACAGGCTGGCGCAGCTATCCGGTGAGTTCCAGCGCATCGCCCTGTCGGCTACCGTCCGCCCGCTGGAAACTGTAGCCGCCTTCATCGGCGGCTACAGGATGGAGGGCGATCCGCGCGCTCCCGTGTACGCGGCCAGACCGGTCCGCATCATTTCTTCCTCCCGAAAGAAGGACTACAGGCTCACTGTCCGGTTCCCGGAATCCGCCGCCGACTGGAATGACCGGGACTCCTTCTGGCGGCCTTTCGTGGATGAAATCAAAGGGATAATCGCAAGAAACCGATCGACCCTGGTTTTCGCCAACAGCAGGCGTTTGTGTGAAAAGCTCACGCATCTGATTAACGACGGTGAACCGGCTCCGGTGGCTTATGCCCACCATGGCTCGCTCGCCCGCGAAATCCGCACCGAGGTGGAAAAGAAACTCAAGGCAGGGGAACTGCGCGCCATTGTCGCCACGAACTCGCTGGAACTGGGGATAGACATCGGAGCACTGGATGAGGTTGTCTTGCTCCAGGCGCCGCCATCGCTCTCTTCCGCCATCCAGCGGATCGGCCGGGCAGGGCACGGGGTAGGGGAAGTGAGTCGCGGGACTCTCCTGCCCACCGACTCCCATGACATCTTACATACTGTCGTACTGGCCGGGGGCGTGCTCGATCAGGACATCGAAGCCGTGCATCCGGTCATCTCGCCACTGGATGTGCTGGCCCAAATCATCGTCTCCATGACCGGAGTCGAAACGTGGAACCTTGATGAGCTTCATGCCCGGTTGAGAACCAGCTATCCCTACCACACACTCAGCCGCCGGCAGTTCGATCTCGTTATCGAGATGCTGGCCGGCCGATACGCCGGCGGCAGGCTGCGTGAGTTGAAACCTCGAATAGCCGTCGACAGGCTCGAAAACACTGCGACGGCGAGGAAGGGTTCACTGCAGGCGGTCTATTTTTCCGGCGGTACCATTCCGGACCGGGGCTACTTTCATTTGCGCCACAAGGAGAGCGGATCGCGGATCGGAGAACTGGACGAAGAGTTTGTCTGGGAAGCTCAAATCGGCCAGGTGTTTACCCTCGGCACTCAGAACTGGAAGATCGACCGGATCACTCATAATGACGTCCTCGTCACTCCGGCGCACGGAGGAGCCTCGGTTCCCCCGTTCTGGAGAGCCGAGGAAAACCTGCGCGATTCCCATTTTTCCCGGCGTATCGGGCATTTCCTGGAAGCGGCCGAGGAACTGCTGGGCGATCCGGAGGTGAAGGACTTATTCCGGAAAGCGCCTCTTCCGGGCGCCGGTGCGGTCGAGGGGTTTATGGAGTTGCTTCGATCTCGATCGGCGGAGCCGAACCGCCTTCCTCAACCCCTCTCCCCCGTCGAGGAAGGAGCAACCGCCTCTCCTTGGAATCCTCGCGATTTATGGTCCACTCTTCGAAGTCTTGACCATGCCGCGGTGGAACGGCTCATTACGTTCCTGATGAGACAGAGGGAGGCGACCGGGCGCCCTCTTCCGCACCGGCGCCATCTGCTGGTGGAGCAAACCGGCTCGGGGCCCGGAGGGTATCCCGGCAACCAGATTGTGCTCCATACCGTCTGGGGAGGCCGCATAAACCGGCCATTCGCCATGGCGCTCGAGGCCGCCTGGGAAGACCGCCATGGGTACAGGCCCGAACTTTTTCCGGGAAATGACTGCATCATGCTACAACTTCCCCATGAAGCGGGCGGTGAAGAAATCCTTTCCCTGGTTAGCAGCGCCAACTTTTCCGGTCTGATAAGGAAAAAACTCGAGGGCTCCGGTTTTTTCGGGGCAAGGTTTCGCGAATGCGCGGGTCGCGCGCTGCTCCTGACACGCCGCCAACCGAATGAGCGCATGCCGCTCTGGATGAGCCGGCTTCGTTCTCAAAGACTGCTGGAATCCGTGCTCCAGTATGAGGACTTTCCTATCCTTCTGGAGGCATGGCGTACCTGCCTTAGAGATGATCTCGATATCGAGGGGCTCGCCACGGTTCTTGCCGAGTTGGAAACGGGCATTATTGCCTGGTCGGAAACCCATACCAGCCACCCGAGTCCCATGGCGCAGTCCATTACCTGGCGCCAGATCAATCAATACATGTACATGGACGATCAGTTAAAGACGGGCAGGGGTTCCAGGCTCCGGGCCGATCTCTTGCATGAGGTCGTATCCGTTCCGGAACTGCGCCCGGTGATCTCCCGAGCATTGGCGGAGAACTTTGAACTGAAGCGCCAGCGCCTGAGTCCGGGCTATTCGCCGGATGGTGCCTTGGACCTTGTTGAATGGGTAAAGGAGCGGCTCCTCCTGCCTGAATCCGAATGGGACAAGCTGCTCGGCGCCATGCGGCGTGACCATGACATCGACCCTGAAACCCTGCTGGCATCCATCTCCGCCAGGTTGGTGCGGATATCTCCGCCAAGCGCGGTGGAGCCTCTGGTTGTCGCGCTTGAAAACCTTCCGCGCGCGAGTCTGTGCCTGAGCTGGGACATGGATTCCCTCGCCGTCTCCACGCTGGATTCAGGAGAGACCATCCCCGCTTCCCAATTGGAGGAACTGCTTTCCAGGCTTGAGGACTCCGAGCCGTCCGGCGAGGACCGGGACGAGGTTTTCACGACACTTCTGTCGGAATGGCTCCAGTTCTACGCGCCCCGGAGCATGGAGTTCGCGCGGGCCACGCTTGGCCTTGACGACGAGCGACTGGCGGGGGCCGTGGAGGCGTTGATCGATGCGGATCGGCTCGTCGCGGGACGACTTCTGGATACGGATGATCGGGACAGCATCTGCGACAGTCAAAACTATGAAGTGATGCTCCGGCTTTCACGGGCGGCGGCCATCCCATCTTTTGCAGCACGGGGTATCGAGTGGTTGCAGCCCTTTCTGGCCCACTGGCAGGGTCTTATTACTCCGGAACCCGAAGCCGGTCCGGATGGACTGTTCCGGAGGATCGAACAGCTCGTATCCTACCCCGCACCCGCGGAACTTTGGGAGACGGAGATTTTTCCGGCGCGCCTCAGACCTTATGATCTTTCCTGGCTTGACTCCATCATGCAGCAAAGCGATCTCCTCTGGTTTGGAATGGCCGGCAGGCGGGTGGCTTTCACCTTCGAACCGGACCTGGATCTTTTGCGGGAAGAGGGCACGAGTGATGAGGAGCCTGAGCGGGTAAACGAGGACATGGAAGTACCCGCCGGGCGCCATGGGATCTCGCCGTCGGCCAGGGCCGCCCGACGGTCCGAAAAAGGGCGGGATTCCGGGAGGCCACTGCTGCGCCTGATTCCGTCTTCCTCGAAGGGGGAGAAGGCGGTAAGGGCTTTTCGGCCCGACCGGGCAGGGGATTATGATTTAGAGTCGGCGACCGGTGAGCGCCCCCTCCATGGAATGCGGAGTGAATCCCGGGGAGTCGTGGATGATGCGGATTTCGACCGCCTCTTTCCCGATCCCGCGGCGCGCTACAGTTTTTCGAGTCTCATGGGTTTATCCGAAATCAGCCCGGCGGGGCTCGCCGAGATCCTTTGGAAGAGAGTCTGGCTCGGAAAGCTCACCAACGATACATTCGCGTCCCTTCGCCATGGTATTGAAAACAGCTTCAAGGTGTCGGACCCGACGGCATTCGCGGCAAGAAGCAGCGGCAGACGCCGACACGGCAAAAGAGTCGCCTTTTCCATGTGGAAGGGTTCTCTACCGATGGCCGGGAACTGGATGCGTATCAGGTGGCCGAAGCACGAAGGGGAGTACCTGGAAAGGATCGAGCGCGAGAAGGAACGGGCGCGGCTGCTACTGGATCGCTACGGTATACTGTTTCGTGAGCTTTTGCAGAACGAACTGCCTGCGTTCGGTTGGGGCAAGATCTTCAGGGCGCTGCGGTTGATGGAGCTTTCGGGGGAGGTCTTGACCGGGTATTTCTTCGAGGGAGTGCCCGGCCCGCAGTTTATTTCCCGCGAGGCTTTCCGCATGCTCCAAGGGAAATTCCCGGCAGATTCCATCTACTGGATTTGCGCGACCGATCCTGCATCCGTTTGCGGCATACGGCTGGACACGCTGAAAGGAAAGCTCCCCCGCCGGGTGCCGGGGACCCATCTCGTTTACCATGGCGTGAAGCTGGTCATGGAATCGAGGCGCGGCGCGAAAACCCTCATCTTTCATGTGGCTGAAAACGATCCGGGGCTGCAATCCTACCTGGGCCTGCTTCATCACCTGCTCAAAAGAAGATTTCAGCCGATGCGCCGCATCGTCATCGAAACGATCAACGGTGAAGACGCCTCCACGAGCCCATACATCGCAGCCCTCAAAATGAGCCTCGATGTTACCCGCGACTTCAGGAACCTGATTCTCTATCAAAAGCACATGCAGGCCCGCGGGGCCTGAGAATAAGCTGTCCCATTGCCGTGTTCCCGGCCTATCCGTTGCAGAGGGGAGGCGCCGCTCAGGGGGATAATCAGAGGGGGGCCAGCCAATTCTCGATTTTCAGGGTCTCTACCCTTGAAAAATGACGGACATTTGCAGTTACAATTATGCACTTATGGCTTAAAGCGGTGGAGGCAATGAGGATATCCTCCGTCCCGATGATTTGGCCGGCCTTTTTAAAGGAAGCAAGCAGATCTCCGGCGATCACAGCCTCCGGATGGTCTACCGGCAGGATGTTTATCCGCGACAGTATCTCCGAGGTGATTCTTTCCCAAAAATACTCGGAATCTCCACGTAGCGCACAGCCAAAACGCAGTTCCATAACGCAAATACACGAGGTGAACAGGGACTCGGACGGTACTGCTCTCAGACGCGCTATCATGTGGGGATTGGGACGCTTCTTCAACAGTTCGCTAAGTATATTGGTGTCCAGGAGAAATCTCACTCATCCTCCTGTCTCCGAAGAACTCGCGGGATATGTGTGTTTCGGTCTTCGACCATCTGTTCGACAAGCTCGAAGAAATCATCATCATCATCCAGCCATCCCTTTGCCTCGGCAAGATGTTGGGATTCCATGGTTGCCGGGACCAATCTGGCCAAGGGCTTCCCTCGCTTGGTGATGACGATCTGCTCACCCCCATAGGCAACGCGCCCCAGAAGTTCCGACAGATGTTTCTTTGCTTCCGCGACATTTATGGATTTCTGATTCATCGCCCCCTCCAGTCATTCAGATATGGTCATGTTGACTAATATTGACGTAAAAGTCAACATCCGGAGTTTGGCCTTCGGCAAGTTCAACTTTGATCATTGATGACCTGCGGCTATCAGCGCATCCCGCACTTCGCATGCCCCTGCCGAGACTTGAAGGTCGGTAAGCGATCAGCGCCTTTACCGCCGCTGGACCGCTTCCTCGGGAAAGCACCGATGCCGTCGTTTTTCCCGCGAAAACATCCTTTCCCTGGCAAAATCTTCCCGCATCCGGAGGGAGGCTAAGGGCTCGGAGCAATTTCCTCATTTACTTTCCTATTAGCCGGAAAGCACATAGAAAACGGATATCTGTAACATCGGGCACACAAACATGTACAATCCATAAAGGCATAAATGTATTCTTTAACAAAAATGTTTCATTTGGAGCATCAGTTCTTAGCAGATATCGCGGGAAAGGCCTGCCCACACAGCATTGGCATATCTATTGCCGAATAGAACTCAATATATGACCTGTGAATGATCCTGGTGGTCGAAAAAATAATTCCTGGATAGCGGTTTTTCGTTGGCAGCCGCTGCCTGTATGAAGGAGACGATTGGCATGTATGCTCTGAAGGCTTCCAAACTCAACATAATCGCTGGTATTCTCGCCACTTTTCTACTTGTTTGCATTCATCCCGCATTCGGAGCGGATAACGAAGTTACTATCGGCATCGTTCAACCCCTTTCCGGTCCTAATGCCCAATTCGGCATCAATGCCATGCACGGCAGTGAATTGGTGGCCGAAACCATCAACGCTCAGGGAGGAATCAAATCGCTGGGCGGGGCCAGAATAAAGCTCGTCGTCGCCGACGTTCCCACGCCGAACACGGCCGCGGCGGCCACGCAACGTTTGATTTCCCAGAATAAAGTGGTCGGTATTGTCGGGACATTCGTTTCCTCTACTACTCTTGGCGTCTCGGAGGTGACCGAGCGCGCGGGGGTTCCCATCGTGACCTTTGCCTTCGCGGACCAGATCACCGAGCGTGGCTACCGCTACGTCTTCCAGGTATCTCCCAAGGGTACGGCCTTCGGCCAGGCGCAATTGAAGTACGCCATCGAACTGGGCAAGGCGGGAGGGGAGGCGATAGACAAAATTGCAATTCTCTACGAGGACACCGCATACGGCACGGCGCAGGCAAAGGGCCTGCGCGAGGCGGCGGTGGAGGCCGGGATAAAGGTGGTTGTGGACGAGGCCTATCCCCTGGGAATCACTGATGTTTCATCCCTGGTGAATAAGGTCCGTACATCGGAAGCCAAAATAGTTTTTCCCGTGTCGTACCTGAATGACTCACTGTTGATCATCCGTACGATGCGCCAGCAACAAATGGACATCCCGGTTATCGGCGGGGCCGCGGGGTACATCATCCCGGATTTCAGAAAAGGTCTGGGGGACCTTGCCCAAAATGTCTTGTCGGTGGCCTCGTCCAACCACGATCTGTACCCTGATCTGGCGAGCCGGTTCAAGGACAAATATGGTTCTTTCATGACGCACGAGGCACTCATGCATGCGGCCAGCCTTGCTGTCCTGGCAAAAGCCGTGGAAAAGGCCGGATCGAAGGACCCGGAAAAGGTTCGCGATGCGCTTGCCTCGACTGATGATTGTGACGGGTTCGCGCGTTGTGTGCCGGGAGGGTGCGTCCGTTTCAACGAAGCGGGATTGAACACCAGAGCTTTTCCAATCATGGTGCAGTGGCAGGGTGAAGAACCGGTGACTGTATATCCAAAAGAAGTAGCCAGGGCCGCCGCCGTCTGGCATGCGAAAAGCGGGCGCTGATAGAAGGATAACGGCAAAATGTCTTTCATACAGTCTCTAATTGACGGAATCCTTATCGGAGGCGTCTACGGTATTATTGCCACCGGCTTGTCCCTGGTCTTCGGCGTCCTGGGCCTAGTGAACTTTGCGCATGCCGAGTTCCTTATGGTTGGGATGTACGTTGCCTGGTTCGCCTGGCACTATCTTGGACTGGACCCCATACTGGCCGCACCGCTTTCTTTTGCCGTGGTCTTCCTGCTCGGGTATGCGGTCCAGAGGCACCTGCTTGACCGGGTCATGAAAGCCAGCCCGACCGCGCAGATTTTCCTGACGGTCGGTCTGCTCATCGTGCTTGAAAACGCAGCCCTGGTGATCTTCGGCTCCGGTTTTCGCTCGGTCAACGTCCCTTATCAGGTCGAAAGCTTTCGTCTGGCGGGGCTGTTTGTCAGCGCTCCTTATCTGTACGCTTTCGGCGCCACCCTGGTTGTCAACCTGGCCCTGTGGCTCTTTCTTGAACGCAGTTGGATCGGGAGGGGAATCCGCGCGGTTGCCCAGGACCCAATGGCGGCGATTCTGTCCGGCGTGGACTCCAAACGGACCTACCGGATTGCTTTTGGACTGGGTGTCGGCCTGACAGCTTTCGGGGGCGGGGTGATCCTGCCGTACATAACAGTGAGTCCAACAGTTGGAGGTCAGTTTGTCGTCCTGATGTTCACGGTGGTAGTGCTTGGTGGGCTGGGGAGCATCCTGGGTGCTCTGGCCGGGGGGCTGGCGGTGGGAATCATTCAGTCATTTTCAGCGCTATTCTTTCCTATAAGTCTGCAGAATCTCGTGCTGTTCATCATCTTTATCGGTGTTCTGGCCTTTCGGCCACAGGGCTTGCTGAAAGGGGCATAATATGCGCATCGTCTATCGATACCTGCCGACACTGTCGCTGATAGCCATGGCTGCATGCCTGCCATTGGTCCTCAACCCCAGAGGCAATGCTTTGCGGGTGGCAGCCACCGCGTTGCTTTTTGCCGCGGTGGCGCAAGCCTGGAATATAGTCGGTGGGCTTGCCAGCCAGATCTCGCTGGGACACGCGGCTTTTTTCGGCATCGGTGCATACACTTCGACCATTCTATATCTGCAATACTCGCTCTCCCCATGGGTTGGAATGGTTGCGGGAGCGCTCCTGGCGATCCTTGCGGCTGGACTGTTGAGCGTGCCTACCTTTTCTCTGAAAGGCCACTATTTCGCTCTGGCAACGCTGGCCTTCGCGGAGGTTATGCGGGTTATCGCCAATAGCTGGGTCAGCCTGACCGGCGGCCCGGTGGGCTTGACAATCCCTTTCGGCGGCTCCAATCCCCTGCTGTTCCAGTTCCGGTCAACGGCTGCCTATTATTGGGTCATCCTCACGGTTTTGGTCGCGATTTGTTCTGTCTTTTACTTCATGTCCAGGGGGAAGATGGGGTATCGGCTGCGCGCGATTCGGGAAAACGAGGATGCGGCAGAGGTGTCGGGGATAGATACGTTTCGCGTAAAGCTTTGGTCAGCGATGATTTCCGCCGGTCTCACGGCATGTTGCGGAACTGTGTTTGCCCAGTTTACATTCTTCTTTGATCCGGATTCAATTTTCCACATGAGCGGCATCTCTATACGCATGGCAATGATAGCGATTATTGGCGGGATTGGCACACTGTCCGGTCCGGTGATCGGCGCGCTATTTCTGATCCCGCTGGAAGAGATCTCCACGGCTTTTTTGTCGTCCTCGGCGGCTGGAGTTGCTCAATTGGTTTTTGGCCTGATTCTCATCGTTGCGATTTTAATACAACCACAAGGCATCGTTGCAACATGGCCCGGCCTGATGCAACGCATTCATTTTAGAAGGAGTCACTGACATGTTTGCCCCGCTTCTTGTCGCCGAGGGCTTGACCGTCCGTTTTGGCGGTGTTCACGCTTTGGATAACGTCTCTTTCATGGCGGGAGAGGGAGAAATAATCGGATTGATTGGCCCCAACGGGGCCGGAAAGACAACCCTTTTCAGCTCACTTGTCGGCCTGCAGTCGCTGAGGGCCGGAAGAGTCGTCCTTTCCGGGCGCACGGTCTCGGGAATGCGTCCACACCGCATAGCCAGCTTCGGTATGACCAAAACTTTTCAGAATACGGCCCTGTTTCCCGATATGACGGTGCTCGAAAATGTTCTTACGGCCATGCTTCTTCGCCGAGATCTTCGAAGCGCTAAAAACGAGGCCTTGGGGATTCTGGACAGGTTGGGGCTCTCCAGGATAGCCACTCGCGATGTAGCCGACCTGACTTTTCCTCAGAAAGCCCTGGTCGAAATGGCCAGGGCTTTGGCCACGCAACCGAAAGTCCTTCTGCTGGACGAGGTTATGGCGGCGTTAACGCCTTCGGAAATGGATGAGGTCATGCAAATCATCCGCGAACTCCGCGACGAAGGGCTGACGTTGCTGATAGTCGAGCACCACATGCGGGCGATTATGTCGCTTTGTGACCGCATCCTGGTGCTGAACTTCGGCCAGTTGATAGCGGAAGGGCCTCCCCGGAAAATAACTAATGATCAGGCTGTAATTGAAGCTTATCTCGGTCACGGTGCAACATATGGCGAGGGGCTTGCGGACAGGGCGTGCCATGCTGCTTGAGATCCAAGATCTTTATGCGGGCTATGTCGGTCCAGATGTTCTCAATGGACTCAGCATCGATGTGGATCATGGTGAGACTGTGACCATACTGGGCGCCAATACCGCGGGGAAGACCTCATTACTGAGGGCGATATCCGGGCTGATGCCCAAGGTTCGTGGCGAGATCAAATACAATGGAATAGAACTCATCGGAATGCCACCGCATCGCATCCCCTCGCTGGGCATCGGCCATGTCCCCGAGGGACGGCACGTTTTTACTCACATGTCCGTGCGGGACAACCTGCTGATCGGTTCCTATTCCCGCCGGGGTGATCCCGATATCGATGACAGCCTCGACCGTATTTACACGATGTTCCCGCGCCTTGCGGAAAGAAGCGCGCAAAGGGCCGGCAGCCTGTCGGGCGGAGAACAGCAAATGGTTGCGATTGGCCGGGCGCTCATGGGTAAGCCGAAACTGCTCCTCCTCGATGAGCCCAGCCTCGGGTTGGCTCCAATCGTGGTGGAAGAAGTGCACGAGTCAATTCGCGGGATCAACGAGATCGGCGTGGCCGTTCTGCTTGTCGAGCAAAATGCGATAATGGCCCTTTCGGTGGCAAACCGGGGCTATGTCCTGGAAAACGGTACTATCGCGCTTAGCGGTACTGCCGGATCGCTGCAAACTGATCCGGCGGTGCGGCGGGTCTATCTGGGAATATAACCAAGTGAAATCTTCAATCGAGGGAGGCGAATATGACAATCAGGGTTGGTGTCGCTCAAATCGGCGCCATTCCATTTGATATTGAGGCGAGTGTCGACAAGGCCATAAAATGGGTAGAGAAGGCAGGAACTCAAGGATGCCAGCTTGTGGTGTTCCCGGAAGCTTTTATATCCGCATATCCCAAGGGTCTCGGTTTCGGCTCGCTGGTAGGGGTCCGCGCGCCGGAAGGTCGTGAGATGTTTCGGCGGTATTTCGACAGTGCCATACCCGTACCAGGAGTGGAAACTGACAAGCTCTGCGAAGCCGCCGGACAGGCCAATCTTCACATGGTCATCGGGGTGATCGAGCGGGACCTTGGCACTCTATATTGTACGGCGCTGTTCATCGGGAGCAACGGAAGCCTCCTGGGCAAACACCGAAAGCTCATGCCCACGGCCTCCGAACGTCTGGTGTGGGGCTTTGGCGACGGTTCCACCATACCGGTTATCGACACCCCTGTTGGACGACTCGGCGCGGTTATCTGCTGGGAGAATTACATGCCGATGCTGCGCATGGCTATGTACAGCAAGGGCGTTACGGTCTATTGCGCTCCAACGGCTGATGACCGCGACTCATGGCTCCCCAGCATGCGCCATATCGCCATGGAGGGAAGATGCTTTGTCCTGACGAGCTGTCAGGTTATGCGGCGCCGTGATTTTCCGGATGATTATCCCTGCGGGATGGAGACCAGTCCCGATGACGTGCTGATGCGCGGCGGCGCGGCGATCGTTGGACCGCTGGGGCAGGTGTTGGCGGGTCCCGTGTTCGATGAAGAAACATTACTGACAGCGGATATCGACCTTGCCGACGTCACTCGGGCCAAACTGGATTTCGACGCAGCCGGACACTACGCCCGACCTGATGTGTTCCATCTCGTGGTCAATGAAACGGCGCGTAAAGCGGTAAAAACGATCATTGATGAGGAGTCGCTCTGATGCAGCTCACCTTATTGGCTGATTTCTCCCCACCCTCACGGTAATCCCGCGCGTTTTGGGGCACCACTCCAGGACCTTGCCCCGGGGTGGCGCCCCTTCTGCTCACACATCATCGGTCTTTGCTTTGAAGTCTTTCCGAACCTATCCCGCTTGGGCCGACCGAAGCTGGCTGATCAGTTCAAGCGCATCGGCGGGAGGGCGTTTCTCGACCCGGTGGTATTCGCGGCCGTCCCTGGTCCTGTTCACCATGCCGTAGTCGCAGAGCCACCTCCGCAGCAGGGGATGGTCGCCGAAAAGGTGATTGTCATTCAGCAGCAGGTTGATCTCTTTTTCCGTGAGAACCTGCCGGGCAGGCAGTTTCGACCAGATAACCCAGAGGCAGAGTTCCTGCTCGCTACGCTTCGATGGCCAGCGCGCGAGCTTTGCCTCCGGGTCGAACATCCGCAGCAGGCGCTTTACGCGGACGAAATCGGCAGGCTTGGGTTCGGGCGCGGGCGGGCGGTTCTCCAGCAGTTCCCGGGCGGTAAGTTGTGCCCGATAATGCTGAAAATTCCGGTAGCCGTTGGCTCTCGACAGCATGTTCAGGAGTTCGAGATGGCTGGGTTGAGATTCGCAATTGGCGAGCTGGCTCTTGAGGGACCGTGCCAGGGCGGAAATGTCGTCCGAATGAAAAGGCAAAAGTGTTCTGGACATCGCTTATCCTCGCGAGGTGTGCCGATCCGGGGTGGGATAGTGTCGGTGGTCGCCGTCTTCCGACTCGGCACGGATAAGGTGTCCGGTCGAATATGGGGATGGAGGCAGGTTTAGCACCCCTCGCGGGGCGGCGACGCCTTGGTGAACTGCCGACCGGTACGGAATATACCGCACGCTCCGGGACGCGGTCAAGCCGTAGTGTGTTAACAGTGCTGTCGTTGGGTCCTATTTGTTGACATGATCCCGGTGATCAGGGAAACTCTCGATAATTCCAGGCTACTGGGGGCGAGAAAGGGTTGTGTTCCAATCCAGGACAGGTGAAAAGGGAGATGCAAAACTATGAACAAGCGCGAAGGGGTCTCTGCTCCCGATAAACGATTGGCTGCCGTATGCGGATTGTTTTGTCCCGCGTGTACCATGTATATCGCGACAAAGGAAGATCCGGAAAGGCTTCAAACTCTGGCGGGACGTCAGCGGCGTCCGGTGGGGGAGTTGGAATGCCATGGCTGCCGGTCGGAAAAACGATGCTTCTATTGTCAGGAAAACTGCAAAATGGCAAAGTGCGCGGCTGAAAAAGGCCTGGAGTTCTGCGGTGAATGCACGGAATATCCTTGTGCTGAGTTGGTGGAGTTTCAAGCCCAGAAGCCGCATCGAATCGAGCTGTGGCGGTCTCACGAACTGATCGCGCAAATCGGGTATGAAAAATGGTACGAACAAATGATTGAGCATTTCTCATGCCCGGAATGCGGTACGCTGAACTCTGCTTATGATATCTCGTGCCGCAAGTGCGGAGCAAGCCCGAGCTGCCGTTACGTCTCCCTGCATAAAGAAGAGATTGTTAGATATATCGATAGCATAATGGCTTCAAGCTGATATGCATCATCCGCTTTACTCCGGTTTGGGATAGGATACGGTACTGCGTTCAAGATCAATCTGCACGGACCGCATGCGGCGATGAAGAAGGGCGTGGGCGCTCAGTCGATTGGAAGGATTCTCACGGACCTGGCCCAGTCTGAGAATGGATATGGCCGGGCTGGGTCAGATTCGTCATCTTCGGCAGTGAGACCGTGAACACGATCTCTTCCTGTTCCGCGGAGTAGGAGAGGGTGCCTTCCATTGTCTTGAGCAGCCTCTGGCAGAGCGGAAGCCCGACGCTTTGTCCGCCTTCCTCGAATGGAAGAAACAGGTTCTCGGGGGACTTGGGAGCTGGCCTCGTACTCTTGTTTCTGAACTCAATATGGAAGCTCTGGTCGCCTTCCAGCGTTCGTATTTTCAGCACTCCGTCCTGGCCCAGGGCCTCTACGGCATTGCGGACCAGGTTTATGCACACTTGTCCGAGTATTTCCCGATCCACATAAGCCATCGCCATATCGGGGGCAAGGTGGAGTTGGCAGTCGATCCGCCTTTGCTCGATTTCGGGCGATAGCAGATCGATGCTGCTTTCCACGATGGAATTGATCGAACACTGTTCGATTTGGCATTCCATCGGCTGGAGATAATTCCTGATTCTACCCAGCATCTTTTCGAGCCGCCCGGATTCGTTCAGGATGATTTCAAGCTCTGGTTGGTTCATGCCCTTTTTTTGCAGACGCCGGGCAAATCCGCCGATGGCGACCAGAGGATTTCGAATCTCATGAGCGACTTCGGCGGAAATCGCCCCCAGGGTCCTGAGCTTCTCCTTCTGGACCACGGCTTTTTCCAGGAAAACACGATCCGTTATGTCCACAATCGCGCCCTCCACGCACTCCACTCCGGAGTCAACCAGGCACCTGGTCGAAGAGATGGACTTGATGATCGTGTAGATAAGGCGACCTTTTTTATGGATCAGGCGGCAATCGGTTGAAAACGCCGGTCCACCGGACTCGAACATGGACTGGAAACACTGCAGGACACGGGACCGATCCGCGAGATGGATATGTTCGGGAAACCAGTTCGGGACGTGGCATACTTCTTCGGGAGCGTAACCCAGTATAGAGAGGCAGGCATGGTTTATAAAATCTATCCGCAGGTCTCTGCGCAGTACGAAAACAAGCAGCGGGAGACCCTGGACCAGATCGAAATAGCGCTTTTCGGCCAACTGGATCTGCTCTTTGAGAAAATTTCTCTCTTCATAGCGCCGGAGACAGATTTGCAGTTCAGTGAGGTTGAAGGGCTTTCTTAGAAAGTCGCTTGCTCCCAGCTTAATGGCCTGCACCGCATGCTCGATCATGCCCGAACCGGTTATGAACACTACTTCAAGGCAGGAACCCCGCGCCCTGAGCCGCGCGGCCAACTCCAGGCCACTGATGCCCGGAAGGTTTATGTCGACGAATGCGAGTCCAAAGGACTCAGTCTCGGATATGCTGAGGGCCTTCTCGGGATTGGAGCAGACCACCGGATCGTAGCCATCGCGTTCCAGCACGTCTTTGAGCATCTCGCAGACCCCCGGATTGTCGTCGACGACCAGTATTCTTCCCGATGGGGATTTATCGGCAACTATGGAAGCCTCCAGCATTGAAGCTACCTCGGATTATTATTGATCCCACGCTTTTAATGCCGCCCGCGGTATGTGTCGACAAGGGTGAAATACCTTGTCCCCGACCTGCTCATGACTTGAACGAGAGGATGATCCCAGCTTTGGCTTCAATGACCGGATAGAGTTATGAATAGGATAAGAACTCCTGGTTTTACAAGAAAGAGCGCCTGGCGGATTTTGGCGGGAAGGAGGCCCGGCTTCACGGGAAAGACTCCGCGTTTGCGTTGTCTCCCCGGTGCACGACAACGGTATTGAAATGGTTAAAAAACGATACTCGTGGTGATCTTCGAGAGAAAATCGGCGTTTTTGTGGACATGGTCCTGAATGGGGCTTCCATGAATCCCGGGAATAGTCGTGAGGATAATATGCCAGGCAAGGGGTTATAAAATGATAAATGCAAGTGCTGACTATTTATTATCCTGGGAAGGTGCTTTCCAGGCCGGTATTGATCTTGACGGTGGAAAAGGCTGGAACCTATCCAGGCTGGCGCGTTACGGATTCAGAATTCCGGGTGGGTGCATCCTTACCGTTAAGGCCTATCGCGACTTTTTTGATCGCAATCAGTTCGAAGGATTGTGGGAATCAACCTCATGCCGGATCGATACGAAGGATTTAAATGCCGTTGATACAATCCTTGGCAGTGGAGACGTAATAGCAATGCCTCGTCTGCTCCCTGGAGCATTTCGCGCGGCGCCTCGAGTGCAAGACCGTGGAGGACACAAACTCACGAGAGCGGATAAATGCGCTGGAGATGCAACGTCCCTCTTTGAAGGGCCGCCCCCTCCTTTCCGATAACCCGGTTCAAGCCCGCCACCTCCCGTCAGAGGTGTTTTTCAACTTGTTCGTGGAAGGGATCATCCATGGCCATTATCTCGGAAGGGGGCCGTTGCCGGCGCAGAAGTTCGGCCATGATCTTCATGGGTGGATCGATATGGGTAAAGAAGGCGCGGTAGCCTTCGCAAAGAAAGTTAACGGGCGGCTCTACCTCAGTGCCCGTGCCGATGCGGTCCTTGGGGCAGGCGCCGTTGCAGATGAACCGTACCGGGCATTCGCGGCAGACTCGCGGCTGCCTGTCGCGTTTATCCAGTCCGAACGCCCGCTGCCCGGGTGAGGCGATGAGGTCCGCCAGGTGCGTCTGGGTGATGTTTCCGAGCTTGTGGGCAGGATCCACGAAGTGGTCGCAGGAGTACATGTCGCCGTTGTGTTCGATGACGACGCCGTTGCCGCAGGTCTCACTGAATACGCACAGCGTGGACGGTTGGCCGAACCAGACCCCGAGCGCCACGTCGAAGATCTGCACGAACATGCGCCCCACATCGCTTCGCACCCATTCGTCAAAGACCGAAATGAGGAACTCGCCATATTGCCGGCCTGTAACGGACCAGCTTGTCACGCCTCCCTTGCCGTCACGCTCAACGATTGGGATGAACTGAATGAAGGAAGAGCCTGCCTCATCGCGAAAGAACCGGTAAATCTCCAGTCCGCGAGCGGCATTAGCGGCATGAACGCATGCGAGAATATTGTATTCGACCTGGTGCTCCTTCAGGAGCGAGACCCCGGCCATCACGCGGTCGAAAGTCGGCGCGTCCTTCTTGCCCACGCGCCAGGCGTCGTGCACGTCGCGTGGCCCGTCCAGGCTGATTCCAACGAGGAACTGGTTTTCGTGGAAGAATTTGCACCATTCTTCGGTCAGCAGCGTGCCGTTGGTCTGGAACGCGTTCAATATCCGTGTTCCGGGTCTTTGGTATTTTCGCTGAAGCCTGACGGCTCTTCGGAAGAAATCGAGACCCATCAGTGTGGGTTCTCCGCCCTGCCAGCTAAAGAGGACCTCCGGCGCGCGGTGTGCTTCGATATGCTGGCGGATGTAGTTCTCCAGGAGTCCGTTTGACATTCGAAAACGGCTGCCCGGATAGAGCCCTTCCCTGGAACGATAGAAGCAATACCGGCATGCCAGGTTGCAAACCGCCCCGGTGGGTTTTGTCATCACGTGGAATGCCGGCGGCATCGAGGAGAAATTCGTGGAAACCGACATGCGGGGTTCGTTGATCGCCATTGCATATTCCAATTCTGGTGCCCAGATACTGGTTGAAGTCGTCGCGGGGAGCGCCGACCCACCGCCCGCGACTTGCGCCTGCGCGCTTTCGCGCGCGGGCGCAGTCGGGCGGCGAGCAGCGTGACCGTGACCGCCGCTCTGTTGAGGTCCGGGTTTCAGGCCGAAGAGCTACGCCGGGGCCGTGTTGGTCGCCTCCATCTTCACCTGCAGAGCCTGTTTCATTATTTCAAGTTGAGTTCCATTGTAGCTCGGGTTGCTGGGATTTCCCAGGTTGTTCTTCTCGAGCGGATCGTTCTGAAGATCGTAAAGCTCGTATACAGACGGCTGCGTTCCGTTCGGATCGAAATACAGGGCTATCTTCCAGCGATCCTGGCGCAGACAGCGGATAGAGCCCGGTTGCGGATTGCCTTTTGTGTCATAGGTGAACAGCACGCCGTCCTGGACCGTTCTGGTGGGGTTGTCGGGATGGCGGACGGCATTCTTGATGATCGGGGTCAGGTCGACACCGCGCAGAGTCGGTATATGCTTTTTCTTGACCCCGCAGATCGTGGCGAGAGTGGGCATTAAGTCAATGTTAGAGGCAAGCGCCGAAGTCCGCACGGCTTTCGGGAAGAGAACCGGATTGGAAATCACCATCGGCGTGTGGATCGTTTCCTCGTACGCGTTACTCATCTTTTGCCGCTGGCCGCCATGGGACGCACCCATGTCGCCGTGGTCGGCTATGCGGATGACCAGGGTGTTTTGATACATGGCGGGCCTGGACTTGAGCGTGTCGAGCACCGTGCCGATGTGCTTGTCGACTACCATGTGCAGATAGGCATAGAAACGGCAATAATGCAGGGCGTCGGAGTCATTGGTGAACGGTCCCAACATTTTACTCCACGTGGCATTGGACGCGGCCTGGCAATCCGGCTTGTAGCTTTCCTCGGCGTAGTTGCCGGGTAGTTGGATCTGGTCCATGGGTGAGGCGTCGAGATCCACGTCGGCGTAGTTGGCCGTTCCTTTGTAAGGAGGTATGACACTAGCGGATTTTGCATTCCAACCCGGCCCCCCTGTCCCCGTGCCGGGGTAGCCGCAGTTATCGTGTGGATTACAGAAGCTGACGACGAGAGCAAAGGGCTTGGACGAGGTTCTTTTCTTCAGAAAATCGGACGCGCGGGTGGCGATCCATTCGTCATAATTGGTCGAGCCGCCGCCGTACTGGATAGGAGTCAGGGTACATCCCGTTTCGGGCGGTTCCCACTCGTGGAAACCGTAGAGCTCCAGGTCCCTGCCGCAATTGGGGTTGAGCGTGCCGCTGGCGTCGGTGCTGAGGTGCCACTTCCCTTTGTATATTACATCGTAGCCCGCAGTGGCCAGCATCGTGGCCATATTGGGAATCGTCGGCTGAAGTTCGGTACCCGTTGCACTGCCGGAGTTGTTGGTTACCCCGTTCTCGATCGGGTAGAGACCAGTGTAAATCGCCGCGCGACTGGGTGAACATGGTGACGCTGCCGTGATCGCATTCGTGAAGGTCAACCCGTGTTTCGCCAGACGCCTGCGGTTGGGCAGGTTGGCATCGGCCCATCCCGCGGGCCAGTTTTGCGGGTATCGTTCCTCGTCGGTCGTGATGATGATGATGTTCGGCTTGTTCCATAAGCCGTCACTCGATACGCTCGCCTCGAAGGCGGTCGCCTCCACGGCGCTGTCCCCGCCATCCGCCGCAGCCGATTCCGAACCAGCCATGAACGGGACCGTCAGCCCCGAAACAATTGCCGCTCCGCTGCTCTTAAGGAATTTCCGTCGTTCCATATCCTCTGGAGCCCCGGATTTATCGAACGGTTTTTTTGACATCATTCCCCTCCTAAGGTTACAGTGCATTGGAAGTTGATTGGATAATCGGGACACTCCCCCCAGGAACGGGGAATGTACGAACATCAGACCCTATGCTGATTATCTGCATATCAAATACCTGCCTGGGCACGGCGACATGGACTAAGATAAAGATTCTGTGGCCACCTCCTTCCCTTGCTTAGTAGAATGATCCCATTGAACGGGCGCCACTTCGGGGCGCTCCTTCGCGCGAAATTGCGGCAGGCGGCAACTGCCCGCCCATGCAGTCGCGGCGCCCAGGCGCACGAGAGGGAATTTACAAGATCCAAGCCAGGGACGATTTTTGCAGACTGCAACCGGAATGGGCAAAAAGGCGTTTACGTCCTGGAGAGGTTCGAAAACGGCGTGCCGCAATGTTCCGCGGCACATCGGGCGCCCATGTGACCGGCGGCATCCGGTGCGGGAGAGGGACAGTTTTTTGCTTTGAAGGAAAGCAAAAGGGTGTGAATTTGTTCACTGCTGAATTGGCTGTGAGGACATCGCGGCATGCGGCAATTACCTCCTCCATGAATTCACAGCGTCCGGATGCACGGGGACGACCCGGAAAATTCCAGGTCAGGTGAACTCTCTCGGACTGAAACAGCAGGAAGACATGACCATTGTGGCAAGACTGGAGAGAACATGCCGCAATGTTCCGCGGCGCTCTGGGCGCACAACCGACAGCATTCCGCGCCCGGGAAAGGAGCCTGTGCTTTGGGGGAGAGGGGAAGGGTGTGAATTTGTTCACTGCTGAATCGGCTGTGGGGACACTGCGGCAGGCGGCAATTGCCCGCTCCCTGAATTCACCGCGTCCTGGTGTATGGGGACGACCCGGCCGAATTCAAGCCGGCGACAATTTCTTCAGATGGAACGGGAACTTCTGCGGGTTGGGATGAGTCCTGCAGTCCTGTAGTTCTGTAGATTCTATGGTGGAAGGGATCATTTGAGAAAACCGTCAAGCTCTGGTAAGTCCTGTAGTCCTGTAGGTTGGGGTGAGCGGAGCGAACCCCAACATTTTCTTTCGGATTGACCGTATTCGAGTATCCACCGTTACGTTGCCGCCGGAACGCCGGATCGGAATTGGGGTGGGAGTGTGCAAATCATAGGCGATTATAGCTTCGGTGAAAGGTCAAGCGTGGGTGTTGGGGTTCGCTTTCGCTCACCCCAACCTACCGGCTCCCAACCTACCGGCTCACCCCAACCTACCGGCTGCGAAAAACTGCAAACAGCGCGGCGCCATGTTCCGCTTCGCACCCGGCGGCCGGGCGGAAGGCGGCATCCGGCGAGAGAGAATTATGAGTATTTGTGTTTGAGCAGAGAAGGAAAGGGAGTGAATTTCCTCACTGTAGAATTGGCAGTTTTATCTTCCGGCAACGAACGTAATATTCGCCCGGGTGCATTCCCCGGGGGGAGAGAATGAGAATGGGCGTGACTACGCAAGCGGTGCGCCATGGTGTGGCAGTCATATTCGCGCTGGCATTGCTTCTATTTCAGAGCGGCCCGGTTTTCGCCGAGAGTCAGGACCGGCACAGCATCCTGGTGATTTATCCTTTCGACCGCTCCCTCCCGGTCAGTGTAAGGTTGTTTGCGGGACTGAGGTCGGCCCTGGAGCCCCATGACCTGAACACCTTCGAGATTTTCCAGGAAAACCTGGACCTGGATCGAATCGAGAACAGCGAGTACCTTGATTCTCTGGCTGCATTCTTCAGTACCAAGTATGCCTCGAAGAAGTTCGATGCAATCGTGGCGGTGAACGCTTTGGCTCTCGAGTTTTTGATTGAGCGGTGCAATTCGCTTTCCCCGGGAACTCCCGTCGTGGCGACCGGCGTACCAGGGAAAAAACGCATAAAAGAGGGTTCAGGGCGAAGAATTATCCCCATTTATGGTGAGAGTGATGTTACCGGGCAGACACTGGACCTCATCCTTCACCTGCAGCCCAATGTGCGGAAAATATACGTGGTATTGGGAACACACCCGCTTGAACGTGGCTGGCTGCGCAATGTGCGGGAAGTTGTTTCGAAATACGGGCATGGTCCCGAGTTCGTGTTCATGACCAACAACCGGTACGAGGAGCTGCTCGACGCTGTCAGGGAACTGACTCCGGACGATGCCATCCTCTTCCTGCTCTTTATGAGAGACGGAGCGGGCAGATCCTACCATCCACAATTCGTGGTCGGAGAGGTTGCGGAGGCGGCCGGTTGTCCCGTCTATGGGACAGTGGACCCGTTCATGGGGCACGGAATAGTGGGCGGTACCATGCATCCTGTCTATATGGAAGGCTTTGTCACCGGACAGGCAGTTCTCGGGCTCTTCGGAATGAACAGCGTCGATGCCGGACCGGACGAAATCCGTTTGTCTCCCCTCCGGCAGGTCGATGAGCGGCGGATGGCCCGGTGGCATCTTTCGGAAAAGAATATCCCGGAGGGCTACGAGGTGGTGAACAGGTCCCCTTCCCTATTGCGGGACTACAGGGGGCACGTGGCGGTCGCCCTGCTATTCTTCCTCGCCCAAAGCGGGCTTATTTTCAGGCTGCTGGTCCTGGGCCGGATCAGGAGGGCTGGGGAGAAAGAGCTGCGAAGAACCTGCCGGGACCTGGAGGAGAACCAGGAAGAGCTTAACCGGTCAAGGGCGTTGCAGGAAAAGGCCCTTGAGAATCTGAGAGAAAGCGAGACGACGCTTCAGTCCATCCTGGCATCCATCCCGGTGGGGGTTTTGCTGATTGACGCCGGGACGAGTACCGTTCGCATGGCCAACAGGGCGGCCGCGGAGCTTTTGGGCATGCCTCCGGAGCGAATGCCGGGAAGTCCGTGTCCCGATTGCTTCAAGCCATTTCTCGCGGGGGATGCCCTCGGGGCTCGCGAGGACGGGCGCAACTCGTTGGAGGATATAATCCTGACCGAATCAGGCAGGGAAAGTCATGTGCTGAAAACGGTCGATCGGGTTTCGCTTGGCGGCGGAATGCACCTTATCGGGTGCCTGCTCGACATAACGGGGAGGAAGGCGGCAGAGCGCGAGGCGCGGGAGAAAGAGGAGCAACTGGTCCACGCCGACAAGATGATTTCGCTGGGCACGATGGCGGCTGGTATCGCGCATGAAATACACAACCCCAACAACTTTATCCTGCTGAACGCCCCCGTGTTGAAGATGGCATGGGAGAGCGTACTGAGAAGGCTTGACGAGTACGCCGAGGAGAACGGGGACTTCCTTGTGGGAGAGGTCCCGTATTCGCGGGCCAGAACACACATACCGGGCCTTATCGACGACATTATCGAAGGGGCGGAACGCATCCGCAATATCGTGCGGGACATGAAGGAATTCGTGTCCCGGAAGAATTCCGGGGCCAGTGAGCCGGTGGATATCAACGCCGTGCTGAGATCCTCATTGAATCTCCTGTCAAGCAAGCTGAAAAAGTCGACCGTCAACCTGGTAGTGGAATATGGAAAAAATGTTCCGATGGTTGAGGTAAACGCACAGCGCCTGGAACAGGTGGTGATCAACCTGATTCTGAACGGCGCCGAGGCGCTGACGGACAAGGGAGGGTCGCTGAGCGTCCGGTCGTATCATGAACTCGAAAAGGTCAGCGTGGTCCTGGAAGTAAGAGACGAGGGAATCGGGATTGAACCGGAGAACCTTAAGAGGGTGTTCGACCCGTTTTTCACCACCAAGCGTGAAACCGGGGGCACTGGCCTGGGGCTTGCTATTTCACAGAGGATAGTCGAAGCATACGGCGGGCGTATCGTGATCATTTCCACGCAGGGAGAGGGGACGACCGCCGTCCTGGAACTTCCCGCGCACAGTGAAGACAAATAGGGGCCGCAAATGCAAATCCACCCTTTTCCCGATTATCCGATACTCCTGGTTGACGATGAAGCCAAAGCTCTCAAGAGCCTGGCCGTCGCCCTGGAATTCAACGGCATCAACAACCTGCTCACATGCCAGGACGAGACACAAGTCATGGATATCCTGGAGGAGAAGGACATTGAAGCCGTCCTCCTGGATATAATCATGCCGAAAAGATCGGGAGAGAGCTTGCTGGAAGAAATTGCCCTGAGGTTCCCCGATGTCCCGGTGATTATGACCACAGCGGTCGACGACGTGCAAACCGCGGTCCGGTGCATGCACAAGGGAGCTTTCGACTACCTGACCAAGCCCGTGAACGTGGACGAACTCATACCCGGCATAAAACGAGCCATTGCCTACCGGCAGCTCAAGCGCCAAAACGACCTCCTCGTACATCATTTACTGACCGACAGCCTGAAAAAGCCGGAAGCGTTTTCGGAAATCATCACCCAGGACCGGAAGATGATGAGCCTTTTCATGTACTGCGAGGCCATAGCCGGGGGAAGCGAGCCGGTTCTGATCACGGGCGAAACAGGCGTGGGAAAGGAGCTGTTCGCCAGGGCTATACATATTGCAAGCGGCAGGTCCGGTGAATTTGTGGCGGTGAACGCGGCGGGGGTGGATGACCATGTCTTTGCCGATACTCTTTTCGGTCACAGGAGAGGGGCATTTACCGGGGCCGTCGAAACACGCAGGGGCCTCATCGAAAGGGCCGCGGGCGGAACGATTTTCCTGGACGAGATAGGAGACCTGGCGCCGGCCTCGCAGATCAAGCTGCTTCGGGTGATCCAGGACCGCCAGTACTTCCCGTTGGGGTCCGACGAGCCGCACTCGGTCAAAGCGAGAATCCTGGTGGCGACCAACCGGGAACTGAAGCAGCTCGCGAAGGAGGGCACGATGCGCCGGGACCTCTATTACCGGCTGAAGACGCACCATGTCCATGTCCCGCCCCTGCGCGAGCGTTTGAACGACGTCCCGCTCCTGCTTGACTACTACATGGAAGAGGCTGCCCGCGATTTCGGGAAACCCAAGCCGTCCTATCCGCCACAGTTGGCGCAGCTTTTGGCGACATACAGTTTCCCCGGCAATGTGCGGGAGCTTCGCGCCATGGTCTACGACGCCGTCAGCAAGCACTCATCGAGGTTGATGTCGATGGGGGCTTTTCGCGAGCGAATTTACGAAGACGATACCCCGGTACCTGATTGTCTGAGTGCTGGGGCCGGGCTCTTCAGGCAGTGCGGAAAACTTCCCACTTTAAGGGAAGCGGGTAACGCGCTGGTAGCGGAGGCGCTGCACCGGGCCAGGAACAACCAGAGGATCGCCTCCACAATGCTGGGGATCAGCCGGACGGCGTTGAACAAGAGGCTCAAGGCGAAAGAGTGACAGGTGGGGTCCGACAGGATCTGAGCCGGCCGGCGGCATTTCAGCCCTGCCCGGCAGTGAAAATGGAAATGCCCACCAAACGGTGATGGCGGGCATTCGGGTTTCCGACAGATGTTCCTCTCTATGGAAGTGCCGTATCGGTAATTATATCAAAAGAAGTGCACGGCCGCCTGGACTCGGCAAGGGGTACTGCCTCGCCAAGGCAGACGGCGATGAACGTATCCGGCTCAGTGGGCGACAATTGCAGGCATTTTCCAGGAGGAAGTGCCGTAAAGTATCTGCGTACTCGGCCAATACATTCTCAGGCTCACGGAGAACGGCGCGGCCGGGCATGGAAGCCAGTTCGCCCGCAGAGCCTGGTTGGCGGGCGCCTGATTCTGGATATAAAGATCTATGGAGCCGTCCGGATTGGTAACGAAAGAGTCGGCACTGCGGATGGCGTACTTATTAATTGAATTCGCGTAGAGATAACCTTCCGATGTGTACATGGTAATGGACCAGAAGGCATTAACCGGCGGCAACTGCCCGCTGTCAAAGTGAATCGTGTAGGTATGGGCACTCCCATCGAGCGAGATTGTCACATATGGGTAGATCGCGTCGTCCGGCAGGTTTGCTCCAATACCATAACGTGCGACAGCGGCCCTGTAAGGATAAGCCGCCCCGTAGCTCCCCTCGAAAAGAGTGTCGAATTTCCAGGTTTTGTTTATGACCTGTCCGGGCGCAAGGGTGGCCATATTCGTTGTAATTACATTCTGAGCGTCGATTACGGCGGCGTTGAGAGCGGATTGGGTCTCAGCGCTCAGCCTGTTGAATTCAAATGGAGAACCCGGATATATCCCGATTTTATTCATCAGCGCACGCATCGGCCAATCTTCCGCGTGAGGCTTGTTTTTCCTCATGATGTTGGCAAAGGTCGTGAAGAAA
>JBDKTY010000133.1:0-11826 GCA_039679945.1 Syntrophobacter sp. | reverse complement strand
CTCGCCGAGAGAACTGCTCGGACAGGCGGGGACTAAAATACCATATATTCCGTGGAAAAGTGAGCTAAAGGGATTTTTATCCCGGAAGGCGGGAGACCGTTGAGGATTTTGCGTGATCTGGAAGTTCTGGAGTGCATCAGTTGCTCCCGACTGCAGGCTGTTTACTGAAAATCAAAGCAGCTATGTCTCCGGGCTACCCGGTGGGACCTCATCCAAGACAGGGGCATGATCTCTCATCAGCCGGGTGACAAGCGAGAATTATAATTGCCGTCCGGGATAGATTATTGTCGTTTGACAGTCGAGTCTGTTGGCCTTTCCCGGCACAGAAGCCGGTGCTCACGGCGTCCGGTTGTGGCTAGGCCTCAGCCTGAGATGTCTCGTCTGTGACAAGAGGCCATCCGTTGTGTTTAAAAGGTACGAGGCACGATATGGACGTAACCCCGGGAATCAAATGGAAGCGCTTCTTGACGAGGTTTGCCCGCCGGGAATACGGGAGCAGAAATTCAGATGTGTTCACGGTCGTCACCTGACGCGTATTCCAGGGCATCGGGATCATCGTCGTCATCCCCGGTGCGAGTTGGGGCATAGGCTGGTAATTGATAAAGACCCGTTACGACCTTCGCTGTAGTGGAATTACTACAGCACTGGCTGCATAATTGTACACGGAGGGATATGCCGCGCAGCCGGGTCCGGATTCCTCCAGCTTCTTCCCTGCCTGAGATTCACAATGAAACCGGAATAACGCTGAATCACCGTTGAGTATCGGAAGCCAACCGATTCCGCGGGGGCTCAATCATTACCAGCGGTCCGCTACAGGTCCTGCTTCGATCTCCTCAGGCATCTTTTCGCGGCTTCCTTATACAGAATCATCTTGTCCCGTCCTGAAGATGCCTCGGAAGCACCGGCCCAGTGTTTCGCGGCTTCTTCGTAGTTGCCGGCCTGCTCCGCCATGACTGCCAGGTTGGCAAAATGGAGAGCCTCGGAATCGACGGATGTTCTGCTTTTCGGCATTTGACAACCTCCACCTGTGTCATTTGCTCTCGCAGGTAGCACATTCCGAGCCACTGCCGCGGCGACCGATGCCGCGGTTTCCAAATCCAAACGGTAAATTCCACACTAAATCAACCCGCCCTGAGCTTTTCTTAAACACTTCTATCCCCGTGAATTCAGCCTCGACTGAATACGCGGCTTCTGGCCCGAAAGTACCGCTCCAGCTCTTGCTCATTGCATGCCGTGCCGCGAGGAGAAAGTCTACAGGATGGCTTCCCCAAAGATCCTTATCCGCTGTTTTTTGCCGCGAACTGGCGCTCTTGACCCATGTGATATGAACATAACTTAGCCGGCGGGAAGGGGCGCTCGGGGGAGCAAAAGGGTGGCGCAACCGGCCGCCAAGGGCGCAACTCATTGATACTATGGTGCAATCAGGGTATCCATAAGGACGGACGTGGAGCGGCTGATGCCAGATAAGAACCGAGGGTTTGCCTCGGTCCCTGGATTCCGTGGTATATTGCCGATGACCATGCCCTCCCTCAGCCTTTTCCCAGCGTGGAGCAGCAGCCGGAAATAGAGGCTCCGGGAATTGCGGCAAGGAGACTCTTTCACCGGACGTCATAATTTGAGTACTGGACACAAAACAGAATGGCATATTTATAAACAAGACCGAGGGAACATATCCTGAATATTACCTTTTCGCACTCCCCGGATCGTGTCGCCGAGTTTCCATGTCGCGCCTGCGGCTGTCGCAACAGTGTGCACTGGCTTCAACTTGCAACGAATGATCTGTTGCTGCACCTCTATCGGTGTAACGAATGCCAATCGTATTTCTTCGACGGAGAGAATCCGGCATCAAGCTACAGGGACTTGGTGATCAGTGATGAATTCTGGATTGACTACGTTCAAGCCGGGGCTGGTATCACGAGCATGCTGGCTCCTCTCTTCGCCGTGAAAACTTTGAATAAAGGCTCCCTGATCGATGTGGGTTGCGGATTCGGTTTTGTGGTCCACTACTGGCAGTCACTCGGGCATTCGGCACTCGGTCTTGAGGACTCATATTACGGAAACATTGGAGAAGAGAAACTCGGGGTCACCATTTGCCGGCAATACCTGGGCGAATACGTCCGGGAGAATCCCGGCCGGGAATTTGAAATTGTTTACAGCAGTGAGGTGATCGAACACACATCCGACCCCGGCGCCTTTGTTCAGCAACTATGCAGCCTGGTCTCCGAGGATGGGATCATTATCCTGACAACTCCCTGCACGAATTCAATTTCCGAACAGGCAAATCATGCGGCGCTGAATGCAGCCCTTTCTCCGGGATTCCACTACGGCATTATCTCGCAACAGGCGATGAAGTCATATTTCTCTCAACAAGGTTTCCACTGCCATTTCGAGACAACCGATACTCAAATGATCACCTGGGCCGGCAAACGCTCGCTTCCCGAGGTTACCCACGGCCGGTTCGATTGGCATTCCTACTTCACGTATCTTGGTCAACTGGCGGACCACCCCGACCCTCACATCTGTTCGGGAGCACTTCACCGGCTGTTCAAGGATTCGCTGAACACGAACCACCCGGAAATAGCGGCAACGGCATATCCACGACTCCTGGAAGTGGCAAGGAAACACTATGGTATCGATCTTGAAAACCCGGAAGTCGGTGAAATGCTGAAATCCAAAAAACAACTGTACAGGCTTGCTCAATACCCGTCCTGGCTTGGCAATTGCCTTTTGTTCGGTGCAATCCATGTGGGCCATGCACGCAACGACCGTCGGACGAAACTGCGGATGCTGGACGCCGCCCTCAAAGTTCTAAGACACCGGATGGAAGTTGACGCGCAGTTCGGCCAGGAAGCCGCTCATTATTATCCATTCGCGGAAAGGCAGTATATAATTGGTCTCTCGGAAGCATTAACGGTTAGTCTTAACAGGAACATGATCGGCGAAGGCGCCGCTGACCTGCATGCATCCCTGTCTGTACTAAAGGAAGTATTAACGGAACTGCTTCCTTGAGAAATAATTCGATTTCGGCGGGAAAGAATTCATGAATGGCAAGCAACTGCAATTTCTTCTCAGCACTTTACTGGGGGAGGTATTACAGGAACTGAAATGTTGCGATCCGAACAAGCAGAGCAATCTGTTCGCTGTCTATGTGAATTTCGATCGTGAAGGAATTATCCACGAATACGTTGCCGGCCAGGTCCGCGAACTGGCCCTCGCCGGATATCGGGTCGTCTTCGTCACTCAATCTCCGAAACTTCGACGTGGCCATGAACAGATTACGCCGATTTGCACGAAATTCATACACAGGCGCAATATTAACCACGATTTCGGCGGCTACGGATTTGGATTGAGACTGGTAAAGGCTCTCTCTCGGGAGCCCGCGGCGGTCGTGCTGATGAACGACTCCTGCTACGGGTTTTTCAGGCCAGTGACGGATCTGAACAGGCAAGTCACGGAGGGCCATGCCGACCTGTGGGGAATCACTGAATCCTACGAGCATGCCTATCATCTTCAGAGTTATTTCCTGATCATTTCCGGGCGCCTTTTCGCATCACCCTGCTTCTGGAAATACTGGAGTCGCTTTTGCCTGCACACGGACCGCGACCATGTCATCGAAAAGGGGGAGATTGGGCTGACGCAACATGTCCTGGCCTCCGGATTCAAGGTGCGTTCGCTGGTCTCCTACGAGGACCTGGTTGAATATTGGCTTACCGTCAGGTGCAAGAATTATGGGAATTCCGAAAAGGAAATTGAATTCGTGACAAACCTGGAACACCTGCTTGGTTGCAGACTACCCGTCAATCCCACCCACTATTTCTGGGACATACTGCTCGAACAGTTCAATGCGCCCTTATTGAAGCGGGATTTGATCCGCCGAAACCCGGTCGCTATTCCCGGCATTCAGAAATTCATTGCGCTCATAAACAAGCTTGGCGCCGACTATTCCGCCATTGAAGACCATCTGCGCTACTACAAGCGCTAATTCCAGTCTGTCGGGGAGACAGAGTATTGCAACATTTTTACTCCAAAAAATGGGTACAGGCAGCGCGCGATGAAAGGATGCCGCCGGACTGTCCGTCCGATCAGGAAGCCGAACTGGCCGCCGTCAACGGTGAAATTCTGGATTCAGCCGACTCCGTGGGCTTCCGTGAATTGCACTCCCGTGAGTCAGGACAAACAGCTATCGCCATAAAGGTTGCCTTCTTCGCAGGGCGTCTTCATACCATGAGAATGAAGTTGCGCCTCAAAGAGGCAAAGGTCCTGCGATTCGAGGTACACGGACTGGCGACACGCACGCATAAGGCCGTGGCCCTGATCGACCGGCGGGGCAAGGTGATCGGGGCCGCGGAGGAGATTGAAGATTTAGCGGTCATTCCGGCGCAGGATGGATCCCTGGACGTTCAACTCAGTTTTGTTCCATTCCGTTCCATGGTTGAATGGTTCTACATCTTCGCGGAAGCGGATGAATGCGACCCGATCGCTTCCGGCCGACAATTAATCGCCCTGGGGGACGTTCAGAACTCCGTTCAATCGCGGATGCCGGCTTTTCGCTCCTGCTCGCATCAGCCTGCCAGGAAGTTCGGGGATGTATTATTCGCCATTCAGAGCTTTTCCATATACCGGAACTACATTTATCTGCATTTGGAGCTGCACAAACCAGGCACGCGCTTGAGCAGTCTCGCCCTTACCTCGCCATTCCCCCTGGAGTTCACTCAGTGGTGGACCTGGGAGCCGGTTCCGAAACCAGCGACAATTTCCGCTGCACCCGGTTTAGTGGTGCTTGTTCCCCATCTTCCCCAACTCCCGATTTCCTCGCCTGCCCTGATGGACGAAATGGGACCCGGTTATGCAAACAAGGGGCATGTGATCTCCGGGTTATTCAGAGACTACATGGACTTCCGGAGAATGTCCCTGAGCGACACGGACAGGTCCAGGGAATTGATTCTTCACGCCGGCTTCGAAGACGGCTCTCACGTGTCGCTGGACCTGCTCGACTCAATCTCATCCATCCCGAATGATGAATGGCTGAAATTGCTCTCTTATCACCTATCGAGCATCAATCCGGAATCCTCGGATGAACGGATCTTCCTGGAGGCAGGGGCAAGAGGCGAAGCAAGCAGGCAGATGCGTGATTTCCTGGGCAGTGGGTGGAAATATGTCGGATTTGACAATGCGGCTGATAAAAATGTCGACCTGATTGCCGATGCGCACAGCTTCTCTGAGCAAATTGAACATTCATCCATTTCGGTCGTCTATTCCTCGGAAGTGATGGAACATCTGCTGATGCCTGCCCGGTTCGTATTGGAGGCCAACAAAGTATTGAGAAAACGCGGCCTGTTCATCGCCAGGGCGCCGATGACCTGGCCGTTGCACGCTGAGCCGTGGGATTATTGGAGATTCAGTGCGCACAGTTGGCACGGTCTGCTGAATAAGCATACGGGCTTTGAAATCCTCGATACCTGCGAGTTTGGAGAAGCGTCCATCGTTCCGGCGCTGCCTAACTGGTCCGGAATTACGCGCATGCAGTTCGACCCCGCTCCAATGCTGACGGGTGTCGTGGCCAGAAAAATCGCCGATACGGATGTGACATGGCTTGGGTGGTCTTCCGGACTGGCCGGGGGTTGTTACGATCGTCCATGAGGCTGAGACGCCGAGCTTGATGGGGTAGGGAAATATGGCCTTTCCTGATTACCGATTCCCGCAACCGGCTCATTCACGCTTCGTTACCAGCTCCCGGATTCGTGTACATGGAGTAACGCATCGGCGTAATGACGAAATATCCCGGACAACCCGATGGTGAAGCAATCCAGACCGCGCCCCATGACCTCGTTGCCGGTCAGTTCTTGCAGGGTCTTGGTCGAGGGGGCTTTGAAAGCATCGAACTCATCGGCCAGGGACTGCCTGACGATTCATACGGAGTTGCGTTCAAGATGAGTCTATCCCTAAATTGAAGATGCCGTTCAGAATTGACCCGTTCTACCCTTTGATACCTCAGGGCGAACGGGGGTATATCCTCTTGAACGCAAATCAGTATCAGAAGGCCATCGGGTTGATGTCGGCGCCGACAATGCTGAAACAGAGGCGATTGGCTTCCAGGACCGGAGTTCCCTCGCCCATGAAAGGATCCACTACAACGCCGTTGAGTTGGTGGGCTCGCCAGTAATCTTCCCGCGCGGAAATGTCATTCAACTATCGACGCATGATCCGCCAACTATAGACATATGATTGCAAATGGAAAGAGTTGAACGGAAAAAGGTTCGAGACGACAGATATCCTTCACTAAAATGGACAGAGGGCTCTACAACGAGCGGATACCATTCCAGATTGTAGCGGCTATGGAAAGGCCCCGGGGCTCAATAATTTACGACCTGGAACCCCTCCGGCACAGAGAACTCGAATAAACTGTCCTCGAGCTTTATGTTCTTCTCGAGATCGTGGAAATCGAAGATCAAAAGATCTTTCGATGTTTCATGCATGACAATTCTTCTTGGCAGGAAATCCTCGGGAGCAAGGAAAAGCTCAATTTCAGAAAAGAAGGGGGAGAGCTTTTCGTCGATCGGCACAAGTCTGAGCCCTATTAATTCTTGCTGCGTGTCCAGCAGGGATATGTCGAATAATCTTGAGAGTTCGACCTCGCCGCCGTCAAAACCGATCAGGGACAAGAGTATTCTCGTGTTGGAAGTATCCGTTTGCAATTTCTGAATTTGCTTGATTGCAGGGAAAACCGCCCAGGCATCTCTGCTATTGACCACTGTTTTGGACTGACCGGGAGCAGTGAACTGCCATATGGCCCGCCAGGGCTTCTTGTATAAAAAGATGCCCCGCGCGTCTTCTTTGTCATTGAAGACGCTCAGGATTTTTGTCTGGGTAAAGCTGGTCTTAAGAGATTGAAGCTCTCTTTTCGACTTTTCATATGAGGCGAGGATTCCCCCGAGTCCGCGCTGCCCGGCTTCGGCCGGGTAGACTCCGGGGTACAGCCAGCCCATGTGAATGCATGCGAGCAACAGGAGCGCCGTTCGTTTCAGCTTAGGGTGCATCATCTTTTCCCCTCAATTTTGACAGACCTTTCGAGGCGACGCCAAGCGCCACCGTAACGAAGAGCACGATGAGGATCTCCCTGTTCGAGAGCTTTATCTCGTGGCCCAGGATGGTGATCAGAAGATATCTGGGAAATCTTCCCACAAAAGTGGCAAGGACATAACGTGCTCTGGGATACACGGTCGAGACTGACAGAATACGAATGACATCAATGGGAATGGGCAGAAAAGAAGCAATCGAGAGGGCAATAAAAGGTGCCTTCTCGTACAACCGGACCGCCCCCTGAAAGGCCTTGGTTCCAGTGGCTCTCTTGATCTTTTCGAGCCTGAACAGATAATGGAGGATATGGTAATCGTTAAGGTTTGCAATGCAGGTTCCGATAGCTCCAACGAGGGCGACAGCGACCGGATCGATCTCCCGGGCCATCCAGAGCAGTATCCAGAGCGTCGGCAACGGGCAGAAGGTAAACGCCATACTCATATACATGAGCAGAGTGACGAGTCTTTCCCAGTGAATCGGGAGGGACAACGTTCTTGCAAAATATAGGAAACCGGCACTCAGAACAAAGAACCCCAAAAAGCTGAAGAGCCACGGTTTTCCGGAAATCTGCCGTACTGCTGTCGTGGGTATATCATCGAATTGCTGTGTCATGGATATTGTGTCACGCTCGGAGTCATTTTGTTTACCGTGGCGAAGCCCCGTTTGACAGGATCTTTCCGTCTTTCATCTCGAATGTACGATCGGTCATATCAGCGAGTCTCCTGTTGTGCGTTATCATCAGGATGGTTTGCCCGAGGTTTGTGTTCATGGTTCGAAAGAGCGCAAGGATCTTGTCGGAGTTCTCCGAGTCGAGATTTCCGGTGGGCTCATCCGCAAGAAGTATCCTGGGCTCTTTGACCAAAGCCCTGGCAATGGCAACCCTTTGCTGTTCTCCCTGCGAGAGATCCAGGGGCTTCATCCTTGCTTTGTGCTCGATGCCCACGTACCGGAGCATCTCATTGATCTTTTCCTCGTACCCCCTCGCGCTCCCGGCAATCTTGCAGGAAATTTTCAGATTATCAAACACATTCAAAGAGCTAATGAGATTGAATCGCTGGAACACGAACCCGAGATTTTTTCCGAGGAACCTCGTACGTGAAGCGTTACGGGCGCCGATCATATCAAAACCGTCAATCCACACCGAACCCCTGGTGGCCCTCAACATCCCTCCAAGGATGTAGAGAAGGGTAGACTTCCCGCAACCGGAGGCCCCCACAACCGAAGCGAACTCTCCTCGATGTACCTCCAGATCGATACCCCGCAAGGCAGGCACGACCACGTTTCCGATCTTGTAGTCCTTGGTCAGTCCTTCAACTGTAATAATCCGCTCATTCATAATTGAGTGCCCTCACGGGATCCTGTCTGGCGGCGATCAATGCGGGATAGAATGCGCCCAGGATGCCGGCGGCGATTCCCAGGAACGTCCCCACGAGGACCCAGTAGAAGGTGATCTCGACAGTCAAAAGAGGGTATATACGGTTCAGATAGTATTTGGCGGAGAAGGTAAGGAGATAACCCGTGATCACCCCTCCTATGCTGAGAAGCGTGGATTCACTCAGTATGGATTTCACAACGAAAAGATTCGAAGCTCCCATGGATTTGAGGATTCCAATTTCCCGGGTGCGCTCCATGATAGTCGTGTACATGGCCAGGAGAATCACGAGAAAGCTGATGGCAAGTGTGGTCACCGTGACGGCCGCCATGAATTCCTTGAGACCGACCATGGAGCGGGTCATTTCATCGGCAAAGTTCTCCAGGAGTTGACACTTCACCCCCTTTACTCTTTCCTCGATATCCTCCGCAACCTCCTTGATGTACTGTGGTGACGTGCTTTTGACGAAAAACATGGAAACCTTGTCCTGCTGTTGAAGCAGGGACTGAAGCTCGGTCAGGAGGAGAAAAATCCTTGCGCCGATCCCCTCTTTTGCAATACCCACGACGGTGAACTTGGAAGCAAGAAGGTCGATTGTCTCTCCCACGGATATTCCCGTCGCCGCGGCCATCCTCGAGTCGATCACGAGTTCCCCGGCATTTTGCAGGTGCCTGCCCTGGATGATCTTCAATTCCCCGCCTATGGATGAAAACTGGCGAGGCTCGATCCCGTAGACCACATAGAATTGATTCCGAAAAGTCACCGTCCACGTCAGCACGGGTGAGACAGCCTGAACACGGGGTATTTCCCGGATGGCCTCCAGGAGCTTCATCGGCAGCACACCGCTTTTCAGTGCGAAGAAACTGGTTGCGCCCGCCTGCTGGACTATCATGTCCCCTCCGACGTTTTGAATTCGTTTCGCGACTTCGTTGATCGAGCCGTTCACCATTCCGACGAGGATCAGAAGCAAGGTAATTCCAAGACAGACAGCCAGTATGCAGATGAGGCTCCTGATCTTGTGCTGCAGGATGTTGGCCACGGCAAGGTTCATGATTCCGCCACTCTGTTCATTGGATGGTCCTCTTGATAACACCCTTGGGCATGTCAAAATGAAAAAGGCTGCTTTCAAGCCCCTCGGGAATCATTGTGACCTGATCAAACGCCAATGTCAGGGTACTTCCTGTCACGTTGCTCCGGACAGTGATGTCCCTGGGGAAGAAGCAGCATGTGAATTCCAGGAAGTTGGCGCGGCGGATCTCGATCTCTTCACTCCCTTCGGCGTTATAGTATTTTTCCTTTTCGATCCTGTAGCGATCTTTCCCCACCCATAATCGCCGGCTCAATTTCTTGTCCTTTTCCGCCCCGTTGAAAATTGACAGGACGTAATACGGGTCTTCTCTCTCCAGTTCAACCAGACTGTCATCCTCGATAGGACAAGGCATAAGCGCTCTGAAAAGGTCCCTCGGGTTAAGATCGATGCCATATCCCTGGCTTTTGCCGTACGCTGCTTCCAGGAGGCCGGTGTACACCGTTTTGTCCCTGGGCACATGAAGCCAGAACTCCCTGCCGTTGCTTACCAGCGTAAAAAAGGTGGGAAGCAGTGAGACATGCCCTTTCAAATAGAGCTCCCGGTGAGCGCTCAGCAGCATGTGCCCGCTACAATGCCTGACAGGCTGGTCCGGGCGAGCCTGGAGGCCCATGACCAGGCTTCCCTTTATGGCCTTGGGCTGATTCTCGGAGCGGTTGATATGATCTACGAGCTCTTCCAGTGAAGCGGTTCGCACGGGGGGCTGAAACCGGGCATCCGGTGCGGTGTGTACCCGTGAAGAGGCATTTATGAAAAGGAGGCACATTATCAGCAAGAACATGCAGTCTCGAAACAAGGGTTCACTCGATGGAAAATGAATCTTCCTTCCATCGCCTCGATCCCGGTTACCGCGGGGGGGCCCGGAACGGATAGTCGCATCCGGATGGGCTCGATGCCCGGGTCCCTGTGTCCTTCTCCTTCTCATTGCGCCCTCGCCGTGAATCGAGCTCAAGCCGGCGTGTTCTTCTTTCTCCACTCATCGAGCGGGATCGAATGCTTCTGTTCAATCCAGTTTCGGTGTACAGGTCCGCTGTTGTAAGTGCAAAAAGGGAACATCCCTTCGGGTGTGGAGTAGTGAATCACGCAGCGCTTCACCCGCTCGACGTCGAAGTTGTACCTGTCCTGAAAATGCATGGCCGCGGCCATGAGCGTCCGATAGGTCTTCTCCCCGGCTTTCCCGCGGCCGACGCGTTTGTCCGTCATGCCCCGGAGGGCGTGAATAAACCTGGAGACTGTCAGGCCCCTGGGGGCCTTGTCCTTCCTGAAATGTTTCCGAAACAGAAAATAGACGTACACCTTATAAAGAAATTTGAATTTTGAGTTTTTCATGGCGTATGCCAGATCATCGATGTCCGAAAAAAGGCCTTCGACGTCGAAGAAGACCGGGATGGGCGTTGCTTTTTTGTTTTCATCGACAACGAAAAAGGTACCACCCGAGCAGGATGGGTGGGACGTCGGAGTAATTTTGGGGGCGCCTTGGATGGATGAAAGCAGCCTCGAGATGGGCGCGATGATGGAGAGAGGGTAGAAATCGCGATCCACCTCGGCAAACCCCGAGGAGGCGATATCGGCTGCCAGGTCGCCCAGGGTGTAGCGCTGGGACTCTCTTTCACTGGTGGAAATCCTCCCGGTAAAGGCCACGGGCTGATAGGCAATCGCGCTTATGGCATGGATGTTGTCAATGGCAAATCTCAGAATCTTCGAGACCTGGTCATCATTGACGCCCTTCACGATTGTAGGCACCAGGCAGGTTTTCATCCCGGCTTCGTGGATGCTTTCGATGGCGCGCTTCTTCAAATCGAAGAGTTTGCGTCCCCTGGTCAATTCGTAGATCCTGTCTTCCACACCGTCAAATTGCAGGTAGATGGTATGAAGCCCTGCCCGGGCACACTGCATGGCAAAATCCGGATCGGCCAGCCGTATGCCGTTACTTGCAATCTGAACATGGCTGAAGCCGATTTCGTTTGCAGTCTTGACGATTCGAAGAAAATCCGGGTGGAGGGTAGGCTCTCCGCCCGAAAACTGGACAGCGGTTGCGGGACAGGGCCGGTAGTCCCTGAGATTCCGCATCAGTCCAACGATTTCTTCATAAGTGGGCTCGTACACGTACTTCTTTATGTCCGCATTGGCAAAGCAGATGGGGCACGCCAGGTTACAGCGGTTTGTAAGGTCGATCTGTCCCAGAAGAGTATGGCTCTGGTGCAGGTTGCACATCCCACACTGGGAAGGGCAGTGCGTGGCGTCGGTAACTTTTGGATTGCGCAGTCCCGCACCTTCCTCGAAACTCCAC
>JBDKTY010000132.1:0-103829 GCA_039679945.1 Syntrophobacter sp. | reverse complement strand
GAATCGCTAGGGGCAGGTTCAGCATGCGCGCTCCAGGACATCCATCGACGGCCGCCCGCTAGACGGATTACTCAAAAATATGATGTCTCCCATTTCGTTCCCGCGAAAAATTCCCGCCATTTCATCCTTTCTCATAAGGGTTCGAACCTTGACCTGGCGGCACATGCCGCCGCCTAAATAACTTGCCAATGCTTCAGAGGCAAGTAAGAGGTCATGCCGTCCCTATTGGCATAGGCCAAATCCGGAGGGTAATGGATTCGGTGCTCGGCGGACGCGGCGGCAGGATGGCCTGGAAGGCTCCTCAATACGCCGGTTTCGCCGCGACCTTGAGCCAGCTGGCCGGGGGGCTGCGGTTGCCGGGTAGTACGCATCTTCCGGGACGGCAGCGCTATGCGGCCCGAAATGAAATCGGGCGGAACGCTCTTTTATGTCTGCCTCACTCAATAGGCGCCAGTTTTCCGTTAAGCAGCCTGTAGCTTTCCACACCGCCGCTTTTGCCGGTAATTCTGATTGTATTATCCGTAATGGAGAAATCCCGCGCGTCGCATGATTTCAGGAGAACTGATGCAGTCCGCTCCAGTGTCGGATCTCCGAAAGGTATGGCGGACTTTCCGGTGAACATTGTCAGCTCACAGGCCTTTCCACCTTTTTTGACAGTCTCGGTTATCACGGCCGCGTCGGGCACGGAGTCTCCGTTCAGGTCTCCAAACGCCGCTCTGTCTATTTCAACCTGAATCGCACTGTCCTTATACCTGCCGTCCCTGAACCGGACTTTTTTGCCCGCCGAGGTGAGTTGGAAGGACCCGCCGGTAAGGGATGCAAGCATCAGATGCCTTTGCTTCTCGAGCCTGTCGGCATGGAAAAAGGGGTCTTCCCCGCGGAACCTGCCGGCGTTCAGTCCGGAAAAGAAGTCGCCCGGATCGACCGCCGAACTCTGAACCGCCCCGCCTGGCTGGTAAAGTTTCGGATCGTAATGGGTGAGCATGAACGCGTACATGTCTCGCTCGAATTTCAGGGTCCCGGAGTAGCTGGCCGCCTGCAAAACGATTGGCCTGCCGTCAAAAAATGCAGCGGCCCCGGGATATATCGCGTTGGCCTCCTCGGGCTTTACCTCCGCGATGCTGCTGAAGAGAAAGTTGGAAAACTCGCGTTCGGAACCGTTCATGTGGGACAATATCTCATTGTTGAAGGGTTGCCGGACGCAGTCCATGGCGAGAAAGAAGAGCTGTACCTGCCCTTTGCCGCCGATTGTGTTGCTGGTTCGCAGGGGATAGTACATCTTCCTGCTTTTGAATTGAAAGGCGACCGGCGCCACTGACTTGTCGGTATCATCTATGGTGACGAAATCAAAGACAAAGTAGTATATCCCATCCTTCACGTATTCCGCGGCGACCCTGGCGACTTGCTCCAGTTCCGGACCGGACTGGAGTTGCTTTCTGCTTTTAAACTGTTCCCGGACCCAGCGGCTGAAATGGGCGGCATCATTGATCTTCACCACGGTGACGTCGTGCGCGCCAAGTTTTGCACTGGATACGACCTCGGCAACAGGCTGGTTGTGAGCGGAGCTTCCCCCTTTGGTGTGAGCCACCATTATGTACTGAAGCTTCTTGGCCTGGACCAGCCTGCCCATCTCCTGGATGGCGTTCTCGGGAGCCAGACTGACCTTTGGCTCGGCCGGAAAAGGAATGAAGCGCAGGATGTCCGTCTTAGCCGATGCCTTGAGGTCTGTTTCCAGGATCAGGATTTCTTCGGAACCGTTGTGCAGGATGATTGCTTTCTGGGCAGGTTCGGAAACTGTCGCATCCGAACTGCTCAGGTGGATCGCGCCCATGTCGGCGTGAAGTGGACTGGATGCGCACAGGCTGATGAGGACCAAAAAGACAAGCTGACGGGGGCCGATGTTTCGATATCCGTTTCTCATTTGGTGCTCCATTTCCCCTTGCAGTCTACTCGATATGGGATCTCATCCTCTTTGACCAGTCTTGCGAGGAAAAGTTCCCATTCTTTATTCCGGCATGGACCGGGCATCCGGACTCTATCGACTAATCGCTTACTTGCCTGCCTTTCTGAATGAACTCCCGCTGCTCACTCCTGAATTGCGGATAATACGACACGCTGAAGGCAATCGACAGAATCAGGAGTGCTATTCCGATGATGCGCACCGCGCCTCGTCCCCGAAAGGAGGGGATTATAGCGAATATTGCCGTCAGGACCATGAGAATAAAACCTGCGGAAGGGGACAGGACCAGCAATCCCGTCATAAACAGAAGGGAGGGGAGTATAACGGCCGCACCGGGTGATCTCATTTTTACCATGACCTGCCCGCGGGTTCGGGCATCTTGCCGATATTCCTGATTTGGGCGGTGGCAGAGTTCATTATAAAATTAAAATAATACCAGATTATTAGCGACTATCACCAGGCAAATAATTCTTTCCGAAGAACCAAAATTTGGATGCTTCGCATTCTACCTGCAATGAACACTGGTACGAATAGTCAGTTTCAGCTATTGTTTCACTGAGGCGTATGATCAGGTTTTTGCCGGCCGCGCGTGCCGTGCTCGTTCCAGCCTCGGCGCGTGAGACTTAGGTGAGGAAAAGCGATATTACTTCGGCTGGTCTCTATAATTAAACTCTGAGCTGCCACAAGGTATTTGGGATCGGTTTTCGGCCCGGCTATTGCTATGTTTTTCGATCTGCGGGGAGATCTCACGGGCAGGGCCCCGATCCGATAGACTCAAAAAGCGCTTAACCTCGCGCAGTGACTCTGAATCCGGTCCGCGCTGTCATACTGGTGGAGGGCTCGGGTGCGTACAATTCCGGGGTGAAGAATGCATTTGAAAATATATGCGTCATGGAACTGACGGATGGCGGATATCGGTTTCTGACGGAATCCCCTCGTCGGAGAATCGCTTGAAATGGGAAAGCGTGCAAGCAGGTGCGGATGTCTACAGGGGAGATAATGATCCAGTCGTTCTTTGGCCCGGATATGCCTCAAATTTACCGCCGGAAAGCTTTGCGAATCATATGCTCTTTAGTCCTCGCGGTGTCAATTCTTATTGTCTCGCGTGTGCTGTGCTTCGCCCAGTCCGGCAGTTCCACAAGCTCTTCGCCGGACGCGCTGAAGCATGTTGACGAAATGGCCCTTTTCAGCGAAATCCCCTCCGTTTACAGCGCCTCGAAATTCGAACAGAAAGTAACGGAAGCTCCCGCTTCCATTTCCATCGTAACGGCCTCCGAGATAAAGATGTACGGCTACCGCACCCTGGCGGACATCATCCGGAGTGTACGGAGCTTTGGCGTCACGGATGACCGGAACTACTCCTACATTGGAGTGAGGGGCTTCGGAAGGCCGGGAGATTACAATACACGCGTGTTGCTCCTGGTGGACGGCCAGCGCATTAACGACAGCCTATACGACACGGCGCCCGTCGGGGCTGATTTCCCGGTAGATGTCGATCTCATCGAACGGGTCGAGTTCATTCGCGGTCCCAGTTCATCGCTCTACGGCGCCAATGCGTTTTTCGGGGTGATCAACGTAATTACCAAGAGAGGAAGGGACCTGAAGGGAGTCGAGCTTTCCAGCGAGGTTGCAAGCTTCGATTCCTACAAGACACGTGCATCCTACGGCAACAGGTTCAGCAATGGAGTGGAGGTTCTTGGTTCGGGCACTTACTTCACGAGCGGGGGGCAGGACCTCTTCTACAAGGAATACAACAGCCCGGCAACGAACCGCGGAGTTGCGGAAGGCTGCGACTACGAGCGCTACTCCAGCTTCTTCACCAAAATGGTCTATCATGATTTCAGCATGAGCGGAGGCTACAATTCCAGGGAAAAAGGGATTCCTACCGGGGCATTCAATACTGAGTTCAACGATTCCCGGACAAAGACCGTGGATGAGAAGGCCTTCTGGAACCTGACTTATGACCACAGGTTCGACAACCAGTTGGCGGTCATGGCGCGCGCCTCCTACAGTCATTACGAGTATCGCGGAGATTACATGTACAATCTCTCGGCGCCTGGAGATCCGCCGAATTTGTACATGAACAAGGACTTGGCTCTTGAGGAAGCTTTGGGAGCGGAATTCCAGGTCTCCAAAAAGCTGTTCGATAAGCATCAACTGATCGCCGGGGTCGAATATCGCAACAACTTCATGCAGAACCAGAAAAACTATGATGATGACCCATATCTAAAGTACCTCGATGACAAAAGGAATTCGGCCAATTATGGCATATATGTCCAGGACGAGTACCAGATATTGCGCACTCTGCGTCTCAGTGCCGGAGTTCGCCACGATGAATATGAATCTTTCGGCGGAACGACCAATCCCCGGCTGGGCTTGATCTATCATCCCTTCGAAAAAACAGCTTTCAAACTTCTCTACGGCTCTGCCTTTCGCCCTCCGAACAATTATGAACTCTACTATGGCGACACTCTGACACAAAAAGGCAATCCGAACCTAAAGCCGGAGAAGATAACAACCTATGAACTCGTCTGGGAACAATTCCTCGGCAAGTACCTCCGTGCTTCCACATCTGTCTTCTATAACGAAATAGATGACCTGATAAGCTATCAGACAGATCCGCTGGACGGTTTGTCCATGTTCCTGAACACGGACGAGGTTGTGGCAAAGGGAGTTGAGTTCGAATTGGAGGGCAAGTTCCCCAGGGGGATCGAGTCGCGAGCGAGCTACGTTTTTCAGAGGGCCGAGGAGGCCAATACGGGACACCTGCTCACCAACTCCGCCGAGCACGAGGCGAAACTCAACGTGATCGTGCCGCTGATTCCGGAGCGGCTCTTCCTCGGCACGGAACTGCGCTACCTGAGTCCGCGAAAAACATTGGCCGGAGGGAAGACCGACGACGCGTTTATTACGAATTTGACCCTGTTTGCTCCGAATGTGATCGACCGGTTGAGTCTCTCGGCGAGCGTCTATAACCTTTTTGACCGAAAATACGGTGATCCCGCATCTATTGAACACGTACAGGACATCATAAGACAGGATGGGATAAGCTTCAGACTAAAAGCCACCTATTCATTTTAGTGAGGAACATGTTCCTACGCTCAGTGGCCCTGGTCATTGCGATGGCCCTGGCCATGCTCTCAAATCAGGCTGAAACGGCCGCCGCCGGAAAGACCGGTGCGCGGGTGGTTGTACTTGTCAGCCACAATGCGGAACCTTACGAAGATGCGCTGGAAGGTTTCAGGAGCTACTTTGCCTCAAAGGGAGTCGAGGTCTTCATCGAGGTGTATCAGCTCAACGGCGATGCATCCGGAGCGGCACAGGCTCTGGAGAAGGCGAGAAAGGAAAACGCAAACCTGATCCTGGCGCTTGGATCACTCGCCACTTCAGCGGCGTGTGGGGAAGCCGTCGGTATTCCCGTCGTAGCCGGGCTGATCATGAATGTGGAAGAGATCAAGGCAAGGAGCAATTTTGCCGCGGTTCTCCTGGATTTCCCGCTGGAAGTTCAGTTGAAGTGGATCGGGAAACTGCTTCCGGGCTGCAAAAACCTCGGCATCCTTTACAATCCCGCGAGAATGACCCTTAAGGTCGAGGCGGCGACGCAGATAGCCCAGGGCATGGGCGTGAAGATCATCGCGCAAAAAGTCGAATCCCCCTCCGAACTTCCCGCCGCTCTTGAGTCCTTGTCCAGAAAGGTCGATGCGCTGTGGGGCCTTGCCGACGATCTGGTCTATACGCCTCAGACGGCAAAAGAGATTCTGCTCTTTTCCTTCAGAAACAAAGTCCCTTTGATCGGAATCTCACGCGAATGGGTGAAGGCCGGGGCGCTCTGTGCCATTGAAAGTGATTACAGGGACCTCGGAGCCCAGTGCGGAGAGAAAGCTCTCAAGGCGCTCCAGTCGGCCATGTCCGATTTCTACGCTCCTGAATACCCCCGCAAAGTGGTATACTCTATTAACCTCAAGACCGCCCAACATATGAAAGTGGAGATCAGGGATACCTGGATACAGGGAGCCCAGCAAGTATTTAGGTGAAAAGGGTTCTTCATGGAAAACAAAAGGCGACTGGGCCTGACAATCAAATTCAATATATTGACCATTGGGCTGATAATAGCCACCTCGGTGGGTATCGCCCTTTTTGTCATTTATCAGGAAATGACTGAAAGCTACAATGAGCTGTTGCATAACGGCTTATCGGCTGCCTCCACGGCCGCGGAAAATAGCGAATATGCCGTATACACGGGAAATCCATCAGCCATTCAGCAGGTTATGGACAACCTCAGGAAAGACCGCAATGTGGCATATGCCGCCATAATGAATAAGGATAAGGTAATTCTGTCGGAGGCATTTTTCCTGCCCGGCACTCAGCCCTTTACGATCAGGCATGACCTGTACGGAGAAAAAGAACTCGCACACTCAAAATTCATAAATCCCGTCAATGGGAACCAATACATAAATATTATCGCTCCCGTCCTGAGCATCTCCAAGGCTGATGCATCACTGATGCCCGGATTGGAAAGCGGTGATGGAAACAAAGACGTTATAGGCTTCGTTCAGGTAGTCCTGACAATCGAGGAATTGAAACACCGAGTCAGGAATTTCCTGGTATCCACACTTGCTTTCACCCTCATTATCATGATCGTTGGCATTCTCCTTACAATTCTTATAACCAGGAGAATTGCCTCTCCCGTAAGAAAGCTGGTACTGGTTACGCAGGACATTTCCGAGGGGAACTTCGAACACCGGATAACGGCCGCCTCCAACGATGAAGTAAGCGATCTTGCCCTGGCATTCAATCGCATGCTGGAGCGTCTGCGTGACTATCGAGACCGGGTCCAGGCATATCAGCATGAACTCGAAACGGCCCTGGAGGAGAAGTCCGTCCTGGCATGCCAGGCAACCGAAGCGAGCAAGGCGAAGTCGAAGTTTCTGGCCAACATGAGCCACGAGATCCGGACTCCGATGAACGGAGTGCTGGGTATGGCGGAACTGCTCCTGACGACGGACCTCTCTGAAAAGCAGCGCGAACTCGCCGAGACCATCCTGCGCTCCGGAGAGACTCTGCTGAATGTGCTGAATGACATACTCGATTTCTCCAAGATCGAAGCTGGCAAGCTGGAGCTTACCAGCCGTGAGTTCGAACTGGTGTCGCTGATGGAGGAAGTCGCGCATCTGTTTTCAGAAAGAGCCCACAGGAAGGGCCTGGAACTGGTATGTCGGACGGAGACCCCCGGCCCGCTCTATTTATTTGGGGATGACGCGCGGTTGGTGCAGGTCCTGAACAATCTTCTGGGGAATGCCGTTAAGTTTACCGAACGGGGAGAAATTTTCGTGGGCGCCGAAGTTCTCGAGGAACGGGATGATTCGGTTCTCGTGGCTTTCGAGGTAAAAGATACGGGCATAGGAATCCCTCTCCCGCTCCAGAGCAATATCTTTGATGCCTTCACCCAGGTTGATGACAACGTCACCCGGAATTATGGCGGAACGGGGCTGGGACTCGCGATCAGCAAACAGCTCTGCGAGATGATGGGAGGGGGGATCAGTCTCCGGAGCGAACCCGGCCGGGGAAGCATCTTCCGATTCACGGCATCGTTGAAAAAGTCCCTCGCTCATGTCCATCCCGTGCCCGCCCCGGAACCCGGACTCCAGAACGTCCGCGTGCTCATTGTCGATGATAATGAGACCAGCCGAATCATCATGCACCGTCAGATTATCGCCTGGGGAATGCGCAACGGGAGCGCTGGGAATGGCCACGAGGCGCTGGAGATGCTGCGCGGGGCTTCAGTTTCGGGTGAGGCTTACGACCTCGCGGTGGTGGACATGATGATGCCCGACATGACGGGGCTGGAACTGGCAAGGGCAATCAAATCAGATCCCGCCATGGAGCAGGTGAGAATCATTTTGCTGTCATCTTTCGGTGGACAGGCAGACGCACGAGCGGCCGACGAGGCGTGCATTTCAGCCCACCTGGCCAAACCGGTGAAACGGAAGGAACTCAAGCAATGCCTTTTGCGGGTTCTGGAAAGGCCAGCCGAGGCAAAACCAAAACCCGCTATCGTGGCACGAAAAGATGCAAGCCGCAAAAAGCGGGTCAGTGAACTTCACGGTCACATCCTCCTTGTTGAAGATAATTCCGTGAACCAGAAAGTCGCGCGGTCTATGCTGGAATATCTTGGCCTCACGGTCGATGTGTCGAGCAATGGGATCGAGGCCATCGATGCCTTCTCCCGCAACACTTACGACCTTATCCTCATGGATTGCCAGATGCCCGAAATGGACGGGTACTCGGCCACGCAGGTCATCAGGGAAAAAGAGATCTACCAGGGAGATGAACTTCCTCGACAGCAGGGGGCCGGCCGTATTCCCATCATCGCATTGACCGGGCATGCAATGCGGGGAGACAGTGAACGCTGCCTGGACGCCGGGATGGATGACTACGTGAGCAAGCCCTTCAGCTTGAGTGTGCTGCTGGATGTGCTGAAACGCTGGCTTCCTTATGAGGACGTGTCTGATTCGTCAGCGGCTGCTCGCGACGGGGAAGATTCGAAACACCGGGAACCGGCCGATGCCAGCCGGGCCGAGGGTCGAATGGATGGAGAACAAAGCGCTCCGGAAGAGGATTTATACCAAAGGCTCTCTCACCTGGAATCGATGGACAGCGAAGTATTGGAATGTCTGAGATCCGTCCTGAGCAACAGTCAGTCCGATGGGGTCCCCCAGATTATACGAGGATATTTGGAGAGTTCGGTTGAGTTGATGCAGACTCTTTGCGAGGCGATAAGATCGGGTGATGCCGCCTCGATGAAAAATGCCGCCCATACCCTCATATCCAGCAGCGGATCACTCGGCGCCGCGCGGCTCGCAGAACTGTGCCGCGAGCTGCAGAGCCTGGGCCTGACGAACAATGCCGAGAAAGCTGTTCCTCTGCTGCCATTGCTTGAAGCGGAGTACGCGAAGGTTCGTGAAATCCTCCTGGTGGAAGTGATGAAAACTGGGGACAGTCGGCGGGAAGGGGCACTTTGAGGCTGGTCCGCGCTCAATGCTGCAGTGGGCATTCGTTCCGGGCTCAGGGCCGGGAAGGAAGGCCTCCCCGGAACATAAAATACACCGCTCCGATGAGACACAAGCCGGCCCAGAGATAGTCGAGTTTCAGCGGCTGCTTCATGTAGAAGACGGCGAAAACCGCGAAGACGCTCATCGTGACTACTTCCTGAATGATTTTCAACTGGCCGATGTTGAAGTAACGTATTCCGATCCGGTTTGCGGGGACCTGGAGGATATACTCGAAGAAAGCTATACCCCAACTGAAGAGGATCACGAAAAGCAGGGGCTTGGTGCTCATGTTCTTCAGGTGCCCATACCAGGCAAAGGTCATGAAGAGGTTCGAGAAAACGAGTAAGAGTATGGGTTTGATCATCTTGGTGCTGCCGTTGCGCGCCTCCCCCGGGAGGGAGTCTCCTTTTATCAAAAAATAAAGCCCTTCCATTATTGGATGGGCCTCATTTTCGGGGCTTTTTGTTTATGGTCGGGACGAGAGGATTTGAACCTCCGTCCTCTTGCACCCCAAGCAAGCGCGCTAACCAGGCTGCGCCACGTCCCGACAATTTGCCAGCATAACATCACACATATAGGGTGTCAAGCCCCATCCGTTTCGAAGCTCATTGGGGCGCATGCGGGTTTTGTTGCTAAAGGTTTATCCGAAGAATAAAGCCTTTGCCCTCGCATCCGGCTTTCGGCATGATCTGGCCGCTCTCCATACCAGGTCTCGTCTAAAATGGCGCCAAAGGATCTGTCCCAAAAGAGAGAGGACCCCGCCGTGGGCGCCGAGCGTTGGGCCTCGCGCGCTTGCGTGTGTGCGCCCGATCCCACTCACTCCCCGTCCGGCTCAACGTTCGCCTGCGCCGCATAGAACCCCGTGCGCCATTCCTCGAATGTGTTCGAAGCTATCGCATAGCGCATTTGCGCCATGAGGTCGAGGTAAAAATGGAGGTTGTGGATCGTGTTGAGGCGGTACGAGAGCAATTCATGCGAAGTGAACAGGTGGCGCAGGTAGGCGCGCGAGAACCGCCGGCAGGTGTAGCACCCGCAATCCGGGTCGATGGGTCCGCTTGCATCCGCGTGTTTGCTGTTCTTTATCTGAACCGGGCCGCGCCACGTGAACAGCATTCCGTTTCGGGCATTTCTGGTCGGCATGACGCAATCGAACATGTCCACGCCCGCTCGCACTCCTTCCACGAGGTCCTCGGGAGTGCCCACCCCCATGACATAACGGGGCCGTGACTCCGGCAGAAGGGGCGCCAGCCACCGCATCACCGAAAACATCTCCTCCTTGGATTCCCCCACGGAGAGGCTCCCGATGGCGTAGCCGTCGAACCCGATCGCGAGGAGCTTTTCCAGGCACTGTTCCCTGAGGTCCTTGAAAACGCTTCCCTGGACAATGCCGAAAAGCGCCCCGCCTTTCCCCCCATGCGCCTCCCTGGAACGCTCCGACCATCGCACCGTCCGCTCCATGGACTGGGCGGCGTATTCACGGGTAACCGGGTACGGCGTGCATTCGTCAAAGCACATCATGATGTCGGAGCCGAGGTTTTTCTGGATGCGCACGGCCGTTTCCGGGCTGAGGAAGTGGCGCGAGCCGTCGATGTGCGACTGGAACTCGACTCCGTTCTCCTCTATCCGGTTGATCCGGGCGAGGCTGAAGACCTGAAAGCCTCCGCTGTCGGTAAGGATGGGGCGGTCCCAGCCCATGAACGAGTGAAGGCCGCCGAGACGGGCGATCCGCTCGTCACCGGGGCGAAGGTAGAGATGGTAGGTATTACCGAGAATGATTTGGGCCCCCAGCAGATCCAGTTCATCGGGCGAGAGGCTCTTTACCGTCCCGGCGGTCCCCACCGGCATGAAGATCGGGGTCTCCACCGTACCGTGCACGGTTTGAAAGCGGCCGGTGCGGGCCTTGGAGCGCGTATCATGAGACAGGATTTCAAATTTCATCTGAGCTTCTGATTCCAGAGGGATACTCTATAAGTGAATTGGGCCGCGCCACCGCTCGTACCGCATGCGCCGAGGCAATGAAGCATGAGCACCCGAGATTCCGACGTGGACTTTTCCTCGGGAGATTCCCGGTTTCGGATATGGCGTCCGGCAACGCCCGATCGGCAGGCTGGAAAGCCAGCCCGACATCTTTAAAGAATGAACATTCCATCGCCGTAGCTGAAGAACCTGTACCGCTCGCGGACGGCTTCCGCGTAGGCCGAAAGGATTCGGTCCCGCCCGGCGAAAGCCGAGACGAGCAGGATCAGGCTCGACCCGGGGAGGTGAAAGTTCGTAATCATGCGGTCGATCACCTCGAAACGGTACCCCGGATAAATATAGTGGTCACATGGGCCGGACAGGGGAGCCATCTTCCCCATCCTTTGGTATACCCATTCCAGTGTCCGGACGACGGTCGTCCCCACGGCGACGACGCGCCTGCCTTCCCGTTTCGCCCTGCATACCGCATCGGCGGCCGTCGTGTCCACTTCGAAAAACTCCGAATGCATCCGGTGCTCCCGGATGTCCTCGCACCGGATCGGTGCAAAAGTCCCGTAGCCGACGTGCAATGTCACGGCGGCGGTTTCGACTCCCTCGTTCCCGAGGCTTTCGAGAAGGGCCTTCGAGAAGTGCAGCCCGGCGGTGGGGGCGGCAACGGCGCCCGGGTGCCGGGCATACTCCGTCTGGTAGCAGGCTCGATCGTCAACCGGCGCGTGGCCTGGCTCGCGGGTGATGTATGGAGGCAGGGGGACTTCGCCGCACCGGTCCAGGATTTCGAGCAGCGTGCAATCGCCCGGGAACGTGACCCTGGCCTTTCCATCATCGAGATGTTCCGCTATCGTGGCGGTTATCCCGTCCTGGAGGTGGATGCGCTGACCCGGTCTGCCGCGCTTCGAGGCCTTGACGAGGCAGAGATATCCTTCCTCCAACCCCGTTTCGGGCGGCTTGTAGGGATCGAGAACGAGGAGTTCGACCTTGCCGCCGCTGTCTTTATGGCCCAACAGCCGGGCGCGGACAACCCGCGTATCGTTTACGACCAGGAGGTCGCCGCGTCTGAAATGGCGTCCGATCAGCGTGAACCGGGAATGCTCCAACGCGTCCCGTGACCGGTCAAGAACGAGCAGGCGTGAGTCTTCTCGCCTGGGTTCCGGGGTTTGGGCTATCAGTTCGGACGGCAGCTCGAAGTCATAGTCGGCGAGCCTGTAAGTAGGGCGTGGATCAACCGCCATGCCTGCGGCCCAGGTAGACAAGGAGCAGGCCCATAACCATCAGGCCGGCGCCCATTACCCTCAAATGGCGGGTGGGAGCGGAAAGAAGCCATTGCAGCCATCTTTTCACATACTCGGGGGTGGCCAGATAGGGGAGTCCCTCTATAAAGCAGATCAGACCCAAAACGGTAATGATATAGCCAGACAACATAAGGTAATCCTTGTGATGTTTCTCTTTTCAACGCGGCCCGAATCGCCTAACATGCGGACCTGCAGGCTTTTGTCACGCGGTACGGAGGCGGGGTCCGATCAATACTGTTGAGTTGCGGGCAATCTTCCCCGTTGGGACTGTCGTCCCGGCGCGGGACCGGAAAAACCCGAGGGGCCGGATTTCGGTTCTCACCGAAAAGGCGAAGGAGGTTCCGGCAATAGGCGGAGTCCCCGAAAGTGCGCCCGGGCGACGGTTCCGGCTCGGCAACCTCAAGGTGGCCGATTGGCACTAGTATAACTGTTTGGACCCGCAAGGTAAGCAAGAATCGCCGACGCCGTATAATTTCTTTCCGGGGCATTGGCCCGGAGTTTTTCACATTGCGCGGAGGATTTAGAAATGCCGCTAAACTGGGTCGAAATCGACCTGTCGGCTTTACGCCACAATTATTCCAGGGCCAGGGAGCGCGCGGTGGCCGGCAGCACGGTGCTCGGGGTGGTCAAATCGGATGCATACGGGCACGGAATGATTCCCGTGGCCCGGGAATTGGAAAAATGCGGCGCTGGGTTTTTCGCGGTGAGCAAGTTCTGGGAAGCCCTGGAGCTGCGCCGCAATGGTATGGAACTGCCCGTACTGGTGCTGATGGGGCTTGAGCCCGAAGACTCGGCGGAGGCAGTGCGCCTTGGAATCCGGCCCGCACTCTGCCGCCTGGACCACGCGCGGGCGTTGAGCGAGGCGGCATGCGCGCTGAACATGAAGGCGCGGGTGCACATAAAGGTGGACACCGGGATGGGAAGGCTGGGGGTATCCACCGGGGACCTGGGCGCATTTGCTCAAAAGCTCCAGTCCCTTCCGGGCATTGTCCTGGAAGGCCTTATTTCCCACCTGGCCGAAGCCGATGAGCCGGACAAGTCCTATTGCGACTACCAGATAAAGCAGTTTACCGAAGCTATTCAGGGAGCGGCCAGGCTGGGGATCACCTTCCCGTACTGCCACATATCCAATTCCGCCGCGGTCATGGATCTTCCCCAGGCGCATTTCCACATGGTGCGCCCCGGGATAATGCTCTATGGATCATCGCCTTCGGGCGGCCCCATCGATTCTCTTGACCTGCGGCCGGTGATGACATTCAAGTCGAAAATCCTGCAGGTCAAGCAAGTCCCGGCCGGACAGTCGATCGGCTACGGAAGGACATTCATTGCCCGGATGCCGACCCGCATCGCGACCATCGGCGCCGGCTACGACGACGGTTACTTCAGGTCGCTCTCCAATCGCGGGCAGGTGCTCATTCGTGGAAAACGCGCTCCCGTGGTGGGACGGGTTTCCATGAATCTCATTACCGCCGACGTCACCGGCATCCCGGAGGCGGCCGAGGACGACGAGGTCGTATTGCTCGGCAGCCAGGGCGGGGAGCGGATCACGGCAGAGGAGATCGCCGGGCTGTGCGGGACCATCAGCTACGAAGTGTACTGTGCCATTGGAAAGCAGCAAAGATTCAAGTTCTTTTTCAATGCATCGGAATAGCGGCCGAAGGAATGGAATGATATCGGCCGGGTCGTTCCGGAGGCCGGAGTGACGCAAGAGAGGAGACCGGATGGACGATGCTTTTGTTTTTTCCAAAAAGGGGGACCATGGGACAACAAGCCTCCTTTCCGGAAAGCGCGTTTCCAAGGCGAGTCTGCGCCCCGAGGCGTACGGCACCCTGGATGAGGCGAGTTCCGCGCTTGGACTCGCGAAAGCGCTGGCACGGAGCGAAGCGATTCGGGACATGATCCAGTCGGTCCAGAAGGATCTGCTGGTTCTGGGGGCGCAACTTTCCCAGGACTCGGAGTCAAGCCCCGCCCACGGATACAATATCGGGACCCAACCGACGGAGAGGCTCGAAGCCTGGATCGCTCGGCTCCAGAAAGACGTGCCCGTGCCGCGGGAGTTCATCCTTCCGGGTGGAAACTCCGTTGGCGCGGCCCTCGATCTTGCCCGGACGATTATCCGAAGGGCTGAGCGCCGGACCATGGCCCTCAAGGAAGCGGGGGAACTGGACAGCCCGGAGGCGCACTCGTACCTCAACCGCCTGGCGGATTTCCTCTTTACCCTGGCCCGCTACGCCGAGCAGATGGAATAGCAAAAGCCCGGGGAGCAGGTCTCAGTCTGACAGCACCAGGCAGCGGAACTGAGACTTGACCCCCGGGCCATGTGGGGCAGGCTCGCCGGCCTGTCCGCAAACCGGTCCGTTTGTGCTTCGCCGCCTCAGCGCGCTCCGACCGTCTTGAAAGTTATTCCTCGGCATTTTTGGGCGTGACCGCGAAGTCTGCCGCTATCGTACAATGCGCCGTTGCCCTCGAGTATATGCTCTATGCGGTGTTTGAACGCGGAGGCAAAAGCTCCGCCGTCACCGCGAAAGGTCATATGGCCGTTCACCATTTCCCCCTTGGCCGATGCCAGGTTCGACAGTGAGATGCTGTTTGCGGCCAGGTCCACCTTGTCTTGAATAAGGCCCCAGACAAAATGATTGGAAGGGATTTCGAGCTGGTCGACGGCGTCTATGATCGTGTGCGGAGCAATGATGCTCCCGGACCCGATCAACACTCCTTTTCCGGGTACTCCCCGCACAAACGAATTGAAGCCAACGAATACATTCCTGCCCACACGCGTCTCGATTATTTTCGATCCGTGCGCGGACACATCGTTTCCTTCGAGTATGGAATCGATAATATAGCAGTTTTCCTGGGCGTTGGCGCCGTTCCCGAGGAATGCATTCTCCAGGAAAGCCCGCTGGGCGACGAAGGCGTTTTCACCGATTCGGAAATCGCCCTTTATAACCGCATAGGGGTGGACATAGGTGTTCGATGATACTCCGTTGATGTCGGAACCGCCTTTTAGGAAAAGCTTTTCGAATTCCTTCTCCCTGGCCGCGAGAAAATCGATCAGCAGTCCACGAGGCGCGCTCCCCGGTTCCAGAAAGATGTACTTTTTCAATGCCTCAAGATCGAAGGTATACTGAAAGTCGAACTTGCCGGTGGCTTTGACCCAGACATGGCCGTCTCTCACATGATAGCCGTTGAGCTTTCCCGCCTGAACATAGGAATAGGTCCCGACCGCGCTGTCCCGCGCGACAGTCAGGTCAATAGTGGCGAAAGGTTTCAGCAGGCAGTTGCTGATAGGAGAGCCGTGCACATTGGAATGATGCATGCACACGGAGTTTTCGATCGGAAAGCGCGTGAGGTTTTCAGGGTCATGTGAATTGCTGTGCACCAGCGTCCTGAACAGGTAACTGTCCCGCACGGCTATCTCTTCGTCCTCGCCGATGCAATTTGCGACGCCCGCATGCTTTACGATCTCTCCCTTACGCTTTAGTTCATCGCCTCTGATATCCGAGTGGAACAGGATGGAGTCTTTTACGGTGCATTTCCCAAGAAAGTAGCTTCCATCCACAATGGAATTTTCAACTTCGACGCTGAAAGGGTGCTCCCGGTTAGATCCCCATGCGGCGTGGGTGCAGGCGGAGTCTTCCGGAATTTTCAAACAATCCGTGTATGGGGCTGGCTTTAACCCTGATTCCGTCAGGCTTGCAATACAACGGTCCAATACCTGGTGGTCGGTTAACTGTGCTTTCTGCATACGGCCTCCACTAGATGCGCTGTCGCTGTCATCGGTCTCCGAATTGCCATTAGCGGAGGGAAAGGCAGCCTTGCTGAATCTGCATTAGTCCAGTCGGCAATCGAGGTCCTGCTGCCATTCCCATGTACAGAGTGAAAGGAAAACTAGGAACCGGTACCTGTACTCAGATCATGGATTCTTGTTTGTGTAGCTAAGCGCGGTTATGGTGGGGCCGGGCGTGATGTCTTTGACTGACTCAACTACGACTACGATTGACACCATGTCCGGGCCGGAACCGCAGGTTACACCGGATGTCCGCGCAGTAGCGTTGAAAAAGAAACTTAAATGTCAGATTCTATTGTTAAGGAAAGCCCCAGTTGTGCAAAGAGACTGAGACATTTCAGGAATACCGCATGTCCCTTAGTCTTGCAAACTTTATTTCCGTACCGAAATACTGTGAATTGAATGAGGAGCGCGGCATGGAGTGGCCCCGCGCGAGCTAATGCGCGTTTGCGTCAAGATGTTGCCTTTCGATCTCAAAAAGCGGGGGAATGATTCTCCCGCCTGTCAGGGCGTTCCGCAAGGCGCTGGCGCGCGAGGCCGAGAGCCCGGCCCTCGCGCCGTAACTCGCATCAGCACCGCTTGCGGGCGGCCGTGATCCGCTCGATGAGTTCCGAAAGGTTGCACGGTTTGACCAGGTAGTCACATGCGCCCAGTTCGATACCTTCACGCGCGTCGGTTTCCGACCCCTGACCGGTCAGAAATATAACCGGCATCCGAGGCTCCATGGCCTTAAAGACTTTCAGGACCTCCAACCCGTCCATGTCCTCCATCTTGAGATCCAGGACGGCCACGTCAAAGGTTTCGTTGCGCAGGATGCGAACAGCCTCGGAGCCGGACAGGGCGGTCTTCACCACGAAATTTCGCCTGATGAGCCTTTTCGCAAGGACGGAAACATAGCCCTCCTCATCATCGACCAGCAGAATCTTAATGGCCTTTTCCTCGTTCATGATCCTGTCCGCGTCACATCCCCGGTGTGCACCGGAAGGGAAATGCGAAAAGTAGTGCCAAGTCCGACCGCACTGTTCACTGTAATTGTTCCTCCCAGTTTCCTGACGATGCCGTAGCAAATGGATAAACCCAATCCGGTGCCTTTCCCGACGGGTTTGGTTGTAAAAAACGGTTCAAATATCCGGGCCATTACGGTATTCGGGATTCCATGGCCGGTATCCGCGATGTCTATAACCGCCTGGTCTGCTTCCAGCCTGCTGCGTATTTCGAGCAATCCCCCCCCCGATCCCATCGCATCGATGGCATTATTGATCAGATTGATAAAGACCTGCTGCAATTCGGAGGGAGATGCCGAGACAAGGGGCAGGGCCGGGTCAAGCTCGGATTGTATCCTGATATTGCTGAATTTCGACCGCTGGTCGAAAATGCCGAGTATCTCTTCAATCGTATCGTTTACCTGGATATCATGGTGCACCGGGTCGGTGCGGCGCGCGAAGCTGAGCAGTTTATGCGTGATCTCCTTGCACCGCTCGCCCTGGACCGTGATTTGTTTCAGCGAGCGTCTGAATTCCTCGAAGTCTTCGCTCTCCTCGATGTGCATGTCCTCGAGAAGATCCTCCATCCATCCGGCTTCCTCCGCCATGATCGCGACCGGGTTGTTTATCTCGTGAGCGATGCCCGCCGCCAGTTCGCCGACCGAGGCCAGCTTGCCCGCCTCCAGTACCTGCTCGTTCATCAGGTCCTTTTCCTGGTCGACTTTCTCGATTCTCAAAACGACCTTCCGGGACATGAAAAAGGCCATGAATACTATTCCCAGCACGCCGGAAAAGAGGATCGTCAGTGCCAGGGTACGCGCGGAGTTGAGTTCGGAAAAGGCATCAGCCGTATCCTGCTGATAGGCGAGCGTCCATTCGCCTCCCTTGAGCGGCATGAGGATGTAGATGAATTCCCGCCCGCGGCTGGCCACGATTCCGCTCAGGGCCAGGCTTCCCGAGGAGATCGTCTTGAACCCGGCCGGTTGGGACGTGGCGGCATGAGCGCCTTCCACCGGCGCCGCCCTGGTCCACGATGTTCGTTTCAGCAAGGAGGCCATTTCCGGAAGCGGTTCCATTCCGGGGCGCGTCTGGTACTCTCCCGCGCTGTTTATGATGAGAGCGGACCCCGTCTTGCCGATTCTAAGGTTTTCAACCAGGGAGTTGAACGCCAGAAAATCTATCGTTGCCCGCAGCAGCCACTCGTTTTCGCCGCGTCTTTTCTTGACGGAAACGATGAAGTGCGGGGTCTTGCGCAACCCGAGGAAGACGTCGCTTACGAAGTAATCCTGTTTTTGGGCCTTGCGGAACCATTCGGCCCCGGAATAGTCAGCTTTTTCCAGTTTGAGATTGCCCGCATACGCAATCTGCACCCCGGTCGAATCCACGATCCCAAGGTCCACGAAGATCCCTGAGTAGGCATTCTGCAGGATTATGAGTTTATTTTCCAGAAAGGCTTCATCCGTGAGCTGTTCGACGGAATAGGAATCCGCCAGGACCTTTATGTAGGAGAGCTTTTCATCCAGGAATGCATTTATGTTCTGCTGATGTTTTTCAACGAGTTCCTGGAGATGCGCGAGGACCTTTTCCCTGTAGGCGGTTTCGAAATAGTACCCTATGAGGCCGGCGATCAGCACCAGTGGCGTGATGGATACCATGATCATGGTAATCGCCATGTTTCGGGTCAGGGATTTGTAATAGTGTCTGTCTTCCATGTCATTCTTTAGTGAGGACCGGCATGTTTTTGTTCAGTTCCTTCTCCGCCTTCTTAAACGCGGCGAGAATGGCTCCAAGGTCCGCGGGTTTTCTCAGGTATTCGATTGCCCCCATGCTCCGCGCGTAGACCTCGTCTATTTCGGACCCGTGGCCGGTAAGGATTATAACCTGCATGCGGAAAGCACCCTTCTGTATCCGCCGCAGGACTTCCAGTCCATCCATCCCCGGCATCTTCAGATCGAGGAGCATGATGTTCGCCACTCCCCGGGCGACAAGGCTGAGCGCTTCTTCTCCGCTGTTGGCCACATGGGGAGTAAACCCCCGCAGCCGCAGCCGCTCGGCGAGGGTTTCCGCGAATTCGGCTTCATCATCGACAATCAGAACAGGAAGTCCCATTTCCATCCGCTCATTCCGTGCCGGAGAACTCAAGTAAGTGGGGCCGGGCGGTGTCTTGTATCGCGCGTGCATTTTGTGACCCCTCGCAGTATGCTCCCACCTCTTACTGCTCCGGTTCGTTGACCTCGTCCGTAGAAAAAGAGAGTGTGATTCCGGCGCCGGGTTGCCGCCAGCCAATGCCGATTCCAAGGTCCGGGACCAATTGCTCTAATTCCAGCCATGGCCGCGAAGCGGTAACAACTTCCTTCAAATCGAGGACGCTACCTTCCCTTGTCTCGCAATGAATTGTCAGCTCGGGGCCTGCCGGGTTTCCAGGGACGTCGACACGAATGGTTCCCTTACCGGGCATGGATTCGATACAGGCCTCGATTGCCTTCGTCAAAGCCATCTGGAGCCTGAACGGGCTGGTCGTGAGCGTTACCGGTCCCTCGGAAGGCGTCCCGAGAAGCTCTATTTCCTTCAGCCTGGCGAACCGGCAAGTCAAGGCAACGGTCTGGGCAACGATCTCATTGAGATCGATGTTTGCACTGGCATGATCCATACTGTGTGAAAACCGGTTGAACCGCGAGGTGATGTCGACTCCGCGCCGGACCTGGTCCTCGATTCTGTCCACCGATCGCAGGAACCTCTCGCGCTGAGGAAAGGGGCTGTCCTTCGCAAGCGCGATGAGGTCCGCCATCAGGCCGTTTGACTCCCTGATGATGGCCAGGACGTTTTTTAACTCGTGAGTAACGCCGGCGGCGATCTTGCCGAAGAATGCCAGTTCGTCTGCTGCCATCGCGAAATCCTCTGCTATTCGACCCGTTCCATCCTTCGATGCCTCTCGAAAACCAGCTTTTCGAAAGCGATGGTTGCAGTTCTTCGGGGGCCTCGCGCGCTCCGCGCCCGGTACCCGCGACCCACTTTATTCCGCTTCCACTAAACGGTCTTTGGAGCTGGCAATATCAATAACTTACGTGGCGGTTATGTCATACCCCAGTCATTTCGGCGAAAGCCGGAATCCAGGGCTTTTCCAACGCGCCGCAAGCAGAAGACTGGCCCCCGGCTTTCGCCGGGGTGAGTGCGCCAGTGTGCGCTAACCGTTCGCCCTGAGCTTGTCGAAGGGTGGAACGGTTCAGGAATGAGCGGCCGCAATGCTGTTCCCTGTTCAGGCCTTTTCCTTCCTTATCCTCCCGTAGGCATCCCGCATCGCCCGGGTAAGTTTTTCCAGGTCCACCGGTTTTTCCAGGTACGCACAGGCGCCGAGCTCCATGCAGTGTTTCGCGACATCCTCCGACCCGTGGCCCGTCAGGACGATCACCTCGACGTTCGGGTGTTTCGCTTTCACCCTGCGCAGGACCTCGAGGCCGTCGATTCCGGGCATTTTCAGGTCGAGCACCATGACATCCGGTTCATCGTCCTCGATAACGGAGAGAGCTTCCTCTCCATCGTAGACAACGGCCGAGGAGTAGTCCCGCAGTTGGAGACGCTCCGAGAGGGTCTCGACGAACTCCCTTTCATCGTCCACCAGGAGGACTTTCGAGGGCAGGGGCACGTCGAAATCAAACTTGCGGTATACGTCGCTCTGGTAATATCCAGGTCCGACCTTGGTCTCGGCCCGGACCACGCCCGGCACCGCGGAGGCGATTTTTTTGAGTTCGTCTTCAAGCGAGGAGAGCATCAGTACGTGCTTGTTTATTTCCATGACGACGACGCCGTCCCTGGCGCACACCCCGACATCATGGCCCTCCGTTGCCAGCTTGAGATTGACCCGCGCGGCGAGGGAGAAATCGGCGACCGCGTGCATCGAGTCCGTGGAAACGGTCAGGACGCTGCTCTTCATCTGATCGCATATGAGCCGGACCGCATCGTCATGGGCCAACTTGTTCATCGGGAGGACGATATCGTAGAGTCCCGAGGCCCATGGGTCATTCTGGCCGAGAATGTGGTCGGCCCACAGGACCAGTCTCTCATTTTCCTTTTGTATCTTCCGCGCCGCATCGGCCTCGGAAATATTGTCCCGGCGGCGGGCGAGGGCCGTTCGGAATTTAAGGTCGGCCACGATGCAGACATTGAGCACGTGGGATATTTTCCTCGGCACCATGAGGCTGGCGGGGCCGCTGAGAAGAAAGGCATCATCTTTCAAAAAGTCCGCGAGAACGCACTTAAGGTAAGCCAGGCATTTTTCCTTTTCGTGCGTGAACTTGTTGAAGATGGAAGTCTTTCCGGCGATCGCCTTCCGTATCCTCTCCTCGTCGATGCGGTACCGCTTGCCCGTCTCGGCGATCAGCGCGGCGTCGTCCACGCATCGATAGCCGGTTTTCTCCATCACGCCATGGATGACCTCTTCCGCACCGCAATAAGAACCGAAAAATACACTGACAACCGGCATGGTCTAAAAATCCTTCTTTTCAGGTTGTGACGCGTCGCTAATGAAACTGGCGGTAAGCAGCGGACAGCTCTGGTCGCAATGAGTGTGTCCGCTGGAGTGTATCCTTTCGACTGCAATCTGTATCGTGGAGTAGATGCGTTTTTCCCCTATCTTCTCATAGAGGTGGGTCCGCCTCATCACAGCCAGCACCTTCTCGTTCAGGCCCGCGAAGGACATATCATACCCGGCGCTGCGCACCCGGTCCACTATGAGGGAGAGCATCTCCTCGCCGGACGCATCCATATCGTTTATTCCGTTCGCCACGATAAGTATATGGCGCAATTCCGGCATGACACGGATACGTTCAGAGATTTTTTCCTCAAGGTAGCCCGCATTGGCGTAAAAGAGCGGCCCGTCGAACCGTACCATGGCGATGTGCCTGCACTCCCTGAGTCCATGGTCGCGCGCGCTCTGGAACGAATTGTCCAGATACATGGAAAGGGTGGTAACCTTCGGCCTCATGCTCTTGTAAAGAAACATTCCGAGTGAGAGCAGGACGCCGATCATGATCCCCTTGTCGAGGTGGGGGGCGGTTATGAGCGTGGCAACGAAGGTGATGATGGAGAAAAGACCATCATACCACTGCGCTTTCCACGCGTGCACGAAACCCGAGATATTTATGAGGCCGATCACGGCCATCATGATGACGGCGGCGAGCACTGACTGCGGCAGGTAGTAGAGAAGCGGCGTAAAAAAGAGGAGCACCACGGCCACCGTGAGGCTGGTAAACACGCTCGACAACCCCGTCACCGCGCCCGACTGGATGTTTACGGCTGATCGGGAAAACGACCCCGATACGGGAAAACTCTTTCCGAATGCGCCCACGATGTTCGCGATGCCCTGGCCGATAAGCTCCTGGTTCGGGTCGAGCCGCTGCCCGGTTTTCGCGGCCATGGCCTTGGCGATCGATATGGCTTCCATGAAGCCCAGAAGGGAGATGATGGCGGCGATCGGAAGCAGCTTGGGGATAATGCTCAGCTCGAGCCTGGGTATTCCGAAACCGGGCAGGCCGGCCGGGATGCTCCCAACGACGCTCCCCCCACCCATGAGTACCAGGGCTTGTTCGTCCAGGACCTGGTTGCCCAGGCGCAGCCGCCAGGTTGAACCGTCCCCATGGGAGGAACCGTTCCCGTCGTTCGAGGGCAGGTAGAGTGTCTTGCCATCCTCATTCCTCGCGGCCGTGAAGAGAATGCATCTCATCTTCGAGCGCGCGCTGGCCATGGTTTCCCTGAGTTCCGCGAGCCTGGAATCGGTGAGTTCGCATTCATACTTGAGTGCCAGCGCCTCTTTTGAGTGAGGACCGAACTGTTCTTCGGCCCTGAGTTCCCGTGGGGTGATCTCGGCGCGCAGCGCCCCGCATTCTTTCGACTCCTTCGCGGCGGCATTGAAAGCGTGGATGAGGTCGCGGCACTCGCCGGAAGAGATCGCGTCGAGCGGGACCCTGATATTGTGCTCGTATCCGGTGGCCCAGGATATGAAAGTCGTAGCCATGACGGCTACGAGGACGTAAGGGATCCGTTTGTTGAAGCGCCTGATGCCGTACATGATAACGAAAGCGGCCACTCCCAATGCCAGGGTTGGCCAGTGCGTGTACGCGATGGCGGCTTTTATCACGCGGTATATGGTCACATAATGGTGGTCGGCCTCATCGACGTAGACGTTGAACATCTTGGAAAGCTGGGAGGTCGCGATGATGATGGCGCCCGCATTGGTGAACCCGTTTACGACCGGGTGCGACAGGAAATTAACCACCAGGCCCAGCCGAAGGACCCCCAGGGACAACTGGAACAATCCCACGATAAGGGCCAGGAGGATGGCGTAGGCTATAAAGGCTTCACTGCCCGCCGTGGCGTAAGGGGAAAGCGCGGCGGAAGTCATCAGTGACACGATCGCCACCGGGCCGGTGGCAAGCTGGCGGCTGGAGCCGAAGAGCGCGGCAAGAAGGGGCGGGAAGAGTGAAGCATACAGCCCGTAGTGGACGGGCATGCCGGCCAGTTGAGCGTATGCCATCGACTGGGGGATCAGGATGAGGGCCACGGTCAAACCTGAAACGAGGTCCAGCTTGAGAGTTGCGAGGTTTACATCCTTTAGCCAATCAAGAAACGGAAAAATTTTCCTAACCATCAGTACCATCCCTTGCCCGGTCATTACTGGAAAGATCCCTTTTTCACAAGAAAACTCGGAGCAGTGGAACCACGGGTGATTATCGGGGCCAAACCTTGACTGTTGACAATTTATCAACAATCAAGGTTTAACTCCGACTGTTCACTCGAACTCGTCTTCAAGATGTCAGCTACATGCTCAAAAAGCGCGGAGGAATGATTCCCCCGCCTGTCACGAGGCTCCTCCGGGCGCACACGCCCAAGAGGGAGGCCGAGCACTCGGCGTTTGCGGCGACTGCCCCGCAGCAACACCAAAATGAGCCGCGAAGCGGCGATGGGGGTGTGGGGGGGCGAATCTCCCCACGTTTTCAGAGCACCTTTCCATGCCGATCCTGAGCCCGCATCAAGGCCGCTCGCGCGGCCGTTTCTCCATTGCCGACTGGATAAGCTGGACCAGCGTGTCTATGTTCACGGGTTTTACCAGGTACGCGAAAGAAGCCAGCTCGGGTTCATCGTGATTCTCGGGGGCATCGTGTCCAGTCAGCATAATCACCGCGATCTCCGGATGTTTTGCCCTGATCCGCGCGAGCAATTCCCTGCCGCTCAAACCGGGCATCAGCTTGTCGAGAATAACCACCCCCGGAGGATGGGCATCGATCATTTCCAGTGCCTCCACGCCGTCTCGCGAGGTGGAAGCGCTGATTCCCCTCAGCAGCAGTCTTTCCGCCAGCGCCGACGAGAATTCTTCCTCATCATCGACAAGCAGTACCGTGAACTTCTCCATACTGAGCTATCCCGCCTGATCTACCTTCGGTTCCCTGGGCAGATGAATGACCATGGTGGTTCCCTGCCCCTCTTTGCTCCGGGCTTCGATCCGCCCGCCGAGTCTCTTGATGATCCCGTATGTTATGAACATGCCGAGGCCGGTACCGATTCCCTTTTCTTTTGTCGTGAAGAAGGGTTCGAAAATGCGCTTGATCGTCTCCTCGGACATGCCGCACCCGTTGTCCGTGATGGAAACGGTCACCGTTTCCGAACCGGAGGGGGTCGTGGCGATACTGATAAGTCCCGCGTCACCGACGGCGGACAAGGCATTACTCAGCAGATTCAGGAATGCCTGCTGGAGTTGCCCGCGGTCTGATTGGATGGCGGGGAGATTCTCGTTCAACTGGAGTTCAATGCGGATGTTCCGGTAAAGGGCTTCCTTTTCCACGAATCCCACCGTCTCGCGAACTACCTCGTTGACGTCGAGGGGTTCGATATGGGCATCCATCTTGCGCGCGAAACCGAGGAGCCTGTGGGTGATCGAGCGGCAGCGTTCCACGGAATTGATCACCGCGTCGATGAGAGAGAGAAACTTTGTTTTGTCCGCAAGCCCCTGGCCATACTCGAGAAGGTCTTTCATCAAGCCCGCTTTCTCATTGATGATTGCCATGGGATTGTTGATCTCGTGGGCAATCCCGGCCGCCAGTCTACCAATCGATGAGAGTTTGTGGGTATGCTCGATCTCCCGGAGCGCGGCCTCGCGCTTCTGCTCGCTTTCCTGCAGACGACGAATCAGGATGTTCGTGAACGTGAAGACTGCCAGCAAAGTCAGGCACACGGAGCCCAGCAGAAGATAGAAGATCTCCGATTTGAGTGTGTACCAGGCGCGGAACAGGTCCTCCCGTGGCTTTACGACCGCCAGTACGTAGGGGGAATGGGGGAAGGGCGTGTATGCCACCACCACATCCTTGCCCTGCGGGTCCTTTGTTTCGATGACGTTGGCCTCGCCCGAATAGGGCGGGAGTGCGATAGGGAAAGCATCCAGCACGCCGCCGTAATTCTTTGTGGATGTTTGCAGAATGCCGTCCCTGTTCATAAGGAAACCGTCGCTTTTGGAATCGAGGCGCATCGCGGCGATCAGGTCGTCTATTCTATGCGTGTCGATCGTGGCGCGAATGATCCATGACTTTCCGTCCGCCGTTCGCCGCTGCACGGCCATCACCATGTGCGGGAACCTGCGAAACCCCATGAAGACGTCGCTGACGTAAGTTCCGCGCAGCCGGACCTCGGGCAGCCACGGCTGTTGGCTATAGTTGCGGTCTTTCAGTTCGTAGGGGCCGACATAGCTGACCAGTATGCCCTTCTCATCGATGAGGCCGAGATCGACGAAGCCCCCGAACTCCTGCTTCATCACGTGGAAAATGCGGCTCAGGTTGGTTTCGTCCGCCAACTCCTCGAAAGAATAGGCGGAGGCGATGAAACTCACCGCTGAGAGGCGTTCGGCAAAAAACAGTTCGACCGAATGCCTGGTCTTGTTCACCAGGACCAGCAGGGGATTCAAAATCTCTTCCCGCAGCGTTTTCTGGTACTGCCGTGAATTTACGATCGAGAGCGTGACCAGCGGAAGGATGGTGATCACGACCATGAGCGTGATGATTCTTTTGCGCAGCAGGTGAAATATCAGCGGCGCGCCATTGTCTGCCGGGAAATACAAAAAGCTAGTTGTTTTGAGCCATCGGGGCACGGGCATAATCATGCATCCCGTCTTTTCAGGAGAATATCGCCTGACTTGAGAGTGCCGTCGCGCAGGTGTTCCAGAACGGATTCCGCATTCCCTATGACGGAATGGATGACCCTGACCTTCTTCCATTCCAGATACTGAAGGTACTCGTCTTCTATTCCGCCGCAGACTACAGTTTCAATATTCTCGGCCGCGACGACATGGCAGAGCGTTTCCGCGGAGGGCCGGGCCAGCACGAGGTCCTTGCTTTCCCCGGGCTGTCCGTCTTCGCCGGAGGAGAGGATCAGTACCTCGGGGGCCAGGTCGAACCTCGGAGCGATATCGTTTCCTTCCAGAGCCAGCAGTACTCTACTCATGGCCGGCGCCCGATCCGGATACAATCCCGTGCTGTTTCATTTTTCTCCACAGAGTGCTTCGGCCCCAGCCAAGCAGCTCAGCCGCTTTATTGCGCCTTCCGTTTGCCTTGAGCAGGGCGTTCACTATCATTTTGCGCTCCAGTTCCGACCATTCGAGGGCGCCGCCGGTTTCCCCGTCCGGTGAGGAGGGCCGGGAGGCAGCCGCGAGCATGGAGGGTTCGAGGTCTTCAAAGTTTTCCGTCAAATAGGCCGGAAGGTCCCGGATGCCGATCCTGTCGCCCTGAGACAGATTGACCGCGTATTCGACAATATTTCTGAGTTCCAGGACGTTTCCGGGGTAGGTGTATTCCTCGAGCTTCCGGAGACAGGAGTCTGTAAATCCGGCAATCGTCTTGTTCAGCAGCGATGCCCGCGCATGGAGAAAATGGTCCAGGAGCAATCTAAGGTCTCCGCTTCGGTCCTTCAGCGGAGGAAGGTGCAGGCTGATGGCATTGAGCCTGAAATAAAGCTCCTTGAGGAAGGAGCCTTCCTGCGCCAGTTGGTCGAGGTTTCTGCTCGATGCCGCGATAATTCTCACATCGGCCGGGATGCTCCTGGCGCCGCCGACGGGGTAGACCGTCTTCTCATAAAGATAGTTCAGGAGCTTGGTCTGCAGGGAAGGGGACAAATCGCAGACCTCCGCGAGAAAAAGCGTGCCGTTTTGCGCGAGCCGAAACTTGCCCGCCTTCTTCTCGGCTCCCGGAAAAGCGTCCTTTTCGAGCCCGAACAGTTCGGATTCGGCGAAGGGTTCGGGAAGAGCGCCGCACCGGAACGTTACAAGCGGGGCCTTGACCCGCGTGGAGGCATGATGGATCGCTTCAGCCAGCAAGTCCTTGCCCGTGCCCGTCTGTCCCGTTATGAGGACCGGTGCGTCCGACTGCGCCACCACCGGCAGGATCTTGAAGATCTTCTCCATCTGCTCGCTGCGTCCGATGATCCGTCCGAAGCTGAAGGGATGGATACGCTCCGGATCGAAGTTTCGGACCTGGCGAAGGTCTTCGACCGTTTCCATGTAGGCCGAAACGTCTCCGTTAAGTCCCGGGACGGGCGAGAAGCTCACGCGTACCGGGATTTTCTGATGGTCCTGGTTGATTATATCGCCTTCCTGGACGCATCTTTCCCGCGCGCCGGCCTTGGCGACCGGGCAGTTTTCGAAACACTTGTTGAAGCGCAGGACATGCGAGCAGGGAAGGCCTTCGCACTGGAGGCGGGAAAAGCCGGTGAGGGCTTCGAGCGCCTGGTTGATGAAAAGAATCTCCCGCTGTTTGTTGATGAGACAGATTCCGATGGGGATTTCATCGAGAACGGAAAAGAAGTCGAGAGAAAGTTCGCTCATTGGCCTGCCGGTTGCGTTTAAAAGAAGACTTCGTGGCCGGGGGCGCATGTATAAACTGAGCCCACGACGGGGATTCTCATGCTACTGGGATGAGCATAAAGGTGATAGATATGATTGTCAACGAAAAAACGTTTCAGATCGGTTCAGTATGATACGTTTTTCAACTCCCTCGTGCCCCACGTGAGGGAACGGTCTTTGCGCCGGTGAATGTTCGAGAGGGTCGAGAAAGGTCAATCGCGCGGCAGGCTCGTTTAATTTCTTGAAAACTTCCATCGGCCGGCATGACGGCGTCATGGTCTTGTTGCCGCTATTGATCTCCAGGGAAAAAGAAGGTACTAAATGAGATCTCGAAACTATTTGCCGGTAAAGTAAGAATCAGGGATGCTTGTTTCATAATGAAACAATATGTGCCAGGAGCGAGCACCCGCGAAGACACCCGCCGGTCGTCTGGAGCGGAGTTCCTTGAATTGTCCACAACTTTGACCATGGAATAAGCATTCTTACCCTTGCGGAAGGAATTCTCGGCGATGCTCTCGACGTCCGTACTCCTGGTTGATGATGAAGTCCCCTTCGTGGAAGCCATGACGCGCCGTCTCGCCAGGAGAAATCTGAAAGTCCTCACCGCTTTCACTGGCATGGAGGCGCTCGATACGCTCCAGGCACAACAGACGGTGGATGTTGTCATTCTCGATGTCAAGATGCCGGACATGGATGGAATCGACACTCTCAGAGAAATCAAGAAGGCCCACCCGCTGGTGGAGGTTATCATGCTCACCGGTCATGCAACCGTGGAATCCGGTATCGAGGGGATGAAACTGGGAGCATTCGATTACCTGATGAAACCCTGTGACATCAATCAGCTCATGGCTAAGATACAGGAAGCAAAGGCCCGGAGGGACCAGCGCTGGAACACGGGGTCTTGATTTTCCAACGGCGGGCCTCGGCCATGCTCCCCCGGACCGGCCTGCTCACGTTGGGCCGGGGGCGGGGGAGCATGAAACCGTAACCTATCGCCGTGCTGGGTCGGCAATGGGGTTTCCAGAACTCTGAACCGATGCGCCATGTCCCGAAAGGCTCACCCCCGGCCGGGGGGACCGGAGCGGCGGGTTTCCGGAGGAGCGGAATCCCCGGACCGGTTAGAAAACGAATCTTCATTCCCGCTACGCATAATGATTATTTAGCGGTTATTTCTCTCTTTTTATCAAGGTTTTCAATATTTCAGCCGATAGCTAAGAGGATAGTTGAATTCTTGCGCGTTCATACGTAAATAATCTTATCAGCGTGCTTTGTTCACAAATCCCGAAAGGGACATCGCCGTTTGGAGTATTTCGGCTGTTTTCCGGTCAGGGAACCCGGTCAACCAGGGACGGGCGCCGGGATGGCCGGGCAATGTTCCATCATGGGGTTGCGTCCACGATGATGTTCGCCCCGAGGTATCGAAGGATGATCTCTCCTCTTCATGCTTCGATACCCCGGCGCGTACGGCCAAAAGCAGCTTCCCGGACGCAGCTTCGCAATAAAACAACAGCATTGCCGCGGGCCTGCCCCGGACACCGCGGAATCTCTCCACATGCCAGGAGCCGAACATGAATTCCGAGAAAAAAACCCGATCAGTAGTCGATATAATAAAGGCATACGCGGCTTCCGAGAAAACCAACCTTCCGGTGTTTCCCGGAGTCGCCTTCGAGCTGCAGCAGTTGCTGGCCGATGATAATACGTCTGTTGACCAGGTGGCAAAAGTCATCGGCAAGGACCAGACCCTGTCCATCCAGGTGCTGAAGCTGGCTAATTCCGCGCTCTTCTCCGGACCTTCCCAGGTTCGTACCATAAAAGACGCAACAATGCGTCTAGGCCTGAATCACGTATTCAATCTCGTCGTATGCACGAGCCAGCAGAACATGTACAAGTCTTCAAACCCGACCTTGAACAAACATCTTCAGACCTCATGGAAGCATGCGCTCTGCGCGGCGATCGGGGCCAAGTGGCTTGTCCAGGAACTGGGCTCCAAGCAACTCAAGGATGAGGCTTTTCTGGCGGGACTGCTCCACGATATCGGAAAACTCATCCTCATAAAAGTTCTCGAAAAGATGAACTCGAAGAACGAAGATCTTGTGTTTTCCAATGCCTTTATTTCCAAAGTCCTTGTCTCGATGCATCCTGAACAGGGATATGAGCTGATGGACGAATGGGGCATACCGGAAACCTACTGCAAGATCGCGCGCGATCATCATGAAGAGATTTTCGATCCCGATGATGTGCTGCTCATGGCGGTGCGCGTTGTGAATCATGTGTGCAGGGCGGAAGGCCTAAGCACCAACCCGGACCCGGAGCTGGACTTGAAGGCCCTGCCGGAGGTGCGTGCGCTGGGTATCGGAAGTGACGCTCTGGATGAGCTGCGGGCTATAATCGCGGAAAGCACGACACCCGGATTCAACGGCTAAAAATAGAAAACCGGTGGTCATATAACGAATCGGACAGAGGCAGGCTTCCCGGAGCCTGCCTCTGCCGCGTTCAGGCGCCCTGGAGCGGGGTCCATTCCACGCGGCGCGAACGGCCTGGCGCACCACTTTCGCGAGGTGAATCCGCTTACAGTTATTGACTTGGACAATGGACTTAATTAGATATGAACTGCGCCGCTATGAAATAATCAATGCCGGGGCAGTGCCGGCTGTTCTATTCCACTTCGCTGACTCAGACGTTCCAGTATGATCCGGACCGGTCGTCGCGTTGGACATCATGAGTCACATTACCAATCCCGCTTAACCCTTTAGCCCGCATTATTCATGAATTGTAGTCCGTGCACGAAAAGCCCAACAAGGAATCGGTGCTCTGGGCTTGAAGCGATTTGGGGCTGATAACACACTGTCGGTCGAAGTTGAGGAAGGAAACCCGGATAACATATGGTCAATACTCGGATTTCCACGCATCCTCACAGAAACTCATGAATAATGCGGGTTAGATTACCGCGCCATTGGACGAAACGGCGAAGTCCCTCGCCGCTCCGAAATAATCTTGTTGGCAGCCGCACGGCTGTTTTTTTTAAACTCGCGATATGTCATTTCTGGCATAATCGAGCGGCAGGCAGATCCGATCTTTTCGGCAACAACCTAGCACCTCCTTGCACGGGAGACCCGGCAATGAAGGCGAATCCGGCACTGGGCTTCCAGGCAGCGTGATGTATCACCGGAGAAGCGTTTTCGATCTTATCCTCCCGGGAATTTTGTCGGGAGAGGAGCCGGGCCGAAGAGATTCCATCAGATCGGCGCACGGTGGGCTGTGTTCCCATTGCACGGATTGCGGGTATCCGGATTCTGGATTTGGCAAGGGCGCTTGAAAGACCGGTATGGAAACAACCCATTACTTAAAGCACAAGGAGACGGAAGCATGGAAAAGAAGCTCATCACCGTGAACGGGATAAATAGAACGCTCATTGTTGATCCCGAGGCGACCCTGGCGGATGTGCTCCGAACGCAGCTTGGTCTCACGGGGACAAAGATAGGCTGCGGTTCGGCCCAGTGCGGCGCATGTTCCGTTATCCTGGACGGCAAGGTCATCCGGTCCTGCGTCACCAAAATGAAAAAGATCGAAGAGGGAGCAAAGGTCACTACCATTGAGGGAATTGGCACACCCGACGCCCTCCACCCGATACAGGCGGCGTGGATGGTGCATGGCGCCGCCCAGTGCGGTTTCTGCAGTCCGGGATTCATTATTTCATCCAAGGCGCTTCTGGATGAAAACCCCAGTCCCACGCGAGAAGATGTCCGCGACTGGTTCCAGAAGCACCGCAATGCCTGCCGCTGCACCGGTTATAAGCCCCTGGTCGATGCGGTCATGGATGCCGCGAGGGTGCTGCGGGGCGAGATAAAGATCGGGGACCTCATGTACCAGGTTCCGGCTGGCGGCAGCATCTGGGGCGGAAAGTATCCGAGGCCGAGCGCCATTCCGAAAGTTACCGGCACATGGGATTTCGGGGCGGACATGGGTCTCAAGATGCCGCCCGGCACTTTGAACCTCGCGCTTGTCCAGGCCAGGGTCTCCCATGCCAACATCCTCTCCATCGACGCCTCCGAGGCGGAAAAAATGCCCGGTGTCTACAAGGTGGTTACGCACAAGGACGTGAAAGGTAAAAACCGGATCACCGGTCTGATCACCTTTCCGACCAATAAGGGCGATGGCTGGGACCGTCCGATCCTGTGCGATCAGAAGGTCTTCCAGTTCGGGGATGCGATAGCGATTGTCTGCGCGGATACGCAAGCGCATGCGAAGGCGGCCGTGGACAAGGTCAAGGTCGAGCTGGAGGAACTGCCCGCCTATATGAGCGCTCCCGCCGCCATGGCCGACGATGCTATCGAGATCCACCCCGGCACCCCTAACATCTATTTCGAACAGAAAATCGCCAAGGGCCAGGACACGAGGCCCATTATGGACAGTGCCGCATTCGTCGTGGAAGACGATTTCTATGTGGGGCGCCAGCCGCATCTGCCCATCGAGCCGGACGTCGGGTTCGCCTATTTCACCGACGATGGGGTCCTTACCATCCATTCCAAGAGTATCGGCATCCACCTCCACCATGCCATGATCTGCCCGGGCATAGGGATTGAACCCGAGAAACTGCGTCTGGTTCAGAACCCGACGGGCGGTACTTTCGGCTACAAATTCAGTCCCACCATCGAGGCGCTTCTGGGTGTCGCCTGCCTCGCCACCGGAAAACCCGTCTTTCTGAACTTCAACTACTATCAGCAGATAACTTATACGGGGAAAAGGTCGCCGTTCTTTCTCAAGGTTAAATACGGCGCCGACAAGGATGGCAAAATTCTGGCCATGGATAGTGACTGGAGCTGCGACCATGGCCCCTATTCGGAATTCGGGGACCTTGTCACGGTGCGCGGAGCCCAGTTTATCGGCGCCGGGTATGGCATACCCAACATCAGGGGCATTGGACGGACGGTGTGCACCAATCATGCGTGGGGTTCGGCGTTCCGGGCATACGGATCACCCCAGAGCGAGTTCGCCTCCGAGGTCCTGATGGATGAACTGGCCGAGAAGATGGGGATGGACCCCCTCGAACTCCGCTACAAGAACGTGTACCGGCCGGGGGATACCACGCCGAGCGGCTGCAAGCCCGATGTGTACAGCCTGCCGGAAATATTGGAAAAGGGCCGGCCGGTGTACAGAGCGGCCCTGGAAAAGGCAAAGAAGGAATCGACACCCGAGAAGAAGAAGGGCGTGGGTGTTTCGATCGGAATATATGGCTGCGGACTGGACGGACCGGATTCCTCGGAGGTCTGGGTGGAACTGGCGCCCGATGGCGTGGTCGTGGGCAGTTCCTGGGAAGACCACGGGCAGGGCGCGGACGCGGGATGCCTCGGAACGGCTCATGAAGCCCTGATGCCGCTCGGTGTCGCTCCCGACAAGATCCGGCTGGTAATGAACGATACGGGGCTCACGCCGAACAGCGGACCCGCCGGCGGCAGCCGTTCCCAGGTGCTGACCGGCAACGCCGTCAGGGTTGGCTGCGAGATGCTGGTCAACGCCATGAGGAAAAAGGACGGTGGTTTCAGGACGTACCAGGAAATGGTGGATGAGAAGATTCCGCTTCGTTACTCCGGCAAATGGACGGCTTCGGACTGCACCGCGTGCGACGAAAACGCTCAGGGTAATCCTTTCCCTGTCTACATGTACGGTCTGTTCATATCCGAAGTGGAGGTCGATACGAAAACCGGGAAGGCAAGAGTGACCAAAATGACAATCGTTGCCGATACCGGAAGAATCGTTAACCGACTGGTTGTTGACGGGCAGATTTACGGCGGACTCGCCCAGGGAATCGGCCTGGCATTGACGGAGGATTTTGAAGACATCAGGAAGCATACGACCATGGCAGCGTGCGGGATGCCTTACCCGAAGGATATCCCGGATGAACTCGACATTATTTATGTCGAAACACCGCGGCCTCTGGGACCCTTCGGCGCCGCCGGCGTGGGCGAACTGCCGTTGACCTCTCCGCATGCATCGATCATCAACGCGATTCACAATGCCTGCGGTGTGCGCATCACGAAGCTCCCCGCCCTGCCCGAAAAGATACTGGCGGGTCTTAAGGGATGATACGATGCGCCGGGGATGTTAGCTTTCGAGCTGAAAAGCGCGGGGGAATGATTTCACCCGCACCCCCCGGGATTCCGGCCTCACGCGCAAATGCGTGAGGCCGGGCGCCAAATGAGCCGCGAAGCGGCGTGGGGGGGGTGTGGGGCGCTCCCCACGCTCTTAAATGCTGAACCTGGGGGAAGGTGGAGATGGAACAAAAGGAACTGCGCGAACTGGAGAGCCGGTGCGTTCAGGAGCTTCCACCCGCGTGTACCGCCGCATGCCCCGTTCACGTGGATGTCCGGGCGATGCTCGCGGAGATTGGGCGTGGAGATTTCAAGGCGGCCGCCAAGGTACTGAAAAGGACTATCCCTTTCCCCGGAATAATCAGCCGGATCTGCGACCAGCCCTGCCGGTCCGTCTGCAGGCGCAACGAGGCCGGCGATGGACTCTCCGTTGCCGCCCTTGAAAAGTCCTGCCTAGACTGGGCTGAGACGGTCCGGGAGAAAATTCCGGTTCTTCCCGCCAAAGGCTCGCGGGTCGCGGTGGTCGGCGCGGGACTGAGCGGTTTGACCGCGGCATTCGATCTTGGCAGGAAGGGCTACTGCGTTGTTGTCTTCGAAAAGAGTGGCCATCCCGGCGGCAGTCTCTGGAATGTTTCGGAGGAAGATCTCCCGCGCGACGTCATTCTCAACGATCTTCGAATCCTTCAACAAGTCGGCGTTGAGATCCGGCTTGACACGGAAGTGGGTAAAACCATTCAGTTCGAGGAGCTTCGCGGGGATTTCGACGCTCTCTACCTGGGTTGCGGTGAACAGCCGACCGGATCATTCGGCCTGGCGTTCGACGGGGAGGGGGCCGTTCAGGTCGATCCCGTCACCTTCGCCACCAGCAGGGAGGGTGTTTTTGCCGGCGGCGGCATGCGCCGAACGGCCGGCCGCCAATCCCCCATCCAGTCTCTGGCCGATGGCCGGCTGGCCGCTGTTTCCATTGACCGCTACCTGCAAAAGGTCTCATTGACGGCGGCCCGGATAAATGAGGGGTCTTACCCCTCGCGCCTGTATACCAGAATCGAGGGGACAGCGCCGCTGCCTGCCGTTCCGATGGCGGACAGGAGGGGGTTCTCGTCCGATGAGGCGGTGCGGGAAGCGCAACGGTGCCTGCAGTGCCAATGCCTGGAGTGCGTGAAAGTATGTGAATATTTGAATGCGTTCCGAGGCTATCCGAAAAAGCTCATACGGGAGGTTTACAACAACCTTTCCATCGTCATGGGCATGCGCCACGCCAATAAGCTGATCAATTCCTGCAGCATCTGCGGTCTGTGCCGTGAAGTCTGCCCGGGCGACCTCCACATGGGCCTCGTCTGCGGCGATGCGCGCAGGGCGCTGGTGGATATGGGCAAGATGCCCCCCTCCGCCCATGACTTTCCCCTCCGAGACATGCTGTTCAGCAACAGCGAGGACTGCACCCTGGTCCGGCACCAGCCGGGCAAGAGTAAGAGCAGGTACCTCTTCTTTCCCGGCTGTCAGCTCGACGCATCCTCTCCCGAACATGTCAAAAGCGCCTACCTGCTCCTTGCCGAAAAGCTCGAGGGGGGAGTGGGGCTCATGCTCCGCTGCTGCGGCGCCCCGGCCGACTGGTCGGGTCGGGCGGAACTCTTCCGGACAGTGCTGCGAGAGTTCATGGCGCAATGGCGGGAAATGGGGCGCCCTCAACTGATCACGGCCTGCTCTACCTGTTATGAGATCCTGAAAACGCATCTGGCTGAAGTCCCGGTTCTTTCCCTTTGGGAGGTGATGGACCGGCTCGACGTTCCCGGCCCCCGGCATCCAGATTCTCCGGGTACGGTTGCAATACACGATGCCTGCACGACGCGGCACGAACCGCATATTCACGCGAGTGTACGAAACATTGTGCAAAGGATGGGTCTCACGATTGAAGAGCTGCCCCTCGGCAAAGAGAAAACCGAATGCTGTGGGTATGGCGGCCTGATGTTTTTCGCTAATCCGGAGTTGGCGGGAAAGGTTATCGAGCGCAGAATCGGGGAAAGTCCGGCCGACTATGTGGCCTATTGCGCCATGTGCCGCGACTACTTCGCGTCGAGAGGCAAACGCGCGCTGCATCTTCTCGACCTCATCTTTCCTTCCGCCATGGACGGGGAAGATGCCGCGACCAGGAAGGGACCGGGGTTATCGCAAAGACATGAAAACCGTGTCCATCTCAGGGAGACGCTGCTCAAGGTCCTGTGGGGAGAGACCGTGAAGGAAAAAGAAGACTACCGGCGTATAAAGATCACGATTCCCGCCGATGTCCGCGAGGCCATGGAGAAAAGGCTGATCCTCGAAGAGGACGTGCAATGGGTTATCGATCAAGCCGAAAAAACCGGCAGGAGACTTCTCGACAACCGGAACGGCCGTTTCCTGGCATATCACAAGCCGCGCAGCGTCACGTATTGGGTGGAATACTCGCCCGAGGAGAGCGGGTTCCTCATCCATAATGCGTACAGCCACAGAATGGAGATTGTCGAGGAGATAAAAACGTGAGCGAGCATGAACCACGGGGGGAGAACCTGGTTTGCGCGGCATGCGAAATCCCGCTGGAAATGAGCAAGGTCAACATCTCGTATCTTGGAAGCATGTTTCCCGTGGACCTGCTCAGGTGCCCAAGTTGCGGGATTGTGTTTATTCCCGAGGAATTGGCCCTCGGCAAAATGGCGGAGGTCGAAAGGCTTCTGGAGGACAAGTGAGGACGGCGGAGGGCGAGAGGGATCTCTGGAGAAGGCTTTCCAGTCTGCCGGTGATCACTCGATAGCCAGTTCCGCCCTTCGATACCTTGGGGCGAACGGGTGGAACAGGACATTCCTGATGGCAAATCCGTATCGACAATGACATGAGAGTGGCAGGCTTCCATGTTTGATTGCTTCCTGGGACGCAGAATTTATGAAAAGCTGGCGCCGTGCTGGCCGGAAGGCCTTCCGCTGCGGCCCGGGGGGCTGGAACTCACTGAAAAGGCGCTGTCCGTTTGCTCTTTTCCTCCGGGCGCCCGAGTGCTCGATATCGGGTGCGGGACGGCCTCGACAGTGGAATACCTGGTGGCACGCCATGGGTTTCGCGCCCTCGGGCTCGATCCCTCGCTGGTAATGCTGGAAAGCGGTCTGAAACGGAATGCGACCCTGCCGGTTGTCCAGGCCGCCGGGGAAGATCTTCCCTTTCGGGAATGCGTGTGGGACGGGATCATGGCCGAATGCAGCCTCTCGGTCGCCCGTGATGCGGCGTTTGTGTTGCGTGAGTGTTACCGGGTCCTGAAAGATGGCGGGAAGCTTCTCGTCTGCGATCTCTACCGGAGGGATGCGCGGGCGGGCGTGCCCGGGGACCGAGCCCTTTCCGTGCCTCGGTCCTCATTATGCGGCAGGCCGGAGGCGGTGCGCGGCCGAGTCGAGGGTCGGGCCCCCGATGCCATGACTCCGGTGGAGCACGAACGCGACGCTTCCAAATACGTTCGCGAACACGAGGGGGTCCCGTCAAAGCAGGAAATTATGGAAAGACTTCATGCAAGCGGGTTTGAAGTGGCGCTTTGGGAGGACCATTCACCGGCGTTGACACGCTTTGCCGCTCAACTGATTCTTTCGGGTGATATCCTGGAATTTCAATGCGGCGGTTTGGCGCCGCGCGGGGACGATAACCGCTCATTCGTTCATTCCCTGTACCCCTTATGTGGGGACGGTTTGGGGTATTTTTTGCTGATAGCCGGAAAACCGGGGCGGGGGTCTTCCAATCCGGCAGAGCCCGCGAAGAGCACGGGCGGGTGAATGTTCCCGTTGAACCGGTCGATGAAATCAAACCGCGGTCTCGCGGTCCTAAATGGAGATCATCCGGTGAATGATGACACGATTCGAATGCTCCGGTTTGCGGGGCAGGGATTCTACTGTAGCCAGATACTGCTTTTCATGGGCCTTGAAGCCCAGGGAAAACAGAACTCCGATCTGATCCGAGCCATGGCGGGCCTCGCGGGGGGACTGGGTTTTTGCGGGGACACGTGTGGAGCGCTCACGGGCGGCGCTTGCCTGCTGGGCCTTTACGCGGGAAGGGGATTGGATGATGAGGGCGAGGATCCCAGACTCAATATCATGATCAGCGAACTCGTATCCTGGTTTACCAGCGAGTTCGAGGGACTCTACGGCGGAATCCGCTGTGAAACCATCCTGGACAACGACCCGAAGAGCAGGACCACCCGATGCCCCGGGCTGGTGCTCGGGACCTGGGAGAAAGTGAAGGCCCTGCTTGTGGAAAACGGGTTCGATCTCCGGGGGGAAGACCGTGAGTGACCGGGTGGTTCTCTCCTCCACCGAGAGTGTTTGTCCTGAATGCCTCGAGGTGATAACGGCCCGCAGGGTGCGGCATGGCGACCGGATCATGCTGTGCAAAGACTGCCCCGCGCACGGTCACTTCGAAACCCTCATCTGGAGCGGCGATCCTCCCTACGAGTCCTGGGGCTCTCCGAATGCCCCCTCCTATCCCGATCTCCCCGGGACTCAATCCGAAAAAGGCTGCCCCCTGGATTGCGGTCTGTGTCCGGAGCACCGGCAGCATACGTGCTGCGCGCTCGTCGAGGTGACCGGCCGGTGCAACCTCCGGTGTCCCGTCTGTTATGCGAACGCGGGCGACAGTGATGAGCCGGACCCGGACATGGATACGATAAGGAACTGGTACGAACGGCTGCTCGCGGCCGGCGGTCCCTGTGTCGTTCAGCTCTCGGGAGGAGAACCGACCCTTCGCGATGATCTGCCCGAAATCATAGCCCTCGGGCGCTCCCTTGGTTTTGATTTCATCCAGGTGAATACGAACGGGCTGCGGCTTGCCCGGGACCCCGCTTATGTAAGGGCGCTCAGGGATGCCGGCCTTGGCTGCGTGGGCCTGCAGTTTGACGCGATGGCGGATGAGGTTTACGTGACGCTGAGGGGGCGGCCCCTGCTGGCGGGGAAACTCCGGGCCGTCCAACAGTGCTCCGTTGCCGGAATCGGGGTTGTCCTGGTCCCCACGCTCGTCCGAGGGGTCAGCCTGGACCAGATCGGCGGCATCATAGACTTCGCGATCCGGCATGTGCCATCGGTCCGGGCTGTCCATTTCCAGCCGATCAGCTATTTCGGGAGATATCCGGAGAGGCCCTCCAGCGGGGAACGCATCACCATCCCCGAAATCATCGGCCAGATCGAGCTTCAAACCGAAGGCAGGATCATGGCCGAAAATATCAAACCCCCCGCGGGCCAGAACTCCTATTGCTCCTTCAACGGCAATTTCGTCCTGATGCCGGATGGGGAGCTGAAGCCGTGGACGTTTCATGATTCGAAACCCTCCTGCTGCGGGCCGCGGCCTCCGCCGGGACAGACGGCGAGGAGGGCCCGGCAGTTTGTCGCTCACTACTGGTCGGCTCCCGGCGAGAGCCGTTGCCGTACCAGTCAGGGGCCGAGCCTCGGGGAATGGGATGAATTCATCGAGCGGGCGGCGAGCCACACCCTGTGTATTTCGGGAATGGCCTTTCAGGATGCCTGGAGCCTTGACCTGGACCGCCTGCGTGACTGCTGCGTGCACGCGATGCATCCCGATGGACGGTTGATCCCTTTCTGCGCCTACAATCTTACGGACGCCAGCGGGCGGTCCCTCTACAGGCGGTGAGCGTGTGGCCGGGGGCCTGAGTTAGTCCGCGCGGTGGAGGAGAGTTTTTTGAGAGCATGGGAGCTTCGCCCCCCACGCCCTCATCGCCGCTTCACGGCTCAGTAAGGTGTTGCCGCGGGGCCTCGTGACGGGCGGGGGAATCATGACCCCGCTCTTTTGAGTTTGAAAAGCAACATCCTGGGCGCAAATTCATATTAGTGGCGTATTGAGAAGTGGTCCTCCAAATGGTGACGGCATGAGAATCACTCCGCTCGAACAATGGATCGCCTCCAAATGTGGGGCAGGCTTTCCAGCCTGCCGTCAGGAAGCTGCCGGGAGCCGTGAGACCGGCGGTGCGCGGCTGACCAGGGAGGCAATCCATTCGTATCAACTTCGAAAACTGAGGGAGACAATCGCATGGGCACGTGCCCGAGGTCCTTTCTACAGGGAGCATCTTGCGGGAATACCGGAGGGCGCCCCGGCGCGTCTTGAAGACCTGAGCCGCTTGCCTTTCACAACCCCGGACGACATCCGGGAAGCTCCTCTCCGGTTCCTGTGCGTCAGCCAGGGCGAAATCGACCGGGTTGTGACTCTTCAGACCTCCGGTACGACCGGGAACCCGAAGCGCGTGTTTTTCACTCGGGAAGATCAGGAACTGACGATCGACTTCTTCCACCACGGAATGACGACCCTCTCGGACCCTGGAGACCGAGTGCTTATCCTGTTGCCGGGTGAGCGTCCGGGCAGTGTTGGGGACCTGCTGGCGCTCGGGCTTGAGCGGGCCGGCGTCGCCGGCATACGGCATGGTTTTGTTGAGAATGCGGCCCGTGCGGTCAGCGTGATGGAGAAGGAAGGAATAAACACCCTGGTGGGGCTCCCGGTGCACGTCCTCGGGTTGGCGGAAGCCGGCGGAACGTATTCCCCGGGCAATGTCCTGCTCAGCGCCGATTACGTTCCCGATTCCCTCTCCAGAAGGCTCGTGAGCAAATGGAATTGTGGTGTATATACTCACTACGGCATGACGGAGATGGGATACGGCGGAGGAGTGGAATGCGATGCCCGGTCCGGATACCACTTGAGGGAAGCCGACCTGTACTTCGAAATCGTCGCCCCGCAAACCGGGGAACCCGTGCGGCCCGGCGAGTGGGGTGAGATAGTGTTTACGACCCTGACACGCGGGGGGATGCCTCTTATCCGGTACCGAACCGGGGACATCAGCCGTTTTGTGCCCGAGCCCTGTCAATGCGGAACCGTCCTCAAGACCATGGCACGGATCAGGCGCCGCGCGGATGGGGACATCGCTCTCGCGAATGGCCTCGTACTGAACATGGCGGATGTGGATGAAGCCCTCTTCGCGATAGAAGGGTTGCTCGATTTCACGGCGGTTATCGGGGCCGGGGGACACGGCGATTGCCTGCAAATTCGGGTAAGAACGTCAGAAACAGCAGCCGGTGGGGTTGAACGCGCGGTTTTGGATGCACTCGACACCATCCCGGCGGTATTATCCGCAAGACGCCTGGGAGTTCTGGACGTCGGCGCCGATGTCGATCCGGGGGTGGGGCGCCCGGTCGGAAGCGCCGCCAAAAGAGCAATCATCGACGGGAGATCATGAAATAATGAATATATTTAGTGGCATAGTGAATCTGCTGGAGTCGGGTGAAAGCTTCGTGCTCGCAACCGTTCTAATGCGCGCGGGTTCGGCCCCGCGATCCACCGGGGCGAGAATGATCGTGCGCTCCGATGGAAGTATCCGCGGAACGGTCGGAGGAGGTATCGTCGAGGCCCAGGTGCGGCGGATGTCCGAAGAGGTTTTTGCCGACAGGTGCGCGACCGTCAAGGAATTCAACCTCACGGCGAATGATGCCGGGCAGATGGGGATGATCTGCGGGGGTAACGTGAGGATACTCCTGCAATTCATGGATGCTTCGGTTCGGACCCACCGGGACCTTTACGAGGAGATCTTCTTTTCATCGGCCGTGAATAGAAGGGCATGGCTGGTCACCAGGGCTCCGTCGAAAGACGGCTCCAGTCCGATCCTGCCGCAGTGGCTCCTGAGAGCCGACGGTTCGGTTGTGGGCGCCGACGAGCACCTTCTCCCGGATGGAAAGAGATTTCTCCAGTCTCTTTTTGGAGAAAGGCACGGATATCTCCATTTCGAGGGTAGCCGGTATTATATCGAAGCGCTGTTCAACCGCGGCACCGCTTTCATTTTCGGGGCCGGCCATGTGGGGCAGGCCCTGGCGCGCATGACACCGCTGGTCGACTTCAAAACGGTTGTCCTCGATGACCGGGAGGAATTCGCCAGCAGAGAAAGGATGGCTTCGGCTGATGAGGTTGTCGTGCTGAGGACTTTTGAGGATGCGCTGGCGGGATTTGCCCTGGATGAGGACAGCTATATCGTGATTGTGACCCGAGGGCACGCTCACGACAAGACCGTGCTCAGCCAGTCTTTGAGAACGAAGGCCGGGTACATCGGTATGATCGGGAGCAGGAGAAAACGGGATATCATTTACCAGGCACTCGCTGAAACGGGAGAGTTTGGCGAGGATGCATTCGCGCGCGTGCATTCGCCCGTCGGGCTGGCGATCGGGGCGGAAACACCCGAGGAGATTGCCGTCAGCATCCTGGCCGAGATGATCCAGGTACGGGCCGAAAAGAACAGATGAAAACGGTGGGAAGAATCGCGGCTCTCATTCTGGCCGCCGGCTATTCATCGCGGATGGGGACATTCAAGCCCCTGCTGCCGGTCGGGCGCTCCACCGCGATCGATATGGCGGTATCCCGTTTTCGCGAGGCGGGCATCGAGGATATCAGGGTTGTGACAGGCTACCAGGCTGACTCGCTTGCGCCCGTTCTGGCGAAGCTGGGTGTGAGGGAGGTTTTCAATCCCGATTATGACCGTGGAATGCTGTCCTCCATTCTTGCGGGGGTGAAGAGCCTGGAAAAGGAAGTCGTGGCCTTTTTTCTGCTGCCGGTGGACATGCCGGCGGTCAAGGCGCTGTCAATAAAAACTCTTGTTCAGGCCTATCAGGACCATCCCTGCGCGATAATATACCCCCGATTCCTTGGCCGCCGCGGCCATCCGCCTCTCATATCCACCGCCATTTCCGTCCTCGCGCTCGACCCGGATGCGCCGGGAGGCTTTCGGCCTTTTTTGAGCGAACATGAGGATGCCGCCATGGATGTGGATGTGCCGGACCAGGGTACCTTAATGGATTTCGACACTCCGGACGGTTATCGGGAGCTGCGGGCTTACTGCGGTGGGGAAGGCATTCCCACGGAGGCGGAATGCCGGGCTCTCTGGCTCCGGCACGGCGTTCCCGAAGAGGTGACGGCGCACTGCCGGATGGTTGCCGAGCTTGCACGGATACTGGCGGTTTATCTCAACCGGATGGGGCTGAACCTGAACCCCGGGCTGGCGGTAGCCGGCGGACTTCTGCATGATCTCGCCAAAGGGCAGCCCCGGCATGCCGAAGCCGGAGCACGAATGCTGCGCGAACTGGGTTATGAAAGCGTGGCGAAAATCGTGGAGAATCACACGGACCTGGATTGTTCAGTCCAGCCTCTGAGTGAAGCCGGACTGGTGCACCTGGCCGATAAATACGCGCGGAAAGACAAGCTGGTTTCTCTCGATGAGCGGTTCGGCGAGGCATTTGAACGTCATCCCTGGATGTCTGAGAAGATCACGGGGCGGTTGAACAAAGCCCGCTCGATAAGCGAACAGGTGAAAAACGTCCTGGGGATTTCCGTGGAGTATATCATCGAGAGGCATGGAAGAGGGATTCATGCCGCCTCTTTCCAGGGAAAAAGAGAAATCTACCTTTTGCGGCACGGGGCGGTCCGGCCTTCCGGCCCGGGAAAGCACTTCATCGGGCAGGTGGACTTGCCGCTTAGTCCCGAAGGTGTCGGACAGGCGGAGGCGCTCAGAGAGGAACTGCGCCATGTGCCGCTTTCCGCCATATACTGCAGCGACCTCCTTCGATCGGCCGAGACGGCCCGGATCATTGCCGAACCTCACCTGGTCGCACCCATACCTCGCGCGGATTTAAGAGAAATCAGCCTGGGCGGATGGGATGGACTTTCCTTTGAGGCCGTGCGCGAGGGCTCTCCCGAACAGTTTGAACAGCGCGGCCGGGACATGGTTCACTTCCGCCCCCCCGGCGGAGAGAACTTCCTCGACGTCGCGATGCGGGTCGTGCCGGCCCTCTTCGGCATACTGCACGCGACCCGCGGTAACATCGCCATCGTGGGGCATGCGGGCGTAAACCGCATTATCCTGTGCCAGGCACTGGGACTCTCGCTTGAAAGGCTGCTCGACCTTCCCCAGGATTATGGGTGTGTAAATCTCTTCCAGACCGATGAACCGATTGACCCGGATGGTTCATGCTTTATGGTGAAGATGATAAGCGGCGCTGAGTGGTCCTGTAAGAAATTCAACTGACTCCCGGCCTCTTCAGTCGCGAGGTGCTTTCATGTCCGAAGTGACCATCGTTGGAGGAGATAGACAATGAAGCCCATTTATCTGGACTATAATGCCACTACTCCGATCGACTCCATGGTGGCGGAGGCGATGCTGCCCTTTATTCATGAGCATTTCGGGAATCCTTCGAGTTCGCATGTGTTTGGGGCGATCGCCCGGGAGGCTGTTGAACATTCGCGCCGCCGGGTCGCTGAAATGCTCGGCTGTCGTGCTGAAGAGATCGTGTTCACAAGTGGTGGAAGCGAGTCGAACAATTATGCCATCAAGGGGGCGGCGTTTGCCGCCGCTTCCCGGGGCGACCACATAATCACTTCAACCATCGAACATCCGGCGGTCCTGGAAGTGTGCCGGTTCCTGGCGGATAAGGGATTCCGGATAACGTATCTTCCGGTCGACGAACACGGGATTGTCGATCCCGAACAGGTCGAACGGGCAATTACGCCCAAGACTATTCTCGTTTCCATCATGCACGCGAACAACGAGGTGGGGACTGTCGAGCCCATTGGGGAAATCGCTGAAATCGTTCATCATCGCGGTGTGCTGTTCCATACGGATGCGGCGCAGTCCATCGGCAAAATCCCCGTCAATGTGGAAGAACTGGGAGTTGACCTCCTGTCTGTTGCCGGGCATAAACTTTATGCCCCAAAGGGTATAGGGGCCCTTTATATCCGCTCCGGTACGCAATTGGAAAAGCTTATCCACGGGGCAAACCATGAGATGAACCTGCGGGCGGGCACTGAAAATACCATTCATATTGTGGGGCTCGGCGAGGCTTGCCAGATTATCCACGGCAATTTAAGAACGTATCGGCAACACATGCAAATCATGCGGGATCGGCTCGAAGCCGGTCTCATGGCCAAATTCCCAGATATCAGGATCAACGGCCACCCTTCCGCCAGACTTCCGAATACCTCCAGCATCAGCTTCAGGGCAATGGCTGCAAACAGCCTTATCTCGGCACTAACGGATGTCGCGGTCTCCGCCGGAGCGGCCTGCCACAGCGACCACATGGATATTTCCTCAGTACTGAAGGCAATGCATGTCCCTGTCGAATACGCAATGGGAACCATACGGTTTTCGGTCGGACGCTATACGGTCCCGGAGGATATCGACCGTGCCGTGGAACGGGTGACGCGGGCAGTCGGCAAGATTCGGACCGGGCCGTATTGAACGTATCGCCAGACTATGATTGACTGAGATGCTTTAGGGAATTATGATATTCAACTTGTGCAATGTGTAAGTGCTGCTTCCGGCTCTCTCCGGAATGACGGGGGGGGAGCCCGTAAACAATATAACCACCTGATACTGCTAAAAAAACTGTTCACAAGAGGCGCCCGTGCACGGGAAAGTCCGCCTCGAATACCGCGGAGCGGACTTTATCGAGGGGCAACCGCGGAATTTTGCCAAAACCGGAAAAGAAGCGGGGTTGCGTATTGCTTGATCTGTTTCCCGCGCCTGTCGCCGCATTGGCGGCGTGAAATATAGCGGATATGCAATTCCTGGCCGGCAGCCATTTTTCTTCCTCAACCAGGATTGAAGCATCGGCCCCGTGGCGATAGTCGCTATACCGATCCTGGTCAAACGACCTCATGGCTCCGGCTTATAATCGCCAAAAACCCGGGAACAGCCACGCTGGACCTGCCCCGGGTTTGCAATAGGGTACGTCTGATGAACGTTAAAGTGATCAACCCTTTTCTTGCCGCCGCCATGCATGTGCTGAAGACGATGGCCGGCCTTGACGCCAAACCGGGTAAGCCGTTTTTAAAAAAAGATGATATCGCCATGGGCGACGTCTCGGCGATTATCAGTATTACGGGCGAGGCACAAGGATCAATGGCGCTGGTCTTTACCGAGTCCTGTATTACCGGTGTGGCTTCGCAACTCCTGGGCGAGACTTTTTCGCAGTTGAATGACGAAGTAAAAGATGCGGTGGGAGAGTTGACGAATATGATCTGCGGGGATGCCAGAAGGCGTCTTGCCGAGGATGGAATCAATCTCCAGGCCGGAATACCAAAAATTCTATCGGGCAAAAGCCATCCCATTACGCACCTCGCGAAGGGACCGCGCCTGGCAATTCCATTCGAAACAAGCAAAGGCACCTTCATAATCGAAGTTGCACTGAGCGGTCCATGACCAAGTTCCATCCCGTGACTTTCATTCCCGGATTTCGCCGCTGAAGGACAGAATCTTTCCCGCCTCCTGCGAGTGGCCGGCTCCGACGGATTGCGGCTGCCGCGCGTGCTGCCCGCGTTTTTTTCATGGTCTTCATCGCGGGGTGTGGCCTGCCTCATCCCCGTAAAATGTGGACCCGGCTTCTTATAACCATCTCAACAGAGTAGACCCGGCTTGCGTCCGGAATGGTATCGCGGGATGCCCGCCAAAGGCGCGCGGAACCGCGTGACGCGGAAAGCGGGCGCTTGCGCGCGAGACTGGAAATCGGGCCGATGCAACCGGCGGACGGCCCTTTTCCGACAAAAATGAATCTTATTTCCTTCCCACGATACAAATCTGTTCAGGCCAATGGCGGCAATATGGTGTACAACTCACGCGGGAGCGCTTGGAAAGCCGTGTTGCGGCTGGTTCGGGTTTGGCAGGCTGTTTGCTCTGAAGAGACACAAAGGGGAGATCCGGCGGAAGTGCGACGGCGAAAACCGGCGAGGCTCGCTCGGTTGATCGGTTTGCCGGATAACTATTGGAGTCGGGGAGAGTCTCGATGCATGGCGATAAAAGGGGATCAGGTTTGGAAGCGGAGCTTGAAAGGCTCCGGAACAGGATTTCAGATCTGGAGTCAATGGTAAGGGACCACTGCAATATCGCGAAGCCCCTCCAGGATCAGCTCCGCTTTCTGCAGACCCTTATCGATACGATTCCGAATCCTATTTTCTATAAGAACAGAAACGGCACTTATCTGGGATGTAACAAGGCTTTTGAACGGCGCCTCGGAATGGGCAGGGACGAAATAGTCGGAAAGACGACAGCCGACGTATTCCCGAGCCAGATCGCCGCCCGGTACGAGCAGCATGATGCCGAGCTTTTCGCCAACCCCGGAGAGAAGATGTATGAGGCCACGCTTACACACCCGGACGGATCAAAACGGGACGTTATCATAACCAAGGGAATCTTTACGGATTCCGATGGAGAGGTAGCCGGATTGGTTGGGGTCACGCTGGATATAACCGAGCGCAAGATGGCCGAGGAAGTGCTCCAAAAGGCCCATGACGAACTCGAGAGGCGCGTCGCGATGCGCACCGCCGATCTTGCCAGTGCGAACAGGAATCTCGAGCAGGAGGTCGCCGAGCGGGGACGGGTTACCGAGGAACTTCGCATAAGCTCGGAAAAGCTTAAGATCTTTGCCTACTCGGTTGCCCATGACCTGAAGAGTCCTTCCATCGGTATATATGGGCTCACGAGACTGCTGCAGAAAAACTACGGGCAACTTCTGGGCGAGAAGGGGGCCGGCATCTGCGAGCAGATTATGAAAGCCTCGGAGCATGTGGCCTCCCTTGTCGATGCGATCAACGTGTTCATCACCACCAAGGAGACCCCGCTCAAGGTAGAGCCCGTCCAAATGGAAGAAATCTTCCAAATGCTGCGTGACGAATTCTCGGCAAGATTGCGGGTTCGCCAGGTTCGCCTGGTTGAACCCACCGCGTGCCCCGTGGTTCGCGCGGACAAAATCTCTATTCTCAGGGTCTTCAGAAACCTGATCGATAATGCCGTGAAGTACGGCGGTGACGGGCTTTCCAGGATCGAAATCTTCTACGACTGCTCCGAGAAGTATCATCATTTCACGGTAAGCGATGATGGGGTCGGGATCAAGGCCGGGCAGAGCGGGACGATCTTTAACCTGTTCCAGAGGCAAAGCAGCTCGGAAGGAATCGAGGGAACGGGATTGGGACTGGCGATCATCAAGGAAATCGTGGAGATTCACAAGGGGGAAGTCACCGTGGAGGCGGGCCCTCGGGGCGGGACGGTCTTCCATGTACGGATTTCCAGGGAGCTGTGAGCCTTCGAGGAAGGACCGATCCTTCTTGCGTGCCCCGAGGCCGCGACGACCCGGCGCAAGCCGGATTTCGGCGATGTGGAATCAACGCCGGCGGTGAGGCGCCCCGGTCCTCCGAGTGATAAGCAGACCCCGGCAAACGCGCTCGTCCAGTGCCATGGCAACCGGACGCGGACGGTTCTTGTGCCCGGAGTCAACGGGGCCGCCGTCCGGTATCGCATGAAAAAGCACGGGATCGACAGGAGCGCGATTAAGCTTTTCGTTCGGGACTGAATTAACCACCTGGTGGGAGTTGTGTCCGTACACCGTGCCTCAAGCTGATCCGATCGAATCGCGCGTGGTTTCTTTTATTTTATACATGGCCGAATCGGCGAGCTTCAGGAGTTCAGTCTTGTCCCGAGCATCCCGGGGATAGCAGGCCACACCGAAGGAAGCGGTGACGTTGATATTGATGCCTTCCTCGGTAAGAAACACATTCGATTTTATCCGCTCTCGAATACGGCCCGCGAAAAGGAGGGCTTCCTCCTTCGTCGTGTGCGGCATCAGGATTAAGAACTCATCACCCCCATAGCGAACGGGAATATCCTCGGGGCGGACCAGTTTCCGAAGCAGAAATCCGACTTCGCGCAGCACCTTGCTCCCGAGTTGATGGCCGTAGGAATCCACCACGCGCTTGAACCGGTCGAGATCGAAGAAAACCATGCAGACCTCGCTGCCTTCATCATCCGCGGACCGCAGTACGCCATCCAGCGCATCGTAGAGGTAGCGCACGTTGAAGAGGGAGGTGTGGTCGTCGGTGATGGAAAGCCACTGCGCTTTCCGATACAGATCGGCATTGGCTATCGCGATTGCGGCGTACTCGGCGATCGTCTGCAGCGAATGCATGTCCCTTTCGGTAAAGGAGGCCTGCTCCAGTCGGTTGATAAGCTCCACGACGCCGAGCACTCTTCCCCGGCTTTTCAGAGGTACGCAAATGATCGAGCGTGTTTCGAAACACGACAATTGATCGAACCGGGCACAGAATCTCGGGTCCTTTTGCACGTCTTCGATCAGGATCGCCTCGCCGTTGCGCGCCACCCATCCGGCGATTCCCTCCCCGACATTGAGGCGGAGGCCGGTGAGGACATCGTCACCTTCTCCCGTCACAAGTTCGAACCGGAGATGTTCGCCATCGGGTTCCATGAGAAGGAGAGACCAGTTTCTCGGGGCAATCAATTCTCCCACTTTTCGCATGATAATCTGCAGCACTTCGGAGAGGTCGAGTGTCGAAGTGAGCGTCCTCGCCAAATCGGCGTAGATTTCGTGCTCTAACTTGAGCCGGGATGTAATTTCTTCCGGGGATGCGGTCATTGTGGACAATACTTCCCCTGTAATCGGTTAAACTCGCTTCGGATATTCGACCAACCATCCGCCGGACCCGCCGCGGCAAATTCGCGCCTGTGTGCCGAAGCATGAGTGGAGGTTGTCGATCTTCGGCACATCGGGGTAACTTCATCGGGTGGCAACCAGGCATGGATCGGAATCATCCGTGATCCGGATCTCTTATATTAGCAGTATTAGCAGAATTTGCAAAAGAACCAACGCTATCATCATCCACCATCCGACGGCTTCCCGAAAACAGACCATTTCGAATCGGGGCCATGTGTAGTAAATAAAAGCCGCTGAAGAACCGAAGCGGGAGAATGTATTCATGACTACCCTGGATCGGATCCGCGAGGATCTACGCGAAGTCGGCACCGTTTCCGATTTGACGGTCGCCGAGGTGCTCGGATTTCCCGAATCGCTCAAGCTGTTTCTCCGATGGATGATCGTGACCGGAGGGGCCACCCGCGAGCAAGTTGCCGGTTATTTAATGCAAACCGAAGAGGAGTCGCAATCACTCATCGGTGAACTCATTTCTCACGGATTGATCGAGCATGTGCCGACGTGCGGGATACCCGTCTACAGGGTATGCCTCACTCCGCGCAGGCTCGGAGTTCCGGCCGGAATCCTCGACGATGGTGGAAAATGAGCCGATCCGGCGACGAGCGCGATTTGAATTCGCGCACGTTAATGTGGATCAGAGCGTTGACGGGTTTGCTATTGTGCCGTGCCGGAGATTCGTACTTGTGTCGTGAATGACTGCGTTATACTCCCCGTAACGTCCGCTTTGGACAAATTGCCTATGATATCAATGTATTAGTGCCGATAATATGCAAATTTCCCAATCATCAATACCTGCCTTCCCTATCTCGGCGCCTTGAGGACGTCATCTTCCGTAACCGTCGGAACTTCGTCAATAAGGACCGCGGCGGATACCGGCTTGATTTCCGGGGTGTGACAGACTGCATGGTAAATACCGCCATAAATGGAATCATGGTTCAGACAAGCCTGGATTTCTGATTCCGGACAAACGGTAATTTAAGTTCACCATGCATCTTGATAGTGAATTGTTTTCTTCTATGAAACCATTTGGAGCAAATCGGTTTCTCCCCATCATGGCGAGATTTCCTCTTACGTCGTACTTTCTTGATGGACATGGAATTCAGTTTTTGTCATAACAGATAACACGTATTCTTTCTGGATTCTAATTCCTGTCAACACCAAGTTGGTCATATTCCAGGCTCCCATGGGTTCTTTTGGAGCATATAGTCGTTTGTTCGCCGTCTGATGCTATTGCGCGTTCAAGTTGATACATCCCCCGTTCGCCCCGGGCAACCGTGTTTGAAGTCAAGTCCTGCTTGCCCGTTTGGGGATATCGAAGGTTAGTGGGGGCCAAATAGCGCCGCTCGATAATGGCCCGTTTCATGCCTCGATACCTCGGCACGAACGGGCCAATTTCCATCGGCATCCTCACTCTCGGGGCAGATTCATCTTGAACGCAACGTGGCACGACGCCACTTGGATGTGCCCGAGGTTTACGCGGGTAAGCACTGTTTTCAGCTCCGTACCCACTTTCACCGGGAGGCTAGGAAAACCATGTCGTGCCATGCTGCATCCACGGTCCCCAAGTTCGGCGCGGATTTTTCGCATGTCCCATCCGGTCTTGTGAGAACCGTCCTGTTATACGCCCTTTTCTCCTCACTCTGGATACTGCTCTCCGACAAAGCTGTTTCGTGGGTATTTACCGACCCGGGTTATTTCGCCCTGGCCAGTATCCTCAAGGGCTGGGGTTTTGTGATCCTGACGTCTTTCCTGCTCTATGGAATGATGCGGCGCCTGTTTGTCACCTTTAGCGGTACGGTGTGTCTGCACCAGGAACGGGAAATGGCTGCCTTGCTGCGTGAGCGCGAGATCCGGGAGGAGAGGCTTCGCGCTCTGCAACTGCTCGACGCCGTGGCCGAGGGATCGTCCGATGCCATTTTCGCCAAGGATGTTCAAGGCCGCTACCTGCTATGCAACCGGGCGGCGGAGCGTTTCATGGGCAAAATGCGCGAGGAAGTGATGGGCAGGGACGACACGGAAGTCTTCCCACCCGAGCAGGCCTCGACGGTCATGACCAATGACAGACAGGTAATGGAAGGCAATCGCTGCGTTACTTTCCATGAGGACCTCACCACGGCGGACGGCGAAACCGCGTTCCTCTCTATCAAGGGACCGATTCATGACACTGCCGGCAGGGTGACGGGCATGTTCGGTATTTCCCGCGATATCAGCGAGCTCCGACGGGCTGACAGGGAACGTGAGCTGACGGTTGATTTTCTTTGACTCGTGAACAAAAGCAGGGACAAAGAAGAGATGCTTCGGGAGGCCGCGATCTATTTTCAGCGGCGATCAGGCTGTGAAGCGGTCGGCATCCGTCTGAAAGAGGGGGATGACTATCCTTACTACGAATCAAGGGGGTTCCCGAGCGAGTTCATCCGCGCTGAGAACTCACTTTGTGCCCGCGGCGATTCCGGCGAGGTCCTGCGCGAGGGTAATGACGTCCCCGTATTGGAGTGCATGTGCGGAAACATCATTCGCGGCCGGTTCAATCCCGACCTGCCCTTTTTTACGAGTCATGGAAGCTTCTGGACCAACAGCACCACGAAACTGCTTGCAGCCTCGACGGAAACGGATCGTCAGGGCCGAACGCGGAACCGGTGCAACAGTGAGGGGTATGAGTCGGTGGCCCTTATTCCGTTGCGCGGCGGTCACGAACAACTCGGTTTGCTTCAGTTGAATGACCCGCGCGAAAACCGTTTTTCACGTGAAGATATTGCGCTGTGGGAAAGACTCGCTGGATATCTGGCCGTGGCCCTGGCCAAGTTTCAGGCCGAAGCTCAGCGGCGTGAGAGCGAAGAGCTGCTGCGGGCGGTTATCGATAATGCGGAAAGCATTATCTGGTTCAAGAACCTGGACGGCCGATTCCTTGTCGTCAACCGCTACATGGAGCGCGTGCTGGGCAGGCCGACGGAACAACTGGTGGGGCGCACCGCGTTCGATATCCTCCCGGACGATGTTGCACGGGAGTATGTTGACAATGATCGCCGGGCGATCGATGCGGGCGAAGCCCTGAAAGTGGAGGAGTCGGTGCTGTTTGAAGACGGGCCGCACACCTTCATGGCCGTGAAGTTCCCGGTTCGTGGCCGTGATGGCGCCATTTACGGTCTTGGCGCCTTCTGTACGGACATCACCGAGCAGAAGCGGGCGGAGGAGTTGATGCGCCACCAGGAGATGATACTGAGGGAAGCCGCCGAGATCGCGCACGTTGGAGGGTGGGAGTTTGATCCGGTGACTCTCAAGGGGAGTTGGACAGAGGAGGTGGGCAGAATTCACGAGGTCGAACCGGCGGTGGATCTCAACGCGACTTTCGGTCTGAGTTTCTACCACGGGGATTCCCGCGCGCGGCTCGAGGCCGCCATGAAGGAAGCCATGGAACTCGGAAAGCCATGGGACCTCGAGTTGGAGCTGATTTCGGCTAAGGGGACGCACAAATGGGTAAGGTCCATATGCCATCCCATTGTCGAGGAGGGACGGGTCGTGCGGGTGCGCGGCTCTTTCCAGGACATCACCGAGCGCAGGCAATCCGAGGAAGCGTTGCGTAATTCCCTGGAAGAAAAAGTGGTTCTTCTCAAGGAAGTCCATCATCGGGTCAAGAATAATCTCCAGATAGTGGCGAGCCTCCTGAACCTGCAGGCAAACCGCGCTCCCAGCCAGGATGTGGTGGACATGCTGCGCGATACGAGCAACCGAGTGAGTTCCATGGCGCTTTTGCACGAGGCGCTTTACCGCTCCGGCAACCTGGCGCGCATCAGTTTCGCCGCCTATGTTCGGGAGTTGTGCGGGCAACTGCCGCGTTCCTGCGGCCCGGCATCCGCCAGGGTGAAGGTGGAGAGCCTGATTGAGCCCATAGGCCTGCCCCTGGAACAGGCCATGCCGTGCGGCCTGATCATCAGCGAACTCGTTTCGAATTCGCTGAAACATGGCTTCCCGGGAGACCATCGTGGCCGGGTGATGATTAAACTGCATCTGGACGAGGAGCAACAGCTCGTGCTTCGCGTGAGTGATGACGGAGTAGGGTTGCCTCCTGGCTTTGACCTTGCGCGGACTTCCAGCCTGGGTCTGAGGCTGGTCTCGAATCTGTCCGGCCAGTTGGGAGGGCAGCTTGTCGTGGAACGGCCGCTTGGCGGCGGCAGTGCTTTTAAAGTCATATTCCCAGTTCCGACGGATGCCGCACTCTAAGGAGCCCCATGAATCCCAGCCGCATTGTGGTTGTCGAGGACGAATCCATAGTCGCCATGGATATCGAGGACCGGTTGGCTTCCATGGGCTATGAGCTTGCCGGCCGAGCGGCGAGTGGCGAGCAGGCCCGGCAATGGGGCAACTTTCCAGGTGCTTCTTCCCGCGATAAAAATGGCCCCCTTGCCGGCCATGATCGAGCCTCTCCCCCTGCCCACCGGACGGGAGAGGATTCTGGTCGTGGATGATGAACCCCTGCTGGCCAAGGCCACCAGGCAGATGCTGGAACGCCTCGGATACGAGGTGGACTGGAGATCGAACGGTATCGAGACCCTGGATGTCTTCAAACGCAGGTCGGAAGAAAAACCCTTTGACCTGGTGATCATCGACCTGACGATGCCCCAGCTTACAGGTGTTGACCTCGCCAGGGAACTGCTCCAGCTCCGGCAGGACCTTCCCATCCTTCTGTGCACCGGTTTCAGCGAGAAGATCAATGCCGACCGGGCCAGCAGTCTCGGGATTCGGGGTGTTCTTATGAAACCGGTCGAAATGAAGGAGCTTGCGGGGCTGATCCGAAAAATACTCGACTGATGCAACGAACCGGCGGGATACCCGCCGAGTGGGTTCGGCGGCCCGAGTAGAGGCGTGCATAAGAACAAAAGCGCGGTATTGATGCGCGCATTTCCATTCACGCGCGTGCGAGATCGCGCAAAGTGTCCCCTGTCAATGGCTGACCCCTCACACGCGTGCGAGATCGCGCGGATAGTTGGTGAGGACTTCATTTCCTGCTTCGGCGACATGAATTACATCCGTGATCCTCGGACCGCCAATTTCCTTGCGATAGATTGTCGGAAGGAGCAGATCCACTACCATGCCGGCGTGGATAATCTCGCCGCGGCCCCTGCCGATGATGGGATAGAACTCCGACTGGCGAAGACCGACCCCGTAGCCGACCGATTCGAGATAAGCGTTTCCGAAACCGGCGTCTTCGATAACTTTCCTGGCGGCGGCATCGATCCGATCGGCGCTCACCCCGGGCCGCATTACTCGCTCGGCCATTTCCAGCGCTTTCCTCAAGAGATCGTGAACGGCAGCCCGCGCCGGGGGGATATCTCCTACGGCCGCTGTCCGGGCCATTTTGGAGCAATAGCCTTCACACGTGGCGCCAAGGTGCACCACGACGGTTTCACCGGGCTGGATGCGTTTCGAGCTTGCAGTCGGATGTGCGAGAAGCGCCCGCTCTCCCGAAACAACCTGGGGCCTGAAGGACGAACCCCAGGAGCCTGCCCGAAGCATGGCATATTCCGCTTCAGCCAAAACATCGAGTTCGGACACGCCCGGGCGGATTGCCTCCATGGCCGCGGCCATCCCCTTGCAGGCGGCTTCCGAGGCATGCCGTATCAACTGGATTTCCCCGGGCTCCTTTATTGACCTGAGGCGATAAAACAGCTCGCCCGCATTGATGAAAGACTGTTCGGCAAAGGCAGCGCGCAGTGCGTCATAAACGGCGAAATCCACAAAGTAGCGTTCAAAGCCAATGCGCGGTTCCTTAAAACCAAACCCGAGCATGTACCGCACCAGCGTGGGACCAAGGGATTGGCGGGGAAAGAAATAGGGGTGGGTCGCCATTCCTGATTGTTCACGGACATGGTCGGCATCCAGCCAGAGCGCTACCGCGCAGGCTTCCCCTTCCACGGGAATGAGGACCGCCAGGCATTCGATCTGGGTCACGCCCGTGAAATAGATCAGATTCTCCCTGTTCGTCACGACCAGGATATCCAATCCGGCCTGCTTCATAGCCTCTTGCGCCTTGTTGATTCGGTTCAGATATCGGGGGGCCATGGCATCTCTCCATATCCTGGTCGAAAAACAGCCTTAGACGGGAACACTCCCCTTAGGATGAAAAGCCTGCTGCTGAAGCAGGCTCGATTATACTGATGGCAGCGTGGCAGGGCAATTCAATAATACCGAACGCAATTCGGAAATTTGACCGTTAAGCTCGCCGGGCTTAAAGAGGAAGGCGGGTCCCCTGTTTGCCAGGATCTCTTCCGGTATCTGGCCGGGTTTGTCCTTGCCAGCGTGTTCCACCTGTCTCCCGACCCTAATAAGTGGTAAAATGGCTTCAGTGGAAATCTCGTCGGAGTTGGCACAAGGAGCAGAGCATGAGGGAAGAGACGAAGGCAAGACTTGACCATATCCTGGACAGCTATGAGCAGAAGCAGCTCGATTTCCTGAGGCAGCATGAACTGACGAAACGCGAGCGGAAAGCGTTTCTTGACGGCTTCAACAGGAAAATAAAGGATACCATACGGCCCTGTTTCGAGGAACTCGGGCAGTTGATGAAACTGAGGGGGCATGGTTTTGAAATAACTCAGAAAAGTGAAAAGCATGACCTCCTTGGAAACACCGAGAGTGCGTACATAAAAATGGAAATACTCCCCAACGGCGCCCGCGCGGATGCCGGCGAACGTCCAACGATCTCTTTCGTGGCCAACAGCATACGCAAGGAGATCTGGACCCAGGTCAGCACAATAATGTCGGGCTGTGCCGGACAGCGCTCGGTCTTTTCTCTCGACGAAATCACCGAAACGGTCGTCGAGGAGGAAGTGCTGAGCGTGCTGGGTTCGTGCTTCGGTTAGGCGCTTTCCCGTAAATTCCACGAACGATTGTCTTTCCCCAAATTTGGCGGAACCATGGTCCGCCGCCTTCAGCGATCTTAGTCCAGGGGTTTGCGGACGGTTTGGAGAATGATTATTATACCGTCTGCAAAACGCGACAAATAGCGATACAAATAAGAGATGGACCCGGTGGTTCATATATTCGCGTGAATTAATCGGACGTTGCGTTCAAGGTGTCGAAGGTGGAAAACTCCGGGCGCTGAGCCTCCTGAACGCGGTTTTGCATGCGGATGCGTGGTTAACAGGGTTGACCGGCCGTTGAAATCCGGCGGTTGGGAAGAACGTGTCGCCACGGGCGTGCTGCCGTCCCTGCCCTTTGCGGCCGGGCTGACAAGTGAAACGTGGAGGTTGAAGATGTACCTGAGATTGCTTCTTGCGGCGGTTGTCCTGATGGTTGGTTTTGGGTGTTCAACGGATCAGGCCCAGAGAAACATGTATAGCGAACTTTCAAGGGCGCCTGTGACAAGCGAGGCGGTGAATCGTTCGGGTCCTTCCGTCGACGACCCGTTATCCTACGGTGAATTCGCATATCAAATGAAAAAGGCTCAGGAAAAACCGGTAGAAAAGAGCAACCAGTCAGGTTGCTACTGCGGTTTCTTCTGATTGGGGGGGGCTCCTATTCCCGGCAACCGGGCCTTGCTTCGCGGTAGGCCCTGATTTTCGCGATCAGTACGGGGAGAAACTCCCGGCAGTCCTCGACGACCCCCAGGTCCACCTGTCCAAAGACGGGGGATTTGGGGTCGTTATTGACCGCCACCAGGAGTTGCGCCCCGGATATACCCACCATGTGCTGCTGCTCCCCGGAAAGTCCGATGGCGATATAGGCGAGCGGGCTTACCATTTTTCCGCTCTGGCCAATCATGGTGTGCAGCGGCGCCCAGCCCTCATCAACTACGGGCCGCGTGCATCCCAGACCGGCATCCAGCGCTTGAGCCAACTCGCGTATTTTCTCCCATCCCTCGGGGTTGCAGGCGCCCGCGCCGCCCGATACGACCACCCTGGCATCTTCCAGACGGATACCCGCCGCCGGTTTCCTGACGATCTCCAGCGTTCGCGCCGGCATATCAGTTGCCTCCGGGACGGGAATGCGGACAACCTCCCCCTTGCGGGCCGTGTCCGGGGCGGGGGTCTTGAAGACGCCCCTGGCGACGGTCGCCATCTGTGGCCGCCGCACGGGGCATATAATGGACATCAAACCGCCGTAAGCCGGAATTTGCAGTTCGAGGTTTTTATCATCGTCATGCCGCAGGCCGGTACAATGAGCGGCCAGCCCGGTTTCCAGCCGGGCCGCGATCAGCGGCGCGAGTTCGCGGCCCATAAAGGTCGATCCGATCAGGATGATTTCCGGCGCGTGCTCCCTGGCCAGCGAGCAGATGATGTCCCTGTACGGAAAGGGTTGGTAGAGTTCGAGAGCGGCGCAATCGCCGATGTATACGTGATCCGCGCCCGAGGCTATCAAATCGGGAACGGCGCCTTCGATACCGTGCCCGAGAAAGACCACTTCGCATGCCACGTCCAGTTCATCCGCAAGTTCCCTTGCCTTCCCGACGAGTTGCAGGGACACGGCTTCCAACCGGCAGTCATTTAGCTCGGCAAGCACCCAAACCGGACCGAAATGCTTTCCCATCACGCTCCTTTCCCGTACTAGATGATCCCGATCGCGGCGAGACGTGAAACGAGCTGCTCCGCCTTTTCTTCCATGGTCCCCTGGAGAAGCTCCGCATTTCTTCGGACTTCAATGGTCTCCATCCTGGAGACGATCGTTGGAGATCCTCGCGATCCGAGACATTCCGCGGGAACCCCCAACGTGCCCAGGTCCCAACTTTCCACCGTTTTTTTTCGCGCCTTGAGGATTCCCGAAAAGCTCAATGCCCTTGGCTGGTTCAACTCCCTGGTCACAGTGAGCAACGCGGGGAGGCGAACTTCCACCCTGCGGTATCCTTCCTGCCACTCGGCCCGTACACGCCAGATGTCGCTTCCACGGCTCTCGAATTCCTGGACCATTGTCACTGCGGGGATGCCCAGAAAAGATGCGACCTGGGGCCCGACCCATTCCGTGGCGCCATCGCTGCTGGCCATCCCGCAGACTACCAGGTCGAAGGGACCCGCTCGCTCTATGCCCCTTGCAAGCGTGAAGGCCGTGGCAAAGGCGTCCGCCCCTCCGAACGCCCGGTCGCAAAGCAGGATGCCGCGATCAGCGCCCAGAGCCATGCACTCCCTGATGATCGCCTCGGCGGGAGGCGGGCCCATGCTGATGACGCTCACCCGCGCGCCGGAGGATTCCTTTAGTTCCAGGGCGGCTTCCAGGGCATGCTTGTCGAGAGGATTGATCACCAGGGGGACCTCGCACCGGAGCAGAGTCTTCGTTACCGGGTCTATCTTCAGCCTGCAGATTTCCCCGGGGTCCGGTACCGCTTTCACGCACACGATGATGTTCATCGGGTTCTCCGGTGAATTCAATGGCCTATCCATGTTCCGGTACCTCAAGCAAGAGTTTTTCAGGTGGGTGCCCGCGTACCCACTCCCGTTCCCCCGAGCATCGAAGGGTGGAAAGGACCCTTTTCGCCGTTCGCCAAACCATGGATCAGCCGAGAACCCACCTGGCGATGATCACTTTCATTATGTCGCTTGTCCCGGCGGAGGGTCCCAGTACGAAGGCGTCCCGCAGGTAGCGGCTGACCGCGTATTCCTCCATGCATCCATAGCCGCCGTGGATATCCACCGCCATCTTGGCGGCTTTCTGGGCGGCTTCCGTCGTGAAATACTTGGCCATGGCAAAGTCATTGCTGCTCGGCTCCCCGCGGTCCTGAACGGCAGCCGCCTTGTATGCGAGAAGGCGGCCGGCCTCGAGGTCTATTTTCATCTCCGCGATCTTGTTCTGGATGGTCTGGAGCGCGGCGATCGGTTTGCCATAAAGGATCCGTTCCTTCGCGAATTTCACGGAAGCTTCCAGGCAGGCCGCATGCAATCCGAGAGCGCAACCCACCATTCCGCCGCGACCGACATCCCCGATAGCGGACATGGTGACGCGCAACCCCTTTCCTTCCTGCCCCACCAGGGCTTCAGGGGATACCACGCACCGCTCCAGGGTGAGTTCGCCGGTATTGCAACCCTTCATACCGACTTTGTGCTCTTCATGGGTCGCCTTGAAACCGTCCGCGCTCTTCTCGATAAGAAATGCCGAAAACGCCTTTGGATCGTTTTCGTCCTTCGCCAGGACGGTGACCACGTCGGCGATATGCGCATTCGTGATGAAACACTTGCGGCCAGTAATGATATAGTTGTTCCCATCCTTGGAATAGGTGGTTCGCCCGCCGGTCGGATCGGAGCCTCCGGTGGGTTCGGTGACCGCAACCGTTGCCAGCTTTTCCCCCGTGGCGAGCAAGGGGAGGTATTGCTTCTTCTGAGCTTGGGTACCGAAACGGACGAGTGGATCTATCCCGAGCGCAAAAACCTGAAGCATCATTGCCGTTGCCACCGATATGCGGCTGATTTCCTCCAGCGCGATCATCCTGGCCGTGAAACCGAGTCCCAGCCCGCGGTACTCCTCGGGAATGGTAATGGCCAGCATCTCGGCGTCCGCCAACGCTCTTACAAGGTCGGGGGGTACCTTCCCGGTCTGTTCCATTTCCGGAACAAAGGGCGCCACGCGAGTCTCGGCAAATTCCCGAGACGCTTTCCTGAACATTTCCTGTTCGCTCGTAAACATGAAATCCATAGCCGCTCCTCATCGTTTCGAGTGCCTGAATAATAGGAAGGGACATTGGAACATTGACGTCATCCCGGTGAAAACCGGAATAGAAGGGCCGGGACCCGATACCGGCATCCGCCTGTCTTCATCGGTCCGAGTTACGGTTGAAAACCACCACTTGCTGACATGAAGGCACATCATCGAGAGACGGCGGCAGCATTCGTGGCTGGCGGCAGAGCAGGAGTTTCTAAGTGAGATTCGGAAAGAGTCGAGGGAAATGGCCTCTTATGCAGCCGACTCGTGTTGATTTTTGAGCTAGGACTTGTTCTTCCGCCGACAGCTCTAAGATAGAGACATGCGAACCACTTTTGTCAAGAAAAATCATCGAGCGGGTATTTATGAGATTCCAAATCACCGTTGCGATAGTTTTTAGCATGCCCGTGAATTTTCAAGAGATATTCGCTAAAGGTGTATAGCACCCTTTCCGATACAATAAGCAGCACGTTAGTGCTGCCTCGATATGGTGTCGGCTTAGCAATGCTTTCTCAGGTATCTCAGGATTTAATAAAACTTATTAATCCGCAGCGAAACCTGTTTTCTACTGAATAGCACTTTCAGTCAGAAAGGACCGGGTCTAATGAAAACTGTCCACACGAAAGGTATCGGAAGCAAGATTCTCGGAGGATTCGTGCTCCTGATTATCATCGGGTTGCTTGTGGGAACCGCGGGATATTGGAGCCTGGATAGTGTGATCCGTGCGAGCGATATTGACAGGGCGGCGAGGGAAGTCCAGGTAAAAGTCCTGGAGTGTCGCGGATTTGAAAAGGATTTCATTCTCAGGAGAGATTCTCAGTCATATGAGAAATTGATGAAGGCTATAGATGAGCTGAATACTCTAACGGCCGGGCTGAAAACTCTCATCGACAATGGCGGCGCCGCGGAGGAAATTGCACGCGCGGCCGAGGTTTATCGTTCGGCGGCAACGCGACTGAAGGCATTGGAGGAAGCTGATGCCACAACTTTGAAAAACCTGCAGGCCGGCGCGGCAAGAATCGCAACCCTTGCTGAAGAAGAATCCCGCAAGGTCCAGGAAGACACAAAGAAAAGCATCGTGGACTCCAATTCGAAAGCACTGAAGGATAACGCTTTGAAGCGGATCAAGGGCATTGTGCAGGTGGGGCACGACGTGTTGAAGTATCATCACGATCGCTCACTCTCCTTTGAAACGGCCCTCGATGCTATTCGCAACATGCACTTTGACGGCGACAACTACTATTTTGTCGTCGGGGACAACCTGACACTGGTGGCGCACGGAGTGGATACAGGGCTTGAAGGCAAGGATTTCGGAGCCATCCACGACAAGAACGGCAAGTATTTCATGAAGGAAGTGGTCAGCGGGGCCATCGAGAAGGGCGAGTCCTACACGGAATATCAATGGGCAAAGCCGGGAATGGGCGAAGCGGTGTTTCCCAAGATCACATATGCCAAGTACTTCGAACCCTGGAAGCTGATTATCTGCGCCGGGGTCTACATAGACGACATTGAAGCGGAAATAGCAAAGACCGGCGATCTGATAAGCGCGGGTTTCAAGAAGCTGGAAGAGGCGAATGCTATCAACCTGTATGCCCTGAACGCGCGGCTCAATGCCGTCTACTATTTTGCATTCGAGCAAAATGCGGAGAAAGTGGGCGAAAACATCCAGCGTCTCAAGGGACTCAACCAGGCGACGGACGCATTGAAAAAAGAGGCGGATGCTTATCTCGCGGGCTTCAGCAAGCGCGTTGCGGATAATACCCAACGGTACCAGGAGAGAAAGAAAATCGACGAGATCGCGGGGGGAGCGAATACTGCGGCCTCCGGGGTGAGCGCCACCGCGAGGACCTCCGTCTCGGATTCAGCGGCGCAGGGCAAGACCTTCATCCTCACCTTCATCATTGCGGGCGCCCTTTTCGGTATTCTTGTCGCCATCCTGCTGCTCCGATCGATAACACGGCCGATTCGAAGAGTTGTCCAGGGGATAGAGACGGCCGCGGAGCAGGTTGCCGCGGCATCGACGCAGATCTCGGGCGCGAGCCATCAGCTTGCCGACGGCGCCTCGGAACAGGCTTCTTCCATCGAGGAGACCTCCTCCTCCCTGGAGCAGATGTCCACCATGACCAAGCAGAACGCGGATAACGCCACCCAGGCCAACCGGCTGATGGTTGGGACACGTGATACCGTCACCCGTGCTTCGCAATCGATGGAGCAATTGACCGCCTCCATGACAGAGATCTCCAAGGCGAGCGAGGAGACCTCCAAAATTATCAGGACCATCGACGAGATCGCCTTTCAGACGAATCTGCTTGCCCTCAATGCGGCTGTCGAGGCGGCGCGCGCGGGTGAAGCGGGGGCCGGGTTCGCGGTGGTTGCCGATGAAGTCAGAAATCTGGCCATGAGGGCGGCTGACGCCGCGAAGAGCACGGCGGACCTCATTGAGGGCACTGTCCAGCGGGTTAAGGAGGGAGCCGAAATAGTCGAGAAGACCGAGAAGGAGTTCCGCGAGGTAGCGGTCAGCGTTGAAAAATCGAGTGGTTTGGTTGGCGAAATAACCATGGCTTCCCAGGAACAGGCGCAGGGCATTGACCAGGTCAACAGGGCCGTGGGTGAGATGGACAAGGTAGTCCAGCAGAATGCCTCCAACGCGGAGCAATCCGCCTCGTCATCCGAGATGATGAACGCCCAGGCAAAGCGGATGAAGGAGCATGTCGCCGAACTGAGGTCGCTGGTGGACGGCGGTAAAGGCGGTGCTGCCGCCTTGCGACCGGAACCGGCGCCGGAGAAGATCGTGGAGAAGAAGAACCTCCAGCGCCCGGTAGCGCAAAGGTCCGCTCCGAACCGAGCCGGAAAGACAGACCGGGCATCGGCTAACGGCGCGGCCAAACGCGCCGTGAAGGTTCCGGTCCCGAACGGGAAGAAGGTGCCCAGGCCGGAGCAGGTAATTCCCTTCGATGGTGAGATCTCGGATTTCTAGGGAAACATGCCTGTCGGCTTTCTATGATTGTGTGTAGATATATCCGCATCCGCGCACTGTTTTGATGCGTTCGATACCGTTATATACAGGTCCGAGTTTCCTGCGAATGTGGCTCAGATGTATGTCCAGGCTGCGATCGTAGGCTTTGAGATTGCGTCCGAGGACCTTAACGGCCAATTGCTCGCGGGTGACCACACGGCCGGACGATCTGAGCAGCATCTCCAGCAGACCGAATTCGATGGAGGTGAAGCTGATCTGCTCACCATCACGGCTGACGATACGGGTGCGGGGATCCAGTTCGATATCACCAAGGGCGATCCTGCCATTTTCCGGAGGAGCATCAGCCGTCGCGGGCCGGTTCCTGGTACGGCGGAGTATGGCGCGGATCCTCGCGACCAGCTCCCTGGAGTTAAAAGGCTTAACCAGGAAGTCGTCGGCGCCTATTTCGAGCCCTATGATGCGGTCCAGTTCCTCATTACGGGCCGTCAGCATGATGACCGGGACGTCCAGCTTGGGACGTATGCACTGCAGCACCTCGAAGCCGCTCATACAGGGAAGCATCAAATCCAGTACGATCAGATCGTATTCTGTACTCCCCACAAGCGCTCTGCGCACTCCCTCCCTGCCGTCGTGAACCGAGGTAACCTCGAACCCTTCCGGCTTGAGATAATCCGACAGTATCAGGCAGAATTCAGCGTCGTCATCTATTACAAGTATACGATTCATTACCAACCCGCCTTCCAGCATACCCTCGATTTCTTTACGAACCTGATTGGGCTGGCTGGGTTGGTGTTCATCCGGAAGAAGTGAGCACTGTCCCACGCGAGAGTGCGCGGAAGACAACGGAGAGAGGTACTGGCCCGCCGGGGCATGGACGTCTTCCGGATAAACACCATTCTATCTGTGCCAAGTGTTGGACCGGCCCTTGTGCCGCTTTCCCGAATAATGTCGTTGGTGATGATGGCTCGGGGTGGACATTCCCGAGCGTTTGTCTTTTAGACGACTGCAGCCATGCGCAACCGATTTATCCTTGACCTGTCCGGCATGGGGGCAGGTTCCCGGTCAGGGCCGCCAGTGCCCTGAAATGTTGCGGGCGAAGACTTCATCCGCTATTCTCAGCGCGCTGCCGACACTGGTCAGCTCCTGGAAACGGTTTACCTCGAGGCGTTCGACCGCATCAAAGAAAGGTTGCGATGCGGGAGGCGGAAGAATCTGGGAGAGGTCCCCGCTTTCTCCCGCCGTCCTGAAATCCTTCGCGATGTACTTGAGAAGGCTGCCGTGTCTTTCATGGGATGTGGATTCGGCGGCCATGGAGAGTGAGTCCGCTATCTCCGTCATGACCTCCTTGAATTTCTCGGGGTGACTCTCGGCCAGGCCCAGAAGCCCCGCGAACAGGTCCATGTATCGATAAACACCGAAGACCGTGTCCACGCGTGTACCATTGGTCTCTTGAAGGGCAGAGGGCGCGAATGCCCTGTGAGAAAAAGCGGTTAGAATCCACCACCACTGCCGAACATCGGTACTTTCATCCCGGGAGGTTTTCACTGTCCATGTCTCCTTGGAACCCGCACTTCCCTGCATCAGGGGCCTTCCATGCTTCAAACTTCCATTATTGACTCACCTTGGGCGGTTCCGGTCTCGGAAGCTCTATTTTGGAGCTTTCATCAAGGGTCAGCCCGGGGATGATATAACGGTAGACCACCGGTCCCGCCAAAACATAGAGGTATCCATTAGTGGAATCAATGGCCAGTCCATGCGGCGCGCCACCCATGTGGGGCGGAGGGGGAAACTTGCCGTCAGCGGGTTTAGGCGGCGGAGCGCCCACCGGGGGCGTGAGGACGGGCAAATCTACCTGATTGGCGGGCGTCGTCCACGATCCGGTTGTATACTGCAGGATCTTGCCTCCCGCGAGGACATACAGATATGTGCCTGACTGATCAACGCAGATACCGGATAACCCGAATGTCATGGGAGGCGGAGCGGGCGTGGCGCCGCCAGTCTGGGCAAAGGCGGCGGATGCGACAATTGTGAACATGAAGCACAAGCTCAAAGCGATCAGAGCTTTCCGTGGGTTCATACTGGTTTCTCCTTGGTTTTTGCTTCGTTCCAGCAAGTTCGATCAGAGACCGTCGGTCCCGTGATCCTTGTTCTTCTTCCCGCAAGGGGCCAATGGCCCTCGTTCACCTCCTTTTGCAGTGAATTTGCAACCGGGGTGACGTCGACGGTCAAGGGAGCGTGCACATCCTGAAAGGCGGGGGGCGCCCAGGCGGGGAAGCCCTTGACCGGCTCGACCGTCACGCAAAAGAGTTTAAGCAGCGGATATGGAGAAAATATGGAGGCAATCTGGAATGACTAAGGAGACGGGACTTCCGCTGTTGTGAACCATTGACTTGGTTCGCGCAATAAGCCAATTATGGAGAAACTTCCGGTTGGAAGGACTCGCGAGGCTGGACCGGTTTGCGTCCGGTTCCTCCCGATGCCCGCCCCGGATAGTGCATGTGCGGGGAATACCGGTTCAACCGGGGGGCCGCATGAGCCGGCCGAATCCGAAAGAGAGCCCGCCGGGGAACAGGCGGTCCCGGTGGCGGTGGAAAGATCATGAGCGGACGCAAACGCATGAAGTTGAAATTCAGGCACAAAGTATTCCTGACATTTATGCTCAACAGCCTTGCAATAGTGATCTGCATGGTTGTGATTGCACGATATTATGCCTTTCGAAATTTCGAAGGCTATGTGAACAAGGTGGAATCCGAGAGGCTCAACGTGCTGGCGGAGACGCTGGGCCAGGAATACCTGAAAAGTCAGAACTGGGCGCCGGTCATGGAGAATTTGGGTCACTGGCTGGCGGTATCGGGAGTTGGCCCGGGTGGTCCTCCGGGTGATGGATCGCTTTCAAAACCACCCTTTCCTTCCATGCTCCCCGGTCCGCCTATGCCCCCCGGGGAAGGAAGTCCACCTCCGGGAGGCGGCCCGCCGTTTAACCAACCACCGCACGGCCCGCCGCCCTTCTACGGCGGGGGCCCTCCGCCGCCCCTGGGAATCCCCCCGCATTTGTCCCTGATGGATGCCGAAAAACGCCCACTGACGCACACGGGACCCATGTCCACTGAACCCGCGTCCACGGAAGATTTCCGGGCGCTGAAACCCATTATGGCCGCTGGCAAGCTTGTGGGGTGGCTTGGAGTTCGAGGCCACCATGAGCGGTTCACGCATCTGGATGCGGAGTTCCGCCGGCTCCAGTCAGAGACGTTCTTTATGATAGGGGGATTTGCAATCCTTCTGGCTGTATTCGTGACTTTTGTTCTGTCCAGGCACCTTCTTGCCCCCGTGAAGGAATTGGCGGCCGGAACGCGCGCCCTGACCTTCCGCCGTTTTGAAACGAGGGTCGAAGTCCGGACGCAGGACGAGTTCGGGCAGCTTGCCACCGATTTCAATGCGATGGTCCAGGCCCTGGAAAGGTATGAACAGATGCGGCGGCAATGGATAGCGGACATTTCGCATGAGTTGCGGACCCCGCTGGCGGTCCTCAGAGGTGAAATAGAAGCCATGCAGGACGGCGTGAGGGATGTCACGCCGGAAGCGCTCGAGTCGCTGCACTCGGAGGTGCTGCATGTCAGCAGGATCGTTAATGACCTTCATGATATTTCCCGCATCGAGTCAGGCTCGCCCGATGGGAATAAAACGGCCGTGAATCCTTTGACGGTACTGGATGAGACGTTGAAGTCCTTTGCGACCAGGTTTGAAAGCAGCCATTATTGCGTCGAGGTAATCGGGGACCAGGATACTCAGTTTACGATAGTGGCCAATGCTGTACGGCTGCGGCAGCTATTTTCCAATCTTCTGGAGAATGCCTTGAGGTATGCACCCGCGCCGGGGACTCTCAAGATCTTTCATGAGGTCGCGCGGGACAGTTTCTCTCTGCATTTTGAAGACACCGGACCGGGTGTGCCCGAAGAGTCACTCGGGCGGATATTTGACCGGCTGTATCGCGTCGACAAGGCCAGGAGCCGCACGCATGGGGGAAGCGGGCTGGGGTTGGCGATTTGTAGGAGCATTGTCGAATCTTATGGGGGGCGGATTGGAGCATCCAATGTTCCATCCGGAGGGCTGAGGATAACCATGGTATTCCCAATGTCCGCATCCTGACCCGGACCGGTGCCGGTAAACTCTTTCGATTCACGCGGGACGGTCCCGGGCAACGAAGGTTCCGCGCCCGGCGGGGGGCCCGGCCCGTTATCAATACTTCGGGAATGAGTCGGAAGAGGCTTTATCGGAACGACCGCGTAATGCGGCACTGGGTTTCTGCAGTGGCCAACAACCAGGTAATTGTGGAGAAACGGCAATGATAGGCGGAGAAATTCTGGTCGTAGAGGATGAAGTAAAAATAGCGGAAGTATTGAAGGATTATCTTGTCGGAGCGGGGCACAGGGTGTTCTGCCTCCAGAACGGAGACGCTGTTATCCCCCGTGTGAAGCAGAGCCCGCCGTGCCTGATACTCCTGGATCTCATGATCCCCGGAAAAGATGGCATGGAAGTCTGCCGTGAGATCCGGAGGTTTTCCAATGTTCCTATTATTATGGTAACCGCGCGGGTCGAGGAAATCGATCGTCTGCTGGGACTTGAGCTGGGAGCCGATGACTATATCTGCAAACCGTTCAGTCCGAGGGAGGTCGTGGCCCGCGTCAAGGCGGTGCTGAGAAGAATCAATGCTCCGCAGCCCGATAAAATGCTCGTGGTTGGGGAACTCGCCCTTATCCAGGAGAATCATCAGGCTTTGGTCAACGGCAACGAACTCAAACTGACCCCCTGCGAGTATAATCTGCTCAAGACGCTTCTTTCCTGTCCCAACCGGATCTTTTCCCGGAATGAACTGATCAATGTCGTCCAGGGGTATGATTTCGACGGGTACGACAGGACCATCGACTCCCATGTCAAGAACCTGCGGAAGAAGATAGCGAAGTATCTCCCGGAAAAAGAAGTGATCAGCAGCATATATGGAGTCGGTTACAAGCTGAACGCTCAGGCCGATGGCTGACGAAGCCGGGTTTGGGGAATTGCGCCGTCCCTGCTGAATCCCCGTTCGTGCCGAGCGAAGCTAAGCCCCCGCTCGCGCGGCAAGACGCGGGCAAAGAGACGGCATTGCGCACACACATGCCCGGCTCGCTCTACCCTTCGATACCAACAAGCAGCTTTTGCTTCCGAGCCGAGGCGCTTATCCCCGTTCACCCCGGGTGTCGAAGGGTAGAACGGGTCATGGAGCGTTCGCCGGCAGGCAGGAAAGCCCGCCCCGCGCACCACACGGCTGCCCCCTGTTTATTGCCCTCGCCTTGCCGGGCACACGCGGGCCAGCTTCCCCCGGCGTGACCGGACTCATTCTCCCCTGGCACTTTTCTGCCTCCAACCATTCCATAAAACCAAAAAAATCTGAATTTACATAACTTTACCTTCTCCCTGCGCAGGTTTACACGGAAGATCCCGATTCTTGCTTTAGTACAACCGGGGCGTCTTTCCAGGCAGATATGCAGTTAAACAATAGAAGGAGAGATTAAAATGGTTAGCTCAATCAGCGGCAGTGACACAAGTTCGTATTATGCGCAAATGCGGGAGAAGCTGTTTTCCACGGTTGATACCAATGGTGACAGCTCCTTGAGCAGCTCGGAACTGACATCGTTTCTGGGAACCGACTCGGAAGGCAGCGCCAGTGCGAGCAATCTCATTTCAGCCCTGGATAGCGATGGCGATGGAGCTATCGGGCAACTCGAATTCGATGCCGGACTGTCGAAGCTCAGCCAGGACATGAAAAGCCGGAGCACTGACGAGTCCTCTAATGGTGAGGACGATTTGTTCAGCAAGGTAGACACTGATGGAAGCGGCGCGATTGATGATGAAGAATTTTCCGCGTTCCAGGCAAAAATGGCCGAGAACGGTCCTCCTCCGCCCCCTCCGGCCGACGCAACCAGTTCAACCAGTTCGGAGGACATGTTCTCGCAACTGGATACGGACGGGAGTGGAGATATCAGCGCGAGTGAACTCGCGGCCGGCAAGAGTTCCGTTAAGGAAAGCGAGTCCTCCACGGAAAAGGATAAAGAATTGTTCAGCAAGGTCGACAGTGATGGCGATGGTTCAATAAGCTCGGAAGAGATGTCGGCATTCCAGACCCAGATGGCCAAGAATGGTCCTCCGCCTCCTCCTCCCTCGGATGCAGCCAGCGCGACGAGTTCGGAAGACATGTTCTCGAAAATCGATACGGATGGGAGTGGAGACATAACCGAGACTGAATTCACCACTGCCATGGACAAAATGAAAAATGCGGACTCTTCTTCCTCGACGACGGAAGCCACCGAGGAGGAGACCGCATCTTCATCTACATCCACGACGGCCGACGACAGTGTGGATTCGGATCTGAAGAAGCTGCTGAGTTCCGCGATGAACAGCTATATGAGCAACCTGTCAAACTTCTGGGCGGAGAGTGCTTCGTCCACATCCGCATATGCCTAGGGAGCCTTGAATGCGGAAAGGCCCGCGCGTTTAGGGTGCAATTTATTCCCCATTCGGCGAATGCCTCCGAGAGACTGCAATGCCGTGCGGTCCCGCCAGGCTCAGGTTTATTGGGCCATCCCTCCCCCTGGCGGGGGCCGCCGAAAGCATGGAATACTCGGGGGCGGCATATAAAAGAAAGGATCTGTCCCATGTACCGAGCCGGCCACATGCACCCCATTCCATGTGGCCGGCTCTCTATGTATACCCGATAACCAGCCGGACTCCGAAACGCCCGAACTACCTGCCTTTCCCGCTTTTGCGAAGCCGGATGGAAGCAGGTGTGACTTCCAGAAGCTCATCGTCGCCGATATATTCCATTGCCTGCTCAAGGCTGAATTGACGGGGCGGGATGATCCGCAGGGCTTCATCGCTGCCGGATGCCCTGATGTTCGTCAGTTTCTTTTCCTTGGTGATGTTTACCCAGATATCCTCCGCCCGGGAGTTTTCTCCCACGACCATGCCCGTGTACGCCGGGTCGCCGGGGTTGACGAATATGGTTCCCCTCGGCTGCAGGTGAAAGATGGCAAATGCCACCGCCTTTCCCTCGCGGTCCGAGACCAGGACGCCATTCGGCCGGCCGGTGATTTCTCCCGCGTAAGGCTGATAGCCAATGAGCAGGGTGTTGAGAATCCCCGTTCCACGAGTGTCGGTAAGAAACTGGCTGCGAAAACCGATCAGGCCCCTGGTTGAGATCTCGAACTCCAGGCGCACGCGTCCAAAACCGTTGTTGACCATTTTGGTCAGGCGGCCGCGCCGGGAACTCATCATCTCGGTGACTATCCCGATATGTTTCTCCGGAAGATCCACCACGGCAAGCTCCATAGGTTCATGCAGTTGGCCGTCAATTTCCTTCATGATGACTTTGGGCCTGGAGAGTGAAAGCTCAAAGCCCTCCCTGCGCATCGTTTCCACGAGAACGGCGAGCTGCAGTTCCCCCCGCGCGCTCACCTGGTACGAGTCCCGGTTCTCTGCCTGCTCGACCCGCAGGCTTACATTGTAGAGGAGTTCCTTATCCAGCCGCTCCTTGATATGACGAGAGGTGAGGTACCGTCCTTCCTTTCCGGCAAGCGGGGAGGTATTGACGGAAAAGACCATGGATATGGTCGGTTCCTCGACGGTAATAACGGGAAGCGGACGCGGGTCGAGAGGGTCCGAGAGCGTGTCACCGATAAAGATATCTTCCACTCCCGCCATGGCCGCGATGTCGCCCGCGCTGGCAAATTCCCGCTCCACCCTGTTGAGCCCCTCGTAGGTGTACACTCCGGTCAGCGAGGCTTTCCGGGATGAGCCGTCCGCCTTGAGGAGCATGACTTCCTGGGCGCGGTGCAGCGTCCCGTTCACAATCTTTCCGATGCCGATTCTCCCGACATAATCGCTGTGGTTCAGTGTAGTGACCAGGAACTGGAGTGGTGCTTCGGGATCGAATTCCGGGGCCGGAATGGACGTGAGGATGGTCTCGAAAAGCGGTACCAGATCTCGTCCCGGTTCATCGGGGTCGAGCTGGGCAATTCCCGCCTTGGCGTTCGTATAGAGCACGGGGAAGTCGAGTTGTTCATCGTTCGCGTCCAGATCGATGAACAGGTCATAGACCTCGTCGATGACCTCGCTGATGCGCCTGTCCGGACGGTCGATCTTGTTGATGACCAGGATGGGAGGAAGACCGAGTGCAAGCGCCTTGCCGAGGACAAAACGGGTCTGCGGCAGAGGGCCTTCCGTCGCATCGACCAGGAGCAGAACCCCTTCAACCATGTTAAGGATGCGCTCGACTTCGCCGCCGAAATCGGCGTGCCCCGGGGTATCGACGATGTTTATTTTTGTCCCCTTGTATACGATCGCCGTATTCTTCGCCATTATGGTGATGCCCTTTTCCCGCTCCAGGTCCAGGCTGTCCATGACCCGCTCGGCAACCTGCTCGTTTTCCCGAAAAATGCCGCTTTGCCAGAGCATGGCATCCACCAGGGTCGTTTTCCCGTGATCAACGTGGGCGATAATGGCCAGGTTCCTTAAATCATTGCGTATCTTCATCAAAAGCCTCTTTGCGTTTTCTTTATTGCTCATCCGGACGGAATGAGGGGCGAAACCTAAGTTTTCCAAAGCCAATCAGGCAACCGGAATACTCACCTATTTCATGTGGAATAGTCAAGGCGTGGCGGGAAGAACATACCGTTTGGGCAAGCGCGTGAGTGAATTGTCGGCAATAGTGGGAGGGTTCCGGACTGGCGCCCGACGTTCGCGGGAAATTGTATTCTCACGGAGACCCGCCGGCGCCGGCATTGCCTCCGCGGGTCCCGCCCCAAACGTGTCCCTTATGACCGGGAGCGGGACCCACGTACAACTTCGAGTGCTCGGCAGGTCCCGGATCTACTTCTTGGGAAATCCCACTGACTGGGCGAGAATGATCTTCTGGTCCGGTTTCAGGCCCATTTCCTTCGCGAGAGCCTGCTTGTCGATGAGTGCCCGCACGACTGTCGCCAAGCCCTCGGAAGCGCAGTACAGGTATACATTCTCACTGATGAACCCGACATCGGCGCCCACGAGAAGGTCTTTGTCCCCTGCCGGGTCCTTCTCGAGTTTGGAGTAATCGGCCACATAGATAAGATTGAGGGGCGCTTCCTTGACGTAGGGCTGCATCCCTGTAACTGCCCGGATATCCTTATCGGAAATTCGATTCAACACGTTTTTCTCGGCATCCCAGAGAAAAAGGCCGTCGGCGGTCGCGAGATAGATGGCCGTTTCCTGCCGGTTCCTCGCCGAGGGGGCGGTCCTCCTTCCGTCCGGTCTGCTAATGCCGAAGGCTGCCCATAGGAGGTCGGAAATGTTCTGCATGGAGAGCTTTTCCTCGGCGAACGTTCTGATCGTCATTCGATCTTTCAGGGCCTGCATCAGAGGCTTTCCACCATCCATACGAGGCTTGGGAAGCTCGATGGCCGATGGTCCCGCCGCGAAGGCGGCGGGGCAGATACTGAGCAAAAAGGCAAGGACGACGCCCGCGACTGATGTGATTCCAAATTTCATTGCCACTTCTCCCATTCAACTGGAGTAAATTGCACCAAGGGACACGGAAGTGGACATATATTAACACCAGCGGAGGGTCTTGTCATCCGGTGCCGGACCGCGCTCGCCCGACGAGCGCCGTGCCGGAGCCGGGCAGCGTTTGGACCGGGAGGATTACTATGAGTTGGTGTTCAAGATGTTGCTTTTCGGGCTCAAGAGAGCGGGGGAATCATTCCCCCGCCGTACAATTCGTCTATTGTTTGCCAGGTTCACCCGGTTCGGTGAATACGTCGCATGGCGCGTCGCCCCGCGCTACGACCGGGCGGGACGTTGCCTCATTGACATAGAGCCTGAAAACATCCGGCCTGGCGTAATGCCCCACGACGTCGAAGTCGAATTTGCCCCGGACGATATCGTCGAGGTCTATGTCCGCCGTGAGGATGCATTCCTCTTCGAAGTTGGGGCCGGCCAGCACCTGGCCGAGCGGGCCCACGATGCAGCTTCCGCCGCGGATCATCACGGCCTCGGGATCATCGCCCTGAATCGCCTGGTAGTCCGTCGGGAAAGCGCCGCGCTTTATATACTGGCAGCTTGTGATGACAAAGCACCGGCCCTCCATGGCGATGTGCCGCATCGACGGCAGCCAGGTGTCTCGGTCGTCGGCGGTCGGGGCGCAGTAGAGCTCAATCCCCTTGGAATACATCGCCATCCTGAGCAGCGGCATGTAATTCTCCCAGCAGATTACGGCCCCCATTTTCCCGATGGGAGTGTCGAACACGGGAATTGTCGAACCGTCGCCGAAGCCCCAGACGAGCCTTTCCATCGCCGTCGGCATCAGCTTGCGGTGCTTGCCGAGCAGCTTTCCCTCTGGCGAGAAGAACAGGGCTGTGCATTTAAGCGTCCCGCCGTCGCGTTCGATGACTCCGATGACAAGGTGCAGATCGTTGTCGCGGGCCACCGAGCCCAGAAACTCGGTGGCGGGACCCGGCACCTCCACGGCGCTTTCCCAGTAGCGCCGGAAATCCTCGCGGCCTTCAAGAGACCTCATGCCCAGCCTGCAGCCGAAATCCAGGCCTTTCGGATAAATCGAAATGAAGGCCTCCGGGAAAACCGCCAGTTTCGCGCCACGCGCGGCCACCTCGGCGGCCAGTCCGCGTGCCTTCTCCAGGCTGCCCTGCACATCAAAAGGAACCGCCCCCGCCTGCACCGCCGCCACTCGCAATTTCGTCGTCATTTGCACGTCCTCTGATAGTTATCGAACTTGGTTCTCGGGGCCTAAATCATCAGGTACTTTTGCTTAATGTCGGGCTGCTCTTCGAGGTCCGTCATCGTCCCCGCGTATCGGACCCTGCCGCCCTCTATTATGTAGGCACGGTCGGAAATCTCGGTGGCGAACCTGATATTCTGCTCTGTAAAAAGAATGGTTAAGCCCAGTTCCTTCAAGTGCCGTATTTTTCTGACTATCTCCTGGACCACCACGGGGGCTATCCCTTCGACCGGCTCATCGAGCAGCATCATACGGGGGTTGCCCATGAGGGTCCGGCCGATAGTGAGCATCTGCTGCTCTCCGCCGCTGAGGTAGCCCGCCGGACGGTTTTCCAACGGTTTAAGAGTCGGGAAAAGCTCGAAGATTCCGTCCGCCGTCCACGGCGGAATTTCTTCCGTGAGAGGGGGCTTCGCGGCGATTTCGAAGTTCTCCCGTACCGTAAGGTCAGGAAACACGATCCTGTCTTCCGGCACGTAGCCCACCCCCATCCTGGCGATTTCATAGGGAGGCAGCCCGACGAGGCTCTTAGCCCCGAAAGAGATCTCTCCCTGCCTGGACTCCGCGAGCCCCATGATGGACTTCAGCGTCGTTGTCTTTCCGACCCCGTTCCGGCCGAGCAGGCAGACGCATTCCCCCTGCCTCACCTCGAGACTGATGCCGAAAAGGATGTGGCTCGTGCCAAAGTACGTGTGAATATCTTTAAGGACAAGGTTTCCCATCAGTGATGCTCGCCAAAGTAGATGTTCTGTGCCGTTTCGTTGCTCCGTACCTGGTCGGGCGTGCCCTGAATGATGATTTCACCGTGATGCAGGAGCGTGATGTTGCGGGCGTGGTTGAACACGACCGATAGATTGTGCTCGGTAAAAAGAATAGTGAGATTGTATTTTTCGTTGAGCCGGTCGACAAGGCCCATCGTCTCGCGGGTCTCTTCGAGCGACATGCCGGCGGTGGGTTCGTCGAGCAGAAGAAGCTTGGGCTTCCCGGCAAGAGCCAGGGTAAGTTCGAGCTTCTTTTTGTCGCCCTGCGAAAGCGCTCCCGCGATATGAGTGCTCTTATCGCTCAGTCCGCACAGCGAGAGGAGGTGCTCGGTCCGGTCGTTGCCGACCTTCGCGGCATTGCCGAACAGGTTGAATGCCATGCCCATTTGCGCCTGCACGGCCGAGCGCACATTCTCGAACACGGTCATTTTCGTGAAAATATTACTGACCTGGAAGGCACGGGAAATACCGATCCGGGTAATCTCGTGCGGAGGACGGTTTGTGATGTCCACGCCGTCGAAGAGTATCGTTCCCGAATCGGGGCGGTGATAGCCTGTCAGCAGGTTAAAAAACGTACTCTTCCCGGCCCCGTTCGGTCCGATGATCGCGTTCAGATCGCCTTCGAACAGCTCGAAGTCGAGGTTCCTGGTGGCATGGAGGCCTCCGAAGCTCTTGTCGAGACCCGTTACCTGAAGGATTTCTTTTCTCATTCTCAAGCCCTGTCGTTCATCGCCCCCGGTGAAAGATCACGCGCCCCGGGAACCGCGGTTCCTGGCCAGCCGGCCGTCGATGATGGATAAAATGCCCCCGGGGAAAAACAGGACGATAATGAGGATGATCGTTCCGATGGTGAGGGGCCAGAAGACCGTAAATCGAGTAACGTAGGCGTTCAAGGAAGTGTAAATGAGCGAACCGACCAGGGGGCCAGCGAAGAAATCCGCGCCTCCCATGAGCGTCATGAATACCGGGGTGCCGGATTGCATCCAACCGAGCAGCGAGGGGGAGACGCTACGCTGAAAGGGTCCCCACAGCGCTCCCGCAATACCCGCGAAGGTCCCCGCGAGGACAAAATTGAGGAGCATTGCACGGCGGATATTAACGCCCACAAAAGCCGTGCGGCGCTGGTTGTCGCGTAGCATCCGCAGTGTGAAGCCGAAAGGCGACCGGGTGATGCGCCAGATCAGGAACGTGGCGGCCGCCACAATCGCCAGGGTGAAGTAATAGTAATAATGGGGGTCCCGCAGCAGGGCCGGCGGGTAGATACCCTGAATGCCGTCATCGCCCCCCGTGAAGCCGTACCACGAGAAGACGATGTAGAAGAGCAACTCACCGAAGGCAAGGCTTAAAATAGAAAAATAGATGCCCGTGAGACGGACCAGGAAAAACCCGACAACGAGCGCGCCCAGAGCGGACACCGGGATTGCGAGCAACAGGGCAAGAAAGAACTGCGGGTATCCGATGTCCGTCGAGCCGGCCTGGCACCAGCGGCAAAGAAGCGCGGTTGCATAGGCGCCCAGCCCGAAAAAAGCCCCCTGGCCGAAAGACATTTGCCCCATATAGCCGTAGATCAGGTTGAAGCTCCCGGCAAAGAGGCTGAGGATGAGAATTTCCACTCCGACTATCGTGGGATACTCGCCCGGGAGTAGAGGCACCACAAGGGAAAAGAGGGCGAGGACCGCTATGACGGGCCCCGACAGACCGACCCGCGCGTGCGGCGCCGCAAGGTGGGTGCTCTTTTCACCCTCGTCACTCAGTGCAACTGGTTTTGTTTCCACTGGCATTTAATACCTCATCTCAGTTCCAAAAAGGCCCCATGGCCGAAAGATGAGAACGGTCACAAGAATCAGGAAGATGACCGCCAGGGCGCCGCCCGGCCAGATGAGCACGGAAAAGGAATAGACGATCCCAACGATCAGCGACGCGACGAATGTGCCGAGAATACTTCCGAAGCCGCCAATGACGACAACGGCGAAACACTGGATGATCAGGTCCATGTCCAAACCGAGCCCGATGGGCATGATCGGCAAAAACACCCCGGCGGAAAAAGCCGCTATCGCCACGCCCATGGCGTACACCCCGGCATAGATCGCGGTTATGCGAATTCCCAGGGCGCTGACCATTTCGCGGCTGTGCACCGCGGCGCGCACGATCTTCCCGTACCGGGTCCGGTGCAGGAAAAACCACAGCGCGGCGGCTATCCCGAACCCGCAGCCGATCACTATGAACAGATATGGATTGATGAAGCCCCCGAATGCCTCGATGGGTTCGATCGGGAGGAAAATCCGGCGATTTTGAACGCCCCAGACGAGCTTTATCAGGTCGCCTATGATGAGAATCATGGCGAAGGTGAGCAGCAACTGTTCGGGAAGCTCGCGCGCATACATCCTGCGAATCAGGACGCGCTCGATGAGCCACCCGAGGGCGAACATGAAGGCTGTTCCGAGCAGGATCGCCGGAATGAGCAGGAACCCGTTCTGGCCGAATACGCTGGAAAAAACCTGGTAAAGGGTGAAAGTGATGTAACCGCCCAGCAGCCAGAGGGAGGCGTGAGCGAAGTTCAGGATATTCATTACGCCGAAAATCAGCGACAAACCCGACGCGACAAGAAAGAGCATCATCGCCCTGGAAAGTCCGCTGAACAACTGTATCAGGAAAGAACTGACGTCACTCGGCATGCCTGCACCCTGACCGTGAGCGGGTCCCCCCCCGAAACCGAAAGAAGAGCGAGTCGGAAACCGGGACTGTCGCCCGCATAGTGTAATACCAATTCGAGCTCAAGAGGGACATTCCCTCCCGTTCGTGCTGAGCGGAGCAAACCCCACGTTGCGCGGTAAGGCGTGGTAGAAAAACAGGGTTGCGGCCGCTCATCCCTGGCCCGTTCTACCCTTCGACACGCTCAGGGCGAACGGAAGTACACGTCACCGTCACCCTCAGGGCGAACGGGAGTACACATCACCGTCACGCTCAGGGCGAACGGAAGTACACATCACCGTCACGCTCAGGGCGCAAGCGGTGTACGCACCACCGTCACCCCGGCGAACGCCGGGGTCCAGTCTTCTGCTTGCGATGTGCTTTAAGAGCCCTGGATTCCCTCTTTCGCGCATAGCCGTCAACTTAACGGATCTAGCGACGGGAGCACGGGAGCACGGGAGGTTGGGGTGAGCGAGAGCGAACCCCAACACCCACGTTTCACCTTTCGCCAAAAAAATACTCGTCGCGGATTGGCACACCTTCACTCCGGCTGTGATAAATGTTGGGGTTTGCTCCGCTCACCCCAACCTACGGCTGGTGCTGCTACGCGACGAGTCCCGCAAGCCATTGGAACTCAAAACCGTCCCCTTGAGTTGACGGCTATGCGCTTTCGCGGGAATGACGGCATGCATGTTTCAGGCACCGCGCCCGCGGCCGGCGATGAAAACCCTATGACCTCTTTTTCTGCAGAGCGCGGACCTCATCGCAGGTCGGCACCCACACGTCGTGGCCCTGCACCACGATCATCGTCTTGGGGTTGAATATGGGGAAGGGGTAATCCGGCACATCCACGACCTCTCCGAGATAGGACGGGCAATCGAGCTGGTTGTTGCAGTCACGAAGCGGCAGCTTCCCCTGGCAGGTTTCGATAGTGGCCCCCGTGAGCGCTTTTCTGATCGCCTCGGTTTCCACGGTCCCGGCCTTTGTCACTCCCTGGTCGAGGGCGTTCAGTGCATCGGCATACATGCAGGCAAAATCGTCCGGATATTCCTCCTTGCCGAATTTGTCCTGGTACAGTTTTACGTATTTTTGCATCAGGGGCTTGTCCATGTTGGCGAAAAACGGGCAGCGGTTGATGCCGATGATGCCGCGCGGCAGCGTCTTGCGCTGCTGCATAAGCTCGGTTACCGGCAGGAAGACACCGGGATAGGCGATCCCCTTGAAGAGTCCGGCGCCCTTGGCCTGCTGCAGTAAGGTTTCGTTGTCCTTGCCGGCGATGGCGCCGAAGAGAAAATCAGGTTTGAGCGCCATTACGGCGGAAATGTATGAGGTGAAGTCAGTCTCTCCGAGCTTGGCCCAGAGTTCTTTCATCAGTTCGGTCTCGGGCGATGCCTTCTTCAGATTCTCGACAAACACCTTCTGAGCATCACGTCCCCATTCGTAGTCCAGGCCCAGGGTCGCGTACTTTTTCCAGCCCTTCTCCTTGATAAGTTTGGCAACCGCGACCACCGTGGCCCTGGACTGCATCCCGCTGGTGGGGCCGAACATGAAACAGTAGGGGGTGAAGTTCTCGTTTACGATCTTGGAACTGTTGCTCGTCGCGGTGAGCATGAGCACCTTGTGTTCGTGGATGATCTCCTGGACGGCCATCGCGACCGAACTGCTCCACGTGCCGATGATTGTCTTCACCTTTTCGTTGAGTATGAGCGACCGGGCTTCCCTTGCGCCAACGTCGGGCTTCGTCTGATCGTCCCGGAAGTGCAGTTCGATAGGGTGCTTACCCAGAAGTCCGCCGCGGCTGTTGATGTCTGCGGCGATGAGCGGAAGAATCTTGATCGGGCGCTCGGAGTAGTTCGCTCCGCTGCCGGTGGTGGGCAGAAGGACGCCTATGCGGTACGGTTCCGCCGACTGTGCCCGTGCGAACCGGGGCGCCATGGTCATGATGCCGGCGGCGGCGGATGTAATGATGAAATCGCGGCGGCTTACCGCGCGGCTCATGAGATCAATGGTGCTCTTCCACGAATCCTCCCTGTCACTGCCCCCCATGGCTATCTCCCTGTTCTGAAATGTGTGCGACTAGGCTATATCACTCCTTTATCCTTCTTGAGCTAAAACGAACCCTGCTGCTTATGCGCTCAATGCCCCGGTAAAATGCTTCCGAGCGGCCCGTATGTGTGTGCGGATGACCTCCTGCGCCTTCGGGAGGTCCCTGTCGCGAATAGCTTCGACCAGGAGCATGTGCTCTTCATCGAACTTGTCGATATACGGGGTCAGGTGAATTACGTTCAGGGTGAAATACATGTTCTCGAAAAAGGTGCGGAGCATTGAAGTGAAGAAATCGTTTTTCCCCATGCGAGCCATGTGCATGTGGATGTCGGTGTCGAGTTCCAGCGATCGCCTGTCATAGAACGTGGGACGGTGCTCATGGTAGAGATCGGCCATTTCCTTCAGCACCCGCAAGTCTTCCTCGGTCCGGTTCCGAACGGCGAAGTCCATGGAAATCATCTCGAGGCGTTCGCGCAGCTCATAGATCTGTTCGGCCTCCTCGCGGCTGACGTCCTTCATGAAAAAGCCGCGGTTTCTTTTCGAGACGACCAGACCCTCCTGCTCAAGCCTCGTAAGCCCGTTAATGATGGGCGTCTTGCTCATGTTCAATATTTCTTCCAAATCCCGGCAAATGAGCTTTTGTCCCGGAGATAGTTTCTGTTCGACGATCAACTGTTTGAGAGCCTGATACGCCTCATGGTTCTTCGATTGTTCACTTCTCTGCATACCCGTTCTACCTCAAATTTCATTCAGTCAAACCCACCCATGGAGCCGGGCAGGTGCATCACCAAGAGGGGTTGTAGAATGGATCAAATTTTACATACAAAATTAGATACAGTTTTTCACGCAATTATGCTGCTGTCAAGAGCAAAGAATGGAGCAGGCGGAATTCCGTCTCGATAAAGCGAGCGCCGGCTTGAAAGCGACGAAAGTCGGCGGCGGTCCTCAACCCGTGCGCCCGCGCGCGATTCCCAGCCGTCGGGGGAATCGCCCCGGGCTGAAAGCCTGAACGTAAAGCGCGTGGCTGGAATTGGAATTTCTCCGAGGAATTGGGATGCGGGAATTTGGGCCGAGAAGCCCGGTTACTCTTCGGGGGGTAACGGACAAAATACCACGATGCGTGAACGGCGGTTGGCGGATGCCGCCGTTTAGCTAAGATTCCGGTTGTGCCCGGAAGAAGGTGGAACCTTTCCTCCGGGCTTATTTACCGGCCAGGGTCGATGAAGTCTTCGCCGTTTTCAGCAGCTCTAGTAAGAACGCCTGCCTCCGCCGCCCGGGCGGCCGCCTCCGCCGGAACCGTGGCCTCCGCGGCCTTTTCTGCCGCCGCCCCGGTTCTTGGAATCATAGATGCTGTTTCCCTGATTATCGTAGATACCGCCACCGTTGCGGTCATAGCTGCCACCACTGGAACGGCCTCCTCCGAAGGAGGATCCTCCCCGGTCGCTGTGTCCATATCCACCGCCAGCGGGCCTACTGCCCTGATTATAACCAGATCCGCCACGATTGGGAGGACCACTGCTTCGTTCACGGTTGGGACCACGCGATTCACGGGGTCTCGCTTCATTTGCCTTCAGCGTAAAACCGTTCAGTTCCTTGCCGTTCAGCCCGGCAATGGCAGCCTCCGCCTGATCCTTATTCGGCATTGTGACAAACCCAAATCCCCTCGATCTGAGCGTTTCCTGGTCCACAATGATCTTGACCGTGTCAACTTCGCCAAATGCCTCGAACTCCCTCCGCAATTCTTCTTCGGTAGTTTTGAATGAGAGGCTTCCTACAAAAATGTTCATACCAGTCCTTCTTTGTTGGGTTTGAATGCCGTTAACTAGACCCGATTGATACACTCTTACTTGGATGTTGGAAGGAGGGCTCACCGGAGATAGCCGCTAAAGGCATTGCTCGATGTTTTGATTTGTTGCATCCACATGGGCAAGCTACATGAGTCTGCCCTTAAATACCGATTCACTATATCTTAATCCCGGATTGCCTCTGAAGCAAGCTGAATTAAGAGACTTCCCGAATTAAGGATTTCACGGGGCGGCCCCGGCGATAATTCATCCAAATCACAATGGAGCAGTGACGCGGCCGGATGATTTGAACGCGCCCCGTTTCCCCCGGTCGAGGCTGCACTTTGTTTAAACCAGTATAACCGGTGCCGGTTGGTACTCTTTTGCACGGCCGTTGCGCCCTGGAGTTTTACAAAATATGTAATAATGAGTGTTAATTCCTAATGAATAATCACGACCTCAGGTGTTCAACTCGATTTCAGCTAAGGATTTGAACGTCTCCCGCTATTTTTCCGATAATTGACAATCGCTGAATATAGGTGGAATACCAATCGTTTTCACCGGAGAACGCATAAGATAAACAAAGGGACTACATTTGAAAAGTGCCTTTCTTTCCTGATAATGCATATTTATCCGGCGCAATGCCTTGGATGCCGATGAAGACCATGACCCCCGGTTCCATGGAAATGTCCACCCCGATATCATACCATGTCCCGCATTCGCACAGCGGGGCGTGAGCGGAAAACAGGGGGACGGCCGTATGCGCGCGCGGAGCAGGCTTTCCAACCCGACGCCCGGGTACCGATGGGCGCACTATCCGGGCGCCTGTCCCGTTCTTGCTTCGTTACCCCGGTACGAACGGGGTGAGGCGCGCCATCACCAGGGTCAGAGCAGGAATTGTTGCTTGAAAGAGACCGAAAAGCGAATGCTATCTTAGACGTTGCGCCTTATGGTTCACCGCTTCTTCAATGCTTCCTCGAAAGGATTGTTGAACGCCGCCTTTTTAGGCGGCCGGGGTTTTTGCCCGTCTCTAGTCTTCGTGGAAACCGATTGAGCCGGGAGCTTTTTTTTCTCGGAGGCCGGGGACGATTTCATGGAAAGAGATATACGCCCCCTGTCCAGGTCCACTTCCAAAACGGTCACGACCACGTGCTGGTGAACGCGCACTACCTGCCTCGGGTCCTTGACAAAGTCATCCGACATCTCACTTACATGGACCAGGCCGTCGCGGTGGACTCCAACGTCCACGAAAGCGCCGAAAGCGGTCACGTTGGTCACTATTCCGGGAAGCCTCATTCCAATCTCGAGGTCCGCGGGTTTTCCGATCTCCGGCGCGAAAGCAAAGGACTCGAAAGTTTTTCGCGGGTCCCGGCCCGGTTTGGCCAGCTCGGACAGGATGTCCATAAGCGTGGGAAGCCCCGCTTCAGCGGTTACATAGGACACGGGATCGATTTTCTCGCGGATGGACCCATCGCGCATAATGTCGGCTATCGGACATCCCATGTCCCGGGCCATCTTCTCGACTATATGGTAGGATTCCGGGTGCACGGCGCTTGCATCCAGAGGGTCTTCCCCGTTCGATATGCGCAGAAACCCGGCGGCTTGCTCGAATGCCCTCGGTCCCAGGCGGGGCACTTTCTTGAGCGCCGTACGTGAGCGGAAGGGACCGTTTGTTTCGCGGTAAGTGATAATGTTCCTGGCGAGTTGCGCGCCCAGGCCGGACACATAGGAAAGGAGCTGAGCACTCGCCGAGTTGAGTTCGACGCCCACCGCATTCACACAACTCATTACCACATCATCCAGACTTTTTTTCAACTCGGCCTGATCGACGTCGTGCTGGTACTGACCGACTCCGATGGACTTCGGATCGATCTTCACCAGTTCCGCGAGGGGGTCCATCAGGCGTCTGCCTATGGAGACAGCACCCCGGACCGTGACATCGTGGTCGGGAAACTCCTCCCGTGCCATACTGGATGCCGAATAGATCGAGGCGCCGCTTTCATCGACCATTATTACCTGGATAGCCGCCGGCAACTCCAGGCCGCGGATGAAAGATTCCGTCTCCCTCCCGGCGGTCCCGTTTCCAATGGCAATGGCCTCGATGCCGTGTTCGGCAACGAGCGCTCGGACTCGTTCGGTCGATTTCTCCGATGAATGCTGCCCCGAATGGGGGTAAATGGTTTCATAGTGGATGAGTTTACCCCGGGGATCGAGGCATACGAGTTTGCACCCCGTGCGGAAACCGGGGTCCAGTGCCAGCAGTTTTTTAAAACCGAGCGGGGGCGCCATCAAAAGGTGGCGGAGGTTGTCGGCGAAGATGTGGATGGCTTCCCTGTCGGCCCGCTCCTTGGCCGACTTCTTCACCTCTGTTTCCAATGAGGGCGCCAGGAGTCTTTTATAGCTGTCGCGAAGGGCCGCCCCGACCTCACGGGAAGCGGCCGAATCATTTTTTATGAAAAAGGAATGAAGGCAGGAAATCCCTTCTTCTTCCCGGGGGCCCAGGTGGACGGTCAGAAACCCTTCCTTTTCCCCGCGGAGCATGGCCAGAATCCTGTGCGACGGCGCTCCCCCGACCGGTTCCTCCTTGTCGAAATAATCCCGGAACTGGATGGCCTCGCCCTCTTTTCCGGGTACCACCCTGGAACGAACAGTCCCTTTTTCCAGAAACAGGCTCCGAAGCCGGGCTCGGGTATCGGCATTCTCATTGATCCATTCGGCGATGATATCGCGGGCGCCGGCCAGGGCCTCCTCTGACGTGGGAACTCCCTTTTCGGGATTCAGGAACCGCATCGCTTCCGCGGCGGGGTCGGCTGCCGGCGACTGCTCGAAAAGCAGGGTTGCCAGAGGTTCCAGCCCTTTTTCCCTCGCGATGGCGGCCCGTGTCCTTCTTTTCGGCCGGAACGGCAGGTAGATGTCTTCAAGCAGTGCCAGCGTCCCGGCTCCGATTATCTTCTCTTTCAACTCGTCAGTCAGCTTTTCCTGGTCTTCCAGGGATTTCAGGACCGCCTCCCTGCGTTTGTCGAGCGCATCGAGTTGATCGAGCCGGTCACGAACGGCCGTAATCAGGGTTTCGTCGAGGGAACCGGTTGCCTCCTTGCGGTACCTGGCAATGAAGGGAACTGTTCCCCCTTCCTCCAGCAGTTGGGCCGTGGCCTTCACCTGGTGTTGCTTGAGATTGAGTTCGCGGGAAATGGACTGTATATGCCGTTCGTTCATTATTTCCTCTCAGTGCCTGCCCGGGGCCGGGTTGATTCCGCCCGCGGGTGCGGTCCGTCCAAAGTTAATATCCCGAGGGCGGTTTTGCAGGTTATGAGTTATTATATCCCTACATCAAATTGCCGGACCGTACCTGCCCGCCAGGCAAACTCGGGATTTATTTCGCGCGGGGCGAACATCAATTTTGAACATAACCCGGCATCATCCGACAAGGGAGAAACAGACTGGTTCTCAATAAAGGATTTGAGTATCGGGAGCAAATAGATAATCGCGCGAGCGGGTCAACCATTCTGGCCTACCTCACCCGGCGATACAGCCATTCTTCCGCGGAGGATTGGCGGCTTAGGCTGGAGAATGGCGAAATTTTCCTGGATGACCGGCGGGTCGCGACGGATGCCGTGCTCAAAAGGGGGCAGTGGCTTTGCTGGCGGCGTCCCCCATGGGAAGAGCCCGATGTTCCGCTTGGTTTCGCGGTTCTTTTCGAAGATGAAGACCTGCTTGCCGCGGCAAAACCGAGCGGGCTTCCGACCATGCCCGCGGGCGGTTTTCTCGACAACACACTTTTCACGCTGGTACGAGGGAGATATCCCGAAGCCACCCCCGTACACCGGCTGGGGCGGGGGACATCCGGTATCGTCCTTTTCGCGCGCACCGCGCGGGCAAGGTCTCGTTTGAGCATGGCCCTGCGAAACGGCCTCGTTACCAGGACGTACCGGGCGCTCGCTTCAGGAATTCCCGCCCACGCGAGCTTTTCGATCGACGTCCCGATCGGGCCGGTCCCGCACCCAAGGCTGGGAACCGTAAATGCCGCCTGCCCCGGCGGGCGACACGCTCTGTCGCGTGTCAGGGTCCTTGAACACCGGGCGGACTCCTCGCTCGTGGAAGTGACCATAGAAACGGGAAGGCCACACCAGATCCGCATTCATCTCGCGGCGGCGGGGCATCCGCTTACGGGCGACCCGCTCTATGGGGCCGGCGGCGGGGTTGCCGCGCGGGATGGGCTTCCGGGAGACACCGGATACCTGCTCCATGCCGGGAGTATCGTCTTCCCCCACCCGGCGACTGAATCCGGGACGGAGATCTGGTGCTCTCCTCCTCCCGAACTGCGCTCGAGGACAGATGCCGGTTCGCGGTCCAGATAATGTGCCCCGGAGTATCGAACATACCCGTTCCCGCTTCGGCGCCCGTCGGAGTGGTCGTCGCACTTAGCAGCAGCCATCAGCCGGAGTATCGAACATACCCGTTCCCGTTTCGGCGCCCTCGGGAACCAGATTGTGATCTTCCCCCTGGTGATGAGGCGCTCTCCGCTCAGGACGAACGATGGGACCGGCCTTCTGCTTCACCATGCCCATTCGCTTTCGGGTCCGGAGGCGTATAGTATGCGACGAGAAAGAATATGAAGGATATCGGGAGGGTAATGCACAAGAGCGTGAACGCGAGCGTCCTGCCATGCCACAATCCCTCGAACCAGCGGATTAACTGGTCCGAAAGCACATTAAGCTTTCCGCCGTAGACTTCCAGATCATGTATATACCTCTTGGAATTCTGAAAATCGTACATGGGGGAAAGATCGCGCACGGGATCGGCTGTCAGGTAAATGATGATGGAACTGCCCAGGCCGACCGCCAGGATGATGGCTGCAATAAGGTAGAGGCGCGTTCGTACGCCGATTGTTCTCACTTCCATGTGCACTGCTCCTATTGCCGGACCTCATCGGGATCTGCCGAAGCAACGGCCTTCATTACTTCGGTTTTGTCCTCTATCCATCAATTGTATCATGCGCCGAAAAACGGCGCCCCGATTTTCTCGGGTCGGAAAACAGCTCATGATCCGTGTCTTTGTAATGCGGCGCTGACGCGTGTGAGTGCTTAGATTTCCGCATTGGCGGAACGGACCCGTCGCGGAAGAGGGCCCGATTTCGAGTTGTATGCGTGATTGCCCTTGCCCGGCGTAAGAGCTGGGCCAGGGAATAACAACCAGAAAATTCAAACTCAGGACCATGTCATGAAGAAGACAGAAGCTCCATGCGATCCTTTTTTATCCAAAATCGAGGCAATAATGCTCGGCGGGGTGGCCCGGGATGTGAACGATGACTTTAAGAAGCGTGTCATGGAGGAAATGCAGGAATATTCCAGAATGGTCGCTGAAGTGGATCACATGTCGGAGCTTTTCGCGAAGTTGTGCGATTTGGCCGTCGATTGCAGACTTACTGGAATTCCATTGGATACATTCAAAATAGTCATAGCAAGCCTGATCCATGAGTACAGCCGCTCGGACAAGCCTCTGGATGATGAGCTGCAAAGGCTTACAGGGTTGAACATCGATAAAATACACACGATAAGGGCGGAGCTTAATGATAGCGAATGTGTCTATTCGGTGTTGTTCGACAAACATTCCGGCCTCCTCGGCAATGGGAAGAAGCGAAAGAAACCGGAGCCGGAACCCCTGGATGCCGAGGGCCTTAAATAGGGCGGAGGTGCTGCCTGGGTATGTGGAAGCCGGCCGGATCTTTCCCATGTGGATGGGAAAGATCCGGGGTCCCGGCTTTCGCTGGGATGACGGTAAGTGGTCAGCCCATGCGGTAGGCTGTTCATTCTGAATGCAACCCGGTGCAGCCCGGGACACTAAGAACGTGCCGCGTGCGCTCGATGGAAGCGGCGTGAAAGCATTTTATGGAACAGGGCCGTCCCGACGCCCCAGGCGCCATTGGCGAGGAAGGCCGTGGCCATCAGGGGCAGGTGCCAACCACCGCCCATGGGTCGTCCCTTGAGGGGCAGTACAATAAAGAGAGCAACCACGGTCGGGAGAATGGCCCCGAAGGCAAAAGCAGCCAGCCAATAGCCGCCTTTTGCCGGAAAGCTCCGTTCCGTCTGAGTGAAGAAAATACCCCAGATGCCACCCCAGAATGCCAGCGATACCACAGCCGGTATCCCGAACGGTGAGGTGGCCGTCATGGAAAAAGGTCCGAAGGGCGCCACATTCAGCCCCCACAGGATGAGCAATGTCAGTTGGTGGAAAACCAGCGTCGCCAGGAACCCGGCGACGAAGCCGGAGAGCATCCGTGAAAAATTGTCGGCGTATAAGCTTCTATAAGGCATTTGCGGCCTCCTGAAGAGCTTCTTGCGAAGAAAGGTTGATCGAATCAATCAGCGGGCCAACCGCGGGGTGGGCGTTCCTGTCCGCCGGTGATCCGGCTGGGCTGGAAGGGAGTTCCCAACACTTGGCGCATGCTTATTGATAAGACACGGAACCTCATTGTTCAACAGGAAGAGCTATTAAGTCTTCGTCTGTGACTTGCGATACAAAACAGGGGGCAAGAGGCTGGAGAACTTGGTTGTGGCAGGAAACGGATGCCGGTGCCAATTCCTGGCGGGTGAGAACCGGAAAACCTCGCTTTATGCCTGAATCCGGCATACTTGAATGGCATCACCCCGCCGCCCCCCATCCGGCGGGGTTTAACGGGGTGCTGACCCGCATTATTCATGAATCGCGGTCCGCGCCCGTAAGGCCCAATAAGGATGCGATGCTCAGGGCTTGAAGCGATTTTGGGCCGATAACACACTGTCGGTCGAAGTTGAGGTGGAAACTCCAGTTGACACATGGTCTATACAGGGTTTTTTACGCTTCTTCTCGGAAAGCCATGAAATAATGCGGGCTGAAATCCGCTAAAATACATTCAATCCCTGTTCCAGACTGATCGAATACCTGATTATGGAGCCCTTTCCAATAGTGCCTTTCAGTTCGTGCATTTTCTCGCCAGTCTTATCGGTAAAGGAGAGATAGATCACAAAGTCAACCATCGGCTCCCCGGTTGTCACCGTAAGGACGTGGGTTTTCCGGGAGGGGTTATAGATCCCGATGGCCGCTGTCTCATCGTCGTTGCCTCGATAGTAATAGTTTTCAAAATCGGCGGTTGTTTCGCGGGCGGTAAAGCGGCCCACTCGCAATCCTTCGGCCGTTGTGATCCCCATATGGATTTTATCCGTTGTGCCGGCGAACAAAAGACTTCGTATGACCGCACGGGACCGTTGTCTGATGGAAGAGGCCCGAGCGGCATTATGTTGAGATTCCAGGGTTGCGCCTTCCACACCCCGGAGAAATCCGACAATATCGTTTCTGCAAACATCGGGCAGATCGCCATGACCGACTCCGGCTTTCCGGGTTACGGCGATATCCCCCAGCTTGGCATTTCTTTGCAGGACCGTACCATCCCCGGCCCCCATAACGTTTGAGACTGGGGTCCCATCTTTGTAGACCAGTGCCGTGGATTTCCCGGTAACGTTGATATTCTTGATAGTGGCAATGCCCGTTCCGGCAAAGATCCTGATATTATCGATGCCCAGTGTGCTTATGAGGCCGGCGTAATCCAGGTTCGGGATAAGGTCATTGCGCCAGTACATTTTATTTACATCGACAACCTTTCCCGAACCTCTGACCAGGTAGTTGTCTATCGGCAACAGGTCACGTGCCGAAAGAATGTTATTCTGGATAAATTTGCAGGTTGATATCGATCCACGACCGTAACCAACTTTCATGTCCTTTATCAATGGGTTTACAAAGGCCGACCCCTCCAGCTTCCCGAATACGGACAGGTTGCCGCCTTCCCAGACATAATAGGCATCCTGGGACCCTCGGTTCGGGGTGCCGAGCATGACGAACTTCCCGACATCCGACATCCCGAGCTGTTCGATATAGGAGCGGGTCACAAGGCCGCCCATGCTGTGGGCAACGATATCGACCTTCTCGGAGCCGGATTTCAGTCGAGCCCTGGCGGTTATGTCCGCAAGGGTCCGGCTGGCCGTGATGGAGTTTTGGCTCCTCCAGTCGTAGGGGGCGGGGTATACCGTGAAACCATTATATTGCAGCTCTTCAACAAGGCTGTCGTATGTCTTGCCTATGGGATCCAGTATCCATTCCGGTGTCAAATGGATGGTTTGCAGGCCGTAGAGATAATGAAAGTCGAAGCCGGCCGGGCATGGCTTGCCCGAAGCCGGATCAACGAACAGGCAGGAAGAAAGCGATCCGAGAATACCGGGGACCACAACGACAGGGGCCTGCCCGGCCGAGGTGGCGGCAGTGAGGTTTGCCTCCGGGCCTGGAGTAACCGAAACGTCGGGTTCGACGCCAATTGCCTCGGATTTCACCGCGGTCGCGCCCGAAGAGGAGGCTGTAAGCCTGGAAATGTCGGAATCGGCAAATGCCGGGCAAACGCCGGCCGCTCCCCATACAATCAGGCAGACAGATGCCCAGACGACCAAAGCGCCGGGAAGCCGGGAAAGAGTTTTTCCGGTGCTTCGGAGAACGCGGGAGTTGCGGGTTTTGTCGCCGCCCGGCATGTGTAATGGGAATGATGAGGATAACAAGGCAAACATCGCAAGCTCCGGGCAGTTCGGGGGAACGACAGGTCAGCGGGACACTGCGCAAAAGCCGAGAATCACGCCATTTTGACTTTACAGGCTTCGAGCCGTACCTGCAAGCGCAAGGAGCCCGTATTCGCCGGTTGTGCACCAATAATACAATGCCAAGCCGGACCGGCGGGGACTTCCGGGTTTAGTGCATGACAGAAGATCCGATTGGAGTCTTTCCGGAAGAATAGTTTCGGAGCGCGCAGGGAGAGCAAAAGAAATGCCCCGGATGCCGCCCCCGAAATGCCAGCGATAAATCGCCGGTACTCAAGGAGGTCCGCATCCGGGGCATGTTGCGCACATAGAGTGCAGCCGGCACGCGCGCGTCGAAGGGATGAGACGCTCCGGTTCGTGCCCATGGACTTCCCTGCCTTGCGGGAAGCCCTGCTTATAGAGCCTCTACTGGGGAACCTGGCATGAATCCTTGGAGGATGCCAGGGCGCCCACGAGATCGAAGGCGGACTTCTGCCCGGCGGCCAGAGCCTTGGAGGATTCCTCGTACAGCAGGTCGAGCGCATGCGACCTGATCTTCATGAACTCGGGCGTAGCCATAACCTTGAATTGCCGCGGCCTCGGCAGGTCAACCTCGAGTATTGCCTTGATCTTGCCGGGCTGGAAGGTCATGATAGCCAGCCGATCGGCCAGGAATATCGCCTCATCAATTTCATGAGTTACAAAAAGGTTCGTACGGCCTTCTTCCTCGTAGAGTTGAACGAAGAACTCCTGCATCAGTTGCCGGGTCATGGCGTCCAGCCCACGGAAAGGTTCGTCCATGAGCATGATCTTCGGATCGTTGATCAGCGCCCGGGCAAGCTCGGCGCGGCGTTGCATGCCACCGGAGAGCTGCGAGGGGTACTTGTCCTGGAACTCGTAAAGACCGACCTTTTTGAGGATGGCTTTCGCCTTCTCGTTGATTTCTCTTTCCGCCATTCCCTGCACCTGGCAACCGAAGGTCACGTTCGAATGCACGGTCATCCAGGGAAAAAGGGCGCTTTCCTGAAAAACGACCAAACGGTCGCACCCCGGCTCCTGAACCGGCTTCCCATCAAGGAAGACACGGCCGGTCGTAGGCTGCTCATAGCCGGCAATCAGGTTGATGAGAACGGTCTTGCCGCACCCGGTCGGGCCCATGAGGACGGTTACTTTCCCTTTTTCGACCGTAAAGTCGAGGCCTTCCAGGGCAACGAGCTTCTCCTCCCCCTCCTGCTCATAGATCATACTCACGCCCTCAAGGCGCGCTTCACCAAAATCCCCGACGGAATGTTTGCCGCCGGCACTGGGGCTGTGTGACATCTGGTGTGTCTCCTTTTAGAACTTCTTTGTCCACGGCATGGCTTTTTTACCCACCCAGCGAACCAACACGCTGCAGAGTGAACCCGCCAAGCCGATGCTGACCATTCCCACAACGATAAACGGTATGTTGTGATTGGTATATGATTCCCAGGTGGTTCTGCCAAGGCCGCCCTTAGCGGCGATCATCTCGGCGGCGATGAGGACATTCCAGGCAACTCCCATGCCGACGGTCATGCCGGTGATGATAGATGGCAGGGAACCCGGCAGAAGTATACGCCAGAAGATGTCCTTGGGTTTGGCACCCAGAGAGAATGCGGCCCATTTCAGGTTGACCGATATATTCTGTACACCCTGCATGGAGTTGATGACCTGGATGTAGAAGGCGCCGATGAAAACCAGGAAGTAGATGGAGAGTTCCCTGGTGGGCCAGAACAGAATGGCCAGCGGAATCCATGCGATAGGTGGAATAGGCCGCAGAATCTCGAAAGCCGGGAAGCTGAACTCTTTGAAGGTTTTGCTGATCCCCATTGCCAGACCCAAGGGAACGCCAAGGAGCTGGGCAATGATGAAACCAACGAAAATGCGGAACAGGCTTAAGGCCCAATGCATCCAGTATTCAAGCGTGACGGCGGACGACGCCGCGTTCGCGGCCACATCATGCGGGAAAGGCAGGTTCTTCAGATATGGAATGTCAAAGACAATAACCATTTGCCACAGGGCGACAAACACCACGCAGGATATAAGGCCCCGCAGGTTCTTCATACTAAACAGCTTCTTGCAGAGTATATTCAATTGGCCAGACGGTGTTTTCGCCGGCCTCATTGCGATGCTCGTGGAATTAGACACGGTAAAGACCTCCCATTGCCGTTATACGCCTCATGCCATTTCTCTTTCGCCGGCCTCGAATGCCTTTATGGCCTCCTCGTGGACAGCGTCCATCACTTCGCTCTTGAGATCGATGTATTCCTTTGTGTTCATAACGCTGTGTTGTCTGGGCCAGGGCAGATCAACATTGACGATTTTCTTGATCTGCGCCGGTCTGGTAGTCATGATGACCACCTTGTGCCCCAGGAATATAGCTTCATCGAGATCGTGGGTGATGAAAAACATGGTGCGGGGAGAGTTGCAGAAGAGCTGCATGAGGAACTCATGCATCACGGTTTTCGCGACGGCGTCGAGCCCTCTGAAAGGCTCATCCAGCATGACAACCCTGGGTTCGTTTATCAGCGCCCGCAGGATCTCTACGCGTCTCTGCACGCCGGAGGAGAGTTCTTCCGGATACTTGTCCTCCATCCCGTTGAGGCAGACCATTTCCAGCATCTGGCGCGCCTTTGCCTGCGCCTGGGCCTTGTTCAGCGAGCCTTGCACGATGGGGCCGTAAGTAATGTTTTCCATCACGGTTTTCCAGGGGAAAAGGGCGCCGTTCTGGAAGACCACCATACGGTCGACATCGGGTTTGATCTGGTGTTTCGGGGAGGATATCAGTTCACCGTCCAGGTAGATCTCACCCGCCGTAATGTTGTCGAAGCCCGCGACCGCATTGAGCAGGGTGGTTTTGCCGCAGCCCGACGGGCCGACAATGATGGTAAACTCGCCGGGGGCTATGTCGAAGGTGCAGTCGCGCATAGCCTCTACATTCACTCCTTCGGGGTCGTAGACCTTGCTTACGTGCCGTACGCTGATCGCGCCAGGCAGTTGCTTTGCGTTAGCCATTTATATACCCCTCCTTCTGGCTTCCCATGCCATCAGCTTGCGGCCGACCGACCTGATGATCGCGCTGCTGATAAAGCCAAGGATACCCAGAGTGAACATGTAGTAAACGACCTGGTCGTTCTGGAACAGAGAATAGCCTTCATAAATCGCATAACCGAGACCGCGCTCGCCGGCTATGATCTCTCCGGCGACCAGAGACAGCCAGGCAATACCCATGGCGATCTGCAGTCCGGTGAAAATAAAGGGCAACGCACCGGGCACGACCACGTTCGTGAAGACCTGTATCGGCCTCGAGCCGAGGCAGCGTGCCGCGAGGAAGTAGTTCTTGTCAATTGAGAGCACGCCCAGAAGCGTATTCAGGGCTGTCGCGAAAAATGCCGCGATGAAGGTTACGAATACGACCGCCACTTCCACCCCTGGCAGTATGAGAACGGCCAGAGGGATCCAACTCAGAGGCGGCATGGGGCGAAAAATCTCGACCAGCGGGAAGGTGAAATCATAGAAGATGCGATTCCAGCCCATAAAGAGACCGAGACCGACTCCCAGCACCGTGGCGAGTCCGAAAGCGACCAGGACCCGGAAAACGCTGTAGCCAATGTCCCAATAGTAGTCCACCGTGAAGAGGGATCTTCCGGAAACAGGTGCGAAGCTGACCCATTCCTTAACGACCGAAATAGGGTTGGGCAGCAGTCTAAAGCGCGGCAACTGCAGGATTGCGGTCAACACTTCCCATAAAATGAAAAACAGTGCTATTCCTGCCAAAGCTCTTAATAACGGGGTGTAAGCAGATTCTGACTTCATACTAGAGGGCATCAGGACACCTCCTCGGTTCGTCCCAAAAATTCCCGGTGTTCGCATAGACGTCGTGCCTATGCGAATACCGGGGTTAAAAACAAAAGCAATAGTCGCGCAACGCCGGTCCGGGAGTGGACGGCTATGCCTTGAACTCGGTTAGCGGCAAGCCCTTGATTGCTCCCAGGGGCGCCGTGAGGTTCATTTCCTTCAGCGCCGCTTCTATCAACTCACCGTACAGGGCGCCCTCCAGGGGCTTGTCCACGGGAACGGAACCGATGGAGTGAAGGAATTTGAAAGCATCGTCCACGAAGGCTCTTACACTGTCGTTAAAAGCCTCCTGCAAAATGACGTTGTTTTCCTGGGAGCCGGTGTTGGCCGGATACTGCCCGTACAACGCCATCCAAAGGTCCTTGGTGCTGAATCCCGGCATTTCCTTGACCAGCATCTCGGCGACCTGGACCGGGTTTTTCAGCATGTAGAGGCTGGCTTCGATATCAGCCTTGAGCCAGTTCTTCGCGGCTTCCGGGTTCGCGTCGATGAAGTCCTTGCGCATGATGATGAAACTGCCATCATGCGAGGTCCAGGTGGAGCCGGTGAACATCATCTTGCCGATCCCGTTGTTGATGATCTGGGCGGCGTGCGGCTGGAAGACAACGGCGGCGTCGACCTTCTTGGCCTGAAGGGTGGTCTTGATAATCGTGGGATCGAGAAGTTGCACGGATTCGGGCTTGATGCCCGTTTTGCGGAGGAAGGTGGAGAAGAACCGATCGGCGCAGCCGCCCTTTTGCGCGACAGCTACCTTTTTGCCGTTCAGCCACTTGACTGCTTCATCCACGCTCTTAAAATCCGGGGCATCGATCCTGGAAAAACATTCGGAGCACATCTGACCCGTATCCGAGTACATGTTGATTGCGACGAGCCGCAGGTCCGCGATTTCGCGCTTCGTGCTCGCGACCATGCCCGGCATATCCCCGAGGTAGCCGATATGGGTCTTGCCGGCCATCATGTTGGCGGCCATTGGAGGTCCCGCGGTCTGGATGTCCCAATCGACCTTGCTGCCGGCCGGGAGATATTTCTTCCAGAGATCGAGGTGCTTGATGACAACAGAAGACCACGTGCCAACCCAGGTCGGAAAAAAGCCGACCGTGACATTCACCGGCTTGCCGGCAGGGGCAGCCTGCGCGAAAGCCTCGGGGCCCGCAAGAGCCATCGAAGACAGGAACCCTCCGATGCTCGACAGGGTCAGACCCAGCATCCCGGCCCGCTTGATGAACGTGCGGCGGTCCATGTTGCCCGATTGAAAATCAGTTATCACTTTGCCCAATTCATCCTTATGTTCCATCGCCTTGCCTCCCTATGGTTGATTTTTCCGTCTGACAGGACGTCTGGTTCTCCTCTAAAAGATCCTGTTATCATCAATGCCGAGACACTTGGAATACCACAGCTCCCGTTCATGCCAACCTCGGCACCAATGATGCCGGTTGTACAAAACGGGGCGGCGAATCTCTTACCTGCTCGATTGCCCGGTCTCCACACCATGCCAGGTGCGTGGAGTTTCCTTTTGCAATCTCTCCCGTCCATGGCATCGGGAGATCTGATTTCGCTGCTCGCATGCGCGGTATAAGTTTCTCCATGTGTTGAGCGGTGCCCGTGAGATACCCTTGGAGAATGACTGAAAATGGACGTTTCCACTCACTGTTCCTGCGCATAATCAGGATCGCATAAACAGATTTCGAAGAATGTCGGCTCAAGTCTGATTCTTGTATAGGATGTTATCCCATAGTGGGGTCAGGTTTAGTCCTACAAAAACACTCGTGAATTTCCGCTTCCTTCGGTGTCTTGAAATGGGGCGCTTGGGAGCCGGCCATCAGCATGGCGCGACTCGCGCCATTGGAAACACCGAATCGCACTATTTGGATATGCCGGACGCTTGTCAAGTTGCAATTGACTGACTCAGCAACAGCAGGTTGTTTTTCGTGCCGTTACTGGCCGCTGAGTTAATAATTTGCTTTATTCTTGGCGAAGTCAACTCCGTGTTTCCGTAATTCATGTCCCTTAACTTGGACCAAATCGGAATCACAGGTTTAAAGAATTAGCTTGAGAGTCGGAGCGAGCCGAACTGATGAGATTCAACTGTATGAGGGGGCACTACTCGATAGCCGTTAGCAACAGATAAATATTCACGCGAAGGCTTGGCCGGGAACATCTCAAACGGTTTCACCACTCCGTTAGAAGGAAGCACCATATCTACAACGCTTCAACCGGTTGTGAGAGGTGCACCGGATTTGCCGCCGAGTCAGGCATTTTCGTGCCCCGAATAGCGAAATACCGTGCCGCCGGTGGGGATGGTCGGGCGGTTGCCCATCGCAAAGGGGGGGAATTAATGATCGGAAATGAAGGGGGGCCACTAAACCCGTGGTTAGGGAAGTCTTAATGATTTGCGGCAAAACAGAACGTACAGCCCTCGGGCGCAACGGGGGCGGGCACGATGAGGCCGTGCCCGCTTATCCTTGCACTTGCCCGCGTGCCTGGGCCCGAAATGGCTAACCCGCATTATTCATGGCTTTCCGGGAAGAAGCGTAAAAAGCCCCGTATAGACCATGTGTTAGCTGGATTTTCCACCTCAACTTCGACCGACAGTGTGTTATCGACCCCAAATCGCTTCAAGCCCTGAGCATCGCATCCTTCTTGGGCTTTGCGGGCGCGGACCGCGATTCATGAATGATGCGGGCTAAGTGATGACGGTAACTTCCACTCCGGTTTCCCTTTTGAGTTTGTCAATGTGGTCTTCCACATCTCCCTTCACGAGGAGCTTCTCGAAAAACGTCCGTTCCTCGTGTCCGAGAACGAGAAGGTCCGCCTCCTGTTCGAGGACTACCTTTTTCAGCACTTCCAGGACGGGACCTTTCATGAGCACTTTGCGAGGGTTTACCTGCTGCTCCCATGCAAGTTGCTCAACCTCGTCCAAAATTTTTCGGCCGAGGGTCTCGAGAGTTCCCTCAACACCGTGGCCCGCCCGCCCGCCTCTCAAGAATTCCAGGTCCACGGCATAGACGTAGGTGAGATTGGCGTTGTTGGCCCTGGCCAGGCCGGCTGCCTCCAAAGCGGCCTTCCGGGCGTGCTCCGAGCCGGTGACACCGCAGACAATGCTTCTATACCCCATGCGATTCTCCTCGAACCAGAAAAGGACAGTTACTGTGCGAACCAGGAATGCAGCCGCTAAATCTCAACCACAAGCAGCCACGCCATGCAAATAGCGACCGTAATCATCATCGGGATGAACGCTATCTTCAAATACTCCTTGAATGACACCGGATAACCCGCCCGCTCGAGCAGCCCCACCGTCACAACATTGGCACTGGCGCCGATCATTGTTCCGTTACCTCCCAGGCAGGCGCCAAGAGACAAAGCCCACCAGAGCACTCCGCTCTCGGCGCCGGGAATGACACTGGTTAGATAGGCCACGATGGGAAGCATCGTGGCCGTGAACGGGATATTGTCGATAATGGCGGATGCCAGGGCGGAAACCCAGAGAATCATGATGATGGCGATTACCAGGGACCCTCTCGATATGTCCCGCACGCAGTCAGCGATCACCTGAATGAGCCCGGCTTCCTCGGCCCCCGCCACCACGATAAAGAGCATGATAAAGAAGATAAGCGTCGGCCATTCGATTTCATGCTCCAGCATCTCCACGATATCGACTTTGCTGATGACCATGAGCAAGGCTGCTCCGGCAAGGGCGGCCACGCTCGGCTCCATGTTGAGCGTGCCATGGATGATGAAAAGAAAAATAGTGATCGCGAGGACAAGCCCGCCTTTGATGAGAAGTGTGCGATCGGTAATCTTGTATTCTTCCCTCAGCCGATCGAGCATCTGTTGAAAATCCACTACTTCGCTTTTCAGGTAGTCCTTTTTAAACCAGTAAATAAAGTAGACGATGGCGACGGCAAGTGCGATCAGGTTGACGAAGGTAAGGTTCCTGACGAAATCCACGAAGGTGAGATGGGCATAGGAGCCTATCATGATATTGGGGGGATCGCCGATCAGGGTTGCCGTGCCGCCCACATTGGATGCGAAAGCCTCGGGAATCAGAATGGTGATGGGGTTTATCTTGAGTGTCAGGGCAATCTCGATGGTCACGGGAATCATCAGGAGCATGGTGGTAACATTATCGAGAAATGCCGAAACAAAGGCAGTTATAAACATGAGGATGGAGGCGAGAACGAACACATTGCCCTTCGCCACTCCGTAGGACTTGTAGGCAAGCCACTGAAAGACCCCTGTCTTTTTCAGCACGCCCACGATGATCATCATGGCAAGGAGGAGGAAGATTACATTCATGTCGATGGCCCGCATCGCATCCTCGAAGCTCAGGATGAAGTAGTCGGGGTTATACGATCCCAGCGTATAGGTGATGAAGAGCAAAAGGGCGGCGCCCAGCAAGGCGGCCAGGGTCCTGTGCATCAGCTCGAAGGCGATCAGAACGTAGACCGCGAGAAGAATGAGCGTGGCAATCCAGAAGGCGGGCGACAGGTCACGCGCCATGGTGAAGCCGGCGTGGGCCAGGAAGCGGGAGCCTCCCAGCGGGGTGCTCATTTGCCTTACGATTGATGTCAAAGGCACTCGGCCGGAACTTTTGTACGAAGGCTTGGTGATCTCGAGTTCCACTTTCCCGTTCGCAAGTGACCCGGCTGGGACGGAGAGTTCCGCTTGAAATGTACCGCTGCCGGATACCTTTACCATTTCCTCCGTCTTGAGTTGCCTGCCATCCATAAATACACTTATAGTCGCATCCTTGAGCGGTTTTCCGTGACTGTTCTTAACCGTTCCGGTGATAATCAGCTCGTCGGACAGGGGAGGGGCTTTTGACTCCTGTGCCCCACAACTACTCGAGTTGACGGCAAAACTTAGAGCGGCGGATAGAAGTATAACAAGAAAGCACTTTTTCATTTCTGGTGTCCTTTCATCCCGATCCACTTGAGATTCAGCAGCCTTTCCGAATAAGAGCGCCCTGTCTGACGTTTTCTGCTATCGGACGGCAACTATACCTAAAGACCCCCTTCCTGGTACAGAGGCATCGACATCGAGCCTTGCAGTAAACTGCGTATGGCGTTCCCGACCCTGGATGGCGGAAACAGGGCAAGCCGAGGCAGGGTCTAAGATCAAATGCCGCCGCTGAGCAGAGAATGACGCGTTGATAAGGTCGGCCGACTCATCCGGGTCATCTTCCAAAATCCGTGGACGGAAGAGAGTTGCGGAGGCAAGGGCGCTGGCTGTCCCGGGAAGGGCGGGAGTGCCCCTCGGCAAGGCGGCTGTTCCTGTTACAGGATAAAGGGCGGAGTGGTATACTGGTCAACGCCGTCGCTGCCTGGCATCCGGCGGTTGGATTTCACGCCCGGTGCTGCCCCGTTCGGAAGTTCGTGCAGAGCAATCAGCTTGATTGTGCTGAATGCCGAAATGGTGTCCCCCGCCACTTACACATCGGCTGAAATCAGCGGAAATCCGCCGGAGATGTAGTATCTTCCTATGCGAGCTTTTGCGTTTGACTAGACGCCGTCGGAAAACCCATTCTCATTAGTCTTTGGTTCCTGTAGAATCAACTACTTGCAGCTTAGTGGAGCGGAAAACCCCGTTTCATTAGTTTGTGCTTCTGTGAAATCAACTGCTTGCAGCTCAGTGGAGCGGAAAAACCGGGGTTTTCCGACGGTGTCGACTACGGAATAATCCTGTTTTACGAAAAATGCGCGGCAGAGCTGGCGGACTACCGGGTGAAAGAATCACTCTATCGGGATATACATATTTCCAGCTCACTACATCACCTGGATGTGCCACTCGACACCAGATAGGCGTTTCTCTCATGACGGCCCCGAAGTATTCGGGAAAAGTTCTTGATAAGCCTGTTTTTGTTAATGTATAAGCATTAGGTATGAACTGAACCCCGATAATTCGCAACAGCATCGAGTGAATGAATTAGCTAATTTCGCTTTTATACGATTAGATAACCGCAAATCATTTCGGGGCCAAAATAGTTCACGGCAAAATTCAAATCCGATCAGGGCATGTCCCTAATGTGCGCAGTCCCAATAAATAATGTGTGTAGGACAAAACCTGACTCATAAGGGGGGAAACATCCTATAAAAAAATCAGACTCGTGCCGACATTCTTTAGATTTGGCTTGTGCGATTTTAATCCTGCGAAATAAGGTGGGCGGGACAGAACCGCGACAACTTCTCGGGTGGTTCTTCGGAGGGCGGCTAGTGTATGAGATGAACTACGCGAAGCTTATGGCTTTCCGCACGGTGGCAGCAAGTGAAAGGTCTCTCGGGACACAATGTCTACATGGCGGGCCCCCCCATTTCCATCAACGCTGGTTGGAGGCAGTTAAGCTGCAATTGGTTGCTTGCAGAAAGGGTTTGCCCCCGACGTGTCGGACCGCTCAACGCGGTGGATGCAAAGAATGACGGCATTCAAATAGCTCCACAACAACTCAACCTATTTTCTTAGGAGGAACAACGAGATGTCCATTTACATGTATGACCGCACCACGGAAGTCACACCCTATGAAAGAATGTTTGCTTGCTACAATGGCGAGAAGACCGACCGTGTTCCCGTTGAGGTGCATCCGCGCTGGGCTGCACTTGAGTACATTGGCGCCACGTTCAAGCAGGCATGGGATGATCCGGATCTGTTCGTAAAGGCGCAGATCATGGCCCAGGAACGCTTCCAGTATGACTCTGTGGCCGACTACATCATGATGGGACCTGTTGAAGAAGCCATCGGCGCCACCCTCAAGTACCCGGAAGACGATGTTCCGCAGATCGCCGAGCCGTTCATCAAGACCAAGGAAGACATGAAGAAGTGCAAGTGGAAGCTTGATCCGCGCAAAGACGGAAACATGCCCAAGGTTCTCTACATGATTCGTCGTCTGAAAGAGGAATTGATCAAGCGCGGCAAGGGTAAGCAACAAGTTCCCATCGTGACCTGGGGTAGCTGCCCGTCCCGTACGGCCGCATGCCTTACCGGTTTCAAGGAATGGTTCCTGATCGTCGCCAGGGACCCGGATTGGGCTGTCGAGCTGATGGAAAACGCGATGGACGGATGGCTCCAGATGCTGATCGCCGCTCATGAAGCAGGCGCCGACGCTGTTTGGATTAACGACCCCGTTTCCTCCGCTGACTGCATCTCCCGCACCCATTACGAAAAACTGACCCAGCCTTACGAAAGAAAGTTCATCGAAGCCATCCGTCGCGAGACCGGCATGAAGATTTCTTTCCATCCATGCGGAAACTGGCATGACCGTCTCGACCTCATCTACGAAAATCAGGCTGATGGTTACTTCCTCGGCCCCATGAACATCGACCTTTGCGTCGAAAAGGCAGTCGACGTCAGAACTCGCGGCACCAGCAAGTTCCTTAAGTTCATCAACGGCAACTACGGCGCGGCCACCAAGACCTCCACAGCCGACCGCAAGCCGGTTCCCTATGCCACAACCCTCAAGTTCGGCACCCCCGACGAGCTGGTTGAAGAGTCCCGAATCGTAATCGAAACGGTGGAAGGCGCTGATATTCGCTGCATGCTCGGCCCCAACTGCCACGAACCCAAGAACACTCCTTTCATCAATCGCGATGCAACGGTTTATGCGGCACGTAAATTTGGATCATTCAAGTAAAACAGGAGGCACTCTGTGAGCCAGTTGGATCAAATCAAAAAAGCTGTTTTCGATGGAGATGAAGTCAAGACTGTCGAGCTGGTCAAGGAAGCTCTGGCTGCTGGACTGAAAGCCCAGAGCATCGTTGACGACGGTCTGGTAAAGGGCCTGCATGAGTGCGGGGCTGGCTATGAGGCCGGCGAGAAATTCATTCCGGAAATGCTGATGGCCGCCGAGGCAATGAAAGCCTCCATGGCTATCCTAAAGCCGCACCTGGCAACAGGTGATGCCGTCGCGGGCGGCAAGGTCGTACTCGCCACGGTTGAAGGCGACGTACATGACATCGGACTGGAACTGGTTGCCACCATGCTCGGCAGCGCCGGGTTCGACATCAACTTCATGGGACCGGATGTAGAGACCGGCAGGATCCTCGAGGCCGTGAAGGCCGACAAGCCCCAGATTCTGGGCCTGTCCGCTCTTCTCACGAACACGATGGATGTTATGCCCGTGATCATTAAGAAACTTGAAGAAATGGGAATCAGAAAGTCGCTCAAGGTAATCATCGGCGGCGCCCCTGTTTCGCAGGATTTTGCCGACCGGATCGGGGCTGACGGTTTTGCCTACGATGCCGCGGCTGCGGTACCGGTAGCCAAGAGGCTTGCCAGCGAGCTTTAATGAGTAAGGCCGAGGCAGCCGCCGGTTCACGGATGGAGCCCATATGAAAGAAGAAAGAAACGGGAAGAAGGTCCAGGAGGGAGTAACTCGGAGAGATTTCTCCCGGATTGCCGCGACTTTTGGGCTGACTTCAACCATGCTGGCTTACGGTGGACTGGCAAGGGCCGGGTCCGCGCCTGATGCTGGACAATTGGCGCAAAAGGCCGCCGAGACGGCAAAAGACCGCTCGAAGGTGACGCCAAAGGTCAAGCTGAAGTACGGCATGGCTGGGCACGATCTTGAGTCGACCTGGGTTGCCAAGGTAGGTACGTACGATTTTATCGCGGATATAGAAGAGCGCACGGACTACGCCGTCCAGATAGAAGTAATGGGTGCAAACTCGATCTGCGGCGAGCTGACCTGTACGGAAAAATGTATCCAGGGAATCATCGATCTATACTGCGCGTCGACCAATAATGCTTCCACAGTGTGCCCCTATTTCAATATCCTTGATTTTGGGGCGCTGTGGCCCTCGCGCGCTTCGCTCTACTCGTTCGCCATGGACTACAGAAGCGAGGATCTGTGGCGCGAGCCCATGCGAAGGGTCTACGGCCTTGAGATGCTTTTCGGTGACTACGGTCTCCGTGCGTTTTACATGAGTAAAGTCAAATACGGTGAGGGCAAGCCCCCACTGGACAGTCTGGAAAGACTCAAGTCCACCGGTGCTAAGATTCGGACCACCGGCACCCTCTTCGGCCTCAAAAGCATGCAACTCATGGGTGTCAACCCGGTTGCCATCTCCTATGAGGAAGTGGTGGACGCCGTGCGCCAGGGAGCGATCGACGGCGCGGAGGCTTGGGAGATCCCGTTTAACGTAATACACTTTACCGAATTCTCCGGACAGTATCTCTACCTTAAATACTGTTCGGGGAATTGGGTGACCGGTATAAATATCAAAAGTCTGGAGAAGATGCCTGCTGATCTGAGGAGTGCGCTAATGGAATCGGCGCACCTTGCCCAGGTTGCCGTTCTCGGCAAGGAAGAGGCATCGATCTGGCAAAAGGCAGGTTCCGGCGAATGCGATCCGCCGCCTCCCTCGACGGAGCACTGGAGAACAGGTATCAGGAACATTCAGTGGTCCAATGAGGAAATGGCCAAGCTGGAAAAGCTCATCTCCCCGAAATACAACCCCGATCCGTGGAAAGAATGGATGGAAAAGCTGAACAAGATCTACAGCCGCGGGGATATTTTCGAGAAGATGTATGCGATAGCTCATGAGGTCCCGGCAAATGCTTACGCCATCGATATCATACCGAAGCGTTGGTGGAAGCCGAACCCGGCCTGGTGGAGCGATCCCGCGACTGCCCCCTGGAAAAGAGGCACTGGCTACTTTGGCAGGACCTTGGATAAGAGAATATCGGTAATCAAGAAATAGAGAGTCGCTGTCGCCCGCTCCGGCCCACGGGCTGGTGCGGGCGACACTTCGCCTCCGTATGGAATCATGACTCGAAAAGAGTGATTTCCAATCCTCTCCCGGCCCTCGGGCAGGGAGGATTTGATGCTCATGCTCCTTCTCGGGAGACGGGAAATCGGAACCGGTCCAGTGAAACCACATGAGAGCGAAGCTGCAACATCCCCGATTTTTCCTCGGCAAGCAGGCCTCACCTATCACCGTCACTAACATTGATGGCAATACAGACTGGAATCAGGTTGTGTCTTTGTCGCGCGCCCCGCGAGACATCCGGGCGAACGGTGTGATACTGATTTGCGTTCAAGAGGATATACCCCCGTTCGCCCTGAGGTATCGAAGGGTAGAACGGGTCAATTCTGAACGGCATCTTCAATTTAGGGATAGACTCATCTTGAACGCAACTCCGTATGA
>JBDKTY010000131.1:0-3325 GCA_039679945.1 Syntrophobacter sp. | reverse complement strand
TTTGCACTTCGCGCGCACGCCTCGGTTCTTCCCTGATTTCCGCGGCTTTCTTGACGACCGGCTCCCTGACCGGTTCCATGCGCGGCCGGTAGGAATCCAGGGCGGCGGGAATGGTGGTGCCCATCGTATATACGACGTCCTTGTCCAGCACGTTTCTCAATGCGAAATGGAGCTTTCCGTGGGTGGCGGTGAGGGAAAGCTTTTCCGCTTCCTCAGGGCCGACTTCGAGCGTGAATACGTCAACCGGCGCCGGCTTGCCGTCCGCATTGTTTTGAATCTGCGTGCCGGTGGCCAGAACCGGTATGTCTTCCAGGACGACCTTGGTGATGCTTTCTTGTTCGTTCTGAGAACTCTTCAAAGTGCAGAGCACATCCACGCGGTTGCCCGGTTGAATGAAGCCGGCGAGGCCGATCACCTTATCCCCCGCAACGGCGATGGCGCGCTTGCCTGGAGTCACGATGGCGCACACCCCACCCGTAGAAATGTCGGTAGGGGCCAACTTGCACTCCAGGATGGTTTCATTCTGCTTGACGGGAGAAACGAGCACGCGACCTTCCAATACGGATAAGTCGGTGAAGTGGCCCGGGGGAAGCGCGTCCTTGGGGAAGGGCACGCTCTTTACGCACCCCGCGGTCAGTTTCGTGCCCCAGGGAAGGTCGGACGAAGCCAGCGCGATAGGTACCGAGCTTTCTTTTGCCACGGGGGAAGCCGGTGCCGCGGCTTTTGTCTGCACCCAGCGGTAGATGACCACCGTCGCCAGAAGGGCCAGGATTACAGCGAGGAAAATAGGTGTGATCGTCTTGAATCTGCCCATGGTTTACCTTCCCGTCGTTTCATAAGCGAGATAAAAACAAGGCCCAAGAGGGGTAACCCGCGTATTCGAAGAACATATAGGAAATGGTCCCGGCGGCTATGGCGACTCCATAGCAGAGTTTTGCTTTTTTCTCTTCTTCATCTGGTGGGATGTAAGCAAAATGGCCTGCGATGAACAATGTCTTGAGCATCAAGGCGAAACGGTGAAAAAGGCGCACACGGTGTGCATGATGGAGCGCAAGTATGATCACGGCGTAGAAGCCTCCTGCTATCGCAGAAAACAGGAATGATTTCACTGCCCCACTGAAGCCGAGGGCTGCCCCTATTGATCCCATGAGCTTTACATCGCCGGCCCCCATCATCCTGAGGAGGTAGAGAGGGAGGAGCAGTAAGATGCCAGTTGCAAGGCCGGAAAACGCAAATAAAACACCATCTAAGCCATTGCTTACTGAATGGAAAATGAAGAATGCAAGTATGGCAGTAAATGTGAGATAATTGGGTATTCTGAAATATAATAAGTCTTGGATGCTACAAGCTAGTAAAAATATTATTAATGATGTATGTATTAGCAGACTATCCATGATTATCTGCCAGCTTTATATGATAGGCTAATGAGATTTTTTAACCATTTGCCATTATATTAAAATAAAAATTATGCTGACTGGAATAGCCAAAAGCCAACCTTTCCTGATTTATATATTTTGTCAGGCTGGAAGGCTTTTGGGGTAGATTTTTATGTTTCAATAGTCATCGAAATATTATGGTATATGACTTGCGATATCTGTCCATAAGGCAGCGACTTTAGTTCCGAGTGGTCCTATTGTGGCTATAGAGATTACTGCAATTAAGGCAGCAATGATTGCATATTCAATCATCGTTACGCCTTCTTCATCTTTAATGAATCTTGTCAACATTTCTTTCATAACACACTCTCCTGTGATGTGATGGACTTGAGGCTGTCTCGCTTTTCTAAAAGACTTTGCCTAAATGTATTCGCAAGGATTGTGCCAAAGACAATACAACTCAATCTGGGCTATCGAAGAAGGGCTATCTACCCCCCCCAGAACAGTGGTGACTGGAAACTATGCAGCGTTATTGAAACAATGGCTTCTACTCTTAGTAGAATTATTGCAGACCCTTGAGATCTAAAAACACTGTACTATAACCAAATTAAAGAAGGTCGCGGATAATCTGAGAATTATCTCCAAATTCTACTGCCAGTAGATAAGCGGTGCATGCTTCGGCGGCGCAATCTTGTTGAGAATGCGGTCCCAATATATGTTTAAAGGAAAATCATTGATGGGTAAAGACTGATCACTAAATGCATCTTGTGAGCATCGCAAACAATCTGCTCAGCTTTCATCCAGTGCAAAATCCATAACCTTCTCGATCCCGTGCTTTCGAATCTTTTTCCAAAGGTTCTTGGGGTTCAATCCAAGTAATTTCGCGGCGTCGCACTGCCTGCCTTTGCACTTTCGGAGGGCTTCGATGATGAGGTTCTTTTCGACTTCCTCGAGAGTCTGGCCCAGAGAAATGGCGGTATCCGGCACCTGATGGCCTGCATCTCCTGTGGATTTCTGGAAGGCCATACGCACATCGTCACCGGTCAGCACGGTTCCGTCCGCATGAATGGCTGCGCGCTCCAGGAGATTGGACAGTTCGCGGATGTTTCCCGGCCACGGGTGATGAAACAGAAGTTCCATGCCTTCCCTGGAGACGCCCGAAACGGCCGTGCCGATTTTTACGTTGATTCTCTCGAGGAAATACCGGACGAGCAGGGGGAGGTCGTCCTTCCGCTCCCGAAGGGGCGGCAACTGGATCGCTCCCACGTTCAGGCGGTAATAGAGGTCTTCCCGAAACTGTTTTTCCTTGATGCGCTGGAAAAGATCCTGGTTGGTGGCGGCGATGATGCGGGCATCCACGTCGATGCTCTTTTTCCCTCCGAGCCGTTCCACCTGCTTCTGTTCGACGAGTCGCAGCAGCTTTGCCTGGAGGCTGAAGGGCATGTCGCCGATCTCGTCCATGAGAATCGTTCCCCCGTCCGCCTGCTCGAACTTGCCCTGGCGCTGCGTATGCGCCCCGGTGAAGGCGCCTCTTTCATGTCCGCAGAGTTCGCTTTCCAGGAGGGATTCCGGGATGGAGGCGCAGTTGATCTTCACGAGAGGTCCCGTCGCTCTCCCGCTCAGCGAGTGGAGGACGTCCGCGATCAGTTCCTTCCCGGTGCCGCTCTCCCCGGTGACGAGAACCGTGGTCTCCAGCGGAGCGATCCTTTGGACCATATCCTTCAGCCGCTTCATGGGTTCGCTTTCCCCGATGATCCGTGAAAGGGCGCCTTCATGGTGGATCATGGGCTTCAGACGGGCGATTTCCTCTTGGAGCTTCTGTCTTTCGAGGGCGCGCCGGATGACGACGTCCATTTCCTTCAGGCTGAAAGGCTTTATGAAATAGTCGTAGGCTCCGCTGTTCACGGCTTCGATGGCCGTGTCGCGCGAGCGGTAGGCCGTCATCAGGA
>JBDKTY010000130.1:0-119378 GCA_039679945.1 Syntrophobacter sp. | reverse complement strand
TAGGTTTACAGAAATCAATAACTGGGGGCGACGTGTATTACGCGAAATACCGCGGTTACACAAGTCTTCTGTACTTTGCTGGTGGAAATCCAACATTCCATACACGTCAGGACAGGCCTAAGATATCAAGTCCGGAATTGCTGGAGCCAATGGCGTTATTAATTCAATCAACGCTACAACAGATTACCAGCGGTTTCTAATCTTAATCATCTCATAGAGGATGGTCGGCGAAGCAACATTAACACTTCGCCGATCATCCCCTCAACTCAATCACCCCCTTACCGTACAATAGCCCCAGCTATCGTTTTTCGTGAGACCCATGGATTACTTAGCCTAAAAATCCTCCCAAATTCTGTATGCTTGGCCTGTCCGCGCCGGATGAGAAGAGAGCGGAGAAATCAATGGGAAATCGCAACAGTTCACCGGCCCTCTGATCGTTGTGGATTCTTTGCTTGCGTTCGGAAACGGGATGCGCTGTTCCACATGCATGGAAGATGCATTTATATATAGAAACCAAACTTTCACACCTGCGGGAGGTTTGGGAAGAAAAACGCTCGATTGTCTATCTCAACATTGGATATGATTTCGAAATCCTTCTGACATGGGCCGCCATATGCCGAATCCCCTAATGTTTTCCCTGGAACCAGCCGATACAAACGGTGAGCCTTCCATGCCCATGCACGTGGGCGAAGCGCTGAATACAGCAAGGCCGGCATATTGGGATTATGTGGGCGGAAAGCAAGGTGATTTATGCAAATAAGCACGTTATTTCTTTTACTTGGTCTGGTGGTCCTGTCATGTGTATGGCTCCCTCGTCATTTGTTCTCTTTAGTGAGAATAGATCGACGGTCCAGCAATAATACCAGGGGTAAGTCGGACGGGTACGGGTCTGGCGGTTCATATCGCGGCTGAGCAGGCTTGGTTATCCCGCGGTGCAGTTGACTGTGAGGGGATGATGCGGTTCATATCGGATGAGGAGAGACGGGACGCCGCCGAAAAAGACAAGGTCAAGACAGTAGCCAGGGAACTCCCTCTGACGCTCGGTGGAGAGTTGGTTGTGCGCTCTCTTGTCAATCCGGCGGAGATGGCCAAATGCAAGATAGTCGGGGCGGTTCACAATGACTTCATTTTTATCACCGAGCCGGTAATCAGGATTAATGACAGGCTGACAGCCTTTATTGAAGGTACCTTCAGTTGCTCGTATTTTTCGTCGGGCTTTCTGTACGTATTCCAGAGCAGATGCAGACAAGTGGTTATGGATGGGGTTGTCTGTATAGAATATCCGACCAGGTGGGAAATAAAGCAGCTCAGGAAACACCGCCGGATCAGGGTTAACATAGAAACCGAGTTCCGCGGTCCGGCAATTACCACCCCCCTCTACGCGGATATGACGGATATAAGCAGCGGCGGGTGCCGCCTGACTTTCCATCCAACGGTCGGTCTGGTGCAGGGGATGTATGGCGTAATAACCTTTACCCTGCCAAACGAACAACTCGTTCGCAGAATGAAATGCCAGGTCATGAATTCGAACCACTTCAAGACCCGCGAAACCACCGAAGTGGGCTTGAAGTTTATCGGCCCGGTCACGGAAGTTGACAAGGTTATGGCCTTCTGCGAATTCTGTATGTTCTTTGAACCTGAATAGACGGCCGGGGTTTGCTCCGGCATTTTCTCCGCGTTCCAACAGATCTGAAGCTTCCCCTTCCACAATTCGCTTGACTCTCGTCTCGTGGGAATATATTTATTGCCGCGGTTGCGGCTGAAGCTGGTTTGAAATCCATTCACTTCATGCTCGCGGCCGGAACGTTTCAAAAGCTTTATGAGGACTTACAGAGTCTTCAAAGTTGCACTGTGAAGCCCGCCAAAAGCGGGCTTTTTTTTCACCGCTTTGGCCGGCCGACGGCATCCGTATGGGCTTATCTCGAGCCCGGGATTCGCGATAGCATACCGGAGAAGGAATGTTGTGAAAAAAAGCTTGGCAATTATCCAGATTGCCGTCATCGCCATCATTATAATTTATGGAACGGTAAGCCTGTATGTGGGCAACTTCGAAGGGCTGTACGGCACCTTTCCTCTTCTTTTCATCTACTATATATTCGTGGTGGCCAGGCAGAAGCGCGAAAAAGAGCATCAGAACGATGATGGACCGGACCGTGATGGGAAATGAATGATGCCGTCCCGGTAGCTCGCTCCCGGTTGGATACGAAGCCCCCGGATCGAACATCTTGCCGTTTTCCGCGAAGGCTTTTTCTTCTTGCACTTAACGTTATGGTGAAACCGAGTACGGTATCAAAGGATTTCCATGAAGGTTATCATCGGATCTGATCATGCCGGATTTCAGCTCAAGGGGACGATTGTCTCTTTCTTGAAGGAGAAAGGGATCGATGTCGTCGATGTGGGCGCGAATGGCACGGAGTCGGTCGACTACCCCGTTTATGCCTACAAGGTGGCGCGGGCCGTGGCGGCCGGTGAGGCAGGGCAGGGCATCCTGGTATGCGGCAGCGGGATCGGGATGTGCATGGCGGCAAACCGTGTCCCGGGCGTGCGCGCCGTTGCCTGCTATGAACCTTTCTGCGCGCGCATGAGCAGGCGGCACAACGACAGCAATGTGCTGTGCCTCGGCGAAAGGTTCACCGGGCGTGATCTGGCCATCGCGATAGTCGAGGACTGGATTCAGGAACCTTTTGAAGGCGGCCGCCATCAAAGGCGCGTCGACATGATCGACGGCGGTTGATACCGATTTGCGTTCAAGATGGTATATCTCCTCCCGTTCGTGCTGAGCATACCCAGCCCTGCATGCGCCTGGCAAGGCACTGGCAGGAAACGGCTCCGACGATCTGACGAAGCGCCGGGTAAATAGTCTCTTTGGCCGAGAAACATTTCTTCCGGCCGACCCCGCGAGGTTGGCCTCTTCTGTTGGCCAGTGAAAAGATCGTTCGCTACTTATGTGTTCTGTACATTGAGCCGGGCTTCGGTTCTTCCACGGCGCCATTTATTGGGAGGGTTTTGGTGACCCGGGGGTGCGCGGATTTTTCCGGCGCCGCATTGGCGGACATGAATATGACCCGGACCTGCCTGCTCTTTTCGAACCGCGGGGGTATCCACCAAATTTTCGCCCGCGAGAAGCAGGCAATGGGGTCTTGCCCGAGTCCAACGCACTGGCCGGTTTGGGTTTCGGATAATTTGTTTTCCCTTGACATTCCGCTAGTTGCCCTCCTATACATCAAAATTTAAACCTTTCTCGTTTCGTTTCGAACGCAACGCGGCCGGGTTCGGCCGCGGCTCATTTCATCAGTCTTGTTTGCCAAAGGAGCAGAGATGACATTCCAGGAACTTATACTTGCGCTCAACCATTTCTGGGCCGATAGAGGCTGCCTTGTCCAGCAGCCCTATGACCTTGAGGTCGGCGCGGGGACATTCAATCCGGCGACCTTTCTCCGGGCGCTCGGGCCGGAGCCCTACAGGGTGGCGTACGTCGAGCCTTCACGCCGTCCGACCGACGGCCGCTACGGCGAAAACCCCAACCGGCTCCAGCACTATTATCAGTACCAGGTAATCCTGAAGCCGTCGCCCGAGGACTCCCAGGGAGTCTATCTCGAAAGCCTCAAGAGCTTCGGTATCGATCCTCTCGACCACGATATCCGTTTCGTCGAGGATGACTGGGAATCCCCCACCCTGGGCGCGTCGGGGCTGGGCTGGGAAGTGTGGCTCGACGGGATGGAGATCACCCAGTTTACCTATTTCCAGCAGGTGGGAGGCATTGCGCTGAACCCCGTCAGCCTTGAGCTTACCTACGGGCTGGAACGGATCGCCATGTACCTCCAGGGCGTCAACAACGTCTACGACCTCATCTGGAGCGGCGACGTGAGTTATGGCGACGTCCACCACCAGGGGGAAGTGGAATGGTCGCACTATAACTTTGAACATGCCGATGTGAAAATGCTCCTCAACCTGTTCAACATGTACGAGGCTGAGTCATTACGCATGAATGAGCAGGGGTTGGTGCTTCCCTCCTACGATTATACCCTGAAGTGTTCGCATGTGTTCAACCTGCTGGATGCGCGGGGGGCGATCAGCGTGACAGAGAGGACCAACTACATTGCTCGCGTGAGAAACATGGCCCGCCTGGTGGCCCATGCCTACTACGCGCAACGCGAGCAGATGGGATTTCCACTCCTGGGCAAGTTTCAGGGCTAGGAAAAGGCGGAGGATAAAATGGCAGAAGCTTTATTCATAGAACTGGGAAGTGAAGAAATACCGGCCGGCTACATCATCCCCGCCCTGGAATCCATGTCTTCCCAAATGACCAGATTTCTCGATGAGAACCGGATCACGCATGGAAGTCCGATCATTTCGGGCACGCCACGCCGGCTCGTTCTCAACATTCCGGACGTGGCAACGTCTCAGGAAGCGGTCACGATAGAGATTATCGGGCCTCCCAGGCGGGCTGGTTTCGATGCCCAGGGGAACCCGACCAAGGCCGCGGAGGGTTTTGCGAAGGGGCAGGGCGTGAGTGTCGGGGACCTATCCATAAAAGAAACCCCCAAAGGTGAATACCTCTGCGTTTATCGCGAGGAGACAGGCGTCACCACGCGGGAACTGCTCGAAAAAATGCTCCCGGATTTTATCGCTCGCATCCCCTTTCCCAAGTCCATGCATTGGAGCAGCCTTACCGCTACTTTTGCAAGGCCGCTGCAGTGGATCGTGGCTTTGCTGGGCGAAGAGGTGCTCGTTTGCGAATACGCCTCCGTCCGTGGCGGCAAACGCTCGAAGGGGCACCGTTTCATGAGCCCCGGGTGGTTCGAGGTAAAAGACTATGCAAGCCATTGTGAGAATCTGAAGAAAAACAAAGTCATCCTGGACATTGCCGAAAGACGCAAACTCATAGCCGAGGGGGCCGACCGGGCCGCGGAGGGTGTCGGGGGCAAAATACTGAGGGATGAGGACCTGCTTGATGAAGTGACCCAACTGGTCGAGTATCCCCAGCCTCTCGTGGGACAGTTTGAGGAGAAGTACCTGGAACTGCCGCCTGAACTCCTCATCACGGTCATCAAGAAGCATCAGCGCTATTTCGCGATCACCGGCGCAAACGGCGGCCTGCTTCCTTACTTTGTAACCATATCGAATACGATCCCGAGGGATTTCAGTCTCGTGGCCGCGGGAAATGCCAGGGTGGTGCGGGCGCGGCTTGAGGATGCGCGCTTCTACTACAAAGAGGACCAGAAAGTTCCCCTGGACGACCGGGTGGAACAACTGCGCGGCGTCGTATTCCATTCCAAGATCGGCACGAGTTTCGAAAAGGTCGAAAGGTTCAGCGAAATCGCAAAGTGGCTGGCCGGGCAAATAGCTCCGGACAGCATGGAAACCGTCTTGCGCGCGGCGCGCCTGAGCAAGGCCGACCTCGTCTCGGGCGTAGTGGGCGAGTTCCCCGAGCTTCAGGGTGTGATGGGGAAGACCTACGCCGTGCTGCAGGGCGAGCCGCGGCTAGTCGCGGATACCATTTTCGAGCATTACCTGCCGAACCGCGCGGGCGGACCCATCCCCGCGCACATCGAAGGCTCGATTGTAAGCATCGCGGATAAGATCGATACAATCACGGCATGTTTCGGGGCGGGACTCATTCCCACCGGAACCACGGATCCTTTTGCCCTGAGACGCCAGACCCTCGGGATCATCCGGATCGTGCTCGAGGGGAGGTTGCGGGTATCGCTGGGCGTGCTTCTCGATACGGCGCTCGCGCTCCTTGCGTCGCGGCTCAGCCAACCGGCCGGGAATGTCAAACGTGATATTCTGGATTTCTTCCAGGGGCGTCTGCACCACTACCTGTTAAGCCAGGAAGGTTTCAGCCCCGATATCATCGAGTCCGCGCTGAGCATAGGCATTGACGACCTGGCCGAGGCGGTGGCCCGGACGAAAGCGCTGGCCGCGTTTACCGGAAGACCTGATTTCAACGATCTGGCGGCAGCCGTGAAGCGGGTTGCAAACATCATCAAGGAGCCGGAGACGGCCCCGGTCGATGTCAATCTCTTCACGATCCCTGCCGAACAAACGCTCTTTGGAGCGTTCCAGGACATGGAGTCCGCTGTTGAAGGGCTCCTGGCCAAATCGGATTACGCCGGCGCTCTCGAAGCCATGGCACAGCTAAAAGGCCCCATCGACGGGTTCTTCGATTCCGTGCTGGTTATGGACAAGGACGAAGCGGTTCGGCGTAACCGGCTTGCACTGCTTACGCAGGTGCATGTACTTTTTTCGCGTATCGCCGACTTCAGGAAAATACAGACGGCTTAGCTGGCGGCACAGCCGACAGGTACTTATTTTGGGGCGGGAGGGCACTCTATCGCGGAGTGCCCTCCCGCCCCTTTTGCTTTCATGGGAGATGAGAATTAAACCCCGGCATGAACGGGTGAGGGTCCTTTTTTCGACAAGCCGGGATGGACGGCGCCTTGAACACTGCCTGCCGCCGGGATGTGCAAGCCGCTGAATGGAAGGAGACAGAACGATGCTGGATAAACGCACACTGCATATGAAGGTACAGGAACAGTGCGATTGCTTTGCAACCACCGATCCTCTGATACAGATGGCCGCCCTGAAGGGGGAGTCCGATCCGGAAGAAGGCGCACTGAAATGGATGGCACTGGCCGTTCTGCATGGGATAAACGCCAACGCCAAAAAGATCAGGATGCGCCGCGCGGGGTCCGGCGATGTCACGGTCACGGCCAAGAACGGGAAAGCGGAGCTTCCATCTCCCGGCGCGGCGATCGGGGCGAAAATAATCGATGTGGTGAAGGGGATCACGCATATTGAAGGCGAAAAGGGCAAGATGCCCGTAGTGATCGGAATCAGGGACGGCAGCATCGAGGTACAGGTGAAATTCAAGCAGAGCGACGAGGGGGAAGAAGTTGTGATCAAATTCCCTGAATAGGGTGTTGACCGGGATCCCGCTCCCCGGTCCATTCACGCTTTGTCACCTCGTCGCGAGGGCCCAACGGTTTGCGCTCGCTTGCCTGTCAGACGCCCCTGGCATGCGGGTCCCAGATTATCTTATGCAACTGGACATTCAGCCGTACGGGCAACCGGTCTTTCAAAATCCATTCGGCAAGTGTTCGGGGCGACAGTTCCCCGAATACCGCAGAAAAATTGATCCTGATTCCGGCGGCTTCCGCCGACGGCCGCATCGACCGCATTCTCTGCGCGGCGAATTCATAGTCCTCCCGGCATCCCATCACGAACTTCAACTCGTCGCGCGGCGACAGCCTTTCGAGATTGCGCATGTCATTTCTGTCAGCCATGCCGCTCGAAGGGCATTTAATGTCGACAATCCGGACGCAGCCATTGTCCACCACGCTGATGTCCAGGCTCCCGTTGGTTTCCAGCAGGACCTCGTAGCCTTCGTCCAGGAGCGAACGGATGAGGACCGGGGCCTCCTCCTGGATGAGGGGTTCGCCCCCGGTTACTTCGACCAGGCCACAGCCAAAGGAGCGTACCTGCTCCATGATCCGGGGGATATCGAAATCCGCGCCGGTATCATAGGCGTACCGCGTATCGCAATAGGAACATCGCAGATTGCATCCGGCAAGTCTCACAAATACGCACGGCAGGCCGGCATAGGATGACTCTCCCTGGATGCTGTGGAAAATCTCGTTAATCTTCAGGCTCAATTCATTCTTCCCAGTAGAAGGCTCCGGCTCCCGGAGTCTCGCATACCCTGATCCTTGAGACCCGGGTAACCGGTGTGTTGAGCCTAGCCGAGAGTTGCCGGTAGATGAGTCTTGCAATATTCTCGGAAGTGGGATTCTCGTCCCGGAAAGCGGGCAGATCGTTCAAATCGGAATGGTCCAGGCCCGACAGAACCTCGGAGACCGCCGCCTTGATGTCTCGAAAGTCGATTCCTATCCCCAGCTCATTGAGTTCCGTGCATCTGACATAGACTTCTATCATCCAGTTGTGCCCGTGGGTCCTGGCACAGTTGCCCTGATAGCCCTTCAGGCTGTGCGCCGCCGAAAAATGGCTCTTCACGTAGACCTCGAAAACTCCCCCCATTATGGATCTCCATTTCCCCCGCATGCCGTTTCCGGACTTCCCGTACCCCGCGCGGCAAATACCAGTTTGCGTTCGAGAGCCTGCCGCTCCCGGGCGTTCGTGCCGAGGCGATCGATGTATGAGCGGAAACAGTCGATGCCCCGGGGGCGAACGTTATCTTGAACATAATCCCGTATAAGGAAAAAAATCACATTATTTCTTTAATATAGCCCAACTCTCGCGATATGAAAACAGCGACATCGTTCCTGATCCCTCTTCAAATACGGGTCTTGGAGGAATCACCGATTCCGTCGGTTAGTCGGGACTATATCGAAGAAATGTGCCGTGAGGACTCTCTATCTGTTGCATGATGCTGATAGATCAAGTACATCTCTATATAACCGTTGTTTGGAACATCTTCCTCGCGGAAGCTGCTGTTCGCGAACACGGGACCGGGTGGGGATGATTTCTTCGGCCATGTCCATGGCAAACGTTCGAATAGACCAGGGTGCGTGAACGGGCGCGAGCGCCGGCAGGTTCACTTTTCGATGCCCGAACGGCAGGATTGCACGCGTGTGCGCCATTTGCTAAATAGGCCCTCGGGAGAGACAGAGCGCCCTTGCGCAGGTTTTCGCCCGCTCGCGCCGTTTGTTGAGGATAAATGTGGAGAAAACTCGTGACTATTCCGAATTTTTTGTGAATAGGTAATAATTGGAGAGAGGCGGTAGTATAATATATGGAGCCATGCATGGTTATAATAGCATGGCCGGGAGATTGCCGGGATAAAGCATCTCCGGCCCGTACCGGGGCATGCGCGGGGAACCGGCAAGTTTCGACTTGCGGAGAATGCCCGGATTTCAGGCTTCCGCCGGGATGACGACAGAGACACTGGCAGTTGGGTACTTGTTGATGCCGGCCAGCACCAGTTTGGATATACCGCAAAATAAGTTGGGATTATAGCTAGATGAAATTATTGTCACGATTATTGCGCATTTGGACGGAAATAGTAATTACCAGGCCCCGCACTGTGTTGGGAATCGCCTTTTTGCTTGCTGTTGGTTCAGTAGTGCTGACGTTCACCAAAATGGAAATGATTACGGACCAGCTTGAGCTTATCCGGAAGGACCATCCCCTGATAGCTCTGAGTGACAAGCTCGACCCGTTCAACTCGGAGACCAAGCGAAGATTTGACGTTGTCATCGAGGCCTCGAACCCTTTCCGGGCTGTTTCCTTCGTAAATGAGCTGGCATCGCGTATCGGGAAAGACTCCGCTCATTTTCAGAATATTATCTACAGGGTCGATCCCGAGCCGTTCAAATCCTGGCAGCTCCTCTATCTCAATGAGCGGGAACTCAATCACCTGCAGCGACAGATTGACACCCATGCCAACCTCATCAAGAAATTCGCCGAGGAACCCGAGCTTCTTAACTTCCTCACTCTCCTGAACCAGGAGATGGCATCGCGAATGGTCGGAGAGTTCTTCACCGGTTTTCTGGATGAAGGGGAACCGGCCGGAGAAAAGGCCGATCCTTTCGACCTGAGTTTTCTCATAGATACCCTGGAAGGCATGTCGAGTTATCTCCATGGACAGGACAACTTCAAATCCCCATGGGTTTCCCTGTTGAAGGGCAGCGCCTGGGACCCCGATCTCGAAGGCTATTTCTGGGAAGCCAAGAAACGCTACATGATAGCGTTCGTTTCACCCAAGAGATCGAAGGACGAGATAGTCGTAACCAGGGACGCTCTGGACCAGTTGAGAAAACACCTGAGGGAACTCAGGGTCTCCTTTCCGGACGTTAAGACAGGGGTAACGGGCCAGGAGGCGCTGAACAACGACGAGATGACCGCCGTCCTGGATGATATGTCCGTTGCGACATGGCTCTCGATTGGCGGTGTTTTCTTGCTCTTGGTGGCCTTCCGTCGAGGTCTTCGCCGGCCACTGCTGCAGACTGCTTCTCTTGCATTCGGTCTCTCATGGTCCTTCGGTTGCGCGACCCTGTTTGTCGGTCACCTCAACATGATTTCCATTGTCTTTGCGCCGCTCCTGGTCGGGCTCGGAGTAGACTCCGGTATTCACTGGTACTCAAGGCTGGAAGAAGAGGAGCGCCGTGCCGGCTCCGGCATGGGGTCGGTGATCAGGGTTGTAAATGAGCGTTCCGGGCCGGGTATTATTCTCGCCTGCCTTGGAACAACCCTTTCGTTCCTTCCGTTCGTACTGACAGGTTTCCGGGGGCTCATGGAATTGGGAGTTATCACCGGCATGGGCATTCTGCTCAACCTGATTGCCGATTTCAGTGTCCTGCCAGCCCTCACGTTGCTCTTTGGAGGAAAGCCGAGAAGAAGTGCCGTCACCGCCGAGCCGGTTGAAACCAGGGATTTTATCCGTTTGACTCCCAGGCATGCCCGTATGGTCATCACCGGAGCCGGAGTCCTGAGCGTGCTCTGCGCGCTCAGCGCGAGCCAGGTATATTTCGATCTCAACCCTTTGCGGCTCCAGACCGCGAACGCGGAATCGGTTGTCTGGGGGAAAGCCCTGATTGAGAACTCCCAGCGTTCAACCATCTTTATCAGCTCCTTTGCCTCCTCCCTTGAAGAACTGACTGCAAAGGCCAGGAAATTTGAGAAATTGCGATCCGTTTCGGAAGTCGAGAGCGCTTTTACGCTCCTGCCCGAGGATCAGGAGAAGAAACTTCCGATGCTCCGCTCGCTTCAACCGAAAATTCCGGAAATCAAGCCGGTGAATTTCGGGAATCAGGAATTGAACGTAAAGGAGCTTATCGACGTGCTCGAGCGAATCCGGTTCAAACTGCAGGACGACCAGGCGGAACGGTGGGGGGCCGAAAAACCTCTTGTAGAGCAAATGGCTTTGGTTCGTGCCCTTGCGCAGGACATCGTGGGCAGTCTGCAAAGCGCGCCGGATTCCGTCGAGAGATTATACGAATACAGGAAACATTTCTTTGGCGACCTTTCGAACAAATGGGATACGCTAAGAAAAGGGATAAGTGCCTCTCCCATGAGAGTGGAAGACCTGCCGGACACTCTGCGCGGTTGGTTTTACCAGCAGGGAACGTACCTTTTGCGCATTTTCCCAAGGGAATCCGTCTGGGATGAGCATGCCCTTACCACATTCGTCCGGGAAACGCAGTCGGTCGATCCCCAGGTAGTGGGAGATCCGGTTTCACTTCATGTTTTTGCTTCGGCCTTCAAGGATGCGTGCATAAAGGCTTCCATCTACGCGGTGATATTCATTGTAATAATGCTGCTCATTGTCTTCCGGGATGTGCGGCTCACATTGCTCGCGATGATACCCCTTGCCCTGGGCAGCATCTGGACGGTCGGTATCATGGGATTCGCGGACGTGCAGTTCAATCTTGCCAACAGCATCTTTATGCCGCTGGTTGTCGGCGCTGGAGTGGAGTATGCGGTGATCATACTCAGCCGCTGGAGGGAGGGCAGGATGATACCTGGTCACCTGCCGGTCAGTACCGCTAAGGGAGTGATCCTGGCGGCCCTCACGACCACGCTCGGATTCGGCGCTTTAATGATCTCCCATCACCGGGGAATCTTCAGCCTGGGATTCGTGTCCTGGACGGGAAGCCTGTGCGTGCTGCTGAGCGCCATCATTATAATTCCAGCCATCCTGGCGGGGATGGCTCCCAGAAAAGTCTCCGACCCTGTAAGATAAAGCAGCCACCCTGCCTGTTTACATGTGGGATTTGCGTATTAACCTATATTCTCGTTTGCACGCAAGTTCCCGCCGGGATGCTTCCCTCCCGGCGGGAACTTGCGTGCATGCCCGTTGAGCCCGCACGCGAAGGCATACCGGTACAGGGGTGAGATGCGAACCTTCATGACCAGGGGATATCATCGTCGCGAGCGCTTTCGCGCGCTTGTTTTTTCCTTCCTGATGTTTTGTGCTCTCATTGCAGCGCCCCGAGTCTCGGCGCTCACTTCCGTTGAAACAGGCACAATTCGTGCGTACGAAAAGGTTGCCCCCTCAGTTGTCAACATCACGACCAGACAGTGCGACCCGGAGTACTTCTGGTGCGCGGTGCCGACTCAGTCCGGTTCCGGTTCCGGAGTGGTCCTCGGATCGGACGGCCTCATCATAACGAACAACCATGTTGTCTCGAGCGCCCAGAAGATCATGGTGGCCCTTTCCGACGGGAGACGGCTCGAAGCGCGGTTGATCGCGGCTTCCTCAAGCGAGGACTTCGCCGTCCTGCGGGTGGATCCCGGTGACAAACCGCTGAGTGCCATTCAACTCGGCGACTCGAATAACCTGAAGACCGGCGAGAGGGTGCTGGCGGTCGGCAATCCTTTCGGGCTGGGACAGACGCTCACGGCAGGAACTGTCAGCATGACGGGCAGGACCATTAAGGATGGGGATAAAGTCCTTAAGGACCTTATCCAGACGGATGCCCCCATCAACCCGGGCAACTCGGGAGGGGCGCTCGTCAATATGGAGGGAGAACTCGTGGGTATATGCACCGCCATCCTCAGTCCCACGGGGTCGAGCATTCGCATCGGCTTCGCCCTTCCCGTCAACCGCATGAAGGCCGTCGTGTCGGGGCTCGTTCAGCAATGGCCGAAGTTTGTCGGCTGGGCCATGGCGATTCTGATTCTTGTCTGGTTTTTGCGCAGGGTCTATCGCCCCCGACCGGGTGCGGGTTTCTGAAAAGACGAATGTTCCAAGGCTCCCGCGCGCGGGAGAAAAGAAGAACTGCCCATAGGGAATGATTGCACATCGTGACGAATGTGCATTTGACTGTCAGGGAGTTGAATCGATGTTTCGAAGACAATCTTTCATTCTTGCTTTTATTTTCGTGTTCCTGGCCGCTGTCCCCAAGGTCGCGGCCCTGACCGAGGAGGAGAGAAACAACATCGACCTCTACCAGCGTCTCGCTCCGGGCGTTGTAAACATAACGAGCACCGTGCTGGAACACGATTTTTTCTTTAACGTCGTGCCGAGGCAGGGAACGGGATCGGGTTCGATCGTGGACCCGCGCGGCTACATTCTGACCAACAACCACGTCATCGAGGATGCTCGAAAGCTTGAGGTTACTCTTGCCAACGGGAAAAAGTACACGGCGAGACTCATCGGTTCCGACCCCGACACTGACCTGGCCGTTGTAAAGATCGACGCACCCAAGGAGAAATTGACCGTGATCCCATTCGGCGGTTCGGCCGATTTGAAAGTGGGGCAGAAGGCGATCGCCATCGGCAATCCGTTCGGACTCGGACAGACCCTCACCACCGGGGTGATCAGTTCACTTGGACGCACGATGCGGGCACAAAGCGGGGCGCTTGTCGAAGACATTCTCCAGACGGACGCCTCCATTAATCCCGGCAATTCCGGCGGACCCGTGATCGACTCATCCGGCCGTCTGATCGGTGTTGCGACCGCCATCTTCAGCCCCACGGGCGCGAGCGTCGGGATAGGGTTCGCCATCCCCGTGGATACCGTCAAAAGGGTCGTTAATGACCTGATAGACAAGGGCTACTACAACTATCCTTTCCTCGGGGCAACCCTGATGACCCTTTTTCCCGATATGGCCGAGGTGTTGAAGCTGCCCGTCACCTCCGGGGCGCTCGTAATTGAAGTAACGCCCCGCGGCCCGGCCGATAAAGCGGGCCTGAAGGGCGGGAACAAGCGCGCGCAAATTGGGAACAACATCGTGACTGTGGGTGGGGACGTGGTCGTCACGGTGAACGGCAAGAAGGTCGAGGACGCGGATGCCGCAATTCGGGAAGTCCGGAGGCTGCGTCCCGGAGACAGGGTCGAATTGGGAATCGTCCACTGGGACGGGAGCAAGGGAAGCGCCCATGTGACACTGGGGGAAAGACCCCGGGAAAAAAGAACGCGGCAGCAGTAACACTTCGGGGTTCGGGCCGGTTACCCGGTCATGCCTTACCTGAAGACCGCAAATGGCCCGTTCTACCCTTCAATGCTCGGGGTGTACGGGGAATATCCACTTTCATCGGTGGTTTGATGCGATTCGGGGCGGGCTGTTTCTGGAGGCATCAAAGGGTTTTTTCTCTGGGTATCGAAGTACCAACCGCCGTTCGTCATGAGCATCCAGAACGGGCCATGCACGCAAATTATGATTATCAGACGCATTCACCGGGAATTTTAATGGAGAAGCACCGAATGAAGGAAATGGTTTCTTTGTTGACCCACCGTAAGCCTCGTCCCATCACGTTGGCCATCATGGACGGAGTAGGCTGCCGGAAAGATATCGAAGGCAACGCGGTTTCAAACGCTTATACACCGCATCTTGACTGGCTGCTCGAAAAGTGTGGACACACCCTGCTGCGGGCACACGGGACAGCCGTGGGCCTTCCCTCGGATGAGGACATGGGGAACTCGGAGGTAGGACATAACGCCCTGGGGGCGGGCCGATTCTATCCGCAGGGCGCGCGGCTCGTAAATGAGACGATCGCTTCGGGCGAGCTTTTCAAGGGCCGGACCTGGCAGCGGCTCGTCCGGTACTGCCGTGAATACAATGGAGCAATGCACTTCATCGGCCTCCTGTCCGACGGCAATATACACAGCCACATACGGCATCTTGAAATCATGCTCGAACAACTGGCATATCGCGAGAAGCTGCCTCGCGTTCGAGTCCACGCACTACTGGATGGCCGGGATGTCGGCGAGACAAGCGCTCTTGAATACATCGACAGGCTGGAAGCCCTTCTTGCGAAAATCAATGGTCCCACCATGGATTACCGTATCGCGAGCGGCGGCGGCAGGATGAAAATTACCATGGACCGCTATGAAGCCAACTGGGGAATGGTGGAACTCGGTTGGAAGACACACGTGGCGGGCGAGGGGCGCAATTTCCGCTCCGCCGCGGAGGCGGTCAGGACATACCGGGAGGAGCAGCCCGGAGTAATAGATCAGGATCTCCCGCCATTTATCGTGGCCGATGAATCGGGACCGGTCGGTCCCATACGCGACGGGGATGCGGTGATTTTCTTCAATTTCCGCGGTGACAGGGCGATGGAGACCTGCCGTGCGTTCGAGGATGACGAGTTTTCGCATTTCGAGCGGATACCGTGTCCTCGTGTCGCCTTCGCCGGGATGATGGAATATGATACCGAACTGCATATCCCCCGGCACTTCCTGGTGGAACCGCCCCATATCGAGCACACCGTCGGTGAATTTCTCGCGCTCCACCACCTGCGCCAGATGGCGATCAGCGAAACCCAGAAGTACGGGCATGTGACCTACTTCTGGAATGGGAACAGGTCCGGAAAGATCGATGCCAAGGGTGAGGAGTATATCGAAATCCCGTCGGACAGGGTTCCCTTCGAGGAGCGGCCATGGATGAAGGCGGCCGAAATAACGGACAAGGTTGTTGAGGCTATCTTATCGAAGTCCTTCGACTTCATCCGGCTGAACTATCCCAACGGAGATATGGTCGGGCACACCGGAGTATTTCAGGCTACCCGAATCGCGGTCGAGGCGGTGGATCTGTGCCTGGGGCGGCTGATGGAGGCCACCCGGAAGGCGGGAGGTGTCCTGCTCGTCACCGCCGACCATGGAAATGCCGAGGAAATGTTCGAGATCGATACAAAGACGAACAAACCCAAGCTGCACCAGGACGGCAGGCCCAAGGCCAAGACCGCGCACACCACCAATCCGGTGTGGTTTATCGTATATGATCCGTCCGGAGAGGACTGCATTCAGTTTAATTCGGAAATACAAATCCCCGGTCTGACAAATGTCGCTTCAACCCTCCTCCAGTTGCTGGGGGTCAAGCCTCCGGACATCTATGATCCGGGGCTGCTGCTGTTCAAAAAGGATTGTTGAGCGGGCATCCGGGGCAAAGGGGCAGTTCGCAACGGCGATGACAAAAGAACTGGCTCGGGAGTAACCTGCCCGAACAGGGTTGGGATACCATGCTCTCATGAACACCCCGCCGCGAACAGGGTTGGGGTGTTCGTGATTTCCGATTCAAACAGAGTGACGACCCACGCTTACTCCCGTTCCAGCGTTATCACCGTCACTTCGCCTTTCGTATTGAAACGGACCGGGACGCCCGAGACACCGACTCCCGCGCTCGTGTACCCCGGCATGCCCCTGTAGGACCATCTGCCGCTGCAAAGAGACCTGGGGGCCCTGCTGTGGGTGAACAAAGCCCCGAAAGGAGGGATCTTGATCTGCCCGTCATGGCAGTGGCCGCAGAGATAGAGTCTCGGGCCGTACTGGCCCACCTGGTCGTATATTTCGTTCGAGTGAGAGATGAATATCGAGAAGGCGTCTTTTGGCACGTCGCGGAACGCCTGCTCCGGGTTGTGACATTTAAAGTAATGGGCGTCGTCCACGCCGGCGAGCCATAGCCTCTCTTCGCCCCGCTCCAGTGCAAGCGACTGGTTGACCAGGAAGTGTATCCCTATCTCTTCCAGCTTTTCCACTATCTCGATACAGTCATGATTGCCGAGTACCGCGACGATGCCGTCCCTGGCGCGGATTTCGGGCAGAAGCGCGGAGAGGTGGGAGAGCGCGTTCGCGAACGGTCCAGAGGTCTCCATCCTGAAATCGCCTCCCAGGATGCACAGGTCGACGGGAATCCGCCGGACAATCTCGATGAGCTTTTCGGTCAAGCCCTCCAGTCCGTCCAGGTGCAGATCCGTCAGGAAAAGAATCCTGTAACCATCGAATGAGCGGGGGAGATCCGGAAAACGGAAGCTCACTTCCCTGGTCTCCACAACGAGAGCGTTTCGCCTCCCCTTTCCAAAGATCCCCAGGAGCCGAAAAACTGTTTTCATGAAAATGTGGTAATAGAATGCGTCCTCGAAGTTCAGGATGAAGCGCAGGGGTCGCGAGCTGATCTGGCAGGACACGAGTTCGCGGAACCTGGTCACGGGACGCAGCTTTCGCGGATAGGAATCGAAGGGTTTTTCCAGGAGTACCCGATTCAGAAATATCGATCCGAGGTAGGCTCCCACTCCAAATACGATGATACATGCCAGAGTCGCCCTGGCGGAGAGCGCGAATTGGGGGGTGAGGACAAGAAAGGGAAGGAACCCTTCGGGGAATTGATCCAGCCCGGGAACCACGTCGCCGCTGGGAAAGGCAAGCCGCCTTTTCACAAAACTCGACAGAAGGTCTCCGGACATGCCGAGGACGCCCGCCGCCGGACCGATCCACCAGGCAAAACCCATGGCGGCCCCCATAAAAGCGCCCGCGGCTACGCCGGCCAGGAAGCCGCGAATGGTCTTGTGGCTTCCGAAAAATGGACGTCCATCCGAATAATTGTGACCCAAATCAATCGGCGTGCTCCACTTTTTCTCGAAAATCAGGGCCATGAAAGGTGGAGCGAAGTTGATCAGCCACAGCAGGATGAGCAATTTCAAATAAAGAATCATGTTATTGTATTGAATCTTTGCATGATTGTGAGTATCCATTTCGGTGCGCGCGGTCAGGTAATGATAGCATTCGTGTGCTGGGATGGGGAAGTACCCCGATTACCGCCGGAGATCAACATCTTTATGCCGGATTTTCAAAATTGCCGGATTGCGCTGATGACAGCCAACGAACAACAACTGAAGATCCGGACCGCCATCGTATTGCTTTTAGGGATTGTCTGCTGTTGCGTTCCGTGGCGGTCTTACAGAAATGCGGCGCCGGCCGCCTCGATTCGTCCGGCCCCTGTCATCGTTGAGGTGAAGGGAGATGTGCCCGTGCCAGGAATTTACCTCCTGGAGTCGGGGCACGCGGGATTATCGGATGCGTTGCGCGTTGCGGGCCGGTTCGGCATTTGCCCCGGAGAAAACCGGAGAATGAAATCGGGAGAATCCCTGACGGTGCTGGGCAATGAGTCCGGTCCTCGTTTCATGACCGGCCCGATGCCAGCCTCGGCTCGCCTTGCCGCGGGGCTCAAGCTCGATATGAATCGTGCATCGGCCCGGGATCTTCTGCTCATACCGATGATGCGCCCCGAGGTCGCGGACGCCATTACCAAAAGGCGCGACCTGAAGCCGTGGCAAAATGTCGGGGAGCTTGTTGAACTGGCGGGCGTTGGACGAAAAACTTCAGAACGACTGGAATCCTTCCTCGAAGTGCTTCCTCCGGGGGAATGCGAGGGGCCGATCCCCGACGCGGCCATCGTTCCGAAAGATCGCTAAATGAGCAAAGAAAAAGCATTCACCGATCCCGCACAAGAGAGATCAACTCCCTGGACTCCGCTGAGCAACCCCGTATTCCGGGCGCTCTGGATCGCCGCCCTGGTCTCGAATGTCGGGACCTGGATGCAGAATACGGCCATGGCCTGGCTCATGGCAACGATTTCACCGTCAGCCCTGATGGTTTCGCTCGTTCAGACCGCCGCCAGTTTTCCGATGTTTCTCCTGGCTCTGCCCGCGGGAGCCCTCGCGGACGTGATGGACCGGCGTCGAATTATCATTATGACCCAGACGTGGATGCTGGCCGCCGCCATCGTACTCGGGGTGCTCACTATTATGGGCATGACGACTCCCTGGCTGCTGCTTTTGCTCGTGCTGGCCCTGGGACTTGGAACAGGTCTGAATGCACCCGCCTGGCAGGCGATAGTTCCCGACCTCGTTACCCGTTCTCAGGTTCGGCCCGCCGTTGCCCTCAACAGCGCCGGGTTCAACCTCGCGCGCGCCTTCGGTCCGGCCCTCGGCGGTTTTTCCCTGGTGGCGCTGGGCGCCGGAGCGACATTTCTCATAAATGCCGCTTCATTCCTGGGCGTGATCTTCGTTTTGTTCTTCTGGAAGCGGCCGGTTCGGGAAAGTGCCCTTCCGGCTGAACGGATCTTCGCCGCGATGAGAACCGGTATTCGTTTTGTCAGGTATGCGCCGGCCCTCCAGGCGGTCTTCGTCCGGGCTTTTTGCTTCATCGCGTGCGCCAGTTCCCTCATCGCGCTCCTGCCTATTTTCACTCGAAACAGCCTGAAAGCCGGCTCCGGGGAATACGGTCTTCTTCTCGGGGCTTTCGGACTCGGCGCGGTGGCCGCAATGGCCGTACTCTCATGGATTCTGCAAAGAATTTCCTTCAACCGGCTTGCCCTGTGCACGACCCTGGTATTTGCCGCTTCTCTCAGCTTCATCGCCTTCGTGCCCATCTTCGCACTCGATATGGCGGTGGTCTTTTTCGCCGGAGCCTCGTGGCTCGCGCTTCTCTCCAATTTCAACAGCAGCGTGCAGTCGATTGCACCCGCCTGGGTGCGGGGAAGGTGCCTTGCCGTATACATGCTGGTCTTTTTCGGGGGTACGGCCATTGGGAGTTTTCTATGGGGAGCGGTGGCGGACATCACCGGGATTCCCGGTGCTCTGCACCTCTCCGCTACGGGCCTCGTGCTTGGCCTTCTGACTTCCCGGTGGTTCAAACTTGTCTCGGGCGATCGCATCGATATCACGCCATCGGAGCACTGGCCCGCGCCCTCGGTTGCTTTGGAGCCGAGTATGGATGAAGGCCCTGTTATGGTGGTGGTCGAGTACAGTATCGATCCCGCGGATTGGCGGGCATTCGGCACCGCCATGAAAAGACTCAGAAGGGCTCGGCTTCGCGGCGGGGCTTTCCGATGGGCTGTCTTCGTGGATATTTCCGACCCATCGAAATACTGTGAGACCTTTTTCGTTGAATCCTGGGTGGAACACTTGAGGCAGCACGAACGCGTGATAGTGGCGGACGTTGAGATCGAACAGGCCGTGCATGCGTTCCACAGGCTGGAAGGACGTCCCGTCGTCAGGCACATGCTGACCAGGAGCCTGCCGAAAGAAAGCAAGCCGGGAGGATGATCCAGGGGGCCGGCGAGGGCGAGAGAGCCGGTGGCCTGATTCACTCCGGTATCCAGGACGTAAATAATCCGAAACAAGGGAACAAAATGCGGGTTTCACCCAAGGTCAGTGTTTGCATACCCACTTACAACTATGCCGATTACCTGCCGATGGCGATAGAATCCGTGCTCGGCCAGAATTTTCGGGATTTTGAGCTGATCATTCAGGACGACTGTTCCAATGACGCAACGGTGGAGACGGTCCAAAGGTATCTCACGGATGAGCGGGTCGTTTTCGAGGTGAACGAGAAAAACCTGGGGCTGGCCGGGAACTGGAACCGCTGCCTCGCGAAAGCGAGGGGAGAATACATCAAGTTTGTCTTTGCGGACGATCTTTTAGCTTCACCCGATGCGCTGGGCAGGATGGTCTCGGCCCTGGATTCCGCCCAGGAGGTTTCCCTGGTGGCTTCGGCACGAAATATAATCAACGCCGATTCGCACCTCGTCCGGGTCCTTTGCGAGTTCAAGAAGAGTTTTACGGCGGAAGGCGCCGCGGTAATCCATATGTGTCTGGTAAGACAGGCTAACCTCGTAGGCGAGCCCACGGTCGTTATGTTTCGGCGAAAGGATGCCGAACGCGGCTTCAATGCGGAATATGATCAGATGATTGACCTGGAGATGTGGTTCTACCTGCTGGAGAAAGGGGAGTTCGCCTTCATCGCCGAGCCTCTCGCGTCCTTCCGAATCCACCCCCGGCAGAAGACAGCCGAAAATGCCCGGAACCTGCTCCATTTCGACGAGTTCTTCCGACTGCTGGAGGAATACCTCTCCCGGCCCTACATTAAGCTGGCCGGTCCCATAAAGTATTACCTCAAAATTGACATGGTGTACCAATTCTGGAAGTCCAGGAAAAAGGGGCTGGTTGATCGAAAGACAGCAATAGAAAGGATTGGGGCGAGGTTCCCCGTGACGGAGTTTTTCCTGATCCTGCCCGTCTACAAGACAATAAAACCCCTGGTCAAGCTCTTTAAGAAGGTCTCCAGGAAGATCGCTCCACTGTGAGGCTGGAGGAGGGAGCGCGGGGACGATTCCTGTCACTGCTGGCCGGGTACCGGTTTTTCATTACGTATCAATATCACGATCAGATAGACCAGGAAGAAAAGACACATGGCGGGACACACCCAATGGTTATTGCCGCGTGTTATTTCATAGCTGGCGCTCATGACCAGGATGGCCGCAACCAGCGCGCAGCCTATCAGCCGCCGGCGGTCGCGCAGGAGTGCCCATGCGGCATACAGGGCCATCGGTACCGCCGCGACGATGTAGGTATTATTTTCAGTCCGGGGATTGAAGAGCAGCGTATAGCTGGCAGTGATACCGAAGAAAAGCAGGGTCCCGTGCAAATGCCCCCAGCGCCTCAGGCCCAGCAGGCAAAGTGCCAGGGCGCTCACCCCTGCGGCAATGCGAATTCCCATCTGAACGGAAAATGTCGCGTTTATTCCCACCGTGCCGAGGATACCGAATAGATCGCTGAACCGCGCAAGGCTGCCCGGGTTTCCCGAGGTCTGGGATTTAAGGAAGAACAGCTTGTACTGCGCCAGCACGTATTCGGGATGCTGCGTCAGGAATGGAAACGCGAAAAGGACCAGCAGGCCGATAGCCAGACGCGGCCGCATTTCTCTGTAAAGCAGAGCGGAAAAGCCGAGGAGGATAACGATCAGGGGCTTGAGCGCCAGCCCCAGGCAGAGCCAGAATGCCGCCGGCCACCAGCGCCGCCCCGACATATCGACCGCGGCCAGTGTCATGAGCGCGGCCAGCGGAATATTCATCTGTCCGTTGCGAGCGGAATCGAGCGCCGCCGGTATTACCAGCAGGGTCATCAGGGGGAAAAGCGCCGGTCCTCCTCCATGCGCTCCCACTTGCGCAAGCCTCCAAACCGCGAAGGCGAGAATCCCGATACTGAAGGCACGCCAGAGCACCTCGGCGACCCCGAAGGGCGGCAACGAGAACGGTGTGAAAAGAACGGCTGCCTGGGGCAGGTAGAGATAGCCTCCAATCCCCGGTTCATAAAGATCGGCGCCCTGGCACCAGTTGATCGATGCAGTCCTGTAGACCGGAGCCACTGTTCTCTTGTTCGAGGGCATAGCCACTATCACGGCAATGGCTAGAAAAACCACAACCCAGATGACCCATGCATTCCTGACGGCATGAGGTCTGGTAAGACTGAGTGCATGCATTTTGTATCCCGATCAATTCAGTGGACATTTGGACGGCATGGGCTTCCGGCATATTCTATCATTCGGAGAGCGGCATGGAGTTACCGGAAGCGGGTTTCCGGCGCCGTCATTTCCTCCTTCAATATGAAACCGGGTTCCACTAACCGCCGCGCGCCGAATATTCCGAGTACAACGGGAACCGGCGCGGGACCTTCATTCTCCTGGATCGCGATCTTATCTCAACCCCGGGACGCATCGCCATTGAACGATCATACCGGTAGTATGTAATCGTGATCGCTCAATAAAGAGGTTTATCGGCGCGAGGCGGGGAATGCCTCTCGTTAAAAGGCGATCCGGAGCAGTCCTTGAGGGCTTGGGTGACCATTCAATCCTGCTAAAGTGTTTCATCAAAAATACCGAATTGACGGTACACACTCTGCAAATTTCAGCGAAGCAGAAAAAGGGCAGATCCTCATTTGTCGAGGGAGTGGTGTGGATAATTGGCTGTATCGTAATTGCTTAATGCATAATTCACCGTGTTGCCGGCGTGCATGGGACTCGTGGTTCTCTCGTGTCATCTTTCTGCAACTCCCGAGGGGTCAATGAAAAGCAGACAACAGCAAGAAGTGCTTATATCGCAATGCTTAAGGGAAGACAACAAGACGGAAGCAGTCAGACTGCTTCTCGAAGTCATAGCGTCCTGCGCGAAGGAAAGGGACTTTAAGGCAGCGGAAGCCTTTCAGCAGCGGATCTATGAGATTTCCCCGATGGCATTGAACGAAATAATCCGTGCCGCCGAGATCATTGACGAGGAGAAGAATCGGGCCATCGACAAAGAGCACCGCAGAATATGGTCGGAACTCTACGATCTCCTGAACGCCGATGAGTCAAATGCCTTCTACTACTCGCTGAAGCATGCGAAGTATGGTCCGGATGAGGTCATATTCGCGCAAGGGTCAAACAACCCGAGGCTCTTCCTGTTAAACAGGGGCCGCGCCAAATTGGTCTATTCAATCAACAATACCGAGATTTTCCTGAAAGTACTCTCTCCCGGCGAAATTGCCGGCGAGGAAACATTCTTCTCCAATACCGTCTTTACAACCACGTTCATAACACACGGCGATGTGGAGTTGAGTTATCTCGATGTGGAGGCAAGGAGACACTGGGAAAAAGAATATCCCGTGCTTGAGTCAAAATTGCAGGAATTCGCATCAAAATCGGAAAAAGTCTGGGACATGCTCCAGAAGAGACAGTTGGACCGCCGCACCCACAAGCGCCTCAATGTGTATGGAAAGGGAACGGCGCAGTTGCTGACCTCTTCCGGTGATCCGCTTGGAAAGCCCTTCTACATGGATGTGTGCGATGTGTCCCGCGGGGGGATATGCTTCTTTTGCCGCATAGGCAAGAGAGAGGCCGCCCATCACCTGCTCGGGCGAAGGTTCCGGATCAACTATGCTCCTCCTCAGATGCCATCTGCCAAGGGGATAAGCCAGGTTTGCGTCATCGTTGCCATCAGGTTCCATCATTTTGCGGATTGCTCGGTTCATGCCAGATTTGAAAATTTACTCGATGATGGGATTATGGACGATTTGAACCGGCTTCCGCCGCCCGCGCAGTTCCTGGACTGATGTCGGGTCGCGCGTAAAATCCAACGTTTGCCACAATATATGGAGGTGCGAACTCGTATCTTAATACTGCTATACCTCGGTACCCAAAGCATGCTATAAAAGCTCCTGAACAGCCTCTTATGATACCGGATTGCATGTCCATCAGCAAGTCGATCTATTTCAAGGAGAACCGAAGCAAGGCTGCGAAGTGTTTACAACAGTGCACCATATCTGTTGTTAGGAGTAAAGACATGGATACAATGAAAGTATATGTCACCGAAAGTAGAGCTGCCTATGTCGCATGTCCTAATTGCAGTGCATCCAACCAGATTAATTTGTCAACGATAAGTTCCGGCAATGTTGTATCCATCTCCTGTGATTGCAACCATACATTTTCAGTGTTTGTTGACAGAAGGAAATTCTATCGGAAGCAGGTGAATTCCACGGGTTTGTGCTTTTCACCGGGCGACCCTTCCGAGGGAACTCTTGTCAAGGTCCTGGATATATCTAAATCCGGAATACGTTTCATCAAGTACGGGGGGAAAGATCTGTCGCAAGACGAAGTCGTCAGGATCAAAATGAGGCTGGACGACTCAACGAACGTCATCACGTTCCTCGCGTCCGTGGCCAGCGTCAGGTCGGAGTCTGTAGGCGCCAGTTTTGTTAAGCTGGATGAACATACGCAGAAGGTCCTGGGTTTTTTCCTTTTGCCCTGATCAGGCACGGGCCACGCACCGGATCTGTTTCGATATCTCCAGTCCGGCGACTATTGCCAATTGCACTCCAGGTTGAAAGTTTTGCCCTGATATTCCATGTGGCCTGTATCTCCCGAAATGTCGAGATCCAGGGCATCCTGGTGCGCATTCTTTTCAGCGGAAAACTTGTAGCGGTATGAAGGCAGGGTGATGCTGGAGCGGTTTGCCTCGGGGAAACGGCTGATTTGGGTATCATCGACGGTCACCGCCAAATCGAGTAATTGGCCTTCATCGTTGGTAATTATGGAGACGGCGATGTTGCCGTCGTCATTTTCGCACACGCCTGTGACAGCCCGTGCGGGCGACGGGCAGCATATGAACGAAACAAGAAAAAGCATGCAGCATATCCGCGCCATTCGAACAGATCCCCTCGTGTCGTGCATGTGGCTATACATTTAAGGAGAATTTCCGAGCGATCATGCGGATAATCATTTCATATCTTTTCATCGGAGAGCTTTGCATTTTTGTGTGCGACGGTCCAAAATGATATCGTTCCAGAAAGCGCGGGGACTGCAAAACATGCTGGAGCCCAGGCCGCGGCAGTCGTTTCCTTCAACGGAGGAATCTCCAAAACGTATCCACAGGATATCGGCATTACCCAGGATTTGAACCGCGCACTCTTTCTCGTCCTTATCCTCGCCTTCCTGTTTTTCAGAATCGTCCCCCTCGGCTTTTAGCACGATTCCCAAATCAGACCGGACCTGCTTCAAATCGTTTAGATCGATGACGCATCTTTGCTCGTCCCTGTCGTCGCCGAAAGCCTCCTGGGTTGAATCCAGCTCCTTCACGGCGCCTTTCGCAATGGCGAGTTTCAATCTCCACTGGTAGGTGTAGCGGTGTGCGGCATCCCGTTCCTTGAGAGTGCAATCATAACTGCATGTCAGATTCTTGAGCTGATCGTGGTTCTCATCGAGAGAGAATTGAAGGGGGGCGGCTCCGGGCGCCTTGCTCCATGTCCCGCTCCATCGGCCCTGTTTGACATTTCCTTCAAAAAGCCCGGTTTTCTTGCCTTCCGTTGTTTCCTCCATGCGGAAGGTGCCATCGGGGTTGATACTGCCTTCCAGGCGAATCTGCCTGGCACGGGAATAATAGAAGTAGAAACCGGTCAGCTTGCCCCGGTTCTGTTCCAGGGCAGCTCCTATTGGAAAATCACCAATTTTACCGAAGAGATAAGTCGTATCGGCAAGGAGGGGCAGAGGCATGCATGTCAGCATGATAAAAGCCATGATCGCGACGATCGGGAATCGTGGAAGAACCGTTTTAGATATTCGCATGAATTCTCCGTGTATGTTCTATGATAACCGAGCCAATTTACATACGAATCTTGTGCCGCATCCGTCCGGGTGGGGATTAAGCAAAAAAGAATACGACTACAGCTCCACGGCGTCAAGTCGTGGCCGCGCGGTTAAAGACCGGCATGGGTTCCGTCCGGGATGACGGCGCGGCCACGGGAGAAATTCCATGGGTACTCTCACCTGGGGAGCGGCCAAAAGCGAACCGTGATATGGCTCGAACGGCACGGATAATGCACGATAAACATTCATGAAAAACCCTGGAGATCCGATGTTTGTGGTAGTGGTACAGGATATCTTTCCAAAGAGGAAGCGAGCGGCGCCGGGCATTGGGGCGCCCCCGGCTCGTCGGTTGAAATCATTTCTTCCAACGGTCCCGGGAAAAGGGGCAACGGCGACAAAACCATGAAATCCAAACCGAACAAATGCGTATTCGAAGTCACGAATGACCGGTCTCGGGGTGGGATGCATTTCCTGGCGACCCTGGTCAGAGTAGCTGTTGGGGTGATTATCATCCTCTCGTCGATGCTGGTCGCGGTATGGCTATTGAATGGCTGCGCACGCGTCGAGGCCGGGTCCTCGGAGCAGACAACCATCAGGCTTACGCTCATAAGGAGCGGTGGTGTTGCCGGCATCACCTCCAGGATATCCATAAACAGCGTGGACCTTGCTCCGGAAAAAGTCGGGAAGCTGGAACAGTTGCTGGATAAGTCCGAGTTCTTCCGGTTGCCTGAAAAAATCGGGTCGCCTCAGCCCGATCATTTTCAGTACCGGCTTGAAATCGAAGCGAATGGACGCCGCCACTCGGTCACCGCGACCGGGGGAACCATGCCGGACGGATTGAGGGAACTGATTCAATGGATTCACGCGGAGGGCTCGGCAAAGCGTGACAGAAGCCCCCGCGCATCATGAAAGCCTCTCAGAGCAGAAGGGCGGGCAAGCCGAGTCCCAGCCCGATACCGTATAGATAATCCAGCCAGAAAATGGTCAGGATATTCGCCAGGTAGATTATCACTACCAGGGGGAAGCTCAGAATTGCCAGCGGGTTCCAGGAATGTACCGCTCGCCTGGCGTGGCTGAGCAGGACCCTTGCGTCCTGAGTGGACGGGAACGCGTGCATACCGATCGAGATGCCCAGCCAGAGCAGGAAATAGGAATGGGGATGCCGCAACCCGAACACCTGGAATGGGAAAAACGCCGGGAAACAGATAATTATGCAAAGTAGCGAATTAATCAGAAAAGGTCCGACGGAAACGAGAAAAGAGGTATTGAAGTTGTCGATCTCCGCGTGCACCACGTACCCAGCCGGATTCCCGAATCGAAAGAAACAGACGTCGAGGACCGGTACGCCGCGCAATTTGCAGAAGAGCATGTGCGCCACCTCATGCACTATGACTCCTGGAAACGTTGCAAGTGCTATCAACTGTCCTGGTATGAAGAACATTTAAGACCCCTCCCTTACAGAGTATTCCGCGGGTTCCATCCGCTGGGAAACCGCCGCTTGAACTCGTCACTGCTGATTACCTCCCTTGACTGGAGGCGGTGGAGAATACGCTGCTCGTAGTCCTTGAATGAGGCATCATCTTTTGATTTTGCGCGGGCCTGACGGAGGCACGCGATGGCTTGTTTCTCGAGGTCTTCATCCCCTGTTTGGGCAAATTTACAGGCATATGCCGATGAGAGTGACGCCTGGATGAAAGGATCATCCGGATTCTTGGCGGCGAGGGATTTGGCGCAGGCAAGAAGGCGGTCATAATCTTTCGAATCGAATGCGGTTCCCATTTCCGCTCTGAGAAGGAGCTGATCCACGTGGTAAGAGGCAGGGAGTTTGTTTTCGCAGTACTTGAGGTTTTTTAGCGCTTGAGCATTTTTGTCCTGACTCAGAAAGAAGAGTCCCTCGGTGTAGACTGCCATTACCTGCAGATAGCTGTCTTCCGGAACATGCCCGGCGGCTGACGACAATAGTGCCGAGGAATGAACATAGTCCCCCCTGGCCATCAATTCTCCTGCTTTTCCCATCTCCCTGTAGGCCTGGATGAACCTGGCGTTCCAGATTAACGATGAGACGATCAGGACCAGCAGGGCGGCAAAAGAAACTTTGATCCAGGAAGGGAATGGACGATAGCGGAAGAAGGTTTCACACCGGTAGCAAACAGACATGCCCGCCAGCGTGCGGAAGGGTACGCCTCCGTTATTCCCGCCACAGCCTGCGCAGATCTGCTGATCGGCCTTCGGCGCCGGTTCGCCTGGCGTGGTCATATCCGCGGGGGTGGCCGCCGCCTCGACAGCCTCCTTTCGAAAGAAGAACCGCTCACTGCAACGGGAACAGCGCAGGCTCACGCCGCTTTCGGGAATTCTTGCCTCATCGATCCGGCCTCCAGCCCCGCACTTTGGACATTCGACTTTCATTTTCGCCCTCGTTTTTGAGTTACGGTCTTTTTATCCCCTGTAACCTGGATTTGTAATTTGCGATTCATATGGTCAGGCTTGAAACGCGGTGGTGGCAAGATAAGCGGCTCTTTCCCCCTGGGACTCCATGGACAAAGGCAGGGGAAAAGTCCGGACCGAAAAGAGTCGGGAGTCTGACCGATTTGAAAACTAAGCAAGCATGATGCCAGCGCATCGGAATGGGTCGCCACTGTAAATCAGTGGTCTGGACCTTTCGCCCAGCACGGATATTGTGCCTCCGGCGGATGTACTGTCCCTGTTTTTCCCCCGTTCAACTCACTGGCGGGTTCCCCGTTTGTCGCGATCACAGGTATTCAATGGGGCGAAGTCTAACTAGCGAAAAAGAACTGTATTTCTTTCCTATGATTGCCGAATTAACGTTATGGCAACATGAAATTCAGTCTCACGCCTGATTTCCCAGAACACCAGACGACCGCCACGGGATTCGCGCAAAAGGAGTCAACCATGAATGGCAGTGGCGTTATGCGCCCAAAAGGTTGGGCAAAACGCTATGTAGTAACGGGAATGACGATCCTGATCGGGTTTATCTGCTCGATTCTGGCTTTTGCGATGGTGTCGGACTGGGAACGGCACATGCTACGGGTTTCTTTCGAACTGGCGGCGAAGAATCGTATCGAGACCATTCAGCGTGAAATAGACTCCGACCTGCACACCCTGAGTTCTTTAAAAGCATTCTACGACAGTTTGGAAAAAGTTGACCGGTCGCAGTTCAAAATCTTCGCCAAACCTCTCCTCCTGCCCCATCCCTCGGTTCATGCAATCGAATGGATTCCCCGTGTCAGGCATGCCGAGCGAATGGACTACGAACTGGCAGCCAGGGTCGACGGTATCCCCGATTTTCGCATATGGGAACGTGACGCGCAAAACAGAGTGCAAAACGCCTCCGAGCGTTCTGACTATTTCCCTGTCTATTTTGCCGAACCTTACAAAGGCAACGAAGCTGCTTTCGGTTTCGATCTTGGATCAAACCCGGCACGGCGCGCGGCTCTTGAGGAGGCGCGCGATCGGGGGGCCATGGCCGCCACGGGCAGAGTCTCCCTGGTCCAGGAAACCGGGGGGCAATATGCCACTCTTGTGTTTGTACCGCTGTATCATCCGGATACTGCGGATGATACAAGGAAGGTTAGCGTGGATGCCTTGCGGGGGTTTGTCCTCGGAGTGTTCAGGGTTGGGAATATGGTGGAGAGGGCACTTGCCTACTTGAGCCCTGAAGCCATTGAACTGGCGATCTATGACCGATCGGGCCCGGAAGAGGAATCCCTGCTTTCTTATCATGCTCCCTCCTCGGGGGCATCAGTTGTCCCGCCGCGAGATATTAGAAGTGCTGGCAACGATGGCAACTTCGAACATGTCGGTGAACTTCGTTTTGCAGACCGAATATGGTGCGTTGTTCTGCGATCCACTCCGGCGTTCGCCCCCCGCGGGAAGAGAACGCACCCGTGGGAAGTGTTTGGGGCGGGACTGCTGCTCACCGTAGTCCTCGCGGGCTATCTCGTCGTGCACAAGAGGAATGAGGATGCGTTGCGGGAGAGCGAAGAGAAGTACCGCCATCTGTTTGATATGGAATCAGACGGGTTGTTTCTTGTGGATGACGAGACGGGCAGGATCATGGAAGTGAACTCGGCCGGGGTAATGCTCTACGGCTACAGTCGAGAAGAACTCCTCCGGATGAAAAGGGAGGATCTCATGACCGATGGCGGCCTTGCCGGTGATCCCATGCCGGAGTGCGGCCATTGCTCCAACGAGCATTACCGAAGAAAAAAGGATGGAACAATCTTCCTCGTCGAGATTACGGGCCGAAATTTTCTCTGGAAAGGTCGCAGGATGTATGTGGCCGCCGTCAGGGATATCACGAAACGCAAACAGGCTGAAATCGAACTCCGACAGGCGAACGACTATCTCGAGAATATATTCCAGAATTCTCCAGACGGTATCGGGATTGTTGACAGAGACGGCAGGTTCCTGAAGTGGAACAGAATGGCGGCTGAGCAGTACGGGTACAGCACGGGGGAACTCGAAGGACGATTGGCCTTTGAGTTTTACGCGGACAGGGACGAGTTAGAACTGATGCTGGAAGAATTGCGCCGGCACGCCGCAATCAGGAGGTATGCAATCGATATGAAGAAAAAAGACGGGACGATCGCGACCTTTGAACTCTCTATCAGCCTTCTTCGGGACAATGCCGGGAAAACGCTCGGCAGCGTTTGCGTCGCGAGGGACATGAGCGATATCAAGAAAGCCGTGACAGCTCTTGAAGCATCCAACGAGCGTTTGCAGCGGGAGATCGCTGAACGCGAAAGGGTCGCTGAAACACTGAGGGAGTCCGAGCGGCGGTTCCGTGAGATTCTCGAAAACATACATCTTCTCGCGGTCTCCCTGGACGTCGAGGGTCGTATCACCTTCTGCAATGACTTTCTGCTCAGCGCCACCGGTTGGTCGAGAGGAGAGCTTCTCGGGCATGACTGGTTTGACGTGTTGCTTCCACCGGAGTTAAGCAAGGCCCGGAGGCAAACGTATCAGGATAAGATGACGCGGGGAGAGGTCGAGACCCATGACGAGGAGGAGATTGTCACCTGCTTCGGAAAAACGAGCCTGATTTCCTGGGACAACACGCTGCTGCGTGACCCTCGCGGGAAAGTGATCGGCGTTACCAAGATCGGACGTGACATTGGCCTGCGAAGAAAGATGGAAAAAGAACTGCGGGAAGCATCGGCGGAGATGGAACTCCTGATCGTCTCCATCCCATCCATTTTGATTGAACTATCCGATGAATACCGGATTATCCGCTGGAATTCCGCCGCGGAGAGGAACTTTGGGATTCCGGCGGAGGATGTGATGGGAAGACCTTTACACGAGTGCCCCTTTAAATGGGACTGGGAAAAGATCTCCGAGGGCCTCTCGATATGCTGCAACAAAGGCAATCACCTCAGGCTGGAGGATGTCAGTTTCGTGAGACCCGATGGGAAGGAGGGGCTTTTGAGTCTGGTGATCAGTCCCATAAAAAGCGAACTCGACGAATTCCTGGGTTTGATCATTCTTGGGGCGGATACCACGGAACGGCGACTTCTTGAAAGACAGCTCGTCCAGGCCCAGAAACTCGAATCCATCGGCCAGCTCGCCGCCGGAATTGCCCACGAGATAAACACACCGACTCAATATGTCGGTGACAATACACGATTCCTTTTGGACGCCTTCACGGATCTCGAACGGCTTCTGGACAAATATGCGGCCATTCCGGCGGAAATCCAGTCGGGTAAGCCGGTCGAGGAATTGATCCAGGAGATGGCCAGCGCCGAGGAAGAGGCTGACCTGGAGTACCTGCGGGAGGAAATCCCGAGAGCGATTCAACAGTCCCTGGAGGGTGTGGAGCGGGTCAGCAGGATTGTGGGAGCCATGAAGGAGTTTTCCCATCCCGGAACCACGGAAAAAGCGGCGATTGATATCAACAAGGCCATAGAGAGTACGATCACGGTGGCGCGCAACGAATGGAAATACGTGGCGGACCTGGTTACGGACCTGGACACGACGATGCCCTTCATTTTCTGCCTGCCCGGCGAGGTGAACCAGGTCATCCTGAACATGATAATCAATGCCGCCCACGCCCTTGCCGATGCCCATGACGGTGAGCCGGGGAAGAAAGGCACCATCACGGTGAGCACTCACAACCTGGGTGACCGCGCGGAAATCCACATCACGGATACCGGAACGGGCATCCCGGAGAACATCCGATCCAGGATCTTCGATCCCTTTTTCACCACCAAGGAGGTCGGAAAGGGTACAGGGCAGGGACTGGCTATCGCCCACTCGGTGATCGTTGAAAAACATGGAGGCAGCATCAGCTTTGAAACGGAAATGGGTAAAGGAACAACTTTTATTGTCAGCCTGCCTATTATCGATGTGCAGGGATTGAAAGGCGGCAGCGAATGAAAAAGAGGATCCTCTTTGTTGATGATGAACCTAATGTGCTGGAGGGGTTCCGTCGAATGCTGCGCGGTATGCGTCACGAATGGGAGATGACATTCGTGGAGAGTGGGCCGGAAGCGTTGAAGCTCCTGAGCCAGGAGCCATTCGACATGGTGGTGACCGATATGCGGATGCCCGGAATGGATGGTTGCCAGTTGCTGACCAAAGTGCAGGATCTTCACCCTCGCTCCATACGCGTTATCCTCTCCGGCTATTCCGACATGGAGATGATTCTGAGATCGGTGCGGGTGGCTCACCAGTATCTCTCCAAGCCATGTGAGCCCGAAACGCTCAAGTCCACGGTGGCACGCGCCCTGGCATTGCGGGACCTTCTCTCCAATGAAGCTCTGATCAATGTGGTGTCCCGCATCGATACCCTCCCCAGTGCTCCGACCATCTATCATGAGGTCGTTCAGGAACTGAGCCGTCCCGATACATCAATCGAGAAAGTGGGGGAAATCATCGCCAGGGATGTCAGCATGACGGCCAAGATCCTGCAATTGGCAAACTCCGCTTTCTTCGGCCTCTACCGGCGCGTCAACAATCTGGAACGTGCAATGGTTCTGGTCGGGTTTGACACTGTGATGGCACTCGTGATTTCTGTCCATATATTCTCGACTTATGTCGAGACGAATGTGCCTCGCCTTTCAATCCCGGATCTGTGGGACCATAGCTTGAAGACCGCGCTCTTCGCGAGGACGATTGCGCAGGAAGAGGAACAGCCGCGCAAGGGAATAGACGATGCCTTTATGGGCGGCATGTTGCATGACGTGGGAAGACTTGTCCTGGCGGCGAATCTTCCCGATGCATACAGTGAGGTCATGGTACTCGCGGACCAAACGGGGCTCGGCGTAACCAGGGCGGAACTGGACGTGTTTGGAACGACCCACGCGGAAGTGGGAGCCTACCTGATGGGACTCTGGGGATTACCCGACCAGATCGTGGAAGCCATAGCGTTCCACCACTCCCCGAGCCGCTGCCTGGCGCGGAGTTTCATGCCGTTGACAGCGGTGCACGCGGGCAATGCCCTGGCTCACGCGGAACAGGCCAGCACCGAGGAGGAATTGATGGCGTTGCTGGATGTCGACTACCTGGCCGATCTTGATCTGGGGGACCGGTTTTCTCTATGGGCGACCGTTTGCGGAAAGCATATCCACCATGGAGCGGAGAACGAGGAATGACTGAGAAGATCCTTTTTGTGGACGACGATTCCAATATCCTGGCGGCCTTCCGTCGCCAGTTGAGGAAGCAGTTCACTATTGAAACCGCGCCCGGCGGCGGCGAGGGGCTCGAAGCCGTTAAGAACAGCGGTCCTTTTGCGGTGATTGTCTCGGATCTTAGAATGCCGCGGATGGATGGAATCGAGTTCCTCTCAAGGGTGCGTGCGCTTGCCCCGGACAGTGTGCGGATGATGCTCACCGGTAATGCTGACCTTCATGCGGCCGTCGAGGCCGTCAACCAGGGGCATATCTTCCGTTTTCTCACCAAGCCGTGCGGGCCGGAAGTCCTTACGGCCGCGCTCAATTCAGGTACAGCCCAGTACAGGCTGATAACGGCGGAACGCGAACTGTTGGAAAAGACTCTGCGCGGAACCATCAAGGTCCTGGGTGAAATGCTCGCCTTGCTCAACCCGGAGGCTTTCGGCCGGGCATCACGTATAACCCGCTATGTGAAAGAGGTGGCCCAGCAGATGGGAGCCCCCGACGTCTGGCAACTGGAAACCGCCGCGGCACTGTCGCAGATAGGGTGCATCATGCTCCCCGAGGATGCCCTGATGAAATTGTACAAGGGACAGCCGCTTGCACCGGAAGAATCGCAATTGTTCAACATGCACCCCTTCCTGGCCTATGATTTGCTGAGCCATATCCCCAGGATGGAGGAAATCGCGGAGATCATCTCATACCAGGAAAAGCATTTCGATGGCTCCGGCATTCCTCATGATGATCGTCATGGCAAGGAGATCCCTCTGGGGTCGAGAATCCTCAAGGTAGTTCTCGATTTCGACACCATGGTGGCCGGAAAAGTGAGGAAAGGTGAAATCATCGTCAACCTGAAAAGCCGTTCGGGCATTTACGACCCCCGCGTCCTGGCCGCGCTGGAGGCCCTGGTGGTGGCCGAGGAGGGGTTCGAGAGCAGGGCCGTCACCGTGGCGCAGTTGAGGGACGAAATGATCCTGGCGCAAGACGTCACTACCATTGACGGTCGTTTGCTTCTCGTCAGCGGATATCAGGTAAATAAGACCATGCGCGAGCGGCTGCGGAATTTTGCGGTCAAACCGGGCGTCAAGGAACCCATCCATGTGTTGGTCCCTATTCATGCATAGCTTTGCGTAACTGTTGGAACTTAGAAATACGGGTACATGATCTTCATTCATGCCTGCCCTGAACATGACGTCCCTTGGGGCCGCGCGCGTGATTGCCACCATGCCGCGATCGACAGCCGGCGCTTCGGGGCGTTAGTGAGGAGAATACCACCATGGCATATCGAATCCTGCTCGTTGACGACGAACCGATGGTCCTCGAAGCGCTCAAAAGAACGCTTCATAAAGAGCCTTATGAGATTCTGTGCGCGACTTCGGGCAATGAGGCTCTTGCGATTCTCGATGCTCAGAGCGTGGATGCCGTCATCGCCGATGAGATGATGCCGGGTATGTTGGGATCCGAACTGCTGGCGGCCGTTTGTCGTCGCTATCCAGACACCATGAGGATCATTCTGACGGGATATGCGGGACTCGAATCCGCCCTGCGGGCAATCAACGAAGGGCAGATCTATCGATATCTGACAAAACCGTGCAATGAACTGGAATTAAAGATTACAATTCGGCAGGCGATTCAACATCGGGAACTCGCGGTGATGAGCAGACGCCTTCTGAAAAAAGCCAAACACCAAAACACGATCCTCCAGCAACTGGAATCCAACCACCCCGGAATTACTGTCCTGCAAAGGGATTCGACCGGAACGATCGTTATTGACGACGGCGATGATATCGATCTGGATGGCCTGATTCAGCAAATGCGCGTGGAATCGGAGAAAAGCTGATCTCCGGCTCGCAATCGGATAGGACCGTTGAAGTGCCCGCCGCTCATCTACGCGGCCCTGGACTGTAAGTTGTTTTCGGAATCTCCCGCCGGCCCCGCGATGCGTCGGGGATGGCGAGACCGCGAGTCGCTGAATCTCCCCGGGAGTCAGTTCCTTCACAAAGATCGTGGGGTATCATCCGGTCCCGGCTTTACGGAAATGCGAGGATGCATCTCCCGCGGAGTCCAATTCCAGTTTTGAACCGCTGAGGCAAAATGAGGGTAGAACCTGGGTTGCGACACCGCAACGAAGCGCGTAGCGGCGCAGGGGGTGTAGGGAGCGCGACTCCCCGCGCTTTTGGGAAGGATGCTTTGACAGTATCTTGAATGAAACCCGGTATTACAATTCCCTGCTTCGTTCTTTACTCGCGAGGTTGCGCAGCGACCCCATGAACACGGTCTGGCTCTTGCGTCCCGCCATCCCGTTTCCGTTGCCATTCCGGGTCCCATTCCCATTTCGAGTCCTTGGCCGGCCGCTCCGCGTTTCATCATAAAGCCCCGCGACACCCTCTGTTTCATATTTGCGAATCCAGAATCGCACTGTTGCCGGGCAGACCTCGTAGAGAGCGGAAATGATGGGTACCGCAACATTTTTAGCAGACATCAGGACCATATGCGCGCGTATGCTGACACGTCCCACTTCCTTGCGACTTATTTCCTTGAGCTGCTGAATCTCCCCGGGAGCCAGTTCCTTCACAAAGATCATGGGGTATCATCCTTATCCACCACGGGGGCGGTAATCCTCTTCCAGTTTCGCGGAGGTCACTCACCCCAAGGATACGAATGGGCAATAAGCTCCTTGTGGCGAGCGACCGGTGGTACTCGACATAATAGATTTGGTTTGATTCCGATAGCACAAATCTGAATTGGAGTTTGTCAGGAAAGCTCTATGATCCTTGTCGGGAAAGCTTGAAAAGGCGGTAATAAATGCACTGTCTAACACCTGATTTTCGATGGGCGCGTTGCCGTTGTCCATGTTAACGGGCTGAAGCAATCACGGGGCAAATACGGATTCAGACTCTGGTGATTACCGCTTGCGCGGGGAACATTGGAGCAGCGAAATCCGAAGGCAGGCCGTTAGCATAAACTGGAGTTGGAGATCTCCACGGGGGTCAATCCCATCTGAATGGCAAATCGTACCAGGCTGGGAAGATCGGAAATACCCAACTTCTGCATCAACCGGCTGCGGTAGGTTTCGACCGATTTGACTGACAGGTGCAGACTTTGGGCAATCTCGCCATTGGACTTTCCTTCCACCAGCAGTTGTAGGACCTCTTTCTCTCGTCCGCTCAGGCTTTCAAGGGGACTTCTGGCCTGAGCTTCCAAACGGTGCTGGATATAATCCTGAACCATGACCTCGTTTATCGCCGGGCTGAAGTAGTGGCGGCCGGAATGGATGGTCCTCACCGCTTCCACGACTTCTTCACCCGCGGACTCCTTGAGCAGATAGCCTCTCGCACCCGCGCGGAGGGCACGAAAAACGTGCTCCGCCGTGGAGTATACCGACAGAATGATGACCCGGGTGTTCGGGCAGGTGGCGCGGATCTGTTCCGTGGCTTCGATGCCGTTTAACCGTGGCATTGAGATGTCCATGACAATGACGTCGGGCAGCAGTTGCTGCGCCCTTTGCAGCGCATCGCGACCATTTCCCTCGCTCCCCACCACGGTTATATCACCTCCCGCTTCCAGCAGCAGGCGTAGTCCGTCCCGTAGAACCGCATGATCGTCGGCAATCAGAACGCGTATTTTCATGATCCTTCCAATCTCAAGAAGAGCAGGGGATAATTCCCCGTTGCGCTGCCTGGAGCGCCTCTTCCCACAACTGCGAAGAGCATCCTTTTGTCGCCCTATGCAAGACAGAGTCCCTTACCGAGAAACGACGTATTCGGTCCCGTTCGCCCCCACGTTTCGAAAGGCGGAACGGGTTGCTGCGTGAACCCCGGAAGACTGGGAAGCCTGATCCACATACCAGGTGCGGCAGCGGACATCCGCCCTCGGTGCGTCACCCCGGCGAAAGCCGGGGCCCGGGCCTTTCCCGAGCGGGCAGCCAAAAACCCTGGATTCCAGCTTCCACTGAAATGACGGGATTGATGACCTGGCTACCATATATGTTATTGATATTGCACAATCTCTATAGCTGTTTACCGCGAGATGTCAAAGCATGAACGGGTAATAGCCAAACGAGCCGGATACTCACGCGATGATAACCACTTCCGTCCCTTTACCCGGTTTGGACCTGATTCGCAGGGTCCCTCCGATTCCCTCGGCCCTCTCCTTCATGCTCATCAATCCCCAGCGCGGCTCCCTGCTTGCGGGTTCCGCCCGAGTATCGAAACCGACCCCATTGTCCTCGACCTTCATCCTGACCTGGCATTTCGCTTCCGTGAGCGTGACGGTCGTGTTCGTGGCTTTTGCATGGCGCGCGACGTTGCTCAACGCCTCCTGCATGATGCGGAATAATGCCGTCTCGATGTGCAGCGGCACGCGGGCCGTAAAATCTTCCGCCTGAACAGTTGTCTCTATTCCGGTGCGCTCCCTGAACAGGTCCGCATACCAGCGCACCGCCGCCGCGAGGCCGTAGTCGTCCAGAACAGGGGGGCGGAGATCCGCCATTACATCACGAATTGATTTGAATGTCTCCCGCACCAGTGCCAGGGAGTCCCTGATACGCTCCGCGCAGTTCGGATTTGATCCGGCCGGAATAAGCGTCTTCAATATGTTGAGGTTGATGTTGAGGGTGCTGAGATTCTGGCCAACCCTGTCGTGCAATTCCAGGGCAAGCCGCCGCCTTTCACTCTCTTCACTTTCGGCGAGTTTCACCCCCAGTGCGTGCAGTTGCTTCTGGCCGCTTCTGAGGGCTTCTTCGACAGTTTTACGGTGCTCGATTTCCCGCATTAATTGCTCGTTTACCATCGCCAATTGGCTGGTGCGGCTCTGAACGAGATTCTCCAGATGCTCCCGGTAGTTGTCCAGCTCTTCTTCCACCACTTTTCGCCTGGTAATGTTCTCCACGATCAATAAACCATAGAGTGCATTCCCGGCATTGTACCGTATGGCCGAGAGGCTTGAATGCCCCCACATTATATCCCCGCTCATGGTGACATAAATGTTTTCCGTATCGATGGACGGGATGGCATTCGCAAGGATGCTGTCTATGAGATCCTCGCCCAGGCACGGGTCATGGAATTTGGCTACCGCCGGAAAGCTCAGATCGCAGAGTTCCTGCTCGGTATAGCCGAGCATTTCGCAGAGCTTCGAGTTGACCTTGGAAAACCCGTAGTTGGCTTCGATGATCGCCATTCCCAGGGGGCCTTCCTCAAATATCTTACGAAACCGCTCCTCGCTTTCTCGAAGAGAAATCTCCGTTCTGCGCCGTTCCTCGACTTCCCGTCGCAGTTCCTCGGTCCTGCTCCGAATCCTTTGCTCCAGGGTTTCGTTGAACTCCGCCAGTCGCCTGAAAGAAGCGCTCAACGCGTAAGCCATTCCCTGGAAGTTTATGGAAAGGTCGGCGAGTTCCCTGATGTTGCTCCGGGGCCAGTTGAAATCGGCGACTTTTTCGAGCTGTTCGGGAAAATACCTGGTGGCATCCCGCAACCGTACAATTGGAGACACGACACTTCGGCTGAAGAGATGGGAGAGTATGACCGTTATGAATGTCAGTATGCTCAACAATGCCAGGGCAATTGTGCTGTAGCGGGAGACCCGTTCAAAGACCGGAGCAAACGATGTCTCGACGACTACCCGCCATCCGTAATCCTGGTCGATATGGGCGGTTTTGACCATGAAGGATTCCCCCCAGCGCTGCACATTCGTGCTCGAACGGGGGTGTGGCATTCTATAGAAGGCTACCGAGGGCGTGGCGCCACGGCTTTCAACGTATTGCGGCGGCAACGGATCCATGATTGCGAGATCTCGCGAGGTGCTGGCAATGACCTTTCCACTCCCGTCCATGAGGGTGATTATATCGATACCGTCCCGGAGCGCGAAATTGGTGAGCATGGCCGTAATTTGCGTCAACTCCAAAACACCGGCGCAATATCCCCTGTATTCCGCGGCGACCAGGACCGGGGACAGAAGCAACAGCTTTGGAACGGGTTTCTCTGTTTTGCTCATGACAAGGTCAAGGACCATGGTCTTTTTGTTCTCTCGCATGGCGCGCAGGTCCGGCAGGCCGGAAAAGGCAGGGTCAAAGATCGATTTGCCGTCCTCGTCCATTTCGGGGGAAAAGGCTATGGGGACCGAATCCTCATTGAGTATTCCCATGCTCGAAAACGTGGTGCTCGCCGCTCTCACCGTTTCAAGCCGGTGCTGTAGAGTCTCGGCGGACGAACCCTCCATGTTGGCTACCATGCCGGCAAATGCCCTGATGTTGTAGCGATGATCGTCGATCCAGTCAGAAAGGGTGCTCCGGATTATCTCGGTATTGTGCGCCAGCTTGGATTCAAACGCCTCCTTTTCTATGTCCGGGTAAGTCCTGAGTCCGATAAGGAAAAGAAGCAGAGCGGGCAGCAGGACCGCCGATTCCATGATCACGAAAATCAGGTTGGAGAAGGATATCCATTCCCCCTCCGTGATTTTCCTGTATCTGAAAGTGACCGCTATGGCGAATGCGACAAGGGCGTTAAAGACCCCATTGACCATCTGCTTGAGCATCACGAATACAGTGCTCTGAAGCTGGATGCCCATGAAGTAGTGGTAGAAGACAAAGATCAGGGGCATTCCGACAAAAGCCCAGTAAGCCATGTCGTATATGACTATGTTTCCTCGCAGCCGTGCATACATGCCGGCAACGAACAACGCCTCGCAGGTTACGACAATAAGCGCCCAGGGATGATTCCAGAGAAAATAGGTGTAAATGCCGGCGATGAACCCGGTAAGCGCCCCGTAGGCCACCCCCACCCTCATCAGTATCGCGAGGATCACGCAGGAAGAGCCGAAAAGGAATTCCTGGTTGAAAAAAAGCTCCACCCTGAACCAGTTCGCCACAAGACCCGCGAGTCCGAAGAAAAGGCATGTGGGCAGAGTTGTCGAGATCTTTCCTTTTTCCAAGAAGAAATCCTCCGGCTGGCGCAACAGATTTCAGTGACTGAAGATTTTCGTGATTTCCAGCAGCTTACCGTTAAAATAGACGAGGTCAAGTCCTATTAGATACGAAATATTCCTGATCGCATGAATCCATCTGGTTCGGAGATGCAAAAGCCAAACCGGATCGACAATTTTCGCCCCGGCTTGGCACTGACTGGCGAACAGCCGATCGAGAGCCCAGTCGGCACTTCGAATCTCACGATTAAGTCAGCATTGAATTCGGATGATAAAGGGTATATGCGGCTGGCCTATCAGGATAATCATGGCAATAGTCCGGATTCACTTATTTCTAATGACCATTCGGGAGGATAGAATTTTGAATAACCGAAATGCCGACGATTCCCCTCTATCCTCGGTTCGAGATGATTCCAGCACACTCTCTACCCTCAACATTCATTGGATTCGCCCTGTTGTGTCAGAGGTCCGTGGCGCCTTTGAGTGGCTCCATGACAGGGCGGAGCTGAGAAACACGGCATTGTGGCTTGCACTGGTCCTGGCAATCGGGGCCTCTCTGCGTGCCTATTTCCTGTCGCAACCCATGCGGTACGACGAGGCGTTTACTTTCCTGAATTTTGCAAACGGAGACATATCCAAATTATTCTTCTATCCGGTTCCGAATAACCACGTCCTGCACACTATCCTGGTAAGAATATCCGTGGAACTGTTCGGGGGGGACCCCGTTGCCATTCGCCTACCGGCTTTGGTGGCGGGCCTCTGTGTGATCCCCTTGACGTTCTGTCTTGCGAGGCTTCTTACCGGCGACCGAAGAAGCGGTTTCCTCGCGAGCGGGCTGGCTGCTATCTTTCCTTACCTGGTCCTCTACGACACGATGGCACGAGGGTACTCGCTGCTGGTCTTGTTGAGCCTCGTTCTGGCAATAATCGGTCACCATTTTGTTGAGCATCCGTCGAAAGGGCTTTGTTGCCTGATGTCGCTGGTTATTGCATTGGGGCTTTTCGATATTCCTTCTTTCCTCCTTTCCGCCGCCGGGATCTTCCTTTGGATTCTGGCGATGCTCATCCGAAAAGGACGCGGGCCGGTCTGGATTCTAACCGAGGTTATAATCCCTTGTGCTGTATTGACGGTCGTTCTTACGGGATTGTTCTACACGCCGGTTGTTATAGAAAACGAGGGGATAGAGACCCTTACCGGCAATAGATTCGTTAAGGGCCTGCCTTTTTCGAACTTTCTCCAGGTGCTTCCGGAGCACATCTCGCACACTGTCAGCGACTTCACGCGGGATATTCCGTTAGCTGTAATTTGTGGAGCTGTTTTCCTGTGTGTCGCCGGTTTAATTGCCCTTGTTCGCAACAGGAATTGGTGCGGGCTCACTCTCCTGCCGGTCCTTCTAATCGGAGGAGGGATCACTCTATTCGCAAAACATGCGATTCCGGACCCAAGGTCCTGGATTTACCTTCTTCCATTCGCATTTTGCTTCCTTGACGCGGGGTTTATATATGTCGTCAGATATGGAAACGCACGCCTGATAAGAAGTATTTTGCTTCTGCTCACGGTGGGTGTGGCCGTGCACATGATGAACCGCGATCTTATTGCTTCCTACGACGATACCGGCTATTTCAGGGAGGCGCCGGTCGTAGTTGATGTGCTGGCCCGCGAGATGAGCCCGGGAGATGATATCAAGGGTAAATCTCCAGCCGATGCGGCCGTGATCTTCTACATGTGGCACCGGAAGGTTCCCCGTTATAAAGACCCCAATGACCGTGCGGCCGTCCGTAAAAGATTTTTCATTGTACAAAAAAGCAAGTACTCCATCAAAGATATGACCGCACAACCCGTTCAAAAACTGCTGGAGACCGGCGACGCTGAACTTTACGTATCTGATTTGAAGTGAACCCGGGAGCATCTGATACTCCGCCGAGCACAAAACGGGCCTTGATGGGCTGCTGCTTGAGGGGCATCGAAGCATGGATGGGCATAGGCAGCGATGAGCTGGCCCTTCGGTATCCGGAGGGCCTACGTCATCTTGAAGGCAAAACGGTTCCCGCATCTTTTGACCCGAGATGCTAGAACATCTTCCTATCCAGCGACCTGTACTGAATTGCCTCGAGCAGATGATGGACCGCGATACTCTCTTCGCCTTCTAGGTCGGCCACGGTGCGGGCCACCTTGAGGATCCGGTGGTAGGCGCGGGCCGACAGTCCGAGTTGCCTGACAGCCTGGCCCAGAATTGACTGGCAGGCGGCGTCCGTGCGGCAGTAAGTCTTGATATGCCTGGGCTTCAGTTGGGCGTTCGAGTAGATCCCTTCTCCGGCGAGCCTTGCGAGTTGAATCGCACGCGCTCTGCCGACACGTTCGCGAATGGCGCTGGATTTTTCCGCCTGGCCGTCCGAACGCAGTTTCTCATAATCAACCGATGGCACTTCAATATGGAGATCGATGCGGTCCAGGATGGGGCCGGATATGCGGTTCCTGTACTTCTGGACCTGGATGGGCGAGCAGGTGCAGGGTTTTATCGGGTCACCCGAGTATCCGCAGGGGCAGGGGTTCATGGCTGCAATGAGCATAAAACGCGCGGGGTAGGTGAGGGCGACCGAGGCGCGAGCAATGGTGACCTGGCCGTCTTCCAGGGGCTGACGCAGCAGGTCGAGCACACTGCGGCGAAACTCCGGGAATTCGTCCAGGAAAAGAACTCCGTTATGGGCCATGCTCACTTCACCGGGTCTTGGGATGTGGCCTCCGCCAACGAGGCCTGCGTCGGATATGGTATGGTGGGGTGAGCGAAACTGGCGGCGGACGATTAGCGGCGAGTTCTGGAGCATTCCCGCCACGCTGAAGATCTTCGAGGTCTCGATGGCCTCGTCGAAGCTGAGTGGCGGCAGGATTCCGGAGATGCGCTGGGCGAGCATGGTCTTGCCGGAGCCCGGGGGTCCGATCATCAGAACATTGTGTCCGCCCGCCGCGGCGACCTCCAGGCCGCGTTTGGCGTGTTCCTGGCCCTTGACGTCCTCGAAGTCCGCCTCATCGGCGAAAGTAGCATTCCAGATGGCGCCGGGTTCGGTTTTGAAGGGATCTTTTTCCGATCTGCCGTTCAGGAGTTCGACCACCTCGGCAAGATGGCTTACCGGCCAAACGGAGACGGAATCGATGACCGCCGCTTCGCGGGCGTTCGCGGCGGGGACGATCAGGTCGCGGCCACCGGAATCCCTTGCCTGGACGGCCATGGAAAGGCAGCCGGAAACCTCCTTGACGCGCCCGTCCAGGGCCAGTTCCCCGGTAAGCACCGCGTTTGCGGCTTTTTGCGGGTTGACGATCCCGAGGGCGGCAAGAATCCCGATTGCGATGGGAAGGTCGAACCCGGAGCCTTCCTTCTTTATGTGGGCAGGCGCGAGGTTTACCGTGATCCGCTCCATCGGAAAAGGATATCCGCTGTTCTGAAGCGCCGCCTTAACCCTGTCCTTGCTCTCCCGCACGATGCTGTCCGGAAGGCCCACCGTGGCGAAGTTGGGCAACCCCGACGAGATGTCGACTTCAACCTCGACCGGTACGGCATCGATGCCGAGAAGGCTGCAGGTATGGGTTTTGGCGATCATGGGCGATTCCCTTGTTTCTATCAACCAGGAACGCGAAAATCATTGGACCGGGAAGATTCACGGTATATCTTTTGACATAAGTGGGCGGCCGACGCAACTACTGAAAATAACGGGCATTGTCAAATCATCAGAATCTGGGCTGCGTTGGCGACACGGTTCAGTGCCCGATTAAGGCATATTACTCTGCTTCTGATGATATAAATTCAGACATGGGAAATTACTTTGGAAAAAGAGGGCGCCCTTGCAATGGGTTGAGGTTCAGATCCATTAAAAGTCAATGCGTTTCACGGGCTACCGACCGCTCTAACGGTAGTCTGGATGCTCCCGCGCATACCTTTAGTGTGGCGGACCCGGTAGGGACATGGTGACCCCGTAGGTCGTGAAAGGCTGTTACATGGAAGGGCCTTTTTCGCGTGCCAAGGCGTAGCCAGGAAAGGGCGCTGTGTGCACTCGATTCCGGCCCGTCCCACCCTTCGACACGCTCTCAACAAACGGCTTTTTAGGGTGAGCAATTTCAATTACTTACGAAACTTGCTTCGTCATCGGCTTTCCATCAATCCGGCGTATGCTGTTTTTTTTGCTGCGCCTTGCCACGCGAAAGCGGGGCTTACTCCCGCTCAGGGCGAACGGAGGGAAGTCCCTGTTTTAACCGGCCAAATGCGGCTCTTGCCTGTTACCTAAGTCCTCGATATTAATACTTAATATCAAAAGCCGTCTGTTGAGAGGCATCGAAGCATAAACGGGCCAATTCTGATCGGCGTCTTCAGGGTAGATTCATCATGAACGCAACACCGTATGAGACCTCCAGTGAAGTAAAAGCATTAGACTTTCAGAATTCCGATTGGTTGTAATCAGGTAACCTGACCCTAAACGATTTCAGAGTTTCCACGGCGCCCGTTATCTCAGCTTGCCACAAGGAGAATGGGGTCCTAAAGTCAAGGGGGTTCCCAAGACTACCCAACAGCGTCCCCAGGACTACCTTTGCAGGTCTCTGAAGGAGATGAAATCTATGGTGGTCTTATCTTCCGGATCGTTTACATCCGCGCTCAACATGATTTCATCGGCTGACTCCATGCAGGAATAGGGAATGGTAACCACCATCATATTGCCGTGGATTTCCAGTCCGGGCTTCTGATCGGGCATGATACTGTCATGAGCCTTTCTTTCATAATCGGCCTTCATGCCTTTGACTTTGATGTCCAACCGGGAGTATTGCTTTTTATCCCACATTCTCAGATGAAAGTGGTGAACCAGACGGGTTTCGATATCGGTGGCGCTTTGAAGTATCAAGAATGCGTTTTTGTCATTATAGGCCATCCCCATCCTGGTCAAGTCTTCCGACGTTTGCAGGGAACCGGTCTGGTAATCGCCGCGCACATCGGGGAAAGACGAAGGCGGGGGGCCATCCTTAAAGAAATTGGGGTTTTCATCCACACGGCCCATCTTCACATAGGGATAGGCGCCGAATATTTCGTTTACCCGAATAAAAGACCTCAGGTAGTCCTTCCACAGGAAAAGCTGGCTGCGATGGGAAGCGATCGCTTTTTCCTTATGGTCAACCTGATCCGGATTGAGAGGAAGCATCAGCCATGAGGCATCCAGGACCGATAACTCGGGAGGGAGCGACAAACCGGCCCGGGGTAGGTACTCTGGAGGAGAAGGCCAATCATCGCCCTTATGCACCAGATAAGTGTACCACTCTCCATCATAACCGGCTATCGAACCGGAGTAGCGCACGAACGCGCTCGTTGCCCAGTGATCATCGTGAAAATCCCCGTCATCGGGGTAGAAGATTATGTTGGGCTTGCGGGCAAGGAAAATTTCCACCAGGTTGGCCACAACATTGGCCCCGCAGTATGGAGCATCTTTCTGGTAGGAAAAATCATAAGGAGAGTGATCAGACTTGTTGAAATCGTTGGCTGCCCTGTAGAGGCGATCACAATCCCAATAGTCGTTGAAAAGCGGTCTCAAGCCGCCATCCGGATATCCGAGAAAGATTACGTTGCGCTCATCCAGTCCCAGTTCCCGCAGGGCGTTCAAAGCCTCCTGCCGCCTGATGCGCCCCAAGGGTTCTTGCGATGCGGTGTTCTTGGCGTCCTTGAGGAAAGCGTCATAGGCTTTGTAGTCGTGGGAACGGCTGCCGTTAGTGAACAGCACTACCGCAACCCTTGCCTTGCTTTCCAGCGCCGCGCGGATGAGTCCGCCGGTTCCCAGGGATTCATCGTCGGGATGCGGTGCGAATATCACTATACTGTCGGAATCCTTGATGCCGGGGAAAGGCTCGAACTTTATCTCACCGCAATGAGCACGCGGGTTCAGCATGGAGAAGAATATCGCGATAAAAATGGCTGCTTTTCCAATTAAGCTTTTCACGCTGCAAGCTCCCTCGTGGCATCTGAGTACTGGACAAGATCGGATCTTCGGACGCAACAGTGTATCAGGCTCTCTAAATTGCGGCAAAGTATATGCCGCGGGGCTGGCCTTTTCAACATGGGGTACGCGCGGTTGGGTTTTTCCGCAGCACCCATGAGGAGCCCTAACCTGCATTATTCATGAGATTCTGGGCAGGAGCGCAGAAACCATAGTATTGACAATGTCTGAGCTGGATTTTCCGAATCAACCTCGACCGACAGTGTGTTATTGGTTCAAAATCGTCTCAAGCCCTGAGCAGCGTATCCTTGTTGGGCTCTGGGGCGTGAAATGCAAACCATGGATAATGGGGGCTAACCGGGGGCAGTCCATGGTCATGGCGGTCAGGGTAATGATGGAGGTCATATCGCAGGGGCCAAGCCCCCGGATCTCTTCCCGCGGGACCACGCGGGACTTGAGTTCCTCTCCCCGTTTCAGTTCCCGATAGCTGATTTTCATGGAATCCTTTTCCTCGTTTCAAACGCAAGGGCACCCTTCCCGTGCGACGTCATCCGTGGTGCCCGGACATCCACGGTGGTGTGCTCGATGTCAATAATCCGCAGGATGAGCCGGTGTCGCGTGTCGTGAAGTCTGCAAAAAACCATTTTATCAATTGCTCCCGGTTTATTGCCAGCGGGGGGAAATGAATGGAAGATGGCGTGAAAACAGTCAAATGGAGGCTTGACCCCAATCCGTGTAGGCCGCCACGGTGGTGAACACGTCGATCCCGCGTCCGACTTCCGGGCTGGGAGCCAGATGCCACTCCCAGGTGAACTCAGGCGGAGGCAGCTTCACCCCATGGAGAGGGTCCGATTCCTCGATTCGGGGATTACCGCGCATTGCGCGCCGCACGGTGATGTCCGTGATCAGGGCCGTATGCCCGGGAAGTCTTCGAAGATAGTCAAGGTGCGCTTCAACCAGGTGTTTCAGGAAAGCATCGATGACTGGTTCGTCGCGCCGGCCTTCCAGATACTCGCCGGGTACGTGGGAAAGTTGGGACAGGAGGTTCACGGAGATAGTGAGATCCAGCCGGGGATCATCCACGAAGAGTTTGGGTCGCGATACCGGCATGGCGGCCCCGGGGGCATGAGCGATCCGCCGAAGCGTCTCCATCACTCCCGTGATGTCAACGGAGAGTTGCGTCACATTCCGGAATCGCCAGGCGGAAACGCGGCTCAACCAGGGATGGACGATATCCACGAGCACAACTTCTTCAAACAGTTCCGACAATTCCCTCAGGGGGATATCATGCAACAGACCGGCCCCCAGAAGCACTGCCTTGCGGTGGCTCCGGCATCGGTCCGCCGCTTCCAGAATGACGCGCCGTGTCCGCCGGATATGCGGCGCCCATGCGTTTTTGCAGCGCCGAAAGCGTGCCCGCACCTGCAGCGAAGAGGAGAGAAACCCCATGGATCTGCCCGTTTTCGAGCACGAACTCATGAGGTATTCCAGGATCTCAAGAATCATGGTATGGAATGCCTATCATTTGACCTGCGCCGAGGCTCCGGGCCTGCTCGTGTATACACCAGCCAAAGAACGCACCCCTGCCGCCTCCCATGGTGCGAAACGCGAATCGAGTGGTGGTAAAATCAAGGCAGATGGTACTCATGGCCTCATCATTGTGTGTACCCAACGGCCATTTTCTTGTTTTTGCCCCCGTGGAGAACAAATTTTATATAACCTCCGGCAGGAAAAACAGAGCTTCCCGATGTGTATGAGACAGTCGCGGTTTTCGGGCGAACGAAGCTCAATGCAACCGCGGGACTGAACCAGTTCAGGATCGAGCCGCTGGCAGTCGCTTTCATTGACGGCTGGTTCCCCAGGCTCACACGCCAGCGGTCTCCCGGGGTGCCGGCATCTTTCACATACACCTGTAAGCGCGTCCCGAAACTCGCGTCAATGGAATATCGGACGAGTTCGCTGGCGTCACCGAAGGTGAATGCGGTGCCAAAACGCCCGTCCGGTGAGATGACATATGCTCCCATCGAGGGATCGGACGACAGTGCGGATTGATCGTCGAACTGAGGGGTTTCGTCTGCCGAGTCGTTGCTCTTGGCAAAGGCGTAGGCTTCAGCGAAGGATGGCACTCCGTCCCCGTCCTGATCGGCATTTACAAAACCTCCATCGGGACGGGCCCCCGCCAGCGCGCAAGTCAGATAATATGAAAACTCGTCATATTTGTAATTCGGACCCATGGCATAGGAAACCTGGTCCCAGGCGGCGGCGGACATGAATACTCGGTTGGGACCGGAAAGATAATCCTTGAATCCGCCTGAATAGCATTGCTCCATTGCGAAGACCATCGTGTCATACGACGTGATCTTGTTTACCTCCACGGCAAAATCGGCGGCGTTGATGTAGTCGTCCCAGAGATACATGGTGCCCATGTTTGGATTGGATTCGTCCTGACCGCCATGGTCCGTCGTAAAAACGAAGAGGAAATCATCCGCCGTCATTTTTCGGGCGAGTTTATCAAAAACCGCGCTGATGTTGGCTTTGGTGGCGGCATAGCCAATGTCCGGCTCCCCGTCGCCATCGAGATCGGTGGGGGAACTTATACCATCGGACCGGTCAACGGCCGGGTCGGTTCCGTCCGCCGCCAGCACATAGATGTTGGACGGTTTGTAGCCGTAGTTATTCTTTAATACTTTATACATAAAGGAAATATCATTCCAATAACGCGGGTGGTTATTGATTTTGTTGTACCCTCCGCTGATGATCACCGCATACTTATGACTTGGACCTAAATTGAGCAGGGTTCCGGCTGCGGAATTGCTCAGTATCGCACCGGAGTTCTCCGAAAATTCTGGAGCATTGCTCGCCTGGGTCGGCTCGTTGGATAAATTCATATTGAATTTCATCGCCTTGAGCATTGGAGTGCGTGCTTTTGGAATATACTCGCCCATTTGCTCGAAGTCGGAGAAATTCTTCGGGGGGGTCTTCATGTCGTAGACCTGGTAAGTCCAGTTCGAGGAATCGACAAAGATCAGGCGGGCGGGATGTTCCCAGTTGGCATCCGGCATATCATCCACAAAGCAGAGATACCCCGTTGAATTTGGAAGTGTCAGCGATTTCCTCCAGCCCTCCACCGTCATCCCGGGGGTTGTCAGGTTCGATGAGCAATAGATTTTCTTTCCCGCGGTGTCCCCTTTGAGCACCTGGTCGACGACGATCCCGTAGGCCTTGAGAGCCCCCGATTGTGCCACGGCGGATGAAGCCAGTATGAAGAATGCAGTAATAATGGAGAGTCCTAGGATCGGTTTTCTCATGGCAAGTCCTCTTGGTTCCGGCGAAAAGACAGTCTCCCATATCTCGAGCCAACAACTTGCTTTCCGGTCGCTCTTGACGCCATCGTGTTCTCTTGGCGCGGATCGTCTGAAAATCCGGTCTGCCAGAAAGATTCGAAACAGTTACCAACTTGCGGGTTTTCCGTACCCACTTCGGAGGTTTCCGGTCTTAAATAATCGGCACGCCGGCCGGATTTCTTTATCTCCAAAGAATTAATCAGCATATGGCGGCATCACCTGGAGCCAGGTGTCCAGCCCCGCTTCAGGTGTTTGCCTGTCGCCGTCCACGCAAAGGGCGTTTCATCGCGGGAGTGTGATGTCAGGGATAGGGCTCAGCCTGGATTCTGGGGGGACTGTTCTCGATATGCGGTTTAATGACCCACCCACCTCGACCGGTTGGGCGGCGGGAATCCCGCTTGCGTTGGGGGTGGCCGAAGCCACGGTCATTTTGATGCGGCGGGGGCGAGGTTGATGGCCACAATGAGCCGCGAAGCGGAGATAGGGCTGTGAGGGGCGAATGCTCCTCACGTTTTCAAAGAGTATCCCGTCAATGCTATCTTGAATGCAACCGGTTATTATCCGCTCCGTCGTCGCTGATGGTTATACATCCTGTTTCTTGTCCAGCACGCCGCGGATGGCCCGGGCCAATTTAGCCATGAGGACAGGCTTCATGACGATGGCCCTGATGCCCATTGCCTGCTCGTCCAGGATTCTTTCACTGTATCCCGTGCAGACAACGACGGGGATGTCCTTCCTGATACGCATGAGTTCCCGCGCGAGCCTGTCTCCAGTCATGTCGGGCATGGTCATGTCGGTGATCACGAGATCAAATCGGTCGGGATGCGCCGTGAAGAGTGCCAAGGCATCCACGCTGCTTGTCCTGGCAACCACGCTGTAGCCCAGGTGTTCCAGCATCTGCCGGCCCATGTCCAGGAGGACCTGCTCATCGTCCACCAGCAAAATATGCTCATGGCCGGTGGGAATATCCCCGCGAATCATCTTCCTGGCGGCCACCTCTTTCTGGATGGCGGGGAAATAGAGGCTGAATACGGAACCCTTACCGGGCCCGCTTTCCACCGTGATGGCGCCTCCATGATTCTGCACGATACCATGGGCCACCGCCAGACCAAGACCCGTGCCAACCCCCTTCTCCTTGGTGGTGAAGTAGGGATCGAATATCCTCGCCATGGTGGCCTTGTCCATTCCGCAACCGGTGTCTTTCACGGAGACCCTGGTGTAGGGACCTGGTTTGAGATCGGGATGTGGGACGGCGTCACCATGTCTCAGGTTCACCGGCGCCAACTTGATCTCCAGCACTCCGCCTTCCCCGGTCATGGCATGGTGCGCATTGGTACACAGGTTCATGAGGATCTGGTGGATCTGCACCGGGTCACCCAGGATATTCCCGACTTCGGAATCTATGTCCTCTCGGATATCGATAGTGGTCGGCATGGAGGCCCTGATGAACTTGAGGACCTCTTTCACGGTGTGGGAGATCTGGATCGGTTTTCGTTCCTCTTCGCTTTGCCTGCTGAAGGCGAGGATCTGCTTGATCAGGTCCTTTGCCCGCTTACCGGCCGACAGCACCATCTCGAGATTCCGCGAGGACTGGGAATCCTGGGGGATTTGCAGCAGGGCCAGTTCGGTACAACCTATCATAACAGCCAGAATGTTATTGAAGTCATGGGCAATCCCGCTGGCGAGGGTCCCGATAGCCTCCAACCTTTGGGACCGTTGCAGGTGCTGCAAAAGCCCGAGGCGTTCGGCTTCGCCCTCCTCGATTCGCGAAAGGCTCGCCTTGAGTTCCGTTGCGTGCTGCTGCACCCGCTCATAGAGCAAGCTCTTGTGGACCCCTGTGCACATTTCATTTGCAAGGGCCTCGAGAAAGGACGCGCGTTCCTGAAAATCTCTATCCTGTACGGAGGCGAGCCCCAGCACTCCCAGTATCTCGGTGTCAACCCGAAGCGGCAGGGCCGCGAAGGAGCGGAACCCGGCCTTCATGCACTCTTGCCTGGTGCACCGGGAGTCCGAGCGAATATCGGAGGAATAGACGGCACGGTCTTCACAAGCGGCCAGTCCGCAAAGACAACTCCCCATCGCGTGGGCCATTCCGGGCTCCCATACGATCTCCGAATGCTCCGTGAAGATGCCTTTCAGCACAAGCTCCTCTCCTGAACGCAGAAAGAAGACGGCGATGTCCGGTGCGACGGCCTTTACGATTTCATACAGCCCGCAGTGAATGGAACCTTCCACGGTCATGCTTTGATTGACCTTCCGGGCAAGGCGGTTCAGGATGGATAATTCCTCGGCGCGATTCCGGAGGGTAGCTTCGCTTGCCGCCAGGGCGTGGGTGCGTGTTTCGACCAGTTGCTCGAGGTGATTCACGTAGTTCCGGTTTTCTTCCTCGAGCCGCAGTTTCTCATCGCTAAGGAGTTTTACATGTAATGCATTGCGAACAGTCTTGAGGATCTCGTTCTTGCCGACCGGTTTTTGCAGGTAGTCGAAAGCACCATGACGCAACGATGCCGCGGCCGTTTCCAGGGTCGGCTCACCGGTCATCATGATGACCTGGATACGCGGCGCCATGTCACGAATTCGTCGGAGCAAATCCACACCGGATACCCTTGGCAGGATGATATCGGTCAGGATCACATCCACTGATTTATTCCGGAGAATCTCCAGGGCTGATTCCGCTTCCTCCGCGGTTTCCACCGTGTGACCGTCGTCTTGGAGGAAGGCTTTGACGGTTATGCGAATGCTGCGCTCATCATCGACAATCAGAATACTACCCATCCGCATCTCCTCGGTTGTCGGAGAGTGTCCATCCGTTATTCACGGGAAGATCCATATAGAAGCGGGTGTACTGATTTACCTCGCTTTCCACGCTGAGTTCCCCCCCATGGTCCCTGACGATTCCATAGCTGATCGAAAGCCCCAGACCGGTGCCGGTTTCTTTGGGCTTGGTAGTGAAAAAGGGGTCAAAAATCCGGTCCCTGATCTCCAGGGGGATGCCCGGTCCCTTGTCCTCGATGGTGGTCCGGATGAACCGGTGCCCGTCTTTCATGATCTCCTCCGCCGTGAAACGAAGTATTTTGTCGGGACTGTAGCCGGGGTAGCGTTCGTTTAGCGCGTCGCGGGCGTTTGTCATGAGATTCATCAACACCTGCTGGATTTGCTGGCTCCGGCATTTGAAAGAGGGGAGATCCGCGGGGATGGACAGTTCCAGGGTTATCTGATCGTGGCGCATCACTGTCTGTATCAGGGAAAGTACGGCCGAGACGAGGTCCGACATTCGCGCCGGGCTGTGGGATTGCTTCTCGCGACGGGCGAAAGTCAATAGATTGCGGACGATTGTTGCGATGCGGCGGGTTTCGTGCAGGATCTCCTGGGCAAAATCCCTCACCGGGTTGTTCTTTTCCACCCGGTCAACTATCAGTTGGGCATAGTTCATGATACCATTGATGGGGTTATTGATTTCATGGGCCACGCCTCCGGCCAGGGTCCCGATGGACTCGATCTTTTGCGACTGCAGCAGTTGTTCTTCAAGTTTTCTGGTCTCGGTGATATCCCTGGCATTGAGAACTACCGCCGTCACTTTTCCAGCCTCATCGAACATGGGGAAATAGGTGACATCCATGATTCTGTGTCCGGCACCGGCAAAATCGTATGTTACCGGAACGTGAATGGTCTGGCCGGACAGGGCCTGATCGAAGCGCGGCTGGATCGTCGTGCGAAAAAAGCTCTCTCCGAATAATCCAAATACCGTCTTGCCGATGATCTCCTCCCTGGTCTTATTGTGCGCTGTCAACAGGCTATCGTTTACGGCCTCATATACATAGTCCCGGTTGATCAGGGCAATCAGGTCCTGGGAGGTGGATACAATCCGTTCGTATTTGTGCAGCGACTCCTCCGCCTGCTTGCGTTCCGCGATGAATCGCGCCTGTTGGATATTCTGGTAGGCGGAAGTCGAGAGCTGGTTGGCGATCGCAAAAAGAACACTGGCCGCCCGGTGGAACTGCTCCCCAGTCATAATGGGAACTTCGCGATAAGCGGCACGAAGGGTGGTTTCGTCCGCGCCGATCTCGCGGGCGTAGGCGATGATTTCTTCCTCTTCCTGGGCTTCATTGCGGACCTGGCCGATCAGCCAGTTCGCGACGTGACGTCCGCCGACCGTGATGCTGGCGCCCGCGTTCCACAATCCCGCGCTCAGGCATTTCTGAACGTTGGGCCCGGACAGGTTGTGCCGACCGACCTTCGCATCGGAGAGATGACAATTCTCGAGTCCCTTCGGGGTCTTGCGGATAATCTCACCGCAGAAACGGGTGAAGTTGCTCGGTTGCGTGATGGGGGTGCCATCGGGTTGCGTCATAAGGGCAGCGACGCCGAAAGCTTTGGCATACAGGTCCTGAAGATGCTGAATGTCGGAGATGTTGAATAAGTCCTCGAAGGCGATGCCCCGAGCGCTGTCCAGCGGCTGTGTCAATGCCACGATGCGCTTTGAGAGAGCCTCCTCGGCACGCTTGCGCTCCGTAATGTCCGTATGGGACCCGGCCACACGGACTGCTTTCCCCTCAAGGTCAAACTCGGCCACCTTGGCGCGACCCAGGATCCAGAGCCATTCGCCATTCTTTGCCCTGAAGCGGAACTCAGCGGAGTACGGGGTATTCTCTTCGATTGCGCGGTACACGGCGCGTTCAGACTGTTCCGCATCCTCCGGATGGACCAGTTGCCTCCAGCTTTCATAGCAAGCTGGGAATTCATCAGGTTCGTAGCCCAGCATCGTGTAGTAGCGCGGGCTGAAATAAGCCTTTCCAGTCCGCAGATTCCAATCCCAGATGCCGTCGGACGTTCCTTCGAGGGCCAGGCGAAGCCGTTCTTCGCTCTCTTTCAGGGTTTCTTCCGCGCGCTTGCGCTCGGCTATCGAGGTCCTCAAGCTCTCATAAATCAACGCATTTTCGAAAGAAATGGCCATGTGACCAGACAAGAGCCGCAAAAACTCCAGGCGGTTATCGGTGAAGGCGCACTCGGCGAGGTTGTTTTCCAGGTAAATCACCAGGTCGAGTTCTCCCTTGTGGTAAATAGGCAGGCACAGCACTGACTTGATGTCCTTCTCGCGCAGGTAGGGCTCCGCGCCGAAGTGGGGATCAAGAGTGGCGCTTTCCAGCACAACCGGTTTCCCGGAGTGGACGACATAGTTGAAGATGCTCACTGACAGGTCCCCCGCCTCCGGTACCGGCATGCGCTGCCCGGTCGTGACGGTCGGGTCCTGAACGCGGCCGCTGGCCACGACGAACCACATCCCTTCCTCCCGGTGCAGAATCAGGACCTTCTCGGCACCGGCATTCTCCAGGAAGATCCTGACCATGTTCTCCAATAGGTCGGTCAACCGCACCGTTTGCGTCAGCGCCTGGCTGGTCTTTAACAGGCTGGTGATATCCAGCCAATTCGTGGATGAGGCTTTCCCGGCGGGTCGAGCCGGTTCGAAGGCATGCGCGGAATCAAGAACCGGAGGTTGGAACCGGCCTGGACCCGGTTTGAACGCGGCCCGCAGTTGCTCGGCCTTGGCTGTCGCACCCCATTTCCCGTAAGCATCGTGCGCTTTATTCACATAGATTCGGGCAATTTCGGATTTGCCATGCCCGGTCCAGAATCTGGCGTACAATTCATAAGCCAGGGCCTCTTCGTTCAGAAAACCGTTGTCTTTGGCGCCTTGGATGGCTTTTTCGTAGAGTCCCGCCGCATCCCAGTGTCGGCCCTCAAGGCGGGCCTTTTCGGCCTCCATCAAGTCTTTCTTATGCTGGTGATTCATCGGCGCAAAGCGGACCCATACCTCGAGCTGCTCCAGATTGCGGTTTATCCGCCGAACAATCTCTGGGACTTCATCTGCGGCCTTATCGTCGGCAAGGGCCGCGTGGGCCAGCGTGTCATAGAGATAAAAGAGAGGAATGATGTAGGTGCCGGCTCCGTACAGCAGGTATGATTCCGCCTCCTTGAAGAACCCGACCGCTCGCCGCCATTGTCCGAATAAACAGTGCAACCAGGCTTTGAAGAAAAGGATGCGAAATACGTCGGCCAGATCGTTGAGCTGAAGGGCCAGGGGCAGCTTCTCCCGCTCGTCATATACCTCGCCAGTCAGTTCCCAGGGGACCTCGCTCTTCCCTTGTAGATTGAAGACGGCTTGTTGGACGAGGAAACACCAATCCCGCAGGCGTGCTATTTGGACCTTCTGGCAGATTTCCGCTGATTGCCCGCAGACGGCTTCAACTTTGTCCAGGGGAGCACCCGCGAACAGGAGATGCCAGGTTTGCCACCAGGCGCAATAGCCGACAAACGGAAAAGTGCCCGAGATCAGGCCCCTTTGCACACCATCGGCAAGGACGGGGATGGTGTTCTTCAAATGATCGTGCCGATGTCTGATAAAGCCTCCGATCACGAGTCTGAGCGGGGAGACCGGGCTATCCGCGCGATACCTGTCTTCAACCAATTGCATGGAGGCGGCCGCCAGGAGACGCGCTTTGGGGATATCGTGCAAGCTTGAGCTAAGCAGTATGGCAAAAGTCATCAGGGTCACCGGCGCCCATGGAGTCACTCCCCGCTCGACGCACAGTCTCGTGATCTGGGAAATGAACGCACACATAAGATGCGTGTTCGTATTGTACAACGGCCCATTTACTAACGCTGAAAGTTCCAGAATCAGTCCGACTTCGGCACTGGCCTCCGGGAGATGGGCAAGTTGCGCAATCCGTTCTTCCGTCAGCCACTCAGCGGTTTCGTGCAGGTAATTGAAGGCCTCCTCGGGTGTAACATTCCGGTTGACTGGAACCCCCATGGCTTGAACGAAGCTCAAGCCAAGTTCGATCGCCTCGGCAAAGTCACCGCGATAGAATGAACTCTGAATTTTGGCCTGTTTTACCTGGGCTGTGTCCGCCATGGAGTGGGCATGTGCTTCGGTAGTTTGATAAATCCGTTCCAATTGCACAAAGTCGCCGGTGAGGTAAAGGACCGTGGATAACTGCGAATGAAGCTTCAACATGATATCGTACCGGCTGGTCCAGGCATCGGGAGGCATCAACGAAAGCGCTTTTTCCAGGTAGCCCCGGGCTGATCCAAACGCTGCCGCCTCATACGCCAGGTCGGCCGCCTTCATGTTCAATTCCGCTACCATCAGCTTTTCCACCTGATCTTTTATGAGATGGCCGGAATGGTTGTAGTGCTGCACGATGCTGAAAATCCGCTGGTTCAGGTCCGTTTTGGTCGTGCCTGCAAGCAATAATCTGCCTATTGCCAAATGGACGGTTTGCCTTTCAAGGGGAGAGATCTGAGCGTAGGCAGCTTGCTGAACACGATCGTGTGGAAAGCCGAAGCGGGCCTGGATGGCCATTTCAGGTAGTTTGTAGTAGCTGTCCAGGGGCAGCAGCAGGTCTTCGGCAAGGGCCTCCGACAGCAGTTCCAGTGCCACCGGTCCGTTCGTTTGGCTGATCAGGGCCAGGGTGCGCAGGTCGAACTCATTCCCCATGCAAGCGGCCAACTGCAGTAACTTGCCGGTTTCCGGAGAAAGTCTCCTGAGTTTGCCCGCCATCAGCTCAACAACATTGTCGGTAATATCTTGAGCTTCGAGTTGGGCGATGTCCCAGATCCAGTGGCGGGTGTCGAAATCGAAACGGAGCCAGCCCTCTTCATATAAAGCCCGCAGGAATTGGCGGGTGAAGAAGGCATTGCCCCGCGTCTTACTATAGACAAGTTCGGCCAAAACCTGACTCTCGGCCATCGGGACCGCCAGACTCTCTGCAATGAGCTGGTGTACATCCCCCGGTCCCAGGTTTTCCAGGTGGATAGTCCGTTCCCCGGCTCCCACCCCGGTGATATCGTTGAGAGTAATCATGAAGGGATGGGCTTGATCGACTTCGCTATCCCTGTAAGCCCCGATTATCAGTAAGTGGCTGATCTTCTCGCCCGTGAGCAGGACCTTCAACAGCTCCAGGGAAGCGAGGTCGGCCCACTGCCAATCGTCGATGAAAACGACGAGAGGGTGCTCGCCGGTGCTGATGGCTTTTACAAAGGTCTGAAAGGTCAGATGGAATCGGTTCCTGTTCTCCGCTCCGCCCAGCTTTGAGACTGGGGGCTGTTTGCCGATGATTCTCTCCAAACCGGGCATCACTTCGGTCAATACGGCTCCGTTGCCGTTCACGGCGGACATGATTCTATCCCGCCACCGCTCCAGGGTGAGTTCCGATTCGGAAAGGAGCAAATCCGCGAACTGCTCGAATGCTTGCGTGAAAGCGGCATAGGGCTGGTTTTGTTGATACTGGTCAAACTTGCCGCTGATGAAGTAACCGCGCTCTCTCGTGACGGGCTTGTGGATCTCCGCCACAAGCGCCGATTTGCCGACTCCCACGCGCCCGGTTACCAGCAGAAGCTCCTGGCTGCCGGCGGCCGCTCGGTCAAAGGTGGCCAGCAGGGTTGCCACATCGTCGGAACGTCCATAGAGCTTTTCCGAGATGTGAAACTGCCCCGAGTGGTCCTCCCGACCCAATTGAAAGTCAGGCATCGCGAGATCTGTGGGGCTCCTTGGGTCATGAGGGAAGGCCAGGCACTTCTCCAGGTCCACCTTCAGGCCAAAAGCCGACTGGTACCGGTCTTCCGCGTTCTTGGCCAGCAGCTTCAAGACAATTTCGGACACCACGCGCGGCACATCCGGGTTCAAGTCAGTAACCGGACGGGGGGCTTTTGCCATGTGCGCATGCACCAGTGCCAAGGGGTCGTCGCTTTCAAATGGCAGACGGCCCGTAAGCATTTCATGAAAGGTCACACCAAGGGAGTATAAATCCGTGCGGTAATCGACCACGCGGTTCATGCGGCCGGTTTGCTCCGGTGAAATGTAGGCCAGGGTACCGGGCAATCTCTCCGGGTTGCCCAGGAACTTCGCCTGTGAATCGAGCCTGGAGGCCAGACCGAAATCGATCAGCTTGATATGCCCGGTTTCCGGATCTACCAGGATATTGTCACTGTTGATGTTCATGTGGATGATATGATGTTGGTGTACCTCAGCCAGCGCCTGGGCAATCCGGATGGCCGCCCGCAAAAAGACGATCAGCGGCTGACGCCGCTCCACGAAACTCTGCCTGAGCGTTTGTCCGGCAACGTATTCCATGACCAAAGCGGGTTTATCCTCTAGCCTCGTCAGGGAAATCGCGTTACGTACCCCCTCGATGGTCAGGTCCTTCGTGAGTTCATATTCATTCGAGAGCTTGATGAGTTGACTGGGATCGGTGTGAGGCGTGCTTGGTACCTTGATCACTGCCGGCCTGCCATGCGGACCCGCTATTTGGTGATAAATCTTCGAATTGTGGCCTTCGTGGATCAGTACCATGGGATCAGCCGCGGGTAACATGGAGGACTCCTTACCTCTCCTGAGTTTACGAAGAGAAGCGGACCAGGTTCCAGCAAAAGGCTATGGTCGAACCGAGAACAGTTCAACCGCACTAACGGGAGATAAGCCCAAGAATAAACCCGCGTTTACAAGGGCTACTATTTCACGTTAATTATCTTTTAACCCACATTCTGAACGGGAACACTTTTTTACATTGTTGGCACAACTGTGGATTGAACGCAACCTCGAAAGAGGGATGCCTCCACACGCTCGACAAAACGACCTCTGATGCGATGAAAGATGGGCAATGAATGTATCCATTGTCGCATTCTGAGCGGTTTGGATATTATCCCGGTTCACCGCGCAACCAGTGAGCAGGCCGTCAACCCGACCGAGCCTGACCTCGGTTGGAATTGCGCGAATGATAGTGGCAATAGTCAGTGAGGTAAGAACGGGGAATTGCCGAATTGCGGGTGAAAATCAAAACCGGTCGTCGCTTGTCCGGTTCCTTCCTCCTGCTCATGCTGTCAATCCTTTTCCCGCGCCATGTTGTTGTATCCGGAGCGATATATCGAATGCCCGCCGATGAAATCACATTCTTTTTTGAAAAGGTGTTTATTGGTGTGTGTGGTGCTTGAAAATTCCAGGTTAAGGTCGGATTTGCCGGCGTAAGCAGGCCAGTCAACAAGGTCCTTGCCATTGGGATTGCCCGTTTTAGCAAAATTCACCCAGTAATCCATCATTTCCTTGGAAAGCTTCATGTCTGTGCCGCCATAGCCGTCGGATTTATCGAGATTCCCGAAGATATACGGAATTTCTACTCCATGATGTACTCCCAGCTTGCGCGCGATGGCCGTGTCGGGCCGGCGGGTGAACTGATACAGATAAGCATTGGATTTCTTCAGTTCCATGGATTGCGCGATCAGTCTCGCCGGCTGCGCATTCGCTCCGACGGTCAGGACTTTATCAATGGCCGGGGCAACATCTTTATCCTGATAAGCGGGGAACATCTCGAACGCCTGCAGGGAATGATCGGCAAATCTCGCTTTCAGGAAGGATTTGTATTTTTCAACCGATAAACCTGTTTCATCCACGAGGTAATGAGTGCCTTCATTTCGAGTGCTCCCGACGATAATCGGCACGTCGTGCTGCTTTCCACCGGAGTATGCCGCCAGCGGATTTTTGGGGAGCGCCCAGCCGTCAAAGACCGGTGCAAAGAAAAGGCCTTCGTCAAATACACTCGTGCTGCAATCGGCCGCGGCCAGTATCTCCCGCGCGGACTTCGCGCGCATGGCAGCCAGGACGTCTTCGGCTCTGTCGCAGCCAAGCCTGGCGGCTAGCTGGCGACCCATATTGGAGACGTTTGCCATGTCGCCGTTAAAAACGGGATTCAAATACTCGGAGCCGATTATCGGTCCGCCGCTTTCGGCGATCGCCCGATGAAAAAGCCCCGCCGACAAAGGGCTGATCATCTGCAGTGAAACGGATCGAGACCCGGCGGATTGGCCGAAAATCGTTACTCGACCGGGATCACCTCCGAATTCGGCGATGTTTTTTCGCACCCATTTCAGCGCGGCGATCTGATCGAGCAAGCCATAGTTGCCTGAGGTGCCATGATCGGATTCTTGCGACAGCAGCGGGTGAACCAGGAAACCAAAGGGTCCGAGACGGTAATTAAGGGTCACTACTACAACGCCCTTTTGAGCAAGATGCCTGCCGTTGTATTCCGGTAGAGATCCGGAACCGAAATTAAAAGCGCCGCCGTGAATCCAGACCATGACCGGCAGCCGGGAATCAGTCTTTTGCGCCGGGGTCCAGACATTCAGATACAGGCAGTCCTCGCTGAATGCACCGTCGTCCCGTTGCTTTGGCTGTGGGCAGGATCGGCCATAAGCCGTGCATACCCGCACCTCTGTCCAGGGAGCAACCTCGCGTGGGGGCCGCCATCTCAAGGTCCCGACAGGTGGCGCCGCATAGGGAATACCCAGGAATATACGCACATCGCCGTCCGCAGTCCCGCTTATCGGTCCGCTGTCGAGGTTGATAACATCAGGTTTTTTCACATCGGCGAGAATTCCGGCGGGCAGGGCGATCAGGAATAAAATAATCGTAATCAGTTTAACCGTCTTCAAGCAATTCTCCTCATCCTGGCTTCCCTGTATATTATCCCGGCGGGCAACGGTTGATTTGGCGTATATGTGTCCATGGTGTGAAAGCATTCCGAACCGCGCAATGGGTGCCAAACCAGTTCAATCCGTGTCGTACACGGTAAAATATACCATATAGCGTAGGACATTATGCGCCGAATCCCCCGTGCCCGGACAGGCATGGGAAGACAGCCCGAAACTGCCCTGATTAAGGGGGCCGGTTCAGGCAAGTACCGCTAATGAGGCTTCGGGGAGGTTGACAATTCCGAGGGCGCTAAGAATTGACAACTAATCCTCCTTCTGCGTACTCCCTCCTGAAAGGGAAGTTCAATCCCCGGCGTGCCTCCTCTTCTATCCCGTTCTTGGAAGTTCCTCATTCTTTTCAGAAGCTGTTTCTTGCAGGCGATTACGCCTCAGGCGAATAATCGGCAGTGGAAAGGCGGCGTAATGATGGTCGTTAACCAGTCCGGACCAGATACTGTCCAGGTGCCAGGTTAATGAAATGGGTTTCAAAAGAGAGGCCGAGAGAATCTCGCCCACCCGAATAATCGGCAGTGGAAAGGCGGCGTAATGATGGTCGTTAACCAGTCCGGACCAGATACTGTCCAGGTGCAGGTTAATGAAATGGGTTTCAAAAGAGCGGCCGAAAGAATCTCGCCCACCCGAATAACGGGTTTCGATAGTCCATCATATTGAAATGCCGATGAATTCATGAAAAGCAGTGTTCTTGCGAAACCTGCCCGACGCGCGACTCTTATCACGCATAAATCACAGTGGGCTCGAATCAGTGATGAGGCCGGCGCCCGTCATGCCCGAGGCGTCGAACCAGAGGGGTGCATCATTTTCGCGCAGGACATAGATCAGGTCGAAGGGATGCCGGATAGACATGGCCAGGGCCGGTGACAGCCCGAGCCGGATCTTCAGGAAAACCCTGTTGACCATGCTGTGGCCGACCACGAGCAGAGGGCCCAGGTTCGGCCGGGTTCGAATCCAGTCAATGGCCTCAGCCACGCGCGTCTCGGCCATTTGGCAGCTCTCGCCTCCCGGAGGGGCATCGTTCCACGAAGAGCGAAGGTAGCCTTCCGACGGCAGGATCAGCCCGCGGGTCTTGCCTTCCCATTCGCCGCAGGAGAGTTCCATCAGACCGTCGTGATGGATCACCTCCGCCCCGAGCCTGTCGGCCATCAATCGGGCACTGGCGGACGCGTGCCCCAGGGGCGATGAAAGCACCCATCGGATCTGCCGTCCGCTGAGCCGCGCGGCCAGTTTCTCCGCGGACTCGATGCCGGAAGGGGTGAGAGGAGAATCGCCGCGCCCCAGGACCACTTTCCCCCTGTTTGCGAAGGTCTCTCCATGGCGAGCCAGATATACAATCATTTTCCGTTTCCCGCTGTATTTTGAGCCAGTGCTGCCGGAAACATCGGTTGTTCGGCGCAAAAATATAATGGTGTTCTGATTTAAGATAGCTTTTAATGAAAATGATTTTGGAGAAGGAGTCTCATGTGGCGCCCCGAGCCGTTCGTGTCGAGCGGAGTAAACCCCGCGTCCGGGAGTTCCGTCTCCAATCCCTGCTGAGAATCACTTCCGCTTTGATCACGCTCGCATGTCGACGACATTGCAGTCAAATTCGTCTGTACAGGAAAAGGTCTCAAGGTATATTCACGTTTGAGGGATGCATCCCACATGGGACACAGTCATCGGACAGGAAGCGCACTTAATTTGGAGGCCGACCCGTGGTTACGGAGCGGGTGGGCGGCCAGTACCAGGTGGAGATCATCATGAGGAACGTTCATGTAATCGACCAGCGCCTGTTTGGTAATGACCGGACCGCGTGCGATTCTTTTTGCCGCACACTGGAAAGGCTGCCGGGAACAAACCTCGTTTTCCAGGTGAATGCCGGATGGAGCGTGCATCGCATTTGCGACCGCGCCCGTCGGGGAAGTGTAATAGGAGTGCTCAGAATTTATTGTCACGGGAATGCCGGTTGGATGCAGCTTGCGGGAGGGTTGTCACAACCGATGCAAACGAGGGATTTTCAATTGCTGAGGGGATACTGGGCTGGAGGACATCCCCGCCTGGAGATACAGGCCTGCGCCGTTGCGAGTTCCGCACCCATTGATTGTCATGGAAGGACTCGAGCGACAGTCCAGGATCTTCCACAGGTATGTACTCCGGGTGTATCCGCCCCGAATTCGGCGGGCCAAAGATTGGTGCAATCGATCGCCGACAATGCGGGGGTCATGACAGTCGCGGCGCTCAACGCTCAACTGCCCACGGTTCAAGGATATGAAGGGCCCGTTATTTACTGCAGACCCGCGCGCTATTACCTTTTTCACTCTCCTCTAACTATATAATATCGTTCTGAAATACCTTAAACTCATTCCTGATGGTAATTGCCGCGCCAGGTAGAACCCGTGCCTGCGGCATTATCTCTTCCCGTCACCTCTTGTCCCATCCGTTCGTGCCCGGCCCCGTCCCGGGAATTGACCGGTAGCGCAATCGCGGCTTCCAGTGATTGAACCACTGGTTTGCCCAACGGCACAGGGCCCGTCCGATCTTTCTATTGAACAGATAATGAGCGTGGCCCGTGGCGTTTTTCATAAAGTGGACGTCTGGCAGCGTTCTTGCTATCATGAATACCGGGCTGGCCCCGGTTTTTCGCCGTCCCTGACCCCTGTGTTCTTTCCCCATGATCGCACAAAGCTATTCGCCTTACGAGACAGGAGCAGCAATGGATCTGAGTTTATTGAAGCAGCCCTTACCGGTAGTGGAAAACCCAGGATTGGAGACAACGGACCCGCGTCTGGAAGAGGTGAGCGCACTCGTCCAACGTGCCCAGTACGAGGAGGCCGCCTCCGTTGCGGAGTCTATCCTGGCGGAAGGCATTTATGACATCAGGATGATCGGGTTCCTCAGCTACGGAGTGTTTCTCGAACAGGGGATCGGGAGCCTCAAGGATACTTTTGAATGCCTGGCGGGAGTTTTTCGCGACAACTGGTCGGCCATCGGCCCGGTCGTAAAGCGGGAAAAGCATGCGCAGACAAGCCTTCGCTGGTTTTTTAACCAGCTTTTGAAGAAGCTGCAATATGAGGAGAACGCCAAGGGCGAGCTATGGAATCGCTGGGTCTCGGAAGTCACGAGCGATGAAACCGGAGAGGTTCTGGACGCCGTTGATGGATTGGGAAAGGATTTGGGTATTGTACTCGAAGACGCGGCATCGCCTCTGATGGATGCTCTTGCCAAGCTGTCGCAATGGCTGAAAGCCTTCCAGCAGATCGTCTACCGGGAGGACGAACCGGAGGCGGAAGGCGAGACCGAACCGGAATCGGAACCCATGGATGCAAGCGAGGCAGAGACTGGGTTCACCCCCGCGCGGAGGGACGCCGGCGATGTGTTTCAGGCTTCCCCCGACTTGGCGTCTTCCGAAGAAGGGATTGTTATCGAGGGATCATATCATCTAAGAGCGCTCATGCGGAAAATGGAAGCTTTCGAGCGGTTGATCGCCGAGGAAAAATATCCCCGAGCGGCGCTGGTTGCCGACGATGTCAGCGAGTTAATTGCATCTTTCGACCCAAGGTCCTATTTCCCCAAATTTTTCGCACGGTTTGCCTATTTGAGGGCCGCTCACTTTCAGGAATTGTTTGCTTTCGACGACCAGAGAGAAACGGCGGAATGGCAGGCATTAAAAGACTTCTACCGGGTCGATCTGGAGGGATTTGTGGAGTCCTGATATGAGTGGCGTTCAAGATTTGCGTATCCCCTGATATATGGAAGGGGAACACCCCGATCGCACGTGGGCCCGTTCATGCTTCGGTACCTCGGGACGAACGGGCCAGTGCCGATCCGGATATCCAGCTTTCAGGGATAATGCTGATATTGAACGCAACCCGGTATAAGACACCATGTTATTTGAATGAATTCAGCCGGTTTACCGGACCGGAGGCTACCACGTGCCTTTAAGCGGTTCAATATAGGCCCTGTGCTGTTCGATGTGCAGCCTGCACTTTGACTTTACCGGCTGTGGAAGAAGCACTTTCCAGTAATCCTGTTGCCAACTGAAAAGAAAGTAAAATGCCGCGGGCCTGTACATCGGCTTTGGGATGGTGATTTTGTGTGTCCCGCCCGGAACGACCGCACACACGTTCAGCACGTCGGGACCCCATTCGTTGGCCAGCACGTTCGACTCGATCTCTTCATAGGTGTCCCGCGAGAACTGGTCCGCATCGACTTCCCTGACAACCATCCAGAAGACCTCGCCATTGTTGACGGCGGGATCGGTGCTTATGTCTACCGTCATTTTGAGCGGGATAAGGGGCAGTTGCCTCTTGTGCCCACCACATGCGGTCATGCACAGTGCCAGGATAACGACGATGAGGACCTTCCGTTGGATCATATCCGTTCCAGTAACCTGTTTTGGAGTCAGGGCCGCTGGCGCCTTTTTCCGAAGCCCTGTCGGCGTTGCGTTCGAGATGAGTCTGCCCTAAAAGGTGAACATCCGGATTAACTCTGGCCCGTTCATGCTTCGGCGCCTCTCAATAAACGGCTCTTGCGAGTGTGCAATTCCAAGTACTTGCATCACTCACTTCGTTATCGACCCTTCATCGTGCCGCGACGCCCCCCCGTTCGCCCCGAGCGTTTCGAAGGGTATAAGAGGCCTGGAATGAACGGCTGCCTCCCTTTTACATGCCCGCGCCCTGCCACGCGAAAACGGGGCTTGCGACGCTCCGCGCGAACGGGCGGGTCCTCCCTTGAACGTAAATTTCAGCCGATGCCTATCTTGGTTTCGGTGATCCCAACCCCTCCCTGATGCGGTCGAGAAGCCGACGGTGCCGCTCGCGGGCAATCTGAACGGCGAGGTTCGAATCCGTGGACAGACATGCCCGGCACAGGGTGAACCCCTCCACCGCCTCATGAAATCCGGACCGCAGTGGACGGTCACAGCAGTCGCACCGGTCTTCGCTGTCCCGCGGTTCGTCAAGCGGTTCCTCACCGGGCGCGGGCGCGATCGGGTCGTGAGCTTGCGATGGGGGGCGCGGCTCTTCCTTGACCACCACTGCGTAATAGCAATCAGGGCACAGTGATCCGCCCTCCAACGGCCTGCTCCCGCCTTGTGGAATGCGCCTTCCGCAATTGGTGCACCTGACATAAGTGGAGAGACCGACCGCGAAGCCGGCAATGCCTCCCTCCGCTTCGTCCGTGGCTTTTTCACCGCTATCGGGGTTGCCGCCGCCGACGGTTTTCTTCACTGTGCCATCGTCTTCGGGCGTGTCCATTTCCGCGAAGGACGCCAGATCGGCATAGCACTCGGGGCAAAAGGTCCAAATGCCGATCTTTTGGCCTTCCTCCAGCCCCAGCGGCCGTTTGCACACACTGCATGGCACCGGCGCCGGGTCGTGAGCCTGTTCGGCCGGGATCTCTTCCGGGGATATTTCGGGCGGATTCTCAGCCGGTTTATCCGTGCCCTTCATCAACTTTTCAAAACACGAAGGACAGAACGGCCAATCGGCCACCATCCTGTAATCATCCCCATCGACCAGATCTGTATTGCATCCGCGACATTTCATGTCTTTTCCCCAACCTTTGCGCACGCCTGCCGGATATCCGCTCTCGCCCCTCCACGATGGCCGGACAGGGGGCAAGCGCCGCCATTTTACCGGACAGGAAATGAAAAGCGGTTATGACGGCACAACGCACGGCGGTTCCGCATTCATTCAACCAGGTAACCCAGGTAAATGGGTATCCGGCGTTTTTGAGCTCTGCCACCCTTTATCCTGTCGTATCCCAGAAAGCTTTCACCGTGTAATTTTGCCCAACTCGTTTGCGACATTATTATCAGGAAGACTTCGAGATCTATCCCGACGCTCTTGAGCAAGGGAAAGATCATCGTATTCATGCGGTCCAGGATCTCGCGGGGCCACGGGATTCCCTGACCGGTTTTTTCTTCATCGGTGGTAAGAGCGATCCGAACCCCCTGGACATCGATAGCTGTTCTCTTGCCGAATACGGAATTCCCGTCCAGTAAAGATCTGCCCAGCACGATGTCATTGGTCTCCAGGCCGCGTTTGAGAATTGCCTTTTCCACCTGGACGCCGAGTTCCGGAAAAACAATACTGAACAGCCAATATAGAGTAGAGGAGGACCGCAGATCGAGCATTCCCGCAAATTGTCTCTTCGCCAGTTCCCAATCCGGAAACGCCTCGCGGTTGATCTCGGGATATATGCTCAAAACGAATTTGCCGAGAAGACAACGATCGAAAAAAGCCAGGAAATCGGAAAAGGCTTCGATATCGATTAATCCCTGGTCCAATTGATGGAAAAAATAGCTGGGAAGCGGGGTCTGGACGCTCATCAGTCCGAGGTTCAAATACACGACCACCTTGAATTGGGGGTCGTCGCGAAATTCGATCTTTTCGAGAAGAGATGGCTGAGAACTGAGACTGTAGTGACTGATGAAAGATATCTGTTCCTGAGTGTATCCCATTCTGAAAAGAAGATAGAGGAGGGAGATGATGTCAAATCGATAGATTTCCTTGGAGATTCTTTCCTTGAGGGACAGCATCTCAGCTCCTCGGCGTATCCGCGGCGCGGGGACCCGCCACGAGGAAGAGGACAACCCGGGAATGGAATCGCGGGAGGCGGCAAGACGGTACAATATTTGAGGTTCTTTGTGTTTGCATTAATCGAAAAACCGATTGCCCATGCCCCGCGCGTCTTCACGGCGGCATCCATCCCACGGACCAGCGGGAGTAAAGTGTCGAAAAAGGCCATGACCGGCGGAGCGCCTAACGGCCGAGCCCTGCCTCGAAGGCCTCCAGGAGGTCTTCCATCCTGTTCAGCAGTCCATCGATGGCCACGGTAAGCCGCGCGCATTCCGTCCGCGGCATCATGGCAAGCGTATCCGCCGGAAATCGCTGTCTGAGAAGCTGCTCGAGTTCCTCCATCAGAGGAGCTGTCGCCGCCACGCAGTCGGATGAGAAGCGCCGTTCGATCGTCTCCAGCAGCCTTCGATATGAAGCCTCCGCCGCCGACGCTCCGCCGTTTGGTGCGTCGTCGGTGTGCGCCGGTTCCGCGCGGGAAGGTTCCGTCGCCACTCCCCGCCAGGAGCGACGCAGCTTTTCGACGGAAAAAACCTCATCCAGGCGCTTACTCATCTTTCATCACTCCAGCAGAGGGTTCCAGATATAGGTCGACATCTTCAATACACAGTAGAAAGCCAGCAGTACGCAGGCCGTCGCTACATAATAGACGGCCGGCGATCTTTTCGTCTCGACCACCTTATACTCAATGTCAGTACGTTCCACCGGCACCGGCGGTTCAAAGGGGATCCTCTGCCGCAATCTTGCCATGTATTCGGAGATTTTTGCCGGGTTTTGGTCGTATCTCCCCTTGAACCCGTCATTGAGGCAGAGATAATAGACCTCCAGAACGAAAGGCAGGGTCTGCGGTTTCAGCAGGATGTCATCCAGGGTCTCATAAAAGATTTCCCCCGCGTCGTCTACCTGGAACAATTCTTTCTGTAAGGTGGGCCAGGTGAGTTTATCACTTTTGAGGAACCGCGTTTGGACCAGTTCATCGAAGTGGGCGACAATTGCAAACAGGACCAGGTACGTGTCCCGCTCATTCAAACGATTGGCAAGCCTGGTCCGGATGATGTCCAGTTCCTTGCGCAATTCCGAGCGGGCAAGGAGGAGTTCGTCCGGTGGAAGCGCGCGAACGCCCGCGGGTTGATCGGCGTCCTCGATATAGGGATCTTCGCTTGATGTATCGCTTATCACCTGCCCGGACGGGGCCCTCTCGTGACCGAAGTATTCATCCAGTTTCCGGAAGATGTCATGCACTGCTTCCCATAAGTCGTTTTTCATACGGACCCTTTTGCTCCAGCCTGTTCCTCGACGGTTTCGAGTCTCGCCTCGATGGTTGCATCCGAAACCCATGTGTCCAAAACCCGCTCCACATGACTGATGAAAGTCTCCACCATGGGGCGGAGTGAGGGATCAAAGTTTTTGAAACGGAGGTGGTAAATATGCCTGATCAGTCCCGCGTTTCCGGAGTTATGCCGGGGCACGCTCTCCACTCTGCCTCCGGACATGATCGGAAACACGCTCTCGAACTCTCCGGAACGAACTGTGCCCAAGGCGCGCAGAAGACTGCCGATATCGTCAACATTGAGCACCGACTTGTTTGCCAGGGTGAACATATGCGTGAAACCGTCGGGTTGTTTCAGCAGCGGATTTGTGGCGTGCGGTCTCATGGAACCGAGCCATTCCCATGTAACGCCCGTGAGTGTTCTACCGTAAGGGTGTATTCCTCGATTTTGGGCCACGACGTCTGAATACCATGGCTGGAACCACAATCCGTCAACTACGAGTGTTTTCGGTGAGGTGAATGCTTCGGGAAAGTGCGGAATCAGCCGTACGTTCCGAAACAGCTTTTCCTGTGCCATGTTGCGGTCAATTTCGAAGGACCCGCTGCCTCCCGAAATGACGCCGGGTTTCAGCGGCACCATTTGACGCCGGTCCTTGACCTCGTAAACGCCGAGCACCGAGTGTAACTGAAAGCGGTGATCCGCCTGGGGATGGCGAATCGGGTAGCGCTCCTGTGTCCCATCGCAGATGATGGGATCGCCGGGAGCGCGTTTCAAATTGACCACGGGAACGGTGAAGAGGTGGAAGATGTCCTCGTTGAGGACGATGTTTCGGGGCCATCCCCCGTCCAGGTCCAGGCAGAGGGTGAAATCATGCCAGTTGCGGGGAGGGTGGGGGACATCGATGTTGATATAGAGATCCTGCTGGGGGAAATGAAAGAACCACCTTTCGGCCAGCAGAGGGTGGATGGTTTCCACGCCTCCTCCGATCAGGGGCCGCAAGGGGCCAAAAGACACCTTGCAGGGCATTCCAATGCTCGACTCGTTTGCCTCCTCTCCGAAGACAACCGAAGCCGACCTCAAATGTTTTTCGAGGAAGTGTAATATCTTTAGCGATGTCCGGTAATCATTCAGGTGGTCGATATGGAAGGAGAGGGCGCCGATTTCGTCATTGCGTGGGAACGAGGCTTTCAGCCGCAGAAGGAACCGGAACCCCTGGCCGGGCAGGAGCAGCATTTTCGCGGCGGTGGTCTGGATCGGCAGTATCCGCAAATCGTGCAAGGTCCTGAAAATGGCGGTACCTTCCTCCGGGAAGTTGACGGCCATTTCCGAACCCTTCGGGAAGACCGTCGGTTCGGTGAACTGGCCCGTAGGCCTGGCCCGTAGCATATTCATCGCGGGCACGGGTGAAAGGAGAAAGGGAAAAAACTGCTGAAAAACACGACGCTGCACCGCGAGGACGTTCGTCACGGCCGCCATTCTGGTCCTGGCCGAAAAGAATGCCATGGCTTCCACGAGCCGCTTCACGTCGGGATCGTCCCTGTCCACGGGAGCGTGAGGAAAGCTGGAGGCGTGGGCTATCCGAAAGTTCTCAAGCTCATTCATTTCCTCAAGAAACTCTTTGTAGAGATCCTCATCAAGCCTCATTGCACTTCATTGCCTCCAACGCGCGTCACCGGTTTCCTCCGTCTCAGCCCAGCTTGACAAGAGAGCCCTGAATATTTGTGATGCTTCCCTTCACCGTCGTCAGTTGCCCTTCGACATTCAAGGTCCCCGTTGCCGATACCTTGGTCATGGCGCCGCTCATCTCCGCTTGCGCCGAGCCCGAAAGGGAGAGTTGCGTCCCTGACATCTCGGCCTTTTGGGTTCCGCTCAGAGTGAGGTTCATTCCGGAAACCTTGGCGGCGCTTGTCGCCGATGCGGTCAAATTCTGTCCTTTTACGGTCGCATCGGAGGTCGCCTGCGCCGTGAGGTTTGCACTCGATTTCAAAGTCATGTCCTGAGTGCTTTGAATGTCCACTTTCTGGTCGCTCTGGTGAAGGGTATCCTTGGTGGACTTGCAGGTGATCGTCTCCGCCTGCAGGGAAAAATCCTTGCACTTGATCGTGATACTGTCCTGCAACTGTGTAATTGTGCTCGTATTCTGCTGTCCCTGGCAGGTGGTGACAATGGATGTCCCGTTCATCACCACGGTCTGGGTGATGTTGTCATCCTTGTTCGTAACCGTTATCGTGATCCCGCTCTGCTTGTTCAGTTCGATACTGCAGGCCAGGGTTCCCATAATCTGATCCGTTTCCCTCTCAATGGGCGAAGGCGCGATTTTTCCGCCGCCGGCTAGGACTCATCCTGTTTCGTTTCCAGCAACAGAACCCCCTCGGAGAGCTTTATGACCTGCAGATCCTTGTCGGAAGTGCGCTGGACACTCAGGACCGGCTTGGAATCCACATATGAGTGGCTCATGGTCGTCTGGCTGGTGGCGGTCTGCCCCATCAGCAGCCTGTTGCCCTGGGAATCCATGGGAAGCTGCGCATTGGCCCGCCAGTCCAGAAACCGGTCTATGGACGCGGTATGCAGCGTCAGGCGGATCAGGACCCGCTCATTCCTGTAAGCCGGAAAGTAGAAGTGCCCCGAGAAAAAAACCGGTTCGAAGGCGGCCACAACCTGCTGATTGGTCCACAGGGGAATGGTAATTTTGTACTGATTCTGCTGCGTGTTGGCATCCTGGTAGATCTGAAACGTCTCGGCGTTTGCATCTCCCTGCTCGCTTACCACCTTGCCCTCGACAAAAATCGGAAACGATGGGGCGGTAAATTCGGGAAGGCTGACATACTTTTCCGCCTGAAGTTCCAATTGTGCTTCCATTTCCATATTGAAGTTCGAGAACCCCAGGTTGTGGTCGGCGGTAAGCTCGGGGTTTACAGGGGCGCCTTCAAGTTCGATGTCCCGCACCCGGTAAGTCTTGCCGTGAGGAAAGATTTTATCACTCCAGAGACCGCCCTCCATTTTCACAAGGCAGCCGGGGTAGAAATTTATAGTGGGAAAGCGCCGAAAGGTGAGACGCACTTCTTGGTTTCGGACCCGAAGCCTCTGCGTTTCCAGGGTTTGGCGGTTCTGAAAATCCTCCGTGACGGGATAGCGCTCCATGTAGTCCCTGCCGACACCCGTGAGCGCCTGGTCCTGAGTGATGGCTTTCTTCTGCGCGTTTTCCGAATAGGCGTTCAATACATTTGCATTGAAGCGGATTGTCTCCGGAAATTCTATCTCGTAGCCCTCGACATCAAGCCCGTCGAGAGAGTCAGCCTGGCCTTCGGTGCTCTTGCTCTGCGTCAGACTGTACGTATTGTCCTGGTTTTTGTATATCCAGACGCCGTCCTGCGTGAACACGTACCACATGATGAAGTCGTAGAAACTCCCGTTGCCGGCTTCTATTCCCAGGGGCAGGGTGTTGACCGCGTTCTTCGTGTCGAGAACGGTCCAATCGTAGGTTATGGTGACTTTGTCGCTCTTATGGGCGTCGATGACATCCTTCATACTCTTGTCCACCAGGAGGTCGAATGGATGGTGCTGACGCCAGATCACCTGGGCCGGGTCCCTGAATACCACCTGGTAAAGCCTGTACAGTATCGGGTTGCCCTGCACGATGACTTTCTCGACGGTACGCTCAATCAGGATTGCCTTGTCGGTCACCAAACCGGTGAGGCTCAAAGGCTGCGGTTGTGACCCTTCGGGCGGGAAATGCGGGGTGAGCTTAAATGTCGCCTCGATCAGATTGGTGGTCGTAAAGCTGGAGAAAAGGTTATCCGTTTCTTTCTCGGAGGAAACGAGGAAGTTCACGCGGCACGTAAAACCATACGAGTGGAGCTTTACGCGAAACCCCTTGATGTTGCCGCCGGGGATATTGAAGGCGGAGCCGGAGATGGTGAGCTTGAGGCTGGCATCCAGCGAATCGGCAAACATGAACTTATTCCGCCCTCCCTTGTTGCGATCAGCCTGAATAACGCTGGTCGGAGCCCAGGTCTACGCTGCTGTAAAGCGTATCGAAAACCATGTGGAGCGATTGCGAGGTTTCACGCAGCATGCATTTGATGTGGAAGGATAATCTCAACGGATTGTTGTCATCGGCTCTGGTAATTTCGACCAGTTCGACCCTGGGCTCATAATTGGCGATATTCGTTTTGACTTCCTCGATCACCGCCAGTGCGATGTGCTCGCGTGACAGGAATTCGTTCATATCACGAATGCCGAAATCTCTCAGGATGGAGCCGTATCCCTTCCGTGTGTTCAGGATATTGTTGAGATTGGAGATGATGCTGTTCAGTTCGGGGTCTCCCGCTCGTGACCCGGAGTGATTCATGAATTTTCTCAGAAGCGCCATTGCCGTCCTCGCTATCAATCCAGATTCCGTATCGTTCCTGCATGGGGATCCGAGTCCCGAAAACGGCATCAATTCATGCGCCAGTAAAGATAAAACCTCAAACCACCGAGCTGAGCGGAGTCATAAAAACTCAGGGAAAGATCCCGCAAAGCCTGGTCCCACTCATCTCCGTCCACTACGAGGTAAAAGTCCACTTCCGGTCCGAATCGATGCTGGAACGGGGGTCGGTCGATCCTTTTCAGGGGGACTCCCTGAAGTGCCAGCTTGTGAACGACGGGGAGCCGCGGGATGCTGGCCATCTTGAAGCCGTCCAGCATCATCTTCACATTTACGTGAGGTTTCTGCACGAGAAAATAGATTTCCTTGGCTTCCCGGAGTTCGGAGGGCAACGATACCGAAAAAAGGGCTTCCTTCAACTCGAACGGAATATACGGTGCTTTGCGATGAACCATTTGAAGTTCTTGCCTCAGGGGCTCGAATATCCTTTGGAAACATTCGCCGAGGCGGTCATGGTCGTAGCTGTCCTCTATGAATTGCGGCATCGTGTCCTGGTAGAAGCAGACCTCGGTGTAGAACCGTTTCAACTCTTCATAAACGAAATACGGGTGCAGATGTACCTGCTTGAGGATGTTTGCCGTGAATCGTTTTATGTGCAAGGTGCACTTCATGCAATGCTTCGCGCTGAACATGCTGTCCCCGCTCAGGTAGCTCACGGCGATTTCCTGGGAGAGCTTTTTCTGGAAGGGGTCAAGCGCCTGGTGAAGTTCCTCCAGTTCCGGCCGAAGGAATGGCGAAGATCCCACCTGGAGCAGCGGCGGAATATAGTCCGCTGAAAGCTTCCATTCACCATCCGGCGTCTTGACGAATTCGGCCAGTTTGATGGTCTCGACCGCTTCGCGGTGAGTTTGTTCGGAAGACAGGACGAGGCGCCGCATGATTCTTTTTACCGTGTCGTTTGCGCTCTCCGCGGCAGTGAAGGCTGTTTGTCCGGGGTCCTCCGTACCGTCATCGTCATTGAGCAGATGGCAGTAGATGTGCGCGTTCATGCTGCCAGAAACGTTCAGATTAAAGGGGGAGACGGTTGCGTTTTCCCGCACGCTCAGAAGCTGCCCCGAACGCAGGATGAGGACCATGCTCTGGATTGCGAACACGCCCTGGAGTAAAAGGGTTTCATTCCACTGCAGTTTGGCAATGCCGTAATCAGGCAATCCATGGGCCCGAAACCTGAGGGCTGCTTCGGCGACCAACGATTCTTCCTGAGCGATAAGGTGCTCGGGCAGCAGTGTCTGCCCCATTTCCCATTGTACTCGACCCAGTTTGTCATTCATGTCTGCTGTTTCCCGGGACCCCATGGGTAACTTGGATGCAGGCAATAGGTTTTCGGAGGCATATTAAATCAAGCGCGGGGCCATGCAGTATTTACTCGCGGCCTGTATGGCGCCCGGGACCGAAAACGTGAAGCCCCGAGCACCATAGACTACACCGAAAACCTTTGCGTGCGGAAATCCGTCCGGGCCGGCCCTAGCCGACGGCAACGCCCCACTTCTTCGCGAATTTGGACGTATTGGACACCGCCATCATGATGTCCTGGCTCTGAGGTTGCGGCATCACTCCCAAAAAGAACGTGTAGTTCTTGGGATTGACGATTTCCGTGGACTGATCCATGGTGATGTTAAACTGGAGATCGCCCCCTGCCTTCATGATGAGGCCCTTCACCGCGGTGTCGTTGGTGTGATAGCACTTGAAGTAAACCTTTGCATCCGGGTCGTAATCGTAAATGTTGAAGTTGAGTTCCACTTCGGTGTTGGCCATGCTCTGATGCTGGAGTGTGGCAAGGGTGTTCTTGTTGGTAGTGCTGACCTGACAGGAGAACTGGATCGGGTCCGCGTAGCCGCCGTTCCAATAGATGGATGAAACGACGCCAACCACCTTTACGTAAGTGGCCATGTTCGCCGACGTCGGATCGGTAACACTCAGGTCGGCGGACAATTGGCTGGTTCCCAACTTGAGAGCGACGATATGACCAACTTGATCCTGAGAATCCTTCTGAAAGTTGAAACCCTGGTAGACACTGCAATTGTAGCTGTTGGTAGCCATCGTCTAACATCCTTTTGCTCTGGAGTTTAATGGAAGTCTCGGACTCTCCCGTGTGTCGTATTTGCATGCTCATGCATGACGGCAAATCACGGGACTCGGTCAATGACGGCCGGACCCTCTCCCGGCACGGAAAATACGAACCCGCTCCAAACGGCCCGTTAACGGGCGCCGGCTGCCGCCCGCGATCCGGGGATAAACAAACCCCCGGAGGGGCTGTAAACCAAAACCGCCGGCATGAGCCGTTGAAACGGGGTGCTCCCGCCTAGAGACGGGCATCAAGTCTTAATTCAACGTCCATGCCTTCAAACTGGATGTGGGGCAAAATGTTCATCTTGCAGTCATACCACCCGATCATCCCTTCCCTGGGCGTCACTTCGACAGATGCCGCTTTGAACGGGTAATAGCGCAGCGTCAGGTCATCGGGATTCACCACGGTGGTGACGAACTGAAAGATCCAGCTTTCCAGTGCCTGCTGAATATATGCGGCATCGGCACTGCTTCCGATATTGTCCCTCATGATGCACTTTACATAGTGCGCAATCCGGGTGATTGAGTAGGTATAGGCCAGGTTGGTCACCAACTGAGCATTCTCGCTGTCCTTGGGATCCTTGAATTTCTTGGCCTTTTTAAGTGACTGCGCGCTGAAAAAACACGCGTCGGCGGTACCCTTGCGATAGATGAGAGGAATAAAGCCCGCATTGGCGAACTCCAGTTCCCGGTAGTCCGGAATGGACATCTCGACGGGGATTTTCAATTCCTCTTCGCCGCGGATATTGAAAGTGTGCACGGGCAGGCCCGTCACGAGGCCGCCGCCTTTCGGGCCGCGCAAATACTGGCACCACCCCGACTGAACGAACGAGCGCACCATGTTCTGTGCAAACAGGGACGCCGCGCTGCCCCAGAGGTAATCCTGGTTCGAGCCTCCCTGGACGCTTTCCTTGAAGGGGAGCTTTCCCGTCGGGTTGGTCTCGGGATCATAGGGAAGGCGCACGATGTATTTGGGCAAGGTCAACCCCAGGTATGCGGCCTCTTCCGAATCCCTCAGCTTGTTCCATGAACCGTATTTCGGATGGTTCATCAAGCCCTCGAGGTCCTTGATCGCGGATAATTCTTCAATATTATCGCACCCGAAAAACTTGGGAGAAACCGATCCGATGAAGGGCGCATGGCTCGCGGCCGCTATCTTGCCCATGGTCCTGAGCCAGAACTCGTCCTGGGGGGTATGCTGGAAATCATACAATCCGACTATTCCCCCGAAGGGCTTGCCTCCATACTGGTCATACTCCGCGATATAAACCTTCTTGAACAGCGCGCTTCCCGTAATATCGACGGCGTTTGCCTCGAAGTCCTCGAAAAGCTCATCCTTGCTGACGTCCAGAAGATCCAACATCACGTTGGCTTTGAAGTTGGTGTTGAGAATGAGATCGTTCAGGGAACGCCAGTTGGACTCGAGTTGCCTGAAATCCTCATGGTGGATTATTTCGTTGAGTTGCGCGTTGACCGCAAGGTCAATGCGCGCGATCAAATCCTGAATCATTCCTTTATCGAAACGCCCGGCGGATGTGTCGATATTCAGTAAAAATGCGGCCATCCCGGAAATGAAGCGGTCCTCATCCCGCACATCCTCCTTGATAACCGTCAGACCTTCCTGCACCATCGGGACAGGTTCCGCAATCTCCGTGCTCAGGCGCATGCTGGAAAGAAACCGCTTGAGATCGAGAGCTTCAGATTTGGTTTCCGTCTTGACAGATTGTTCGGTTTCAGCAGCCATGTTGGCTTTTCCTCCTTAGAATAGCACCGGGTCGACAGGCTTGGATTTATGCTTTTTTCTCTTCCGCCCCAGGTGCGGCGGGGAGTTTGAAGCTCTCGAACCCCTTGAGTTCTTCAATCATCTTTGCCAATGCTTCCTGGTCGGTGAACAACTCTCCCAAGAGCCTCCTGAAATCCTTCCGATTGTCGACGTTGGAGACGACTTCCTCCAAAAGCCGTTTGAGCATCAGCATCCCCTTGAGTTTGGGGACGTGGTTGGCAACCTGATCCGGAGAAAAGGCCTTCATGGACTGAATCGGGATATCCACCTGGAGATCATCTTCCCGATCGGGATCGATCTTGTTGGGTACGGCGTATTTCAGGCGGATACCCATGTCTTTCATCACGGCATCGGTATTTCTGCCGTCGAGGTTGCGAAAGCGTCTTTCTTCCAGGTCAACCTTGCGGTCGCCCGAACTGCCGTTTGAATAATCTCCGATTATCGCCAACCTGAGGGGAAGCGTAATATCTTCAGGCTGGCCGTTAATCTCCGTCTTGTACCTCAGCGTCAAACGTGATTTTGGTATTTCGTCCTGGATTGCCATGCATCTACTCCTTTCGTGTCTGGTCGCCATAGAGAAGCCCGAACAATCCAGACTTGGCTCAGCCCGTTGCCGAAGGCCCCATCACCCATTCCGTCTTCGCCTCCACTATCCAGGGCGGCGCTGATCGGGACCGCCCGCGGCAAAGAATCCGTATCGTAATGGCGCCGTCTGGACGCTTTTCAGGTCCTTACATCGGTACACTTACGCAAGAGCTTCAGAGATATTCCAATAACCATGCCAAACCAGCCATCCGATCCGCGCTGGAGAGGAGCCGGTCCTTCCGGGCACCGGCCGGATTCTTAGCGTGACAGGTGTATCAAGTCCCTTAACTCCGTAATACGTTGGTACACCTCCCCCCTCTCGCGACGGGTGAGTCCTCCGGACAGGTACTCCTTTCCACACCATTCATGATCGATGCTTCCGTCTTCGCGCCGCCTTGGGTGCAACGTGATAACCCGTATGGCATCGGGCAGGAATTCCTTCCCAAGTTCCCTGAATATCCTCATACGGATGCCTTCGCAAATGGACGCTTCACTCACCCGCCCGCCACCGGCGAAAACGAGCAGAACGAAAATCGATGAGCCATCCGAGCGCGATGCGGGCACCTCGACCAGGGAGCACGAGGAGCCATGGGCAATTCCCGAGAGGGCTTCCAGCACCTCTCGCGCCGGATAGCACTTTCCCGCGCGACCCGCGAATACGGGCCGGACGAATATCCACTCATTCCGGTCCTCGGTCAGCATGCCTCCCGCCGTGATGCCGTCTTTCTCCGCCCCACGAGCCTGAACTGAAAACCAGCCATGGCTCCACAAGGAATAGCGTCCCTCGTCCGCCGGATCGGTAAGATGCCATGGAACTCCAGCCGCCGGCAAAATGTTCAGATGCGGCGATCCCTTGCGCCTCACCGAGAAGAGTATGCACCCGCCAAGGGAGGCGTTCCATCGCTGGTTTCCCGAAAAGACGTCGTGGAGCTTCATAACCTCGGCGAATTCGTTCCAGGCTACGATATTTTGGGATTCGGCCGGGTCACGGAACCAGAAATCCCAATTCTTGCCAATTTCCACTCTTGCCCGCAGAAGCTTTTCCCGAGTAAACTCTGTCACGCCCACGGCCTTCAAGGGTTGCTCGGTGAGCAACCCGGGCGTTCGCGAGAGGTCGTGTTCAGTAAGATGGACATAGGTCGCGCCGTTCAACAGGCAGGCCAGCAGCATCGCGGGCTGGGTCTCCATGATGCAAAACCCTGGCGCGGCCACGCCCAGTCCCGGTTTCAGCCCCAAGGCAATCATGCCGTCCCGGACGGCTCCCAGGTAGGCGGACTCGGCGCTCAGTTCCCTGGGAACATGAGGCTCCGCGGACGATGGGTCAAAACAGAGTGCAAAAGCTTCGGAACCCCTATAGGAGTGTGACCGCGCGTCGTTGTCTTCAATTTTCCCGGTGGCGCTCTCCGAGAGCAGGATATTCCGGTACTCCGCCAGCAGGGGGGCATGCTCTTCGCTCGCCCAGATAAAATCCGGAACCACGGCGTCGATGCGCCTCCTCAGAAAAGCTCCGCCACGGGGCGGCAGAATGGAAACCACCAAGCCTATTTTCAGGGCCGCAAGCAGAGAAATCAGAAATTGCTCATTGATCTGCGATACGATGCACAATTTCCCGCCCGCAACGGCGCCGAGACTCGCCCAAAGAGCAGCTTTTCCAGCCGCCAGCCTTCCGAGTTGGGCATAACCGAGTTCTCTCCACCCCCCCCCTTCCTCATGCCACCGGAATGCCGGTGATGGGTTCTGACGGTTGCGGGCGAAGATGTCGTGGAAAAAATCGTAATTCCCACCGAAACGACTCTTGCAGGGCCATGCAAAGAAGGTCCCGTTGGAGGAAAGCAACGCGGGCCAGAAAGCGTCGGGCGCTTCGTAGCTTTCGCGGAGCCATCGCATCGGCCCGGCAGGCTCACGGGCCTCCCGCACGAGATCTTTTTCGATAAGCGATAAATCCAGGCGATTCGGCATCTTGTGCGCTCATACAGAAAAATTCGTCAGGATCCGAAAGGCCACAGGGCTCGCTTCCAGCCGCTTCTTCGTGCCGTTACCATGATTCCGCCCTTGTGAATCCTGATCATGTATTCTTTGGCCAATGGCTGTTCGATAAGCTTCTTCCACTGATCCCCGGGCTCCGTAAGCATAAAGAAAAAACCCACGGGGCTCTCTTCCGGTTGAATCACTTGAAACTCCTGGGTGATGCCGGGAAGAATCACGTGAGAGCTGATGACCGTCTTGTCGGGAGGATCGGCAAAGACCAGGCCCGCCACGGTCTGATAACTTTCCGTGAGAAACTGCTTGTCGGTAACGGCCCGCACAACGAGATAAAAGAGCTGCCCGTTATTTATGGCCTGTTCCGACTCCACGAAGAGCTTCATCTGTGGCGGGGGCGGCCGTCTGCTTGCGCAACCGAAGCAGAAGACCATGACCGCAAGCAACAGAACAGCCCGGACTCGCCGCGCGGTGGCAAAACCGTTCACGCTTCCACGGCGGCCGGACTGTGCTGTCCCTTCCTTACCCGATAGATTCCATATCATTGACTACCCCGTTGCTTATTGGTTCAGGCGGAATACCGCCCACGGGTCCGACTGCATTGTAAACCCGACTCTTACCTCCTGAGAGTGTGGAGCAGGTCCGCTTACACGCCAGAAAAGAAGACTCTTTTCCACGATGGCCGCTTTGCCGAGAAGCAGATAGAAACTCCAGTACCTCTCGGGAATGGTGATTTCACGGTAACTCTTCCCGGCATCCTGAAAGGCTTCGAACTCCACTCCCACCGCCGAAGTCTGTGCCTTCCACCATTCGACTTCGATCTTCTGCCAGGCGGGTTGCTGGTTGAAGGCGAAAACCGATGACTTTTCGCAACGCAGATACGACAGGATCGCGAGCGGGGCGTGTTCGGTGCGGGGCGGCAGCTTCAATGGTTTGATCTGGAGCACGATGGGCTGCGCGGCGCCCTTGCTGTTCCACAGTACCGTTGCCAGTCGCGACATCTGGTTAACGCTTTTGAGCATACCGTCGGGAATGCGGAACACACCCAGCGGCGATATCCTCTCGGTCCAAAACCCGGCGTTTTCAGAGCACACGGGCGCAAGGTAGTCCTTGAATGTTTTCCAGAAGGCTCCCTGCGGATGAGCGATTCGCTCAAGGTCAGTGGGCGGGATCTCCACTTCAGATTCCCGATTGAATGGAAACTTGCTGAAGAGTGGCTTGACATAGGTTTCGGAGAGGTCCGACCAGATTTTATCGACGGAGGTTTCGACGTCATTCCGGCCAAGGGCGAAAGCAATTGCTACCGGATCGAGAAAAAGCTGCTGCCATTCGGAATCGATACCGACGCTCTTGAGCCACCTCCGTACCAGGTTCGAATAGGATTCGGGTTCTCCCCGCTGTATGCCGAGACTGATCCTGCCCACGGGAGAAAGTATCCGCTTAAGTTCGTTGGCGTCGTCGGCCTTGTTCGTGACGGCGAACGGATCATTGCTTTCGAGTTCGTCATCCATCTGTTTGAGCATGGCTTTATACTTGTCGAACTCGGGGAAGGTACTGTCCTTTTCGGTCATCAGACGCCGAATAAATTCAAAGGTGCCGAGCTTCTTGGCGAATTGCCGCAGAAGAGGGTTGTCGCCCATGTCCAGCACGGTGTTTTCTTTCATGGCGCCGAGGAAATCCTGCAGAGGCGAAGAGGGGAGTTGGATCTGCTTCAACAGGTATTTCAGGCCGCCGAGCGTGTCCGCCGCGAGCCGGAACTGAGAATAATATGCACGGTAAGCGGCGACGTACCGGTCCGCATAGGCTTCCGCCTGTTTGAGAATGAAGTGCGAGAAGCGTTTCTTCTCCTCTTCCACGACAGGAAGGGATTGCAGCAGGCCCGGAAGTTCGTTGAGCACCGGTTTGACTTGGTTTTCGAAAGCGCTCCTGGTGAACTTGCCGTCAACTTTTCCTTTTCCAACAAAAAACAGAAGTCCGTCATTCGACGGGTTCATGACGAGGTCGGGATAACCTATCGAGCTGGACTTGCCGAAAAACAGCGTTCCGTCGGTACGCTTGTTCTGTGCCACGAACTCACGCATGAAAAGCGTGAGGCGGCTTCGCAGGATCAGATCGTCCCAGGTCGCGGAATTAAAGACGAATTTCTCACCACCGAAGCTGAATTGGTAGTCCCTTGTCTCCGCATGCTTGTTCAGGGCGGTCATGGCCTTCATGCTTTCGATGAACTGGGCCAGTCCGATGTCGCTCACGGTGGGATAATCGATGTCCTTCTCGCCGATCTTGTAGAAGAATTCCCGCAGGGATTCCTGCTCCAGCACCACATCTCTTTTCTGAATCCACTTGATCTGGCTTCCTACCGGGGTGTCACGCCTCAGGAAGGTGATGATTGTGTCCGTCAGTTTGTAGCGGGCGATCCTGTCCACAACTTTGCGAAAACCATCCGCCTCCTTTTGGAGGGCGTGCAGATACTCTTTGTTTATGGATGGCTCGTTGCAGGCCTTCTTGATTTTGTTGAAAAACAGCATCCACGGCAGGGAGTTGTCCGTCGGCCGCTCCAACGATGATCTTCCGATGGGCATGTTGTCGAGGTCCATCGGCACACTCTTATAGCCATCGCTGTTTCGCACATAATCGTTGACAAGGGAAATGGGCAGATTGAGGGCTTTGCGCCATTCGTCGGGCTGGGCCATCACAAGCTTTCCCAGGTCATTGTCGTGAGTGGCGTAAAGCAGCCCGAGGAGGTAGACGGCCCCCTCCGCGACATCTTCCTTCATCTTGAGACCCAGCCAGCAGGGCAGCAGATAGTACTTGCGAATGCCACGAACGAAGTGTGCCCGTACGTTCTCCACGGCTTCAGGAAAAAACAGGGGAGGCAGGAAAAATGAAATGTTCTCTTTCGTGTCCTTGGAGACCTTCATGAAGAGTTCGTGCGTGTATTCATTGTATTCCTGGATCGGGGCCATGTCGATCCGCCCCAGGATCTCATCCGCCCGGGTCACGGTGGTCCGCTCGTGCCAGTATGAACCCCCCAAAAAAGCAAGTCCAAGGGCCAGAACGACTGCGGCCGCCCAGCGATGGCGCAGGTTGGGTATGGCCCTTTTAGGCAGCTCCTCGGGCATTTCCCACAGGAACGGGTTTGCCCCCGGTGCATCTTTCCCGTACCTGGAAGTCAGGCACACCCGGGCGACATGCGGAGTCGGCGAGAGCGGGTCATGGCTCAGGAGTATTTTCGTGAACGAAGAAAGGACCCTGAACATATCCGGTGCGGCCCTGAAGAATGACACAACATTCAGGTAGTCATCCGCGGACTTGTTCGTGAGAATCTTGGGCAGAATGCTTTCGTAAGGCTCGAGGCCGGCCGCGATACGTTCGGTGACAGCCTCGGGTTCCAGGTCGATATCGAGCGGGATGTCCGCGGTGGCAAGGAAATCCGCGAGGGGCGCATACCCGTCCATCTGGTCCATATGGCTGACGACGAGGTGCACGCGAACAGGCCTCTTTTGCACGCTCGCGAGGATGTTGATTTTTCCTCGCAGCATCTCGGCGGTCCTGCGGATATTTTCAGGGAATTCCTGGATCAGGGACGGAGCGCTCAGCACCACGATGACGGTAGCTTCCCGATCCGTGAAGATTGGCTTCCAAAGGGTCAGAAGGGCGTTGCGGGCCTGTCGCGTCGTGTTGTTGAGCAACGGCGGGGGGATTTCCATCACAATCGTATTCGACCCGAGATAGATCTGGAGAAGTGGATCGACAGTATAGCTCGGGTAGAATCGATTGGCCTGTCCCCGCCAGTCGGTATTGTTCTCGATGAGAAGGCTCTTGCCGACCCCGGATTCTCCAAGGACGATAAAGGGCCGGTAAGTCTTTATGGCTATTCGGAACTGATGCGGAATCTGGGCGAGGAACTGTTTCCATACCTTTCGCAGGCTGGAGCGCGGTATCTGTTCCTCCTTGTTCATCAAACCGCCCGGCACGTGTTTCCATGCGCCGAGTTTGCCAGCCAGTAAGCGAGACCGCCGGCGCAGCACGAGGAACAACAGGAGGAGCAGGAGCACCGTCACCAGGAGGGCGGTGAGATAATAGGGCCAGAACTCCCAATTCAAGTATCGAGTCACAGCAGGCTTGGCCAGAACATCCTTGGCAACGTCCATGTTTCTTACCGCCCCCTCCACTTGGTTCCATTCACCGGGCGTCGGCACATCCACGCGGGCGCCCGCCCATCTATCGGTCTACAGGGAGCATTTTGGGCGCGGATATGGAGAAGACCACGAGCCGCCCACACTGCATGCGAAATATCCCCCGGCGCATCAGGACGGTGATCCCTTGCTGATCAAATCCTCATCTCCGGTATCCCTTCCCTGTTCCGGCGGCGTGGAACCCGGCCGTCCGACCTCTGCCTCCTCCACGAAAGCGGCTTGCGGGGATGTCTTATCGTCGGCATCCCGGATATCCAATACGCCGTCCCGAACGCCAATCGCAACGGTCCGGCCGTCCTGAATCCTGCCCGCGATGAGGTCCTCGGCGAGCGGATCCTGCACCTTCGTCTGTATCACCCTCTTCAGCGGTCTGGCGCCGTAGACCGGGTTGAAGCCCGCTTCCGCGAGCAGAATCTTGGCATCGTCGGATACCTCCAGATGTATATCTCGGTCGGTAACCAGGCTCTGCAGTCTTTTGAGTTGAATCTCGACAATGGGTATCATCGCTTCCGCCGTGAGCTGGTTGAAAATCAGTATGTCATCGAGGCGATTGAGAAATTCAGGGCGGAAGTGGGAACGCACCGCATCCATGATTGCGTGGTTCATCCGCAGCCTTTCTTCCTCTGTCTCGACCGGTTCAATCCGTTCCGCTCCCAGGTTGGAAGTCATGAGAATGATGGTGTTGGTGAAATTAACGGTGTTTCCCTGGCCGTCCGTCAATCGTCCATCGTCCAGGACCTGGAGGAAAAGATTGAATACATCCTGATGGGCCTTTTCGACCTCATCGAGCAGAATGACACTATAAGGTTTTCGTCGGACCTTATTGGTCAGAACTCCGCCCTCTTCGTAGCCGACATACCCCGGAGGCGCCCCCGTGAGACGTGCCACGGAATGCTTCTCCATGAACTCACTCATATCGATTCGAATCAGGTTGCGATCGTCATCGAACATGAACTGCGCAAGGGTTTTCGCCAACTCGGTTTTGCCGACTCCAGTCGGTCCGAGCATGAGAAAGGAAGCAATCGGGCGATTGGGGTCCTGGACTCCCGCCCGCGCGCGTCGGACGGCCTTGGATACGGTCGTGAGCGCCTCGTCCTGGCCAACCACGCGTTTTCGAAGCTGTTCTTCCAGGCCAAGCAGTTTCTCTCTTTCAGAACCCATCATCTTGGCAACGGGGATGCCGGTCCAGCGCGAGACGGTTTCGGCGATGTCCGTTTCATCCACAACCTGGTGAGATCCATCTTCCGAGGTCTCCATGTCGCCAAAGTCCGCGAGGACCTTCTCCGCGGCGGGGATGATTTTATACTGCAGTTCGGCGACCCGCGAGAAATCCTCCTCCCGCACTTTTTGCTCCATTTCCCGCTTTGATTCCTCGAGCCTCTTTTTCGCCTCCTGAATCTCCGTGTGGGCCTTTTTCTCACGCTCCCACTTTGTTGTAAGGCCCTCGCTCTGTTCCTTCAACTCGGCCAACTCGCTCATGAGGGTCTTGACGCGCTCCTCGGCCTGTTTGCCCGTCTCGTCTTTGATCGCGCGAAGTTCGATTTCCCTCTGCACGATCTCGCGGTCGATCCTGTCGATCGCCTCGGGCTTTGAACTCAGAGCGATCCGGGCGGTGGCGGCGGCTTGATCGATGAGATCAATTGCCTTGTCAGGGAGGAATCGGTCCGTGATATAGCGGGAAGAAAGACTGGCGGCGGCGGCGAGAGCCGAATCAGCTATCCTGACGCCGTGATGGGCTTCGTATTTTTCTTTTATGCCGCGCAAAATAGAAAGAGTGTTCTGGATGGAGGGCTCTTCGACGAGAATCGTCTGGAAGCGGCGCATCAGCGCGGCATCCTTTTCTATATGCTTGCGGTATTCTTCGATCGTCGTGGCCCCGATGCAGCGAAGCTCTCCCCGTGACAGGGCTGGTTTGATGAGGTTCGAGGCATCCATGGCGCCTTCCGATGATCCGGCGCCGACGAGAGTATGAATTTCATCGATGAATGTGATTATGTTGCCCGCGCTGGTAATCTCTTCAAGCACCCGCTTGAATCTTTCCTCGAACTCCCCCCTGTATTTCGCCCCCGCGATCAGTTGTCCCAGGTCCAGTGCAAGCACCGAGCAGTACTTCAGGTCTTCCGGCACCTGCCCCTGCACAATCCGTTGGGCAAGTCCCTCCACAATGGCTGTTTTCCCTACACCCGGTTCCCCGATTACGATGGGATTGTTCTTGAGTCTCCTGCTCAGGATTTGTATGGCCTGACGGATTTCGTCGTCACGGCCGATGACAGGGTCCAGTTCAGCGTTGCGCGCCTTTTCAGTCAAATCCCTGGTGTACTTTGCGAGATATTCGAACTCGCCTGGGGCGCTTTCGGCCTTGAACTTGCCCTTTGGGACCTGCTTGAGAACGGACACGAACCCGTCCTTATCGATCCCGCAATCGGAAAACAGGGCCAGAAGATCCTGCGATTCAAGCATTCCCAAAAGGACGTGATTGATCCCGATGTATTTTTCCCCGAGGCTTGTCGCGGCCTCCTGGGCGCAGATGAATACCTTTTCGAGTTCCCGGTTTATAGGGGTTTGCTGGCTCTCCAGATGAGCTTTCGGTTGCGTAAGGAGTTGGCTGTTGAGTTTTGTGCCCAGCACCTCCATATTGCCGCCCGCCTGTTCCAGGTAGCGTTGCGCGGGGCTGCCTTCCTGCTCCATCAAACCATAGACCAGATGCCACGGTGTAACCCACCGGTGTTCTTTCTTTACCGCCAGCCGGCAAGCTCTCTCAATGGCGTCCTGCGCTTTCGAGCTGAATTTTTCAATGATCAATTCGCGGTCCCTTCGTGAGACTGGTGATGGAATGGCCTTTCCAGGTGTTCACGACGAAAGGCTTACAACACTGCTCGATCCCGTGCTCCGTTCCAGGCGGAAGCACGGCAAACCCAACACGCAAAAACTGTGCCGCAATTTCCAGGACGATGCGCACGACGCATAACGGACCATTTCCGCTCCGCTAGAGTTGCACCTTGAATTGTCCCGCGGTGTTGATCTTGATTACTCCACCCCACGTACAGATCAGGATGCTGGAATCCGTCAGCGCCGGGAACGCGCCGATCAGAACCGTCGGCATTCCGGTCACCCACGGCGCCATGGTGATGGGCACGCAGGGCATCGGGGTCAACACCCCCGCGGCCGCAGCCGTGGCGGCGGCTACCAAGGGGTTGGCGGGATTCGAGCACATGCCGAATGGCATTATGTTAACGAAAGGTTTATTGTCCATGATGGTCGCGGCATAAAGGGAGACCGTCACCTTGTTGGTCGGCGGCACCATCAGCGTGGATGGGGCCGCGCCAAAGCAGCACTGCAGCACGGCTCCACCCGTAACGAGAAACCCCATCGACGAAAACCTTTTAGCTTATAGAAAATGCCGCCCCGCAATAAATGCGCGCCGTGTAGGTGTGCCGGCCGGCAAATTCCATCCGAACTCGAAATTTGCAGCAAAACGGGTCAAGCACGACCTCCGCGGTCCCGGCAACTCCCGGCGCCGGGTCAGCCCCCGCTACGCGCACTCTGATTCTGGCCGTATGTACATCAGGCAAGCGCAAAATACAATCTTCCCGGTACGAATACAAGATCGACGTACGTCTGCATATTCATTGCATCGGAAATAATGTTTTTGATGAGATTACATTCGATAAGCGAATCCTCGCGTACCGGTATAGATATACGGATTGATCTATCCGGTTTGCCGCGTGTGTCCCGTGCATGGTCTTCATGGGCTTCTCCCGTGGCGAGGCCATCCGGGCTGGAGTCCGGATGGCTGAATGGAACCGTTCCTGCTTAAGGCTAAGTTTTTCTTTTAATATCATCCGGCACTTCCGGGACTCCCGGCGGTGGAAGAGGTATCGAAGGGTAGAGCGGCAGGCCGGAAAACCTGCCTCATACTAATTTGCGTTCAAGAGGATATACCCCCGTTCGCCCTGAGGTATCGAAGGGTAGAACGGGTCAATTCTGAACGGCATCTGCAATTTAGGGATAGACTCATCTTGAACGCAACTCCGTATCACGCACAGTGTCCGCCTGTCTCCTGTTGATTGCCCGCGCCTTACTATGCCCCTGCATCCGGGGGCTGCTTCGTCCGGCACGAACCAGCGAGGTTTTGCATTTCCCGGGCTTCGGACCATGAAGTCCACCCACGCTCCGAAGCACTTTGAGGGAATGACCCGGTCGAAACGCCTCCACGTCTCCCTGCCGCTGCGAGGTGAAACGATTCGCGGAACCCTGCCCGCATCCTCGGCAAATGCCTTTTGAACATATTCGCGATACTCAGCCGGGTCCGCTTTCGGGGTTATGAGGAGCGGAAGAAAGATGGCGCTTCCATTTGCCGCCGTGCCCGCCGACAGGGGCGCCCGCCTCGCCCGCCGGCGAGGAAAAGACGCGCCGGGTGATCGGGAATATGGCGCCCGTCCACAGTGATGTAATGGTCAGGTACCGGCATCCTGGCTGATATGCATTCTCGACACAAGAAAGGCTTGAACGCAACCGGGAAGAGCGTGGAAGAAAGTGACCTCGGGTCCTCCCGAAAAATGAGCCACCGTAGGGGAATGGATTTGAAGTCCATTGGGTGCCGATAGAGCAGAACGAAACAGGGAACTGTCTCGCGGCGGGAATTATTAGTTACCAATCCTGGAGAAGATCTTTCATCGATTAGTAATTATTTGTCATATCATGTCCGGGTCGTTTCTGGTGGTGAAGCTGACTGTATTGCGGGGCAGCTTCCAAGGTTTTCGGTTGGAGATTCGAAATTGTGAAAGAAATTGGCAACTCATGAACTGGTTATTTTGAGTGCGCGCATGAACCTTTCCCGGTTTTCTGGTTGATTGGTCATAATCGATGATTATAAGAATTTCTAATTACTGTTGACAGGACATAAAATACATAAAATGACCTTGAAATATGATTGGATAACAAATAGTTCTTCAGTTAATCAGTCAACTTTCCGACTTAATATAGAATTCAAACTCAATGGAAGGGGGAAGAGCGATATGAGTAGGAGAATGATTCTTGTTGCGGTTATGATTGGACTTCTCTGGATTTCGCCATCCACATCTTTTTCCCAAGACCAGGAGTATAAGATCGGTGTCCTGGCCAACCGTGGCCCGGTGCGGGTGACCAAGGACTGGGGCGAGACGGCGACTCTGCTTACTAATAAAATCGGCAAGGCCTTTACTCTTGTCCCTCTGGAATACAAGCAGATCGACCCGTGGACAAAAGAAAAGAAGATAGATTTCGTTTTGACCAATTCCGCGATGTACGCCGAACTTAACAAGCTTTATGGGGTCCAGGCTATCGCGACCCAAGTGAACCTGTACAAGGACCAGCCTCTGGACAAGTTTGGTTCGGTAATCCTGGTGAAAGTCGACAGTCCCATCAAGACGCTCGCCGATTTGAAAGGCAAGGATTTTGCCTGTGCCTCCCGGTCCGCTTTCGGAGGCTGGCTTATGACCGCTCGCCTTCTGAGGGAAAGCGGCATGAATCCGGATTCGGATTTAGTGCTAAAAGAACTGAGCGCCCATGATAATGTAGTCTATGCAGTCCTCAACGGCGCCGTCGCGGGAGGCTCGGTACGTACGGGAATCCTGGAGAAAATGGTGCAGGAGGGGAGTGTCAAGATGGCCAGCTTCAGGATCATTCATCGGATAGAGGATGATTTCCCGCTCATCCACTCCACGCAACTCTACGCTGAATATCCTTTTGCAGCCTGTCAGCATGTGCCGGCCGCGGTCAAGCAGCAGGTTGCCAAAGTCCTGGTCGCTATCTCCGCCAGGGACCCTGCCGCCACAAATGCCGGCATAAGCGGCTGGACAGAGCCTCAGGACTATAGCGCCGTGGTTGAATGCCTGGGCGTGCTGAAATACGGAGCATTTAAAGACACGGCTCAGACGCCAACGCCCCGCGTGATTGAAAAAACGGGCGAGAGTCCTCCCGCCCAGCCCGGCGCTTCTTCTTCGCAGGAAGGCGGCCCGGCAAAGACTCCCAAGGTGCCCAGGGGGCGAACATCCACTCAGTGATCGCGGAACCTCTCCTTTCCGGCAATGGCGGTACCGATGCCAACTTGCGCTCAAGAAAACGTTCGCCCTGAGATATCAAAGGGCGAACGTGCCTGTTCCCGCTTTGCGCCTCTCAAACCGAAGCTCATTTCCACTCACCCGGAAAGTCAAAAAGCTTCGCGGTCGAAAGCGAACCCGCACCTCGGCCGCGCCGGGTAAAGTGCACCCCGCACCCGCATGGCAAGGCGCGATGAAGAACTGCACTGCAACCGCGCATTGCCGGTCCGTTATGAACTTGAACTACACATCCGGGAAGAACAACTGGTCCGAAGCCGGTAATCCGGGACCGCATCGGGATTAGGACCGAGGGAATTGATCCCGGCTCGGTTCCGGCGCTCCGGCCCAGGGCACAAAGGACCGTGCCGGGCGCACAGACCGGACTTGAGGCGTCGTTTCGAGTGGCGCCTTCAGTTCTAATCCTGTTATCGGAACGCTCTTCCCGTCCATTCCGAATCCCCGGATTCACGGAAAATCTCCGGCAGAACAGCCCGCTCACCTGTCCAGCACCTGCCGAGCCTTTTCAGCCATGGTTTTCACTGAAAATGGTTTCTGCAGGAAATGTATGCCTTCCTCGAGAACACCATGATGAGCAATGGCATCGGCGGTATAACCGGACATATAGATGCACTTTAATCCGGGCTTGAGGGCGCGGAGCTTTTCATGGAGGTCCTTGCCGTTCATTCCCGGCATCACGACATCGGTGATCAGAAGGTGGATCGGGCCGGGATGACTTACCGCCAAACCCAGGGCATCGGCCGGGTTGCGGGCCGCCAGCACATGGTAGCCAAAACGCTCCAGGATGGTGTGTGCCAGGGTCAGGATGGACTCTTCATCTTCCACCAGGAGCACCGTCTCGGTCCCCTGCAGGTCCATTTTATCTTTTTGAAGGAGTGGCTCCTCGGTATCGTGGGCTTCCAGGGATGGGAGGTACACCCTGAATGTCGTTCCCTGGCCCGGTTCGCTGTAGACGTTTATGAACCCGTTGTTTTGCTTGACGATGCCGTAGACTGTAGCCAGTCCGAGGCCCGTTCCCTTGCCGATATCCTTGGTGGTGAAGAAGGGTTCGAAAAGATGGTCCAGGACTTCTTTATCCATTCCGCAGCCATTGTCACTCACCGCGAGCATTACGTATCTTCCATGGATAAAGTCCGCATGTTCCCGGCCATAAGCTTCATCGAATTCAACATTATCCGTCTCGATGGTAACCCCTCCCACCCCGCCGATGGCGTCGCGGGCATTGACGCACAGATTGGCCAGGATCTGATCAATCTGTGTCGGATCGATCCTGACCGGCCAGAGACCGTGGCCGGACTTCCACAGCAGGTCAATGTCCTCGCCGATGAGTCGTCGAAGCATCTTGAGCATGCCTTCCACCGTCTCATTCAGGTTGAGCACCCTGGGACTCACGGTCTGCTTTCGGGCAAACGCCAGGAGTTGACGGGTCAGGTCCGCGGAACGATGGGCCGCCGTGAGGATTTGGCGGAGATCATTGTAGATCGGTTGGGTGGATTCGAGTTCTTCAAGGGCTATTTCCGCATGGCCGATAATCACTCCCAGCATATTGTTGAAATCGTGGGCCACGCCTCCCGCAAGCCGCCCAATCGACTCCATCTTCTGGGCCTGAAGAAGCTGGGACTGAAGACGAATCTCCTCCGTTATATCCCGTTTAACCGCCACGTAGTTGACGATCCGGCCCGCGGTATCGCATACCGGCGATATCACGGCGTTAACGGTATAGAGCGTTGCGTCCTTGCGTTTGTTGACGATGCGGCCTTCCCATGTATCGCCGCCGGAAATGGTCTCCCACATTTTACGATAGAATTCAGAGTCCTGCCTGCCGCTATTCAGGATACGGGGGGTTTTACCGAGGACCTCCTGGCGGGGATAACCGGTCACGGTCTCGAACGCCGGGTTGACATACTGTATGATTCCCTGAGGGTCGGTGATCATGATGATCTCTCCCGCCTGCTCGATGGCCGCCATCAACCGCTCGCGTTCGGCATCGGCACTCCTTTTTTCAGTGATGTCGATTACCGCGGACATGAAGTAGAGCGGTCGTCCGGAGTTGTCGCGGCGCAGGGATATGCTGCAGTCGGCCCATATGATGTCGCCGTTTTTGTGCAGAAAGCGTTTTACATATCGGGCCGAGTTCTTCTCTCCTGAGAGAATGTGGTCCAGGATCTCCTGAGTCGAGACGATGTCTTCGGGGTGAGTGACTTCCCGCCAGCCGCGGTTGCGCAGCTCCTCGGCGGTATAGCCGAGCATCTCGCAGAAAGCCCGGTTCACATTAAGCTCTCCGGTGGGGAACGTGAGGGACTTGGGGAGCGTGGAATGCTCGAAGACATACTTGAACTTGTCCTCACTCTCGCGCAGGGCGAGTTCCGCGCGTTTAAGGTCGGTGATTTCCATCTCGATGCCGTCGTACAAAACCGAGCCGTCTTCCAGCCGGAGCCGTGGCCGTGAAGCCATCATGACCCAGCGGGGGGAGTCCTCGGGGGTTTGCAGCCGAATAACCCTCGTGAACTCTCTCATCTCGGCGGCGACCCTTTCCTCCTGGTCATGGAGACCAGACTGCTCATCTTCCGGGATGTTGCCATAGAGGCGAGCGGCATCGGCCATGGCTTCCTCGGCTGAACAGCCGTGCAGCGCCTGGACAGCCCCGTTGACGTACTTGAACTCGCGGATGCCCCCGCGGCCGATCCTGACGCAATAAATCATGGCGTTCGGTACACTCGCGATGATGTTGCTCAAAAGCGCTTCACGCTCGCGCACGGACTCCTCGGCCCGTTTCCGCTCCGCGATCTCGATTAGAAGTGATTCATTGACACGGGCGAGATCAGCGGTGCGGTTTTCGATACGCCGCTCCACCTCTTCATATGACTTGCGTAATTCGCTCTGCGTCCTTTCGAGCGTCGTCTTTTCCCGCATCAGCTCGCGATTCACCACGCGCAACTGTTCAGGACTGGGGATTGCCAGGATTCTTGGCAACAGAGGCCAGATCACGACCGCCGTTGCCAGGGAAACGGCGGCGCAGATGCTGTCAACCGTGGCTTGCCACCAGTCAACCGGCCACCACAAACCAATGACATGCACGAAATGGGTGGTACCGCAGGCCAGGATGAACGCGCCAAACAGGGTGATTACCCAGGAGAAGGGAATGTCCCTGCGCCTTGCGATGAAGACCAGCAGAAAAACCGGAATGGACCAGTAGGAAACGGCAATGAGGCCGTTGGCGATCGCCATCGTCATCATCAGGAGCGGGGTCATGTTGCCCGCGATTGCGCCGCGGATGTCCGCCCCTCCCGCCATGGTAAGCATGGGGACGACGATGAGGATTGCAAGCGCGCCAGCGGGGGCGAGGATGCGAGGCGCCAGTTCCATGCCCTGCCGCCACAGTGGTTTCGGCGGAGTGAAGGTTTGCACCTTGTATCCGCGCAAACGAAGGCTGTTGGATACCACGAAGATCGAACTGAACGTCATGGCGCCGGCCGCGATCATCGGGCTGAGCAGTCCATAGCCCGCGATCGGAACCAGGGCGATATTGTAGAATACGGCCCAGCTCAGATTCTGCACGATGGTTTGCAGTGTGCCGCGTGACAGGGAAATGGCACGCCCCACGCCGCGCAGGTCGCCACTGATCAGCGTGATGCCGGCGGAAGCCATTGCGACGTCGGTCCCGGTCCCGATGGCAATTCCGATATCTGCCTGGGTCAGCGCCGGTGCGTCGTTGATGCCATCACCCACCATGGCCACGATCGGGCGGGGCAAGCCGGGTGCGGGGGCTGCCTGCAGTCTCTTTATCTGGTCGGCTTTGCCGCCGGGAAGCACTTCAGCGAAAACCTGGTCAATACCGACTTGGCGGGCAATCGCTTCAGCGGTACAACTGTTGTCCCCGGTGATCATGACAATGTCGAGCCCCAGACGGCGCAGTTCCGCGATAGCTTCACGCGAGCCGGGCTTTACGGTATCGGCGACCGCCACCAGCCCGATAGCTCGCATGTGGAAGTCCGGAGGCGTATTCGCGGCAACAATCATCACGGTCTTGCCCATCGCCTGCAGCCGCGCTACCTGCTCCCGCAGCACCCCGATCGCAATCCCCTCGTTTTGCATCATCCGGGGATTCCCGATTACGATCGATCTCTTATCGACCGTGGCGCGGATGCCGTGACCTCCGACTGCCTGGAAATGCTCGGGTTCGACCAGTTTCAGCCGTTTATCAAGCGCCGCTTTCACCATAGCGCGCCCGATGGGATGCTCCGATCCGTGTTCCGCGCTTGCCGAGAGCCGCAGAATATCATCCGGGTTCTCGTCTCCGGCCGCGATAATATCGGTCACCTCCGGCCGGCCTTGCGTGATAGTGCCGGTTTTGTCCAATACTACCGTGTTTACACGGCCGGCCCGTTCCATGGCTTCGCTGTTCTTAAAGAGGATGCCGTTTTCAGCGCCCCTGGACGTGCCCACCATTATCGCTGTCGGTGTGGCCAGGCCGATCGCGCATGGGCAGGCGATGACGAGTACGGCGACGGCATTGATCATTGCCCCAGCCCACTCGATGTTGGCGACATAGAGCCATCCAAGGAATGTACACAGCGCCATGCCGAGGACGAGAGGCACAAAATAGGCGCCGATTTCATCGGTCAGTCTCTGGATCGGCGCTTTGCCGGCCTGCGCGTCCTGAACCAGCCGCACGATTTGGGCCAGAGTGGTGTTCTTCCCGATCTTGGTGGCCTCGAAGGCTATCATGCCTTCCTTGTTGATAGTCGCCCCGATGACCTCGTCGCCCGGGGCCTTGCCGACCGGCATCGACTCACCGGTTATCATCGATTCGTCGATTGCGGAGCGGCCGCTGGTGACAATTCCGTCAACGGGAACCTTTTCCCCGGGGCGAACGATGACGGTATCACCGAGTTCGACCTCCTCCACCCCAATCTTGACTTCGCCACCGCCACGCTGAACGTTCGCCGTTCTTGCGGACAGGCTCATCAGCGATTTCAGCGCCTCGGAAGTTTTCGCTTTCGCCCGCGCTTCCAGGAACCTGCCGAGCCTTACCAGGGTGACAATTGCCGCTCCGGTCTCGAAATAGACATTGGGACTTCGGATAAGGCCCAGGACCACCCCGAGGCTCGAAAAATAGGCGACCGACGAACCAAGCGCGATGAGAACATCCATATTGGCGCAGCCGGATCGCAAGCTGCGGCAAGCGCCGACGTAGAACTGCCAGCCGGGGACAAGCTGCACGATGGTCGCCGCCATGAGCATGGCGATCAGATCGTGGGGAAACCCGATTATCCCGAAATCGCGCGCCATGCTGAAAACGATCAGCGGAAGGGTGAAGATCAAGCCTACAATCAGCAGCGCTTTTTGCTGCCTTGTTTCCTCGACCCGAGCCGCACCTTCCGCGTCCTCGAGTTCCTCGATATCATGTGCCGACGCGAGGTCGAATCCCGCGGAGCGGATAGTCTTCAGAAGGTCCGAGATGCCGGTCATGCCCGGGATGTATTCAACCTCGGCGCGTGTGTTCTCGTGGTCCACACGGGCGTCAAGCACGCCCTCGCGCTCTCTCAGGAGCTTTTCCAATACCAGTTCACCGCCGCGCTCGCGCAAGCCGGCCAGAGGCAGTTCCGCTTTTCCCGTCGGAACCCTGTAGCCGGTCCTCCGGATTGCGGAAATGATGCCGTGCGGGCCAATTCCAGCCGGATCAAAGGTGACGGCGGCCTTACCGCCGGTGAAATCCACCTGGGCGTCGCACACTCCGTTCAGCTTGCGCAGTTGCCGCTCGATCACCCCCGCGCACGTGGAGCATGTCATGCCGCTCACGGGCAGGAGGATTCTTCTGGTATTTTCCGGAGTGGGGGAGGGAGGAACCGGCGCGGCCGGACCAGGAGGGGAGGGCGAGGGAGCCTTGGCCGAGGCGGGTTCCGGGTGGTATCCGATGGCATTGGCCGCGGCGATGATCCGATGGATGTCCAACCGTGTCTCGTCGAATTCCACCTCCATGGTGAGCCTTCTGTAGCTGGCCTTGATTCGTATCACCCCGGGGAGTTCGTCTTCCAGTCCCTCGAGGTGCATGCCGCAATCGGGGCACACCATGTCAGGCACGCGGAATTTTACCTTCAATATGTTCTCCCTATTCGACTTGTTCGGCGTTTGTCCCGGTTGTTTTCAGATCGAACACGAGGCGGCCGGTATTCCTGCCTGTCGCGCAGGAGTAGGAGATGACCGTGCCGGGTTTCTGCGCCGGGATCATCAGGGGTACCTGACCCGTGGGAGGCAGGAGCGTCTCATAATCCAGGGCGGGAACGACAACCGCCCGTGCGCAGCAGGCCGAGTCATGAATGGTCCAGATGAGCGTGACCGGTTGGCCGGCGGGCAGATGAAGGACCGACGGGGTATAACCGGCATCGGAGACGGAAATGGTGCGAGCGGCTTCCGAGCCGGGAACGATCCCCCGGGCCGAGAGCAGGGTGTGGGAATAGGGCGCCGCCGTAAGTCGATCGATTATCCGGGGAAGCGAGATCGGCGCCCCGGCGAGGTTGAGTCCATGTAAGATTGAGATCGCGCCCAGCACTATCAGGAGAAGCGCGACGATGCGGGTGAAATGACCCTCGATGACCGCGCCCATGCGGGTGGCGAAATAGGCCGCGGAGAAAAAGATCGGAATGGTGCCGAGAGTGAAGGCAAAGAGAAGCGCCGCCCCCTGGAGTGGATCACCGGTGCCGAGGGCTGTTGCCATCATGGCCTGGGAGATTCCGCACGGGAGCAGGACGGTCAGCGCGCCCAGAAAGAGCGGGGTGAGCGGTGAGAGGTCGTTTTTGGAGGCGCGGCGGATGAAACGGGTAACAGCGGAAGGAGGTTCGAGCACGAACCAGCGGAAAACGGGGTGTGCGCCGAGCATTCGCAGGCCGTTTCCGAGGATAAATATGCCGATGGCGATCATCAGGACTACCCGCGCCGGGAAAGTAAGCTGAAGAACGGAACCAAAAGCTCCCAGCAGGAAACCGAGAAACGTATAGGCCGCCAGTTTGGCCAACAGGAACAGGGAGATGGTCAGCACAAATCGGGGCAGAGGGGTGGTTCCCATATTCGCTTCCACCCTGTTGGCGGCGGGCGGGTGATCCTGTTCAAAATGGCGCGCCAGGGAGGCGGCAAGCAGGCCGCTTTGAACGACCAGACAGCCGATGCCGCCCGCGGTTAACCCTGTGATGAATGCGACGATCAGGTTTGGAGGCATAAAGTATTCCCGAGGGTCTCCACAAGCTGCCGGTGGCTCTGAAAAGGCGAACCGGAGCCCCGGGACCATCCCCGTAATATACGGATGCTTGGGCGTGCGTGAGGCGGAGCCCTTCGGCAAGGCACTGGAAAAGGAAAAGGTGGAACCAGGAGCGAAGTGTAATTTGCGCGACTTGAGTGAGAACAGGAATCAGAGAGCAACCGGAAAAACTACTAATAGGCCTTTCGATGGAGATTACCGCCGAGTCAACTTTTGTCTGAGCTTTTGACCACTTCGACAGGTCCGAATTCTCGCATCATACCGAATCCGCCATGGATCTGTCAACGGGGTCTCACCGATTCGGCAAGATAACATAAAGAAATTCCAGCCTATTGTAGCAAACCGGCAACCGGTTCTTTTTGGGAGGGCGTTATGCTGCATTAGTCAAACTGAGTCGCTTGACTAATGCCCGGTGCTTTCTAACGGCACACATCCTTGCGGTGTCCAACTTTCAGGACCACACCACCAATTCCTGGTCCTCAACTGAACGGATAATCCCGGGTCGGCCCCTGCGAACGCTGTACTTGTCGTGGCCCGAGAGTCTTTGGCGGCCGGGCGGGGATTGTCGGCAAGCTTTTCAGTCAGGGAAACGATAGCCTGGCGGTCTCGCTTGGAGCTGATTGACTCGATCTCTTTCACGGCGGATGGCTTGATAAGGATGCTATATTCTGGCACGCTGCTTTAGGTCCCCGGGGACATCTTCAAATCGCGGATTCAGCTCGCGCACCCGATCCTTGAAGGAGGACAGGTCCCCGGCTTCTTCGGCGAGCTGCAACCTTACGGCCTCATTAAGCAGGTCGGAAATAGCGCGATCCGATTCCACCGCCTTAAGCTTAAGAACTCGATGGAGTTCGGAGTCCAAATAGATCGTCGCGCGTTTTTGTATAGCTTTCGTAGTTCCAATTTGACGTCTGGATGTCCAGACGTCAGGATTTCCTGGAGTAAAAGGAGGCCAACCGCTCCCTGGCCTCGCTGAAGTCACCCAGGCACGAGTATGCATTAAGCGTCTCGATGCGCAGCGCATCGTCAAGGGTGCGCCCCGCCACGTCGAGAATTGTCTCCTTTGCGGACCTGATCGCCTGTTGACTGTTGCCTAGTATCATCGATGCGTATTGTTCGGCGGTTGCCATGAGGTCTTCCCGCGGAACCACCCTGGAGACGAGACGCAGGCGGAACGCCTCTTCCGCGCTGACTTCCCGGCCGGTGAGTGTGAGTTCCAAAGCGGCGCCGAGCCCGGCTATAGCGATCAGCCTGACGATTCCTCCATCTCCCTGGTGAAGGCCGTAGCGGACTTCAAATACGCCGAATTTGGCCTTATCCGAGCAGATGCGAATATCACATGCCAGGGCCAACTCCAAACCACCCCCGATGGCATGACCGTTTATCGCGGCAATAATCGGCTTTGTGATCCTGTGCTGGCCGCGTGTGATCCCGCCCCCGATTCCGGTGGCGACGTTCCTTCTCGCATCGAGCATGTTTGCCTTTTCCCATTTGGGAATAAAGCTCTTCAGGTCGGCTCCCGAGCAGAATGCTTTTCCCGCGCCGGTCAGTATTGCGACATCCAGTGACTCATCCCGGGCAAAATCATCCCAGACGGTCCAGAGTTCGCTGTTTGTTTCGTCATCGAGCGCGTTGAGGGCTTCCGGACGGTTTAATGTAATGTATCCAATCCTGTTCCGTTTTTCATAGAGCACTCTGGTCATGGCGATGCCTCCGCGAATGTAGGATACAACAATGACTGAGGTGGAAATGAAAATTAGAACGGGTGTGCCGGGAGCGATTGCCCTCCGGCACTTTTCTCGGGGACTATCTGTTCGGAACGAGCGGTTTTGGAAATATAAGCTGCTGAGTGGGGCATTCGCTCAAGACACTCCGGCGAAACCCCATAGCAGGTGACTTGTTGCTATCCTGACGACAAAGACCTTGGCCCCGGTTTACCCCGGGTAGATGCCCGCGTGCGAGTGCGCGCCGTTTGTTCAGCGCAACCTCCCGCGTGGATGCTCGGCTTACCACCTCGCGAACCGAATGGACGCGTATTACCGTGCCAGTACCAGGGGAACCGATGCCGCGTTCCAAATGTCGTTGCAGTATTCCCTGATCGCGCGGTCAGAGGAGAATTTACCCATGCGCGCCGCGTTGAGGATGGACATTTGCGCCCAGCCCTCCTGGCCGCGGTAAGCCACGTCGACCTTGAACTGCGTATCGACATAAGTCTGAAAATCAGCCAACAGCATAAACGTATCGTGGTAGAGCAGGGAATCGACCAACGGTTTGAACAGCTCCCTGTCTCCTCCGGAAAAATGACCCGAACCGATGAGATCGATTACTTCACGGAGTTCCGGGTTGGCCTGGTAATAATCAAACGGCCTGTATCCGCCTGCTTGTATAGAGTAGACTTCATCGGCCGTCAATCCAAACAGGAAGAAATTCTCGGCGCCTACCTCCTCCCTGATTTCGACATTGGCCCCGTCCAGGGTGCCTATCGTCAGGGCGCCGTTCATGGAGAACTTCATATTCCCGGTTCCGGAGGCCTCCTTCCCGGCGGTCGAGATCTGTTCGGAAAGGTCCGCGGCGGGGTATATGAATTGGGCGCTCTTGACGTTGAAATTGGGGAAAAAGACAACTTTAAGCCGTCCCGCCACATCGGGGTCATTGTTGACAACCTCGGCCACGCAATTGATCAGTTTGATTATCCGTTTGGCCATGAAATAGCCCGGAGCGGCTTTCCCGGCAAAGACGAAAGTCCGGGGGCAAATGTCATAGGCATGATTCCGTTTGATGCGGTTATACAGCGCGATAATGTGGAATACATTGAGGTGCTGCCGTTTGTACTCGTGAATTCTTTTCGCCTGGATGTCGAACATGGAGGATGGGTCAACCTCTATGCCGGTGCGGTCCCGGATCAGCCGGGCAAGGTTTTTCTTGTTGGCGAGCTTTACCTTGCGCCATTCCTCCCGAAAGCCGCCGTCATCGGCATACTTCTCCAGTTGCCTGAGTTCATCGGGATTGACAACCCATTTGTCACCGATCTTTTGGGTTATGAGTCCGCTCATCCCGGGGTTGCTGAGCAATATGAAGCGGCGCGGTGTGACTCCGTTAGTCTTGTTGCTGAATTTTTCGGGCATCATCTCATGGAAGTCACGTAACACATCTTTTTCGAGCAACCTGGTATGGAGTTCAGCTACCCCATTGATGGCATGGCTTCCGACGCTGGCCAGATGGGCCATGCGAACGTACCTGCCTCCGGTCTCGTCGATGAGGGACATCCTTGCCACGCGCGCCTCATCACCCGGATACATCTGCCTTACCTCGTCCAGGAAACGCCGGTTGATCTCGTAGATGATCTCCAAGTGCCTGGGGAAGAGGCGTCCGAATAGATCAACGGGCCACTTTTCGAGGGCTTCGGGCAGGAGTGTGTGGTTGGTATACCCAAAGGCCCGTGTAGTGATGTGCCATGCGGCATCCCAATCCATGGCGTGTTCATCGAGGAGAAGACGCATCAATTCGGCGACTCCCATGGCCGGATGGGTGTCGTTGAGCTGTATGGCGAAATGCTCGTGGAAGTGTTCCAGGTCGCCCCATCCATCTTTGTTAAGCCGCAGCATGTCCTGAAGGGAGCACGATACCAGGAGGTACTGCTGCTCCAGCCGCAACTCCTTGCCCTGGACCGGTTCGTCGTTGGGATAGAGAACCTTGGTGATATTTTCCGAGGAGATCTTCGCATCGACTGCCGCGTAATAATCCCCTACATTGAAAGCCGCGAATTCGAAGGATTCGACCGCCTCGGCGCGCCAGAGGCGAAGGATATTGCAGGTGTTCACATGATAACCCGTAATGGGGGTATCGTAGGCGACACCCCTCACCGTGTGGTCGGGTATCCAGCGGGTCCGGTAACGCCCCTTCTCATCATGGTAGGATTCAGTTCTGCCTCCGAACCCCACGCGGTAGACCACGTGGGGTCTTCGCATCTCCCAGGGATTTCCATAATGGAGCCATCGATCGGTTTTTTCGACCTGCCATCCGTCTCGGATCTCCTGGTTGAAAATCCCGAACTCGTAGCGAATGCCATAGCCAATGGAGGGGATTTCGAGGGTGGCGAGAGAGTCGAGGTAACAGGCGGCAAGCCTGCCCAGGCCGCCATTGCCCAGGCCTGGTTCAGGCTCCCGTGCGACGATCATGTTCAGGTCGAACCCCGCATCCTTAACGGCCTTGCGGACTTCGTCGCATATGTCGAGGTTGATCAAATTGCTTTCCAGGTGAGGACCGAGCAGGAATTCCGCAGAAAGATAGCTGACGATCTTGACGTCCTCCGTATTCAGATAATTCTCGATTGTCTTGATCCACCGGTGCAGGAGCTGATCTCTTATCGTGTAGGAGAGGGCCATGTAGAGATCGTTGGGGGTAGCGACTTCGATGAATCTTCCCTGTGTAAGAAAGAGGTGTTCAAGGAAAGTGCGCTTCAATGCCTCTACGCTGGTACCCGTTCGACCACCCAAATAAACACTTTCATCCGATTGTGCCAGTGTCCTTTTCGCCATTCCGGTGCTCCTGCGTTATTCCAGCCTCTCTGTCCCCCTCGGGAGCCGGCTGGTGGAGATGGGGTTTGTCACGAAAGCCGTAGCTATGCCATGGCGGTTCCGGTACCCCTTAGGGCCCTGACCGCCGCCTTGACCCGTTCGGCCATCGCTGCCTCGGCGACCGCCAGGTAGGCGCGGGGATCATATTTCTTTTTGTTCCCCACCTCTCCGTCCACCTTGAGCACCGCGTCGTAGTTCTTGAGCATGTGGTCGGCAATGGCCCGAGTGAAGGCATATTGCGTGTCCGTGTCTATGTTCATCTTCACGACCCCGTAATCGATGGCCTCATGAATCTCCTCGGGGAGCGAACCGGACCCGCCATGGAATACAAGATCGAACCGGGCATCCTTGCCGAGAGCCTTTTCCACCGCATCCTGGCCCTCCTTCAAAATGGACGGTTTGAGCTTCACATGTCCCGGTTTGTAAACTCCGTGGACATTGCCGAAGGTGGCTGCAAACAGGAACCGAGCCCCTCTTACCGCGCCCAGGCGGCGGGATACCTCGAGCATATCCCCGGGCGTGGTGTAGAGTTTTTCGGCGGGCGCGCCTTCGGTTTTGATTCCATCCTCCTCGCCGCCGACCACTCCAGCCTCGACCTCCAGGATCAAGTCACTTGCGTGGCAGCGCTCAAGGAGCGGAACGGCGATGTCGAGATTTTCCTTCAGGGGCAGGGAGCTTCCGTCAAACATGTGGCTGTTGAAAAGGTTGGGGAGCCCGGCTTTGCGCCGCCGCTCCGTTTCCTCCACGAGCGGGATGAGAAATGTGTCCAGTAAATGGGGCTGGCAGTGGTCCGTGTGCAATGCCACCGTGATGTTGTAGCGGTCGGCGACCCTGTGGACGTGCTCGGCTATCGAAATAGCCCCCAGAACCATATCCTTGACTAATGATCCGGAAGCGAAAGCCGCCCCTCCGGTCGAAACCTGTACGATCCCGTCGCTACGGCTCTCGGCCAGTCCTTTCAGGACCGCATTGGCGGTGGTGAGGGAACTGACATTGATTGCCGGGTAGGCAAAGCGGTTTTCCCTCGCTCTGTCAAGCATCCCGCAATAGGTCTTATAATCAGCAACCGGCATAATACCTCCCTGTTCAGTGGAATTACATCTGGTTTGGTTGTTTATCACCATGGAGTGCTCGGGGATAATCTAATCAGTTCCCCGGCACTGACCACCGGGTGGGCGAAAGCAATATAGCATCTTTACTGGACGAGACAGGGTTTCTATTTTCCGGCAACCCGAAACCCTTATCATTCCGGGTCATTCAGGGAAGAAGGACCCGAGGCCAACCCCATTGGGAAGCAACCTCGGGAACATGGGATGTCTGTCCGGGTGACGCGGACGGTTTCGCATTCCGGCTAATTGTGACTAGGAGTCGGAGGTCTCCTCATCACGTGGGAAAGCATGTTTCGCCGGGGACTCCTGTTTGCCGGCATGAGGAAGCCTCTTTCGATCGCCGTCCGCCAGTTTAGATGGCCGGATCAGACCCGCGGCAGTCCTTATCGAACCTCTCGGCCCTATTCCTTTCGCGCCATTTCCCCTCGCGGGTTTGCCGGCGCCGCCGTCGACCAGTTCCACCAAATCCCCCACGAAGACTTTCATCTGCTCGGCCTGGGCATTCATTTCCTCGGATGCGGAAGCGGATTGCTCCGCGTTGGCGGCATTTTGCTGAACCACTCTATCCATTTCACCGACGGCTTTATTGATCTGCTGGACCCCTTGTGCCTGCTCATCGGAGGCCGCCGCGATCTCATGAACCAACTCACCCATTTTCGATGTGCTGGCGGCTACCTGAAGAAACTCGGTGCTCGTTTTTCCGACAATCCCGGACCCCTCCTTTACCTTTTTGACGGTGCCTTCGATGAGGTCCGCGGTGCTTCTGGCAGCATTGGCCGCTCGCATGGCAAGGTTTCGTACCTCGTCCGCAACGACCGCGAACCCCGCTCCGGCTTCTCCCGCCCGCGCGGCCTCCACCGCCGCATTGAGGGCCAGCAGGTTTGTCTGGAACGCAATCTCGTCAATAGTCTTGATGATCTTGGAAGTCTCATCGCTGGCCCTGGAAATCTCCGCCATGGATGCGGTAAGCTTATCCATTGATTCATTCGCCTTCGAAACCACCATGCCGGCCTCTGTCATCAACTGGTTGGCCTGCCGGGCATTGCCGGCGTTTTGCTGCGTCATGGAAGCCATCTGTTCGAGAGAGGAGGTCGTCTCCTCCAGTGATGCCGCCTGCTCGGAAGCACCCTCGGCAAGTTGCTGGCTCGATGAGGAAACCTGCGAGGATGCGGACGCAATCTGTTCCGCTCCTTCTCTCAATGCCCGGGCAACCCCTTTTATGGGCGTCGAAAGTCTCCTGGCGAAGATGATCGCGACGAGGATCGCGGATGCCAGAAGGATGATTCCAAAAATCACCAGCGTTTTTTGCAGTGTGTATATGGGAGCAAGCTGTTCACTGAGCGCCCCGGAGGCGAATACAGTCCAGCCGGTCAGTTCCACGGGTGCATATCCTCCGATTTCCTCCCTGCCGGAGAGTACATACGTGTCTGATCCCGACTCGCGGTTCAATGCCTTTCGGGAAATTCCTTCCATGCCCTTAAGACTGCTTATATTCGTTGTCAGTATCTGGCTCTTGTCCGGATGGGCTATGATAATGCCGGTCTGATCGACTAAGAATGCATACCCCGTTTCCCCCATTTTCGTGTTGGCAATGATCGTGCCGAAATAGTCCGGCTTTACCATGGCTGTAAGAGTGCCGACGACTTTTCCCGAATCACCGAGTACCGGGACGGAAACAGGTATGACAGGAGTGCCGGTGCTTCTGGACTTGACGACAGTCCCGACGTTGGGCTTACCCTGTATCGATACTTTAAAATAATCGCGGTCTTTAAGCGAAATCCCTGCATTGGCGCCGTTCATTCCGTTCGCGCAATCGCTCCCCGCCGTACCCGTGAGAACAATGTTCTCGTAATCGGCTTCAAATTGTTTCCGAAAATCCGTAAGCTCACGGGTAGCCTGGGCAAGTGCGTCCGCGGAAGTGGAAGGATCGGTCTCGGATCCCGCACGTGCGGCCCGAATGATGGTGGGTCTCATCGCCAGCCCCTTAACAACCTTCAACTCCCCCGAAAGCGCCACCTGGGCCATAACGGCGAGGCTTCTGGACGCGGTGGCAAATTCCTCTCTCGCGGACTGGTCCAGGGACTTGGTCGATTTGTTTATGGAAATCATGCTGGCAAAAGTCAAAGGAACAAGGGCAAGGATAATTCCGAACAATAGAAGCTTTGTGTTGAGGTTCATTTTTCTCATTTTCGGGCTCCATCTGGAACTTGGATTTTAATACTTGCCAACATATATGCAGCCGTTCAGATATCGATATTCGGCAAGGCAGTCATATTTGTTGAGTATTTATTATCATTCCGGAGTATTACCGAGGTGAGAGCCCTAATAAGTCTCGGAGCCCCTTTATCCTGATATCACGGGTACTCAGCTCAGGCCGTTGGACCTTTGGGTGGAAACAAAAACCATAGGGAGTTGCCTGGGTACGTGGTTTTCAATGAGGACACGGGGGATGGCGAGGAGCGTGACCAGGCCCGCAAAAGCACGGATGCTCCAATTAATCGAGCCATCCGCCATTTCCGTACGCTTTCGGTGTTCTCGCGCGGAGGAGAAGCGACAGCGCGAAGGGCGCCGCGCATCCAGCCGTCCCCGGTTCGCCGATCCCGACTTCGACTCATTCAGTGGGACTCATTAGCCGCCGGGGGTAATTCATGGCAGCCCCGGAATGAATTCGTCACCACAAAGCCGGGAACAGCCGTTTTCGTCTCGCCGCGAATTCAGCGTATCCTTCAATTGCGAAAAGTGTCTTTTCTTCAATCACGATCCGCTCTTATAATGATTGCACACTTTCCCGGACTTTGGCAGTCTAAACGGTATGAACATGGCATCCATCTTCATTTGGATATTACCGTAAGGGAGCGAGACGTGCGAAATATGCGAGATCACTTGGGAGTTGTTTCGTGACGGCCAGGAAACTTCTCTCTTTCTGCGTGCCGGGCGGACTGTTGTTTTTCGCGGCCGTGGTCCTCATAAAGTGGAACCTGATTGACCCCTGGCTGGGCACGATCGTACAAATTGGTCCCGGTGCGATTCTGATTACAAGCGTTTTGCTCGGTTGGCGCTTTAACCGGAGCCGGCTGGTCTTCGCGGTTCTCATGCTGGCGATCGCCGACAGGGTGTTCCTTTATTTTGCGCCTGGCGCGAATGCCCTGGGCAAGCTCATCTTGATTTCAACGGCCATTCTGCTGCCCCTGAACCTCGCAATCCTTTCTCTCGTGAAAGAGCGGGGCATTGCCACTCCTCACGGCATATTCCGCGTGTGTCTCATCCTGGCGCAACCCCTGGCTGTTGCCGCCACCTGGCGGTATCACTACGATACCGTCAGTGTCTACCTCGACTATCCCATCATCAAGGCGTCGATTCTTCAAAGCCTGCCGCCCATGCCGTTGCCACAGTCCGCCATGATAGCCATGGTAATTGCGTTCCTTCTGCTCGGCTGTGGACTTATCAGGCGTCAAGGCCCCATCGAAAGCGGTTTCTTCTGGGCCCTGGCGACGGTCTGTTTCACGCTGGTTTCACGAAAGCCAGGAACTGTATCCACGTTCTATTTCTGCACGGCCGGCCTTATCCTGCTCATATCGGTCGTGGAAGCGTCCTACGCCATGGCGTTTCGCGACGAATTGACCGGTTTGCCCGCGCGACGCAGTCTGAACGAGTTCCTCTACAGGATGGGCAGTCATTACACGGTTGCCATGGTGGATATCGATTTTTTCAAGAAAGTGAATGATACGTATGGGCACGAAGTAGGCGACCAGGTACTCTGCATGGTTGCCTCGAAGCTGGCCAAAGTGAGCGGGGGAGGCAAGGCATTCCGATATGGGGGCGAGGAATTCACTGTGATCTTTCCCGGCAAAGCCATGGAAGAGACTATCCCTTTTCTTGAGCATCTAAGGATTGTGATCGAATCAGCGGCTTTCCAGATACGCGGCAGAGCCCGCCCCAAAAAGAAACCCAAGACGCCTGCCCCCGGCAAGGGTTCCCGGAACAGTGTCCCGGTCACGATCAGCATTGGGGTGGCAGAACGCGATGAAGAAAATGTAAAACCCCGCGATGTCATCAAAGCGGCGGACCAGGCGCTCTATCGAGCCAAGAAAGAAGGCCGTAACAGGGTCTGCACCTGATCGGGCCAAACTCCGGTTTTTACCGGTCTCCAAGAGGCAACTCACTCGAGTTCGTGATGTACTCCCATCTGGAACGGATTTCCCCCCCCCTGTGGTGGTGAGCATGGCAAGCCCCGCATTCGCATGGCGAGGCTTAGTCAAGAAACAGCGCGCACTGACCTGTTCAATCCCTCCGATTGCTCATGGCGAACGGGTAAGGGTTCTCAGCGTATGAGGATGAGTGACTCTGGGGTGACGTGGATACCGGTATCCGGGCGTGGAGTGCAAGAGGCTATTCCAAAGCGATAAGCATCGCCTTCAGAGAAGCTGTCTGTCGGGAGCGGTTCTTACCGCGCTCTCGACAAAACCACGTTCCGATTATCATTAAACCATTGGATGGAAGCACGCGCTTCCCCGCGAGCTTTTTCGCCTGGCGCGAGCGGCCTGAAAAAGAAGCTTCCCGAATGCAAAGCGGTATTACACAGTGTCACGTGACACTCTGTAATATGTGACAGTGCGCGTTCCCTCGCGCGGCCGAATCTTAACTCATCTCGTGAAACCTTAACTACCCGCGATCTCATCATTTCTTTCGATTTTTCTCGCCGCGTGCCTTCCTGGTACGCTTGTTGATCAACTGCAATTCGAAAATGTGATCCCGGCGGAGCTTACGGCGCCTCGCTTCAATGGGATTCCGGAAGAAAGAAGATGCATGGAAAAAACGCCATACGTTAAGAAGAAAAGGTCCATCAACTAATAAGCTCTTACTTGGCTATGTGTCCGTGGCGAACACCACAAACCTGCTCACTCAGCCTTGCATCCTGGTGCAAGGAATCGACATGCCGCTTGGCACTAGAGTGAAACAGCGTCCTGAAAAGCCCGGGTCGGGAGCGAACTACACCAGGTAACAAAATGAAAAGGATACCACAATGAGGAGAGTATTAAGGTCGAGATCAGCTTTGGTGGCAGTGGTGGTGATTACAGCAATGGTTGTCGGTTTGTCTGGAATGGCGCTTGCCCTGTCGTGGTCCAGCAACTGGGTCAATACCTCGCTCTCCAAGGAAAAGTGCATGGCCCAGGGCAGACAGGTCTTAATCAATGCGAAATTCTCCAGCATCTCCAGCAGTGGCGCCTCGGTGTATGGGACCAGAGGAAGTTATTCCGCCTTTGTCAGGGCAATTCCGGAAAAGCAGATTGCATTTATTTGTGTCATGGGGCCGGATTCACAAGAGTGTGACATGCTTGCCACTTTTATGAAGAACAACGGGGTCTGGTAGGATCACTCATCGCTGTCGGGCTGGGACTCGCCCCCCGCGCTGTAAGCTTTTGCCGAATTTTGAGCTGCATGGCGCGAACCGTTCGTCCGGAGGTGTAGAGGGGCGAACCCAGCTCAAGCGTTCAGACTTCGATGTCTCGGCACCGGCCGCGGGATGTATCGCCGAGTTTGTGGGATGCAAGAGAAAAGCGCAACCTCGATCCGAGGCATCCAAAACATCGGCTTTTGCGCCCGGCTCTCGTCATCCCGAGCCCCGCCGATGATCAAAGGTATGGCTGGCCTACTGCTATGGATATTAAACCCAACAGACTCTGCCCTTTTCTCGATCACCCGCTCCCCAGGTGTTACTGCTTGCGCCCCGAGAGCATATGGGCCGCACGCGTGGTGGAGTTCTGCGCCGGGAGATTCGAGCTTTGCGAGTTTTACAGGCTGCAGTGCGCTGCTGAAAAGGAACCGGAGGAGGGGCCCCGGGATTGATGGTTTCCGGGATCTTGTCTTCGATATGGCGAAATGTGCTCAAGCCATTCAAGGGCAATCATGCGCTCCTGCTTCGATATTCAAGGGTTACCGGCGGGCCGCGACAGCTAATTCCGATGCAGTCGCCCATTGATTGTGCCCTGGACTGGTCTGTCCTTCACAAACCATGGTTGACTGACGATTCATCCACGCCGTTCGATGCCGATAAGTGAAACAGCATTGGGCGGTGTTGCCATTTATCCATGGTCAGAGGAGGTTATAATGAAAAAGTGGTTTCTGATTGCACTGATTCTGTTCACGGCGCCCCTGTTTGCGATGACAGCGAATGGCGCGGAGGCCGGTAAGGGCGATGCGGGGAAAGCAGTGGTCGAGCAGCCTGTTCCGGTCCAGGTACTCGGGAAGACGATTGAAATCCGCAAGGGCATGACACGGGCCGATGCAAAGCAAGCGTTGTCCGCGGTCATCAAGGAAGAGCCGTCCCTCGATACGGCCGAGCGTCTGCAGTATGACGTAGCCCTTGTGCCTAATGAGGCCCCGGTGAGCATCACCTTTGACTTCGATAAAAAGGGCATCGTCAACGGCTTCATGCTTGATGCCATGTCAAAAAAGCAGAATCCGCCCGCCGTGAAACTGCTGGAGTGGCTAAAGGCGAACGCGGGGGAACCCCGGGTGAAGAAGAAGGGGAGTGCGATGTGGAACTTCGGCGGATGGAAGATTGAGCATGTGGCGGGCGGCTCCGGTGAGGATGCAGCGTACCGGGTCGAATTCACCGCGGCCAAATAGGTTTTGCCGGACCATTCGCCGCCACGGGCGGAGAAAACCCTCATTCGCGCGTGGTGGGGCGCCGGCAAATAACAGAGGGCAGCCGCATGCAATGCATCACTCCGGCCCGTTCCACCCTTCGACATGCTCAGGGCGTACGGGTGGAAGTGCCTGTTCCAACCGTCCAAATGCGGCTCTTGCCGATTACCTAAGTCCTCGATATTACTCACTCTCAAAAGCTGTTAGTTGAGAGCGTAGTAAACCCCGCATTCGCGTGGCAAGGCATAAGCAAGAAACAGCGTTGCAACCGCTCATTCCAGGCCCGTTCCACCCTTCGACATGCTCAGGGCGAACGGGGGGAAGTGCCTGTTTCAACCGGCCAAATGCGGCTCTTGCCGGTTACCTAAGTCCTCGATATTACTCACTCTCAAAAGCTGTTATTCGAGAGATATAGAAGGGGGGGGACGGACCTGGAGAGAGCGGTTACAGGACTGTTTATTGAGGGGGATCGAAGACGGGGCACACGGATGTCCCCCTTCATGCTTCGGTAATCCCGCATGAAGGGGGATATCGAGGATTGTTCCAGTATTACTTACTTCACCTTCTTGTATGTTCCGCCGAAGAACCCGCTCATACCGCATTCACCACCCTTTTTCACAACATTGACTCTCGCGGTGTCTCCTTGAAAGGAAATCTTGAACTTGGCCCCGGAGTCGCTCTCGCCGGCGGCGGGTTGTGTGTCGTTGGTCCGAGGCGGTATCTCGGTTGCCTCAAACTCGCAGGATTGTCCATTGCTTGGGTTTACGGTTCTGAACACGAAAGCATATGCCCTGCCTTCATACCCTTTGAGCCACTTGATGGTCATGGTCCCCTTGTATCCCTTTTCAACGTAAGCGTATTGTCCCCTGACATCGGCGGCGTAGGCGGCGGCAAAGGTCAGACCGACCATGAGTAAAGCAGCAATTACGACAACGCTAATTCTTTTCATGTAAAAAACCTCCGGTAATCTAGTGATGGAAATTGTCTAATTTCGAGAATCGACAGGGTTATGCGGGTGCGGCCCGCAGTGGGTTTCGGCCTGTTCCGCCCACTCCGTGCTTGCTCGCCCCTTTTCTTGACGGTGCAAGCTGTTACCCCCTGTTTTCTCTATCCAAGCGTTACATGGCTCGTCTCACCATTTCAGGTCTGTCATCGAAATTGGCCGCGCCTGACCGGGGAGGGTCGGCTGTTATCAAAAAGCCAGTTCGGAACGCGAGCCGACAGCCGTGAATCGATGCCGGTTGGAGGTGAGTTCAATAACCATACCATCGGTGGGGAGGGAGAGATCGGGCCGGGGAAAGGAAGCTGGCGCATGCGTGCGGGGGCGGGTTCCGATTGAGAGCCGGTCGCGCGCTGTAAAAGGTAATGATGTCACATGTTACACAGTGTTATATGACACTCTGTAACAAGGCCTGCAAACTGCACGGAGACCGGATGCTCAGGCATCACCGCGACGATGAGGGGCTCTTGACGGCTCAAGGCCCATTTCGTGCCCCGCACCGGGATCTCTATTCCTTGATGCCCGAATCCCTGAGCTTGCGGTAGAGGGTCTGACGGCTGACACCGAGCATGCGGGCTACTTCGGATTTGTTCCACTTCTTCTCTTCCAAGATTTGGAGGAGGGTTTCCGCATCGGCGGGCATGGTTGCCGACACGGGAGTCACCTTTGAAGCGATGGGGGTGATATCGCCGAAATCATCGGGAAGATCGCCCAAAGTGATGGTTGAATGTTTGCACAGGATGGCGCCGTGCTCGATGATGTGCTTTAATTCCCTCACGTTGCCGGGCCAACCGTAGTTCATGAAAAGCTCCATGACATCCGAGGAGACCCCGTCAATGCGCTTGCTGAACTCCGTGCACAGTTCATCGAGAAAGGAATCGATAAGCAGGGGGATATCTTCGCGCCTGTTTCGCAACGGCGGGATCTTCATCTCGATGACCTTGATCCTGTAATAAAGGTCCTCCCGGAAAGATCCGTCCACGACCATTTGTTTTAAATCACGGTTGGTAGCGGCAAGAATTCGCACGTCAACCTTAATCGGTCTTGAGTCGCCCACCCGCTCAATCTCTTTTTCCTGGAGCGCTCGCAAAAGCTTTAACTGGATCAGGGGCGAGATGTCGCCTATTTCGTCCAGGAAGATCGTCCCGCCGTCAGCCTTCTCAAATCTGCCGACCCGATCGTGAGTCGCCCCGGTAAAAGCGCCGCGAACATGACCGAACAGCTCGCTTTCGAGAACGGTTTCGGCGAGGGCCGAGCAGTTGACCTTGACCAGGGGTTTGTGCCTGCGGCTGCCGGCATGGTGGAGGGCGGTAGCCACGAGTTCCTTCCCTGTACCGCTTTCTCCGGTGATAAGGATCGTGCTCCGTATCTCGCTCAGGCTTTCGATCAGGTTGTAGGTCGCCTGCATCGCCTCGCTCTTCCCGATAATGAGGTGATGAAAATTCCGGCGGCGATCCAGGTCCCGCTCCAGCGCGGCAAGGCGCGTCTCGTCACGCATGGCTATAACCGCTCCCGCCTCGTTGCCGTGGTCGAGAGTCAGCGGGGTGACCTTCATGGTGTAAACGGCTCTTTTTTTCTTCGCGCATTCGTATTTGTAGAGTTCCACGGGTTTATCGGTTTCCATGGACTCGGCAACCGCATTGATCAGTTTGCGGCGGCATTCATCATCGCAGGCACTCCCCGTCATGCATCCCGGGATCTCGCCAAAAGGTCTTCCGATCGAGGAACGGTGGAAAATGCAGAACCCGTCGGCGGCCTGATTGAGATTGGTGATGACCATCCGCGAATCCACGGAAAGGATGGCGTCGGATACGCTCTGGAAGACGGCTTCCAGATTACGGCTGGAGCGCTCCGATTCCTTTTTCACGGCGTTGTGCCGTACCGCTCCGCGGGCGAGATGCAGGAGGACATTGCGCTCCACGGGCTTGCACACGTAATCATACCCTCCGAGGCGGATCGCCTCGGTCGCGCTGTCGATACTCGGGAAGCCGGTGATGATGATAATGGGGACGGAGAGCCTTTTCCCGTTGCAGACGGCAAGGATATCCATTCCGGATTCATTCCCCGAAAGGTTGATATCGGTGAAGATCGCGTCGTATTCGTTCGATTCGATAAGCTCGACGGCTGATGCATAGTCCCCGGAAGCGTCTACCAGGTAGCCGTCCTTGGCCAGAATTCGACAAAAAGTCTCACGCAGATGATCATCATCTTCAATGACGAGGATTTTCTCTTTCATTACGTCTCCGTTCCCGTCGCGCGCGGCCGAATCAGTCCGTCTCCGCCAGTGGCAGTTCTATGATCACTTGAGTGGAAACCCCTTCCACACTCTCTATCCGCATCGACCCCTGATGATCCGCGATGATCCCATGGGTAATGCTGAGGCCGAGACCGGTACCCATGCCTTGGGGCTTGGTGGTGAAAAACGGCTTCGTAACCTGGTCCATGAGATGCGCGGGGATTCCTTTCCCAAAATCGAGGAAAGTCAGTCTCACTCTTTGCCCGTGCTCCATGCCCATCTGTTCCCCCGTGATATGGATGGCCTTGTCGGCATGGCCGCCGGGATACTTCTCATGCAAGGTATGAGCCGCATTGTTTATGAGGTTGAGAAAGACCTGCATCAGTTGCTGGGGATTAGCCCTGACCTCGGGAAGGGTCTCGGGGATGTCCACCTGCAGCCTGATTTGTTTCTTGCGCAGCTTGGCTTCCATGAGATGGATGGTATCGGACATGATTTCGTTTACATGGCAGGGAATTTTTTCCCCGTTGCCCCGGCGGGCAAAGGAAAGGAGTCCTCCAACGATGCCCGCGATCCGTCTGCCTTCATTTCTGATGATCATGGCGTCGTGTTCGAGTTCCTCGCGGTTGTCGCTGACCAGGATAAGCTCACTGGAATTGATGATGGTGTTGATAGGCGTGTTGACCTCGTGGGCCATACCGGCGGCAAGCTCGCCGAGCATGGCAAGCCGGCCCTTGCTGCGTGCTTCCGTTTCAGCTTCGAGCACCTTGAGCTGGACACGGGTTCGGGCGATGAGTTCTTCCTTGGCAAAGGGCTTGCCGAGGTAATCGTTCGCCCCGCTGTCAAGCCCCTCGATGAGGTCGGAAATCCTCTTGCTGGCCGTAAGCATTATCACGGGAAGCTCGGCGACGCTGTAGCGCGATCTCAGCCGCCGGCACACTTCGAAACCGGTTATCCCCGGCATCATGACATCCAGCAGCACCAGGTCGAAAACCTCGCCGGCTTCGATCATGGCCAGGGCCTCCCGGCCGCCGGCCGCCGCGGTCACCGACATTCCCTCCAGTTGAAGCTGGTTGCGGATGACCTGCAGATTGACCGGATCGTCGTCAACGGCCAGGACCCGGGCGATAGCGCCTGGAATGGGGGGATGGGCCGGCAGAGGCGCCGGGGGCGGCTGGAGGAACCGGTGGAAGGTCGAAGAATTGGGTGGCGTGGCCGCCGCTCCCTGGCCCTGACTCACGGGAAGGGTAAGATGAAAGATCGAGCCACAGCCTTCGGTTGATTCAGCCCAGAGCTTTCCGCCGTGCAGTTGCGCCAGGTGGCGGCTGATCGCAAGGCCAAGTCCCACGCCGTTGGAGGCGCGGCTAGCGGAGGAGTCGACCTGCTCAAAGGGCAGGAATATCGACTCCAGGCGGTCGGCGGGGATACCCGCTCCGGTATCGCCGAAGGTCATCTCCACGAAGTCTTCCCGGCTTTCGGCCGAAATCCTGATTTCCCCCCGCTCGGTGAACTTGATGGCGTTGCCTAGGAGATTGAAAAAGATCTGGAGGAGCCGGTCTTCGTCGCCCAGGACACAGGAAGTCTCGGGGGGAATGGCATTTACCGTTTCGAGCCCTTTCCCCGCCGCCATGGGTTTTGAAACAGCCATGGCAATATCGGCGAGGGAACGCAAGTCGACCGTCTTCTTCTGGAGATCGAGGTCCCGGTTCTTGAGAAGTGAGAAGTCGAGAATATCGTTCACCAGTCCGGCCAGCCGCCTGGCACTGGCGACAATCATGGATAGATCTCCCGAGGCCTTTGGCGGCAAGGGACCGGCTACCCCGTCGAGCAGGGATTCGGAGAGGCCGATGATGCCGGACAGGGGAGTGCGCAACTCGTGGGAAGTATTCGCGAGAAACTCATCCTTGATCCGGTCCATGCGCGACAGGGTCAGGTTGGTCCTCTCGCGTTCCTCGGACAGCCGTTCCACGGTGTCGAAGGCCCTGGAAAACCGCAGTGAGAGAGCAAATGCCTGAAAAAGTATGAATGCGAACATCCCGACCTGTATCAGGAATATGGAATGAATCACCTGCAGGTCGAAGAGCATGTCATTGATCCCCGAAAGTCCCAGGACTATAAAACCCGCCAGTATGAATACCGCTCCCTCGCGTCCTTCCCGCATTGCCCTGTACAGCGCGAACAGGCAGTAGAGGATAAGCAGAATGGAAACGACATAGTAGGCTGGAATCAGGCCGTAGAGCCACGGGGTGGGGGAAAGCAGGGCACAGCACGCAAAGGCGGCCGCCGCGATATCGGAGGGCCGCTGGAAGTGGATCGAGAATTCACGGGGATAAATGGACCTGAAAAAACGGTATCCCACGGGCACGGAAAAAATAAAGCAGATCAGGCTGATCCTGTCCAGGATCTGGATCGGAATCTCGGGGAAAAAGAGCTGAATGACCCAGTTGCTGGAATTTGAAGCAAGAAAATTTCCCATCCACAAAAGGCAGTAGATCCCGAAATAGAGGGGTGAATTGTCTTTTCCGCGGAAGCAGTAAAGGACCAGGTGGTATCCCCCCATGGCCAGGAGGCCGCCGATAAAGAACAGAGAGATTCCCCACCGCAGGGCAAGTTTGGAACGGACGGAGGCCGCCGAACCGAGCCGCGGAGAGGCAAGGACCCCGCCATCCCTGTTATGGAAGTTTGAGATCTGCAGAACCAGTTCGATGGGGCTTCCCCTGCTTTGAAATTCGTGGACCAGGAGCGATGGATTCGGGACTTCGCCATCGGCTGCTTTCGCGACTATCCCCCCTTGAGCGAACAACTCCCCGTTTATCCACAGAATATAGGCAGAGTTGATCTCCTGGAGTTGCACAGCCAGGTTTTCCCGGCATGCCGGCCCCGGTGTCATGAGCAATCGCAGGGTGGCATATCCCGTTCTTTCGATTTTTTTGTCCGCGACCCGAAAATGATGCCAGGCGGAGGGCAGGATAAGATAACCGGTCTTTTCGGGTAATCGCGGTCCCTTGAAATCGTCGGGGGTCAGCAACTGTTCCCAATAGAACTCCCATTCGCCATCAAGGGGGACGGGAGAATCCCCGCAAGGGTCCCAGCCTGTCAGATCAAGCACCCCACGACGGGCCTGGGGCATCGTCTCCCGGTTTGCTCCGTGGTCACAGGCGGCAAGGACCGAGATGAGCACGACAAGGTAGAGAAAGGCCTTCATTATGCGCCAGGCCGGAGATGACCGGTCCGGGCTTCGGCCAATCCGGCCGGCCCTGTTTTCATAGAGATTTTTGTTCAAGAATCTTTTATTCCCCCGAACAGTTTGCGATACGAAACAGCCTTAAAAGATAATCGGTTGCCAGTCAATACTCTTTAAGGGCGATGGTCGGGGGGGGGAGTTTTACGGGGTAGAATTCAGGAAGGTGTTGTGTCGCTTCCCTGATCGCAAATCTCGTATGGAGGTATTTCGTGGTGTGGAGAAATCAGCGGGCGGGAATTCGTGAAAGGTTTATCTGTAGCTGTCCGTTTTGGAATCGACAGCCAACATGTAGACGATGCTTTCTGCTTCGTCTATCTGGTAAAAGAAACGATAATCGCCAACCCGATATCGCCATGTTTCAGATTGGTATTTACGCAGCTTTTTGATGTTCTTTCCAAAATTGGGATTGTCCCTGAGCTGGGGATAAATGTATTCTCTGAGTCTATTTGCGATTCTTGCACGCAGTCCCTGGAAGTCACGGGACAGGTCGTGAAGAAAGTGATCGGTTTCGAATATCTTGAATTTACCCAACCAGCCTGCCTTTCTTCATCGCCGCATCACTGTGGCCCTTTTCCAGCTTCATCAGCAGTTGCTCATTTGAGAATATCTCCTGCATCTCAAAATCGTCGGCAAGGCTTTCCTCCTCAAGCCTCCTAAGAGCGAGTGTTTCTAGCAAATTGGCGATGCTGCGCCTGTCCTCGGTTGCTGCGCGATTGAACCTTTCGTAGACATCATCGGCCAGGCGCAAAGTGATTGTCTTGGGCATCAGGATTCTCCCTTCTTTCACATTCGTTCTATATCATTCTAGATTATTCGCGTGGGTTTCCCAATCCCAAACATCGGTACGAATGCTTTTGCTGTCACGGATTCCATTCCATCAGGTGACGCGAAAGGCGCCATCTCCTGTTCCATGATCCCGCGGGAGGAACTCACTTCCTCGGTTTCGCGGGAATCCTGGATTCACAGGGAACAGCGGTCTGGCAGAGCCCGCAAACGTCGGTCTCGATGCCATAGTGGTCCCTGACATACTCGGATGTAACCTTCTTAAGGTAATCCGAGCACTTCGTCTTATCGTGTCCCTGTTCGCTGATCGCTCCCGCCGGGCATCGCTTGATGCATTTATCGCATGTACCGTGAGAGAAATGGAGGCAGTATTCATGATGATCGGTATACGGCCTCGGGGTCGGCGGAATGGCGATCCCGGCAATGACCGAGCCGCAGCGCATGGCCTTCCCGACCGGTGTTATGAGGCCGTCGCAGAGTCCGAATGTTCCCAGTCCGGAAACATGGGCGGCGTGCCGTTCGGACCAGTTCGAAGCGATTCCGCGCCGTTCTGAAACGTTCCACGACCAGAAGGGCGTAAGCAGAGGCGCGACGGCCTTGGATCCGGCGGTCTCCATGATTTCCACGACGTACCGGCGGAGCGCCGTATTGAGGACTTCGCCATACCGCTTGGCCCTGGCCCAGCGCTCGCTGGGATAGACAGTCTGGGCGCCATTGTCGGCTTTTGTGGATTTATTCTGGGGCAATATCCAACTGATCACGGTAAGCTGGTCCGGGGATATGCTCATGTCGGGAAATGTCCTGGAGAAGACCTCCGATGGGGTCATGTAAAATGGCCCGACATCTTCCTTTATCACGTCGTAGAGCGGATCGGCGCCACTCGAAAAACCCACGAGCGGTTCACCCCATGCCTTCTCGTCATCCGTGTTCTTCAAGGAGTTGTCCGGAGAGTTCCCGCAGAACTCCCTGATACTCCTCTCCAGCCATGCCGCCGGACTTTCACGCTTTTCTCCTCGCTTCTCCGCGCCAGCCATATATCTTCTCCTCTTGAGTTGGGAATTCGGTCGCGAGCGATTTCACGCATAATTCTAATCCATGCGCGGGTATTTATTCAAAGGGAAACCGGATCGAGGAGCACATGGAGCGTGTAACCAAATAAGGATGACGCGGGTTTGAGGGTGCGTCCAGAAGTCCCCGGGATCAGTTCCCGCTGGCGGTGGGGAGGCATAACGGCCTGGACGCGGGATCGGCGCTGCCGAGAGTCCAGCTACCGTTTGATGGCGTAGCCCATGTAGGACAACTTCAGGCTATTGCTTTCGGATAACCGCAGTTTGCCCGCCATTTCCTCATTGCGCATCTTCCCGACCTTGATCGCCCGCAGGGACCGCAGGAGCGCGATGAGGTTTCTCTTCTCGGGAGCAATACCCTTCATCCCGCCGACGACCAGGTCGCAGCTCCGCATGAGAGCAGCCAGTTCCGCCGGTTTGATAAACTTTTTCCAGACATGGACGTTCTCTCGGCAGCACCGGGTGAGCGCCCATTCCTGCCACACTTTTATGAGCGCCAGTTTGCTGAACCACGTCCGATTGACGGTGTCGTAGAAAAACACTCCCCTCGGCTTTAGCAGGCGGGAGACTTCCCGTATAACCTTTTCGAGGTCGTCAACGTGCTCGAGTACATCGCAGCAGGCAACGATATCGAAGGAAGCATCGGCGAACGGAATTGCTTCCCCTCGTCCGACCTCATAGCGGATGTCCAGGCCGCTCTCGGAGGCATGTTTGCGTGCCGCCGCGACCGTTTTGGCCGAAGGGTCGATTCCCGTAACCTGGAAACCGTCCCTGGCGAATTCCTCCGAGAGAAAGCCTCCACCGCAGCCCACGTCGAGAACGGTTCCTCCCGGAACAGGGAGCCGCCGCAGTATCTTTCTGAAATAGCCGATCCTCACCGGGTTCACGCAATATCGTAGACTTGAAAACCCAAATTCGGCGTCTTCATCCCACCACTTGTCGCCGTATAGCTCATAGATCGCGTTGTCAATCTTTGCCTCGGCTCTCATAACACTCCTCTGCTTCAGCCATGGTCCGGCGGTCGTCACATGCGGCCCTGGCGCAGTTGCTCAGTTCTCCCGTATGGGTGCCTCCAGGCCCAGGAGCGGTGTATGCTGCTGAGCCCCGTAAATGTCGTCATCCCCGGGCGAACCCGAAACAACGCCGCGCACCATGGTGCACTTCACCGCCGCCGCCGGATCGAAATAAACTACATTGATGATTTTGTCCTCTCCAATCCCGTAGAGCCGTGCGAAGAGTTCTTTTGTGAAGAAATTGATCTCTTTGAGGAAAAGGTAATCCTGCTCCTGTTTGAACAGGATGTCGGTAGTCAGTTCATACGGCCCGGAATTCTTGCTTCGGATTACCGCCGCCAGTTGGGTAAGAGGGACCTTTTTCATGCGTTCACCTCGCGGATGCGTATGGGGAAGATGGATTTCGGATCATCCACTTCCATGAGGTGGTAGATATTGAATTCGTAT
>JBDKTY010000129.1:0-17648 GCA_039679945.1 Syntrophobacter sp. | reverse complement strand
CCTTCGACCCCGCCAGAAAGTTCAAGGGGTTACGTGATGAGCGTAACCCCTTTTGTTTTTTTCCCGTGTTCGGTCCCCACACTAGTCCCCACATCTCCGGGTTCCTGCCCGGAACCGGAGGCGCAGTCAGCACCTTGCACAAGCTTTAAGAAGTTTGCATATGCTTGAACTGGCCAGGCTTTCCTCGGTGGGAAAACAAAAAATCGTCTCAGGCTGCACTGCTATGGCGAGATGGAAAATGATTCGCCGAATTATATCGGCTGCAGCCAAAATAAGAAATTTCGGCGAATCGAGAGATGGGTTGCATGGAAGATAAGAAAAATGGACATCAATTCACACCGGGTTTCCCTAGCCATATCAATCGCTTTCGGGATCAATAAGGCTTCGAATCGGTTCACGGCATCGATGGCCTGCCGCGAACTTTTGCCGCGAACTCGACCCATCATCATGGATGGCCTCCAATGCCTTGTTTATAAAAAGGATTTCTGATTATCGTGCGAGTGACGGCCATTTCCCTGCCGCGAACCGGCTTTTTCGATCTCATTACCCAAAAGTTTGCTGCAGTGGTCGTCTGGATGGTGAGGCCGCGGATCGCCCCCTCGGCTAGGGCGGTCATGCTACTTGGATTGAGACGATGAGACAACGAGTGCCATGAGATCCGAAAACTTCTGCCCTCGATGATCCGGATCGCGAACCCATGCCTGATCTCCCGACAAAACAGTGCGATCCATCGTAACGGTCTTGTTCGAAGTATATCTCCCGACCATCACCTGCCAGCATTCATCACAGATGTTTTGAACGTTCTTGACCATCGCCGGGTATATAGGGGCATATGACGGCACATCTTTTACGGCGGATTTCGGCGCAACCCTCATCAGGGCCGGAAGATTTTTAAGAAAAAGACCCAAATTCACGCGATCGTCGTTCGAAAGACCGGCCCACTCGGTCTCCAGTACCAAAAAAACCAGGCTGGGACTATGTGTTCCGAGCCCGAATGCAAAAACGCTGTCTCCTTCCTGCTTCCCTTTGAGCCTGTCAAAAAGATTGCTGCCTTTCACAGTCCTGTCGCCGAGTTCCTGCTGGCTCATCTCTGTTCGTCCACTTTGAAGAACCTGACTGCCAGGCTCGACATCCACAGGAGTGCTCTTCTTCGCTTGTATCATTTTCTCGTTAAAAATAGGCGGAAGGACGAAAAAAGCAAACAGGGCCACAAGCACTGCGAAACAACCCATCACGGGCATGGACTTCCGCTTGGAGCGAGGGGCCGGTTCGCATGTTGGACAATGAGCCATAGGCCCCATGAAGGGGCGACCGCAGTGGGGGCAAGTCCTCCGTTGCATTCCCGGACCTCCTTAGCCTGATCGATTTGTTTCTCAGTAGCTCCCTTCTCTGATATTCGCCGATAATCTTACGGATGGAGGCAAATTCTTGGCCCAAAGTCATATTGGGCATCTAATTGAAAATAATCTCGTTACAAGCGCGGAAATTAACAAAGATTATATTACCTCTCCTTGCAATGATCCTTGTCGTTTTTTTTAGCCTCTGATTCTTTGATGTTTCTGACCATCTCTTCGAGGGCTGAAACCCTGCCTTCCATCCCGATAAGACGACGTTCGCTTTCAACCGCATGGGAAAAATACCGGATATTCCGTGCCAACGCATCGAACGCCATTTGGTTGCCGCTCGTCAGGACCAGTTTTGCCCTCTTGACGAGATCGGCGACATCGGGATTCGCGATCTCGTCCTCATCAGCCACGCATTTTGGCCCCGAACTGCCCTCGCCGGTCAATAGCCAGTGCAGATTGACGTTTTTGTCTATCGAGTAGCCAATCATCAACGGTAAAATGGTACCGCGTTTTTTTCGATGATGGAAGTTTTGCTGTGAAATATCAAAGATTTCAGCTACTTCTTTATCAGAATCCAATCCAAAAGCTTGCCTGAATCGTACAAGAACTTTTTCAACATCAACTTTTTCGGCTATTTCTTCTTGACTCATTAGACTATTTCATTTATTGAGTAGATCAACATCAAAAATTTGACCACGCCGCAAATTATCACGCGGCCTGAAGCGACGCAATGTCTAATTGCGGAGGCAAAATTGGCAAAGAGGCCCGTACAGCTCACGATGCAGATGGGACGGCTCGCAACCTCGCACTGGCGGCGGGGTGCGTTGCGACGAAAGGAAGCTATTGGCGAGGCTTTGCGGAGAGCACTCGATGGCTGCACAACCGTCGACGGCCGCCCGCTCGACCGTGAAACGGTGTCTACTGAACTCTCCCGGCTAGTCGGGGAAAACGTTTCGGTTCATGCCATCAATAATTGGGTCGCAGAAGGAAAGGATGACCGGCGCATCCCCCTGGAGTATGCGGAGGCACTTACACTCATCACGGGAGATCGCGGCATCCTTGATGCCGCACTGGGCCATTACAGGGTGCTCGACGAAGAGGAAGTTGGCTATCTCGAACTCGGCCGGATCGTGGCCGAGGAGAGAAAGCGCGCCAAGGAAAAGCGCCGCGTATTGGAAAAGCTGAAAGCGTAGGTTGCAAGCATGATGATGGCAGCACGTATGGACCATCCCCCCATCGATCCCTCGGTGGAAATGCGCGTTTGGTTGGCACGCCGGCGGATCCGGCCCACCGACATCGCCAAGGAACTGGGCGTGAGCCCAAGTGCAATCACCCATTACATCGACGGGTGTTTTGCCTCGAAGCGAATCAGGGACCATTTCCTCTGTATCGGGTGTCCGAAGGAAATCCTCCCTCCCGAGCGGACGGAATCGTCGAAATAAAGCGGTCCAAGAGGAGACGGCGCAGATGGCCCTCGACTATCACGACGTGAAGCAGCTCAAGGCCCAGATGGTCTTCCTCGGAATCAGCCAGGTGGAGGTTGCCGAGCGGTCGAGGGTTTCACGCCAGATGGTCTCGATGGTCCTCGCGGGACGGCGGAAGAGTTGGCGGGTCATGGCCTCGATCCGAAGGCTCATCGACCGGAAGTTCAAGGAGAATGCCGAATCGGTAAAAGGTTTACAAGTTAACTTTTCAAGGAACAGGCGATAAAGGGGGAATCGGATGCAGTCGGCGCCAATCGAAAAATGCAAAGTCCCCTGGTGCAATAACTCAGCGAATGTGGAAGCCGGTAGTGTGCTTTGCGACAGCTGCCGAGAGCAACTCGCCGGAGCCAAACCGGCGAAGCCACGAAAAAGCCCGTTGAATCGCCCACCCATCATCGGGGTCACCCCTCCGGATGTCCTCGAAGCACGCCGCCAAGCCGCACGGAAAGAAAAGTTGGCAAAAAAGGCTGAAATCATTCGCATGCGCCGGGTGAAGACATCGCCGGTGCCGCAGCCCGTCGAAGGAGCATCCACGGCATCGATGGGCACAAAGCCCTGCCGGTGGGTGATTACGCCGGACATGGATCGAGCCATCCTGGAAGCCTATCAAAATCATGTCGGGAAACATCATGGCGAAAGCGTAACGGCCAATCTGGCCCACAAGCTCGGTATCCCCAAATGGAAGCTCATCCGCTACGCAGTGAAACAGGGGTACGTTGCCTGCCTGCACAAAAAGGAACCGAACTGGCACCCGCGGGAGATATCTATCCTTAAAGCGAATGCGCACCTCAGCCCGGAGCGTCTCCGGGTATTGCTGGCCCGCGAAGGGTTCAATCGCTCGGTTAACGGTATCGTCCTCAAGAAGAAACGCCTCGGCGGCAAAGCCCTGGTGGACGGTTATTCGTGTTGCCAGCTCTCCAAAAGGCTCGGGATCGATGCCAAGGGCATCACCCGATGGATTGAACTCGGCTACATCCAGGCGGAACAAAGGGGTACGGCAAGGATGGCCGTACAGGGGGGAGACATCTGGTTCATATCAAACGAATCCGTGAAGAGCTTCCTGAAAGAGCACATCGACCTGGTCGACTTTCGAAAGCTCGATAAATACTGGCTGGTATCTTTCCTCTGAGGCTCAACGATGAAACCGCATCTGAGCACCATAGAACTTGCAAACATCCTTGCCGTCAGCCCAAGGGCTGTCCAGAAGCGGGCAAAGGATGAAAGATGGCCCTACCACGCGGTCGAAAACGACCACGGTGGTGGGACCCGCCATCTCTACACGGTCCGGGAACTCCCCAGGACGGTCCGGGAAAAGGTGGGCGATTACTTCTCCCGGGCGGTCGCCGATGAGAAGCCCCGGGAAATCGATTCCACCGGGGCCGCGATCTGGGCGCAACTTCCCAAGAAGGAAAAATCGATCGCGCTGGCCAGGCTCGAAGTACTCCGGGCCGCCGATCGGTGGGCGAGCGCTCAAAAGAGCGCCTCGCGATCGAAGGTGAAGCAGCTCGAAGAATTCTACATGCGCCTGGGCGCTGCAGTGGAAGCCGGCAATGAGGACGCCCTGCGGCTGATCGGGCTTCCCTGGGACCGCATGCATGATATCAAGGCCCACGTGCGCTCGGCCACCATCAAGACCGACTATAGATGGCGATCAGATATGGATCGGGCCGAAAGGGAAACGGGGCTTGCGATCCTCGGCCTCGTGCGCACGCAGCGGATCGCCCCGGGCTACGGCGCCAAGACCTTGAGCCCCGAAATTGTCGCCTACGCACGCCAGCTCATCCTTGACGGCCAGGTCAAAATCTTCCCGGAAAGCCGGGACAAGGCATCCGGCCGGGTGATCACCTGCAACCGGACAAACCTCTTTTCCAGGCTTGATACCCGTTTCGGGGCCGCCTCTCTCCCCTCCTACGCGCACTTCACCCGGTGGCTGAACGCCTACCTCGCGCGCGAGCAGGAAAGCCTCTGCGCGATCGTCCTCCCAGGATTTTGGCGATCGACTTTCGCCCCTTCGGCCGGCTGCGCGAGCGCCGAGGCCGAGTACGCCGGGCAGATGTGGGAACTCGACGGCACCCGGGCGGACGTCATGCTTGCGGATGGCCGCTACGAAGTTCTCGGAGCCATTGATCTCTACTCGAGAGACGTTGTGGTGGAAATCCAGAAAGATGCCTCCTCGATCACGGTCGCAAAGCTTTTATACAACGGCATTACCCGCTGGGGGCGCCCGGAAAAAATCATCGTCGACAATGGATCGATCTTCGTTTCCGAACACATCACGGGGGCATGCGAGGCGCTTGATATTTCGATGCACAAGTGCCGCGCCTACTCCCCGAACGAAAAACCCCATATCGAATCCTTCATGTGCACCCTGGCGAAAATGCTCTGGGAGTCCTGCGCCTGGTTCATCGGCCACGATCCCAAGCAACGCAAGCGAATCGACGAATATCACTCCTTCAGTAAGGTCTTTTATCACAGACGGAGCGAGAAAGTTTCCTGCGACTTGACCGCGGATGAATTCCGGAAGGTGGTCGACGACTGGATCAATAAAGTTTACCGGAGCCAGCTCCACGAGTTTGCCGATCTGCACCTGGGCCGGTCGCGATCCGTCCTCGATCGACTCACCCAATCGCCGAGGCGGGCACAGAAAATCTCGAACCCGGAAGCCCTGGAAACCCTCCTTTCTCCGCCCATCGAACGGGCCTTCGACTCCGGAATCGATTGGTATGGCAAATACCGGCCCTGCGATATCGCCTCCTGGGAGAAGGCGCAGGCATTCCAGAAGCAAAAGGTGCTCTTCCGCCCGCAACTCTCCGATATTGGGCGCGGAACGCTCTGGGAGATCCGGCCGGATGGCAAGGTCGGGAACCTTATTTGCCATGTCTCCAACGAGGAGCGGGGAGGTATCAGTCTCGAAGAATTCAACCAAGCGAAAAAGCAGATCAACCGCAGGCACCGCGAGCGCAAAAAAGCGATTGAAACGCTCACGAAGCCGGAACGTTTCGAGACCGATCTCGAACGGATGCCCGAGCCCAAGCTCATGGCCGCAAACTTCGGCGCGGCCGAGTGGGACGGAGGCTCTTACCGGAACCTGGTCGAGTACAAGGATGCGCCGAGTCGCATACCGAAGCGGCCCGAACGGGGATGGCTCAAGGAAGAAGAACAGCAGAAGCTGGAAGCCGAACTCCGCGAAAAAGAAGAGCGGGCGCGAAACGAAAGGGCGCAGCGCTCCTGCGATCGGGCGCCGGCATCGAACCTTCGGGTGATCGAGCCTTCCACCTGCGGCCAGGACTACGGAGAAGCGTATTGGAACGAAATTCGGGACCTTCAGCCCGCCGATCGCTACGAACGGGTGCTCGAGTGCGAAGCGCGGCGAATCGAGGTCCCGACAGATCTCAAACGGGACGCCAGGTATTTCGAGCACGATCCCGTCTTCACAAGACTCAAGAGCTACTTCGAATCCAAGAAGGCGCAGTTCGCTTTGATCTACCAAAATTGAACGTGGACAACAGGGGGGAAGGGATATGAGAAAGATCGTAAGTCTTCCCGGGGCTGCGGAGGCCTCCGGAGTGCACCCGGCAAAAAGATCCGAAGAGTTCGTTCCAGCCGTCTTCGAGCCCCAGTGGGTGCCGACGTCGAACGAGCGCAACCTCCAGGTCGTCATGGACCAGGTGGCCAAAGCCCCGGGCCGGCGTCGCTTCATTTCGGTCACGGGAGAAGCCGGCAGGGGGAAAACCCTCACCACGCTCCGTGAAGCCGGCCAGGCGAAGGCCGTCCATATGCTCATGTTGGAGATCTGGCGCTCCCCCTTGCCGTTCCTCCAGGCTCTTTGCCGCGAACACGGCGTCGAGCATCCACCCAGGCGCACGAACGACTGCTGGCTCCTTTTGATCGACCGGCTCATCTCTCGCAGCAAGCCCGTCTATCTCGACGAAATGGACATGACGCCGCACCTCCTGAACGTGGTGCGCCAGCTCGCTGAGATCACCGCCGTCCCCTTCGTGCTCGTTGGCGAAGAGGCGTTGATCGCTCAACTCGCCTCGGTCAAACGGTGCTGGAGCGGCACATACCAGGCGCTTCAATTCGAATCCGTGGCGCTCTCGGACGTCATCTTCTACGCCAAACAATCGGGTGGACTGGAACTGTTGCCGGAATCCGCCGGGCTCATCCACGGAAGCCCCTGCGGAAGGGACTGGCGGGATCTCGAGCGGGTGACTCACACGCTGGTTGAAATCGCCAACTCCAAGCGGTCTCGAACCATCACGGAAGCGATGGCCGAGCAGGCGCTGCGCATGTCCCTCAAGGGCGAAGACGGCGTTCGAAGCCGGAAAGGGGTGGGCAGGTGAGCGAGTGGACCGGACTGGCGGCACGGGTACGCGAGGCGGCCCGAAAGCTTTCGGCCTCCGGGGCGATCGATGTCGACAGCCTCTGCCAAGAAGCCGGAATTCAGACCTACGACGAAAAGCGGCGGCTCTATCGAGTCGTCGGCGACCTGATGGATTCCGGGGAGCTGAAACGAGTCGAGCGAGGGATCTACCTCTTCGAGGATAAAGCGGAACTGCAGCCCGCGCGAAAAGCCGATCTCATGTGGCGTCTCATTCGCCGGCAGCCCGTAAAGATCCAGGACTTGCAGACGTTTGCAGGAGCCAGCAGAGATTATGTCCGCGAATGGCTGCAGTCGCTCGTCAAGCAAGGCGTGGCCAGAAAAAATGAAAACGGTACCTATCAGCTCATCAAGTCGTTGGTCGAAATGCCTCGGAACACGAAGGCTGAACGCCTTCGAGAATTGCGGAGGAAACGAAGGGAAGCGGCCCTCAGGGGGCTCCGCGCTGCAAAAGAAGCGATCGAAAAAGCGGAACGGCTGATCCAGGAAATGGAGGGTGAAGAGAGTTTGCACGCAGAATGAGAAAAAGGGGGACGTGGAGATCGCCAAGCCCGTAATCGGCTCGGAAGTAAAGGAAATCACATCACGACAGGAGGGGGGAGCATGAATCGAAGGAACATGGGAGCGGTTCTACGCAGCATTAACCGTGCGACGGTGGTTATGAGCGACGAGCAGATCGAGTACCACGCCGAGCGATACCTCGACCAGGCGAAGCAGCTTCGGGGAATTCTCGGTATCACCTTTGAACGGTACCTCGACGACACCCAGGGTTACGACGCTCTGGCATCTCTATTCCGTGTCGGCGGTGGGCTCCAGGTCGATGAACGGTCCGGAAGAATACATACTGTCCGCCCCGGAGCACGCCAGGCGGCATATGTCCCTAGGCCCGCGGGGATCGGGTGATCCGATGGGCCGGCGCGTCAGCGATATGCGGCAGCAGGGAGCGGTCGTGCGGCAACTCTCCCGCCATTTCGTGCAGAGGTGGACGCAACGAGTGGGCGCGGCTCCGAGTGTCGAAGGAGTCAACAGGATCATAGAAAAAAGCAGTCAGATCCGGGACCAGGACCGTTTCATCAAGGAGGTGGCGGGGCAGAGGCGAGTGATCATTCAACTCGCCGAGTATTGGTATCACCCGGGTGGCTTGATCATCAAAGTGGATGAGAGAAACGGAATGGCCGTAACGGTCATCACGCCTTGATGGAGGAGGGATGGAAACGATATCGACGAGACCCGCGGGGGAATGGACGAAGCGGCGCTCGGCCAGATTGAGAGGCTACCCGCTGGTGCACCTGGTGACGCAAGGGTCCACCCGCACGTTTTGCGGGAGGTCTTGCAGCGGATGGGCTCAAGTGATGGCCCACCACGCCGCCACATGCCGGGCTTGCCTGAAGCGGCAAGTGAAAGGCAATCCACAATGAGCGAAATCTCGAAACGGCAGATCCAATTCATCCAGGCACTACGTCGGCGTAAAGGCATCGACGACGAGACCTACGCGGCAATGAAGTCCGATGTGGGCGTATCGTCCACCCGGGATCTCACGAATGCCCAGTTCGATCAGTTGCTCGCGCGGATCGAAGGGCGGGCCGTCCCTTCCAGCGGCTTCAGGGGGAGGAAGGGATACAAGCCCGTCCATCGATCGGCGAAAAGATCGGGGATGCACATACCGCCGCCGGCCGAGACGGCCGCGATGATTTCCAAGGTCGAGGCCATCCTGGCAGAACTGCAGCTCCCCTGGAGCTACGTCGACGGAATGGCCAAGCACATGTTCGGCGTGGACCGCTTCCGGTGGTGCAATTCCGCGCAGGTCTATAAGGTCTTGCAGGCGCTCATCATTCATCAAAAGCGCTTGAGCTGAAAAGACAACCATTTGCGAGGAGGGAAGCATGGCAAAAGTGAAGATCGAAGGACAATCCATCGAGATGCGCCGCTGCACCCGGTGCCAGGCCGAGAAACCGGCGACGGCGGAGCATTTTTCCAGGAGCAAAACCGGGAAGCACGGCCTCTGCTCCATCTGTAAAGAATGCCGCAAGATTGAGCGAGCAGAAAGGAATAGCTCCACGAAACAGGACGATGATCGGCAGTTGAAAGCGATGTTTCGGGAGATTGAGGGAATCCTCTATGTCGCCATTGATTTCCAGGATCACCCGGAACTCATGGATGCACTCTCTGAAGCATGCCGAAAGGAATTGCGCCCGGTGCCCCACCAGATCCTCTGGTGCATCCGGCAGGCTTTGGCGGCATGAGACTTGTGTGCCCATGCTGCGGGGCGATCGCATCACTCGAGGCGTGGCAAAACGATCCGGCCTGGAGGGATTTTGCGGTCACCCAAGCGAAATTCCCGCCCCTTTTGCAGAATCGGATTGCCCCATATCTCGGGCTCTTCCGGCGAGGCAAACGCGGACTATTGCCGACCAGGGCGGCGAGCCTTGCACGGGATCTCCTTGTCCTCGTCGAGTCCGGGTCGGTGCAGGTCCGGGGCGAGGAGTCCCGGCCTGCATCGATTGCCATTTGGGCTGCGGCTATGGATGAGACGGTCGATGCAAGACCGGACAGGCTCAAAAACCATAATTATCTGCGGAAGGTAGCCTGGAGCTTGGCCGAGGCCGGAGCGGCCCAGGCAGAGAAGACCGCAGAGAGCCTGAAGGCAAATGCCAGGGAGGCCCCTGCGATCGGGAAACCTGCAAAGTGCCAGGGCAAGGACGTCGCCCCGCTCGAGGAGCGCCAGGCAGTTACGGATATGCTCAAAGCATTCACCAAAAACTTTGGGAAATGACACCATGCCGGCGCCTGTGATCACGCCCCTTGAGAAACGCTACTCGCTCATCTGGTACAGGAGGGGAAAAAGGAACTCCATCATGTACCGCGAGCTGGCCGTGCGGCTCGGGGCAGAAACACGGGCGATCCGGAACGCGGTGGAGCGGCTGGTCACGGTCCATCATATGCCTATCTGCTCCAGCTATGACGCCAAGCAGGCCGGTTATTTCTGGCCGGTGAGTCAGGAAGAGGTCCTCGGACAATTGCGAATTCTGATCGAAGGGGAAGAATAATGGCAAAGAAGGTGAAGCAGCAAGCATCCACGGGGTTTGTCCCGCAAACGAAAGAGGATGTCATCGCGGCGATCGCCGAGATCGGACGGCACCAGAGGGAGCGCGCCCGCATCGAGGCGGCCATGAACGACGAACTGGCCACAGTCAAGGAGCGCTGTGAAACGGAAGCCGGCCCGCACAACGAGGCAATCGCCTCGTTGTCGCAAGGCGTTCAGATCTGGTGCGAGGCGAACCGGAATCTGCTTACCCAGGGCGGAAAGGTGAAATCTGCGATCCTCCCCTCCGGTGAGGTCAAGTGGCGCATGAGGCCGCCGAGTGTATCGGTGAGAGGAAAAGAAATTGTGATCGAGACATTGAAGCGCCTCGGTCTGGATCGCTTTGTCAGAAGCACCGAGGAAGTCAATAAGGAGGCGATCCTGGCGGAGCAACAAGCCGTTCGCGACGTCAAGGGGATCACGATCAGCCAGGGCGAGGACTTCGTAATCGAACCATTCGAGCAGGAGTTGGAAAGTGTTGCTGTAGTCTGACGGGAATCCCCGGGGTATTGACCCCAATATTCTGCAAAAAATGGTGTGAATGAAGTATTTACGAAAAGGGGGGATCGGATGTACTCTTCAGGTCACAGGGGCAGGATGCGGGATCATGCGGTCCTGCTGACAAAGATGTTTCAGGACCTTCCCAAAATCCCTCTCGTCAAGATCATGGCTGACCTTAACGTGAGTGAGAATACCGCTCGGAGGTGGGTTGACAGCTTCAGCGTTATTTTGCCGATTAGACTTGTAAACGGAGTTGTAATTGTCGAAAAGAATCAGAATCCATAACGCACTAACTGGTACGAACCGCTTAAAATAAATAGCATCATTATATTTAAACTTAGCCTCTAAGATAATACTTTTAATGGAGAGGATCATGCCCCAACGGAGCAAAATAGAGTGGACGCACAGCACATGGAATCCCTCAATAGGATGCACCAAAATATCACCAGGATGCGCCAATTGTTATGCAGAGAAATGGGCGCTTCGACTCCAAGGGATTGGAGCGAGGGGGTATGAAAATGGTTTTGATCTCAACATGCTTCCAGAGCGCCTCTCCCAGCCTCTTTCGAGAAGAAAGCCCACAACGTATTTTGTGAATTCCATGAGTGACCTGTTTCATGAAGAGATTGACGACTCGTTCCTTGAGAAAGTGTTTGACATAATTGCTCAAACCCCTCACCATATATATCAAGTCCTCACAAAGCGGGCTGATCGGATGGCGCGGTTTTTCTGTGACACGGTTCCACCTAAAAACGCATGGCTCGGCGTCTCAGTTGAGAATATAAAGCACGGCTTACCAAGGATTCATTATCTAAGGAAAACGAAAGCGGCTGTTAAGTTCCTTTCCATCGAACCTCTCCTTGAAGATCTCGGACAGATTGATTTGTCCGGGATACAATGGGTGATTGTCGGAGGAGAATCCGGCGCTTCTGCAAGGCGAATGGAAGCAAGTTGGGTTGAAAACGTCAAGGATCAATGTCTTCAAAGTGAAATACCCTTTTTCTTTAAGCAGTGGGGGACATGGGGAGCGGATGGTGCGAAGCGCTCGAAGGTGCGAAATGGAAGATTGCTTTCTGGCCGTGAGTGGAATGAGATGCCTATTGATTCTAGATAATTAAGGTTAAGTGGTATGCTCAAATATGATGCATGGGAAGACGAAAAGCTACCGGTCATTGAGGTGCATAGCCAGAAGAAACATGAAGTCATAAGGGAATATCTCAAGGATTATATTCGCATTGTTGGCACTAGGTCTCACCACAGGAATTCACTTAATCTAACACTCATAGATGGTTTTGCTGGTGGGGGCCTTTATACTAAAGATGATGGCTCAATTCACCTCGGTTCTCCGTTGTTACTTATAAAAACAATAGAAGAGATGCAATTTGAGATAAACCAAGAAAGATTATTCAACCTAAATGCTAATTTCATTTTTATTGAGAAAAATAAAAAAATCCTCGAATTCTTAAGAAAAAATATTATCAACCAAGGATATAAGAATAAAATTGATAACCAAATATATCTTCTGGATGGCGAATTTGAAACACATAATCATGATGTCATCGATTTTATTCTGAAGCGTCCCGATCGGGCACACCGCTGCATCTTTCTATTGGATCAATATGGCTACAAAGAAGTTCGAATTAAGCAGTTGCGAAAGATTTTTGCCAGCCTACCCAAAGCTGAGGTAATACTCACATTTGCGGTGGATTGGATGCTCGACAATTTATCCGATTCCAATATCTCCGATTCTATCTTGAAAGGCTTTGACCTTGATTTGAATGCCTCTGACCTCATTCGAACAAAAAAAATGCATAAAAGTTGGAGAATGCACTTACAAAGTGATGTTTATAAAAGAATAGCAAGTGATAGTGGAGCATCGTACTGGACCAATTTTTTTATAAAATCACCAAAGGATAATAAGTCATATTGGCTACTTCATCTTTCGATGCATCCTGAGGCAAGGAATGCGATGTTGGAACTGCATTGGAAATTGAGAAATCATTTCCACCATGAAGGAAGTGCTGGTTTCTTTATGCTTGGATATGACCCGAAGAAAGTTTCGGATCCAGGTCAATCATTTATATTTTCACCACGAGATAGAGACCTTACGCATAATGCTCTGTTAAAACAGATCCCAACGATAATACCGATAGACGGAATATCTTTGAAAAATTTATATATTAATTATTGCAATGAGAGTACGGCCACATACGACATATTTAAGGGATCGATACAAGAATTGCATAAATTTAAGGAAATAGAAGTTTTTACTCCATCATCAAGAAAGAAACGTGGAAATACTATCTCTGATGACGACTCGATTTGCAGAATGCACCAACTTATTATAGACTATAGAAATCCTAAGAAGTAATATCCTCGGAATGACTCCCTCTGCGCCTAGGCAAACATAATATATATGACTTGACATATTCTCCATCAAGAAGCAACAATGAGCTTGTTTGCCCTTGGATGCTCATCTGTATTATGTCTCTACATGGTCGCTTTTAGCTTTACCTATTTCCCACCATCTATTGATCTTCGCTACATTGCCAGAGTGAGATTTACTCCCACGAAAATCCTTCCACTAGAAAATTTTCAAGAAGCCTGCCACTACTTGGAACTTTCACCTGCTAACGTGCGTCCCACCTGACTGTTTTCCCACTTCAGGAACTGTCCACCTGGCGGCAGCGGCACCCCCCACCGCTGCCGCCTTTCCCCGGGAAACCGGAACCGACAAGAAGCCCGCAGAAAAGGGCTTTAGGGGGCCGAGGTGAATGGCCCGATAAACGGGCCGGGGAGATCCAAGCTGAAGCTCGTGAGCCTATCTATCTCAACCACTCACTCCCCTGCCCACAAGACTCTTACGGAGGATAGAAATGTCACCTGCTGGTTGTAGTGAAAAAAACGAATATTGGATGGCGATCGCATTTGGGCAGCTCGGGATCAGGGAAAAGCCGGGGCCAGGAGACAATCCGGAAATAGTCGAGATGCACCAGCATACGACCCTTCGAGCGCAGCACGACGATGTGCCTTGGTGCAGCTCTTTCGTGAATTCCGTAATGGATGCATCCGGGCATCCTGGGACTCACAGCGCCGCGGCTCGATCCTGGCTCCAATGGGGCGCCCCTACCAGCCCAAGGTATGGATGTATTGCCGTGATTTCTCGCGGAGCGAATCCCAGCCTCGGGCACGTCGGCTTTTACCTCGGTCCGGACCCAGCAGATGCAAGCCGATTCCTCATGCTGGGCGGCAATCAGTCGGATCGGGTGGATATTTCTGCATTCCCAAAGAGCAACATACTGGGCTGCAGGTGGCCTGCATAACACTTCCAAAGGAGGGTCCAATGCTGTTTCCCTGGTCTGCGAACAAGCGTTTTTTTCTCACATCTCTTCTTTGCGCACTGGTCATGATCGCCTTGAGCGCATGCGCGGGAGTGCCTGTTTCCAAGACCTCAACTCAGTCCACCACGAAACTCCAACCCTCAGCCGGCGATGTGGCCCACTACGCCGACTCGTGGCTTACAAACCTTGTCGGTGCGCTCCAAACCGGTGGCGCCCAGGCGGTCAATACCCTGTGCCAGGCCGGCGTGATGAATAGCGAAGAGTGCGGCTACGCGGCCATTGGGCAGGCCCTGTTGCCCGCCTTTGTCACTGTCGCTCAGGCTGCCCTGGGGGCGTTCAAGTCCAGCCCGACTCCGGCGAATCAGCTGGCGCTGCAGACGGCAATGGAGTCCGTTTACGAAGGGGCAAAGGCGGTCAATTCGCAATGACGATCTCCGGGCACCCTTCCGCCCCCGGAAAGGTGCCCGGCTTTCCGGCCATACAATGCCGCGAAGATACGAGGTGATTACACATCGCATTTTCACGGTTTTGCATGAACCCTTGAAAAGGAGGCCAAAGTGGGAATGCTGTCAAAAGTCTTTTCCGACGATGCGGGAAATCTCTCTTCCATGCGCCTGGTGTTTGTCATGGTCGTCGCCACCGTCCTCTTTAATTGGACATGGATGAACATTCACACAGGGGTCATGCAGCCGCTCGACTTTGGATCGGTTGCCAGCCTCATCGGTATGGGATGGGTAAAGGCACAGCAAAAGGCGTCCGAAGCAACCGCAGAACAGGAGTAGCCGATCATGGAATCCTTGAGCGCGGTCGACTTCAGTTTGAAGGCCCTCGCAAATTTCGGGCTTTCTGGCCTCGTACTCATCCTCTGGTACTTGAGCGATCGAAACCACCAAAAGACACTGAAACAATATCGAGAGGACGTCATTGAGCATCGCCGGCTCTACGATGAGGGGCTCCGGGAAGTCAGACGCATGTACGAGAACAATGTCGAGCTGGTCAAAGGATACGCAAAAATTGCAGATGGTTTTCAGGATCTTGTAGTCCTCAACACGCAAACATTGACCAAGCTCTGTGACTCGGTGAACAGCAACCAATACTGCCCGCAGGTGCGGTTAAAAAAAGCGGCCGCAGGGAGAGAAGATTGATGAGCGAACGGGAAAAACTCCTCGGCAAGGACACCGAGCTGCGATTGGAAGCCGACAACCTCAAGCTGCAGATCAAGGACCGAAGAGCCGGCCTCCGTGATTTGCTCGATCCGGTCGAAGAACCGGAAGACCTCGACGGGCAGCGGATTGCCATGAAGGCTGTCGAAATGGCCGCCCTCATCCACAATCTCAAAAGGGTAAATGCAAAACGCTCGACCATCCGGGACGAACTCGGGGACCAGGGAGCGCCGAGGTACTGATCGTGGATCATCGCGAATTGATTCTGAGCGCCAACAGGAAGGTGAAATTCCACTATCTGGGCCTGCCCACCGATCTCCAGGATGAGATCATCGACGGACTCGATGCGCAGAGCCTCACTACCGTCACGGCTGCAGCGCTCGTAAAGGATCGGGGCTACTCCCTGTCCCATACTGCGATCGCCACGTACTACAAGGCAGTACGCGAGGAGCGGCGGCTCTTCGAGATCAATCAGGCCCTCAGCCGGGTCATTTCCGAGTACGCAGACCGGCCCTTCGAGGACGGTCTGCGCTCCCTGTTGAACGTGATCATCGCAGCCACCGCCGCGGGGCTCGCCGATGGGACTGTCGGGATCAAGGACGTCGACATCGCACGCCTGCTCAAAGCGCTGCCGATCGCGAACCCTGGAACATCAGAGAAGAAAGAGGAATCTTCGAAGCCCGAGGCTTCTGCCGATGGGGCGAAGGTGCTCGACTTAGCTACCATCAAATCCTTGAGGGAGCAGCTCGGACTATGACGAAAGGCCGCGCCAAAATCCTTCCCGCCGATCCATCCCGCGGGTTCCTCGAATTCCAGCGCCGCTGGATCGACGATACGAGCCGCCTCAAGCTCATGGAAAAGTCCCGCCAGATCGGCATCTCCTGGGGAACCGCCTACGGGGCAGTCGAAAGGACCGCCCCCGCCGGGGCACGCTTCGACCAGTGGGTGTCCAGCCGCGATGAAATCCAGGCAAAACTCTTCCTCGAAGACTGCCTCAAGTTCGCCCGCACCCTCGACGCCGCCGCCCAAAACCTCGGCTCGGTCGTGATCGACCCCGAAAAGAAGCTCAGCGCCTACGTCCTCCAGTTCGCAAACGGCCAGCGCATCCACTCCATGTCGAGCAACCCCGACGCCCAGGCCGGAAAGCGGGGAGGCCGAATCCTCGACGAATTCGCCCTGCACCCCGATCCCCGGAAACTCTACTCCATCGCCTATCCAGGCATTACCTGGGGCGGGCAGATGGAAATCGTCTCCACCCACCGGGGCAGCGCCAACTACTTCAACGAACTGGTCCAGGATATCCGCCACCGGGGCAACCCCAAGAAATTCAGCCACCACCGCGTGACCCTCCAGGATGCCCTCGACCAGGGATTCTTGTATAAGCTCCAGGGCGTCCTCCCGGCCGACGATCCCATCCGGGAAATGGACGAAGCCGACTATTTCACCTTCATCCGCTCCGGCTGCGCCGACGAGGAACAGTTCCAGCAGGAATACATGTGCGTCCCGGCCGACGACGAAGGAGCCTTCCTCACCTACGACCAGATCGCCCGCTGCGAGTACTCGGATACCGACGAGTGGGAGATGCGCTCCGACGGCACCGGACCGGACGGCCGCCCCTTAGGCGATCTCTACCTCGGCGTCGATGTCGGCCGGAACCACGACCTCACCGTCATGTGGGTCCTGGAACGCCTCTTCAACCGCTACTTCACCCGGAAAATCATCGAACTCCGGAACACACGCTTCGCCGGGCAGCGGGCCGAACTCTACGCCCTCATGGACCTTCCGAACGTCCGACGCGGCTGCGTCGACGCCACCGGCCTCGGCATGCAACTCGCCGAAGAGGCCCGGGAGAAGTACGGCTTTCGCATCGAACCCGTGCGCTTCACCGCCCCGGTTAAGGAAGCTCTCGCGTACCCCTTGCGCGAAGCTTTTGCTGACCAGACCATCCGAATCCCCCGGCGAAACGAAATCCGAAGCGACCTCCGGGCCATCCGGAAGACCGTGACCGCCGCCGGAAACATCCGCTTCGACGCCGACCGCGGAACAAACGGCCACTCGGACCGTTTCTGGGCGCAGGCTCTCGCCCTGCATGCGGCAGGCACCCCGGGCGGCCCCCCTGAGCACGAAACCGTCTCAGAGCGCCGCTTCGCCGCGCAGAAGGGAGCCTACTGACATGGCCATTCTCTTCGACCAGTTCGACAGGCCCATCGAAGCCGGCGCTGCCAAGCGCCCCGACTCCCGGGAAATCTCCATCGCCTCCGTCCGCGACCGTTGGAGCACCTACCCCAGCAACGGGCTCACGCCTCAGCGCCTCGCCTCGATCCTCCGGGCCGCCGATAACGGCGATGTC
>JBDKTY010000128.1:0-22001 GCA_039679945.1 Syntrophobacter sp. | reverse complement strand
CGTTGTCCCTGCAATACATGGACGCAAAGTCTTTGTCATCTATAAGCGGCCAGACCAGCTCCCGGAATCTTCGATAGAAGCTATCCGCTGGGATAAGCTTCTTGCAGATATATGACGCATCGAAAAGGGTTGATTGCTTTTCGCGTGGTTTGAACATGCCATAGTCCTTATAGAGAAACATATGTTTACATGAAAGCCACGGCTATTATGTTATAGAATTGTTCTATTGTCAAAGATATAAATATAATAATACATAATTATAAACCGTATAACCTTTTCTATCCATTGCTAGTTGGAGTTTCGCCAAACCCTCTTCCTTTAATAAATTTACCGCAGAAGGGACAATAATACAGATGATGCCAGCTCGGAATATACCACTCTGTTTCATCTAGCTCACTTGAATGGACTATTTCACCAATATTTACACATTCTTGAAATCTTTTGCAACAGAAGTCCATATGCATCTGCTCCTATCATCCTCAACTAATCGGATTGCCAAATTCATCATAGGAGTCATGGTTAACTGGCAATCCATTCTGTATGTTGTTAAATATCTGGTCCTCTACTCCACCGAACCAAATCAGGATAGGAAAGAATCTGAAAAAATCCGGCTTGGCCCCTCTGAGCCACTTGAGTATCTTTTTCATCTCCTTCTCAGACTGATCTTTGCAAGGATCCGGTTGCATAGGCCGTCCGCCATGGTCCACCAACTGACCTTCTGGATTAAAACGATATTTGCCAGAGTGGATCAATCTTTCTCCCGAGGGTGCGCGATCAAAATGCCAATCAGCAAGCCCGTAAGGATCGATCCTGCTAATAGGCTCATTGTGGGCATAAGCGTATAGATTCGATCCGATAAGGGGTTTTCCGACACTATCGACATACTTAAGGTAGTGGTCTAATATGGATGTCATTATAAGACTGAAAAATTGCTGGTTGTAGATAGCACGTCCTTCCATTAGGATTAATAGCCTTTGTGCGGTTGAATTGAGATCGTCCTCCCGCGAGCCGATGGTATTAAGCATTCTATCTAGATGTATTGGACTTGAGAATGCACCTTCAGGATTTGGAGTTCCGATGTTAAGCTCTTTGGCAACAGCTCTTACTGCGTCAACCTTAGTTTGTTCATTCGTAAGATGTCAATTATGAACGATCAGAAAGTCCAAGTCTGACTTCTCATGAGCGTCCATTCGTCCGTAAGATCCAGCTACAAGGACAGAAAAGTTGTTGTCTCCCTTAAAATGGTGGTTAAGCCTAATGTTGATTTGCGTCAGTTTGCTATGCGAGAAATCCCAATTCGTCCGAAATTGCTGATATCTACGCCAATTAAGATTCGAAAAAGTTGGAGCTTCTGGGTATCTGATTGCAAATTTTTTGTCTATTACCTTGTGTTCTTTCATCTTTAATCCTTATTCGAATGTATAATGATTAATATGCATATTTCCCTATACTGTTATCTATTGATGGATAGACATTGTTTATAACATATCAAATTACTTAATCCCCTGAATCCGTGATTTTACAAATATAAAAACAGTACCATCTTTAGCATAACTAGTTGCAATAATTAAATAATTGTGGCGGACACTTACCTCGCAAGAACTCACTTGGGAGGTGAACATGAAACGCTTCATTATCGAGCAATCCGACAAAGAATTTTATACCTCCAACTCCGGACTCGCACTCGTCGGACACCGCATCAATGATCTGTGCTCGTTGCCGCTCAGGGCCAAGAAAAGCTTTCCGGTAAGTTCCGGCGGCATCGGCACCGACGATATCCTGCGCAGTTACCTCGGACTCCTCTCGATTGGACAAAGTGATTTCGAGGCCGTCACCAACAGAAGGGAAGACGACTATTTCAGGCAAGCCCTGGGTATTGGCAGAGTTCCTTCGACCGAAACTTTGCGTCAGCGGCTCGATGAGGTTGCGCCGGCCCTTCTTCCCATTGCCGATGCGTGCTCGGTGGAATTTCTCAAGAAAGCTCGAGTGGCAATTACTCCTCTGGAGACCGGCCATATCCCTCTGGACTGCGATGTCTTCGGCATGGACAACTCCAAGACCAAGAAAGAAGGTGTTTCCCGTATCTACAACGGACGGGACGGCTATGCACCCATCGCGGCATATCTGGGCAGGGAGGGATGGTGCCTGGAACTCGAGTTGAGGGAAGGCAGCCAGCACAGCCAATGTGAATTCATCCCTTTCCTGAAGCGGGTCATTGAGAAAGCCCGTAGCCTTACGTCTCGAAAACTTTTGGTTCGCCTCGATTCGGCTCACGATGCGCTGGACACGCGTGTTGCCCTGTCGGGCCAAAGGACCGTCAGCTATATCGTCAAGTGGAATCCCCGCAAAGAAGATCAGCGAGAATGGGCGGAGCGGATTTTCGATGAGGGTGAAGTCGTCACCCCGCGAGCAGGGAAAAGAGTGGGGTTGTTCACCGTCTATATTCGCCAAATCCATGAGGGCAGGACCTATCAATTCAAACGGGTGATGCGGGCAGTGGAGCGCACCATCGACCGCCTTGGACAAAGGCTCCTCGTCCCGGAAATCGAGATCGAAGGATGGTGGACCAATCTGGATTTGCCGATGAAGAAAGTAATCGGGCTTTATGAAGACCATGGAACGAGCGAGCAGTTTCATAGCGAGATAAAATCCGATCTGGACATGGAGAGGCTTCCCTCGGGCAAATTCGCCACCAACGCCTTGATCTTGACCCTTGGGGGATTGTCTTACAATATCTTGCGTTTCATCGGGCAGATTGGACTTGTGGATGGCCGGACCCCGGTGCGTCACCCGGCCAAACGGCGTCGAATCAAAACCGTGATGCAGGAACTCATGTATCTGGCCGCACGACTGGTGAAAACCGGCCGCCGCTTGAAACTGGTCTTTAGCCGCCATTGTCGTGCTTTTGAGGCTTTCCGGAGCGTGCACATACGTGTTGCGTGCGGCTGATGCCGCATTTAGGAACTCGGATTCAGTAAAGACCAAATATAGAGGAGACCGAATCAAAGGGATTACCCCGTCCAAGGTATGCCCAAGTTCCAAATATTAATTATTTAAGACGAACTATTATCGTCAACTGCGCTCCCATTTTGCCGCCTGCATTATTCCTGACACAGGATTTTCGCGAAAGACGAACGTCCGAAATTCTCACAAGATGTTTGCTCGTTTTGTACTCACGGATTCAGGCTAACCTTAGGGGGTACTGCACAATCTTCCATCCCGGTGAAGTTTATCCGCTGGTGATTAGGCGTCGTTGTCGTTAGCTTTTCATGTGAGGCAACGGTTGAAGCCGCCGGCATGATCCTGTAAGATGAGGAAAACGACTCGAAATCATAGAATCGAACAAGCGCTGACTCCCGCTGGCTCCCCTTGGCTCCCATCAACTCGGAATTCCTGGCTAATGCGTGAAAAATGGGGATTCAAACCTGGGGAGTAATGCTATGTCGGATGAAGACAATGTCCGAGATGCCATCATTAGAACAGCCCGTGAATACATAGGCGCTCACTATCTCGCGGGGGCCTTTGGCCAGTGCCCCCCTTCCGCCAGTGATTCCATAACCCTGAGTCTCGCGCCATTAGCCGCTCAAGGGCGTTCGTATTCTTTCATCGCAATGCGGAATTGGAGTGAACTCGCAGTGCGTGCCACGGAGATCTACCCGTATCGTGGTGTACGCCTGCGTTGCGAGGGGCGCTATTCCGCCTATTCCGGTTTGGGAGATGGCGCAAGACTTCGCCTTTCCCAGCACCTGGCCCCTTCCGCAACCACTTCGCCCCCGGCGCGTTTCCGCAGTCTTTATGCCTGGTACGGCAGGATAGCCGGCTTGCCTCCGGGCAGCCGAACCGAGGCTTTCAACGATCGCGCTTTCGGCGGGAGAGACTACTATCCGCGCCGTCACTCGTTAACGGGTGATAATGCCGATTATGTTTATCTCGGCGAAGACTGCTATGCAAAAAGACATTTCGATTGCGTTGGTTTTGTCTGCTACATACTGACGAGGGTTTTGGGCACTCCAAGATGGTACGGGCTCCCGCAGAGCGGGATTGGCAGATGGGGCGAACTGGGGACTGTTCACGAGGACCCTATGAATTGCCGGAGGGGTGACATAATGCTGTCCGCCGACCATGTGGCCTTCGTCGCGGGAACTTCCCCAAACACCAGCCTGATTCACGCCAATGGCGATTCGCGCGGTGTCGAGGTGTCTGCTTTCAATCGGAAAAGAGGCACCTGGGCCAATAACTTCCACGTTGTCAATTTGAGCCGGCGGTTTCTCGGACTATCCCCTGATCCGCCTCCAGGGAATCGATGACGGGTCGAAGGTGAGAAAGCGAGACTCGAACAAGCGCGAATACCTCCCGTGTGGGTGATGACGGGTTGGAAAGTGCAGGGAGGCAGCCATGAAGAAGGCAAAGGTCCTTTTTATACTATTATTGCCGGTTCTGTTATCATATCCCGTTCTCGCATCCGCGGCCGATGAAAACGCTAAAAAGGAAATTTGGAGGGGAGCAAGTTTACCTGCCAAGTGGGGTTTCATAGACAAAACGGGCAAATTGATTATAGAACCCCAATTCAACAGTTCCGCAAAATTCTCGGAAGGGATCGCCGGGCTTAACATCTCTGGAGCAATTCCACCCTATGCGGGTGGATACATAGACAAGTCAAACAAGATTGTCATTAAGCCCCAGTTCCAATTCCAGAGCCCATTCAGGGAAGGGCTTGCCGCAGTCAGTGTCAAGTTCCGATGGGGCTATATCGACAAAACAGGGGCTTTTGTGATTCCCGCCCAGTTCTCCTCGGCGCGCAACTTCAACGAAGGCCTGGCATGGGCTGCTCCGGATGATGGTAAATATGACACTGGAGAAGGCTGTATCGACAAATCGGGCAAATTTGTAATCGAGCCGAAGTTCAAGTCAGTTTACAGGATATTCTCTGATGGCCTTTCTCCCGTCTACGTCGTTCACAAAGAAGGAGATCCGCCAAGAACCGGTCATAAACACGGCTACATCGACAAAACCGGAAAAATGGTGATCGAACCCGCATTTTCTCAAGCTTATCCATTCTACGAGGGGCGGGCATTAGTGAAAGTGGGACCATTCGATGATACTAATGCGGGCCTTTACGGTTTCATAGACAGGGCCGGAAAGATGGTCATCGAGGCTCGATTTCAGAATGCGCTCAACTTCTCCCAAGGCTTGGCGGCTGTGAAGAATGCAGGGAAATGGGGATTCATCGACGGCAGCGGAAAAATGGTCATTCCGCCCGGTTATGATAGTACCGAGAGTTTTGCGGAAGGTTTAGCCCCGGTCTCGGTGGCGGGGAAATGGGGCTATATTGACATGACCGGGCAGATGATCGTGCAGCCCCGGTATGAACAGGCAGCCCCCTTCTCCGAGGGGCTTGCAAAGATAACACTCGGTGGGCAAAAGGGCTTCATCGATAATACGGGTCGTATGGTAATCGAGCCTCGGTACGATCTGGCCGGAGCCTTCAGCGAAGGCTTGTGCACGGTAGGGTTTCTGTCGCCGGAATTCAAGCGAAAGTACAAATATCGGCCCTATCCGTAACGGTGCCGGGATTGGCGCCCGTAGCCATAATTCCGGTTGCGGGAGCAGGAATCCAGGGCTTTGCTGACCCTTTGCAAGAGTAAACCCGGCCCCCGGCCTTCTTCGGGGTGACGCAGGGGCCGGCGGCTGCCCCCCCGTTTCTTCCTACGCCCTACACGCGAATGCGGGGCTTATCTCGCTCGGCACGAACGGGGGAAGAGCCTCATTACCTCCTCGATAGTGATTTTTGGGCAGCGTTGGCTGCGAGCGAAGAATACTTAAAAGTCGCAGCGTCCTTAGTTGTGCGACCCCATCACAATGTGCGAAGGTGAAAAAAGATGTTGACACGCGATAAAGTTTGGTGTACCTAATTATCAACTCTCGATATAGGGGTAGACCATGTTCTGGCGTTGTGGGAATAATCCTCCCTGTTCATGCGCGGAAAACGAGAAATCCGGCGGCAGCCGGGTGCCTCTTTGCGATCTGAAAGATGGATGCAGGGTAAAAGTTGCCTGTATAGAGGGCGGTCGAGCGCTTTGCGCCCGAATGGCCGCGCTTGGGATCTATCCCGGGGCGGAAATGCATCTGCTGTGCAGCGGGTGTGGCCATCCGTGCCTGGTCAGGGTAAACGGGGGGACCGTCAGCATCGGGAAAGGCATTTCGGAAAAGATAATGGTGACCCCTTCCGCATAGCATCTATGCGCTAATATATAGGCGGCTATGACAGCCGCTTCTTTTTTCGGTCGAGAGTTAGGGAGGCCTAACTCTTTATTTTTGGGAGAAACCCGGCACATGCGCGAGGGATTGCTTGCAATCCGCTTCTATGCTCATATAAGTCTTTAGCCTGGAACAGCCTCGCTTTTGTTATACTGGCAGCACTATTTCATTTTCGAGAGGAACTGCAATGCCGATAATCCCGTTGCGCAACATGACGAAAGGACAAAAAGGGATCATCCACCGGGTGAAGGCATCCGGGGAGCTGGGGCGCCGCATCCGCGACATGGGGCTTATCGCGGGGACCCCTTTCCAGGTCCGGGGCCGCGCTCCGCTTCAAGACCCGGTTGCGATTCGTATCCGAAATTTCACTCTGACCCTGCGAAATAACGAATCCGACTTCATCGAAGTCGAGGTGGATGAAGATATATGAGCGATCCGGGGGAATACCTCATAGCACTGGCGGGAAACCCGAACTGCGGCAAGACGACTCTTTTCAACGCCATTACCGGCGCGCACCAGCATGTCGGCAACTATCCCGGCATAACGGTCGAGAAGAAGCTGGGTTATTGCCAGGCGAAGGGGAACCGGCTGCAACTGGTGGACCTGCCCGGCACCTATTCACTCACCGCCTATTCGCTGGAAGAACTCGTCGCCCGCGATTTCCTCGTAAAGGATCGGCCCCGCACGGTGATCAACATCGTGGACGCCTCCAACCTGGAACGCAACCTTTACCTCACCGTCCAACTCCTGGAACTTGGAATTCCGATCCTGGTCGCGCTGAACATGGTGGACATGGCGACGTCGAGGGGCATTGACATCAACTGGGAGGAACTCGGGCGAAGGCTTCAGGTCCCCATCCTGCCGACCGTCGCGCGCACCGGCAAGGGCAAGGAGGAACTCCTGGATGCCGCCGTGGACCTGGCGGTTGAAAACCCCTCGTGGAAGCCGCTCCACATATCCTATGGCCCCGATATCGACCCGGTTCTCGACCGGATGGAACGCGAGATCACAGCCGCCAATTTTCTAACCGAATTCCTTCCGGCTCGCTGGACCGCCCTCAAGTACCTGGAAGCGGATGAAGAGGTCATCCGGAACGGAAAGGAAACAGATTTCAGACTCTCGCTCAGGTTGGAGCAGTATGCCGAGGAAGTGACACAGCACCTCCAGCAGACCCTGGACAGCTATCCCGAGGCTATAATCGCGGACCACCGGTACGGGTTCATCTCGGCCCTGCTCCGGGAAGGGGTCGTGAAGCACGCGCACAAAGCGGACCGGCTCTTTCTTTCGGACCAGATCGATCGGGTGCTCACCAACCGCTTCTTCGGTCCCGTGATCATGCTGCTGATTCTCTACGTGGTCTACACGTTTACGTTCCGGTACAGCAAGGTGCCGGTGGGCTGGATGGAGGCGGGGTTTTCCGCACTGGGCGGGTTCGCGGACTCCATGCTTTCGGAAGGCCCTCTGAAATCGCTCGTGATTTCGGGGGTAATCGACGGCGTGGGCGGGGTGCTCGGGTTCGTCCCGCTCATCGTCTTCATGTTCCTTGCGATCGCTTTTCTTGAAGATACCGGGTACCTGGCGCGGGTAGCCTACATGCTCGACCGCGTCTTCAGGACCTTCGGCCTGCACGGAAGCTCGGTCATGGCCTATATTATCTCGGGCGGGATTGCCGGGGGGTGTGCCGTGCCCGGAGTCCTTGCCACGAGGACCCTGAGGAGTCCGCGGGAGCGGCTGGCAACGCTTCTCACGGCGCCTTTCATGAACTGCGGGGCGAAGCTGCCCGTCTTTGCCATGCTGATAGCCGCTTTTTTCTCGGCCAGGGAAGCCCAGGTGATGTTCCTTCTTACCATCCTTTCCTGGATCATCGCCCTGCTGATGGCGAAACTTATCCGCTCGACCATCCTGCGCGGGCCCAGCACCCCTTTCCTGCTGGAACTCCCTCCCTACAGGCTTCCAACCTTCAAAGGCCTTCTCATCCACACCTGGGAGCGGACCTGGCAGTACATCCGAAAGGCCGGCACGACGATCCTCGCCATCTCCATCCTTTTCTGGGCCATGATGTCCTTTCCGGGCCTTCCCGAAGTGGACCGCGCCATCTACGAACAGGAGCGGGCATCCATTCTGGCCGAGGCCCCGGGGGACGTCAGGCCCTACCTGGAAGGCGCGGGGACCCCGGCCGATTCGGTGAAACGGGAAGTGGAAACATACCGCGAGAGGATGCGGGAAGTGGATTTCGAACAGGCGCAGGCAGCCCTCAGGAACTCAATCGCCGGCCGGATGGGAACGGGCCTGGCCCGGGTGACCCAGTTCCTCGGATTCGACTGGCGCACCAATGTCGCCCTGGTATCGGGGTTCGCGGCCAAGGAAATCATCATTTCCACCATGGGCACGGCCTACTCGCTCGGGCATTCCAAGCGGGGTGAGGAAATACCCTTGAGCGAGCGTCTGTCGAAGGACCCGAGCTGGAACCCGCTGAAGGCATTTTCACTGATAGTGTTTATTATGCTCTATGCGCCTTGCCTTGCGACCATTACCTGCATAATAAAAGAATCGGGCGCGTGGAAGTGGGGTCTGTTCTCGCTTTCTTTTAATACCGTCGCGGCTTCCATTGCCTCCCTGGTGGTCTACCAGGGAGGGCGGTGGCTGGGGCTGGGGTAGTTGGGGCATTCGGGTACCGCGCGTAATAATAGTGAGTTCCTTATCGGGATGGCGAAGGTCTCGCGTGGGGCGTGCCTTCCAGCCCGCCGATCCTGCCGGGACAGACCAATGGGTGCGCGGATGCCAGCCTGCCGTTGGAGCTTGGGTGCTAAAAGCAATGCCGGGGGAAGGCTTTTCAACCCGCATCCGGATTCCTTGCATCCAGGGTGCGTTCGGGACGGGGCCGCGACCCGTGATGAACCGGCGGGCTGGAAAGCCCGCTCCACGGAGGATGGATCCTCCATGGGGTACGGAACCAGGAGTTTTGAATGTGGCAGACCGCTGTTGTCCTGCTGATCGTGGCGGGAGTATTGATATACATCGTCAGGCATTATGCCGCCGTTATACGGGGGGAGACTTCGACCTGCTCGGGTTGTTCCGGGAGTTGCCGCTCCACCGGAGTGAATGCGAAAGATCCCGTGTGTAATTGTGGACCGCTCCAGCAAGGGCCGCATTCCGGCACGGTGGAACCGGCGAAGGATTCCGAATGTGATTGCGCGTCGTGCCGGCAGCCATTCCTTACCGTCAGCGGAGTATCCGGAAACCAGGGGGGATTCATGGACCATTGTGGAAATTCCCCGGAAAAGGACCGAGAAAGCCGTGAAAATTGATGTCTCGCTTCCGGGGAACCCTCCGGGCATTTCAGAAATAATTATTGGGGAAGACGTTCTCGAGCGCATGGCGGGAGGGCTGGAAGAGGCCCTGCGCGGGCGCTCGGCCTACTGGATCTGGGACGAGACCGTGTGGGGACTCTGGAGTGCCAGGGCTGCGGAACTGGGCTGGCCGACACCAAAGGATGGGCGCGTCGTGCTCTTTGCCGCCTCCGAGCCAAACAAGCGCCTCTCCTCCGTTGAGCTTCTGGCGCGCCGCCTGATGAACGCCGGCGCCACCCGTGACAGCGCGATAGTTGCCGTCGGGGGAGGCGTTACCGGTGACGTGGCTGGGTTTACAGCCTCCATCTTCATGCGCGGGATTGCCCATTTCCAGGTCCCGACAACGCTGTTGGCGCAGGTTGACAGCAGCGTCGGGGGCAAGACGGGTGTGGACCTGCCCGAGGGAAAAAATCTCCTGGGAACTTTCCACCAGCCCCGGCAGGTATGGACGGACTCCCGGTTCCTGTCGACGCTGCCGGAAGTGGAATTCCGCCAGGGCATGGCCGAGGTTATCAAGTCGGCGATAATCGGTGACGAGGTGCTCTGGAAATTCGTGGAAAACAATGCGGACAGCATCAGGAAACGCGACCCGGAGTCCCTTTTGAGGATTATCTCCGCCAGTTGTTTGCTCAAGGCAAGGGTTGTCGAAGCCGATGAAAAGGAGGCGGGTTACAGGCGCGTTCTGAACCTGGGCCACACGGTGGGGCACGCGCTGGAAAAACTCACCGGCTACCGGTTAAAGCACGGCGATTGCGTGGCCGTCGGCATGATCGCCGCCGCCAGGCTCTCGCGCCGCCTGGGAATGATGCCGGCGGCGGACGTGGAGAGGCTGGAGAGGATCTGCTCGGAATGGGGCATGCCCGCCGGGTTTCCAGCCGCCATCGAACCCGAGGCCGTCATCGAGGCCATCCGGGCGGATAAGAAACGGATCGGCGAGAAGCTTCACTTTATCCTGCCGGTGCGCATTGGCGAGGTGGTAGAATATACGGATATAGACTACGAGGAGTTCAGGGGAGTGCTCAAGACCCTGAGAGAGGCGGGGGAACAGGCGTAACACCCATTGGATAGGATGACCGAGGGCAAATGACAGCCGAACAGGAATTCAACAAGCTTCTGTCCGAGACAATCTTCTGGGACGTACTGGCCTCAATTGCCGATGGAGTGATAACCATCGATGAGGAGCATCGGATAGTTTACTGCAACGCCGTGGCGGAGCGGATGTTCGGGTATTCCTGTGAGGAACTGATGGGAAAAGATGTATCGCCCATCATCCCCGAACCGCACTGCTCGACTCACCGCGGCTATGTCGACCGCTACATACAGACAAAGGAAGGGCGGGTGATCGGGAAATCGCGCGAATGCCGGGGGCAGCGCAAGGACGGCGGGACCTTCCCGGTCGAGATATCCTATTCCGTCTCGAGGACGGCCGGTAAACTCTATTTCACGGCCGTTATCCGCGATATCTCGGAAAGGAAGAAAATCGAGCGCGAAATGCGCTTCATGGAAAAGCTCGCTGATGTGGGGAAGGCGGTGGCGAACGTTGTCCATGAGATCCGCAAGCCTCTCATGCTGATCGGGGGGTTCGCGCGGCAGGTCGAGTGCTGCGGCGCTCTCAAGGAAAGTGAAAAGGAGCGGCAGAAGCTCAAAATAGTGGTGGATGAGGTAAGAAGGCTCGAAACACTGCTCAACGGCGTCAGCGTTCTTTCCCGTCCTCCGGCGTCGAGCCAGAAGCGCCTGCTCCATCTGAACGACCTCCTGCGGGAGACGATAGAGCTTTTGGGCCCCAGGCTCAAGGACAAGGAGATCGGGCTTAGCTCCGACCTGGCCCCGGTATTCCTCCGCGTGACCGGAGACCCGGACCAGTTGAAGCAGGTGTTTTTGAACCTGCTCATGAACGCCGTGGACGCGGGTCACGGTCGCGGGTCAATCCGGATCGTCTCGGTCCTGGAGGATACGCGGGTCAACGTCCGGGTACAGGACAGCGGCCCCGGTCTCGGGCCCGAGATGGCGGAAAAGATCTTCGATCCCTTCTTCACCACCAAGCCGGATGGTACGGGTCTCGGTCTTGCAATCGCCCGGAACATCATCGAGGACCACGGAGGCTCCATCAGCGTCACATCGAAGGTTGGGGAGGGCGCCTGCTTCGTCGTCTCCCTGCCGCTCGGACGGGCCTAGACGGGCGGATGGCGGGACAATCCGAGCGCTGCCGCTGTAAGCTTTCCGTGCCATGTGGGGCAGGCTCTCCAGCCTGCATCGGCTTGTCTGCTTTTCTTCGCCTTTTCGCATTCGGAAAGACAATCGCTCATTCAACAACTTGTCGGGGTATCCACACTCGCCAGTTGCCGAACGAGCTTATTCGGAGTTATTCTTTATCAGTAACCATTTTATAAACTGGCTGCTTGCTGGTTCATGCTCAACAAATATCGAGGGACACAATGAAGGAATATACGATCTATCCGCTTACAATCGGCGCGCGGGAAACAGATCAGGGCATAATGACGTATCTTCGCGGCTATGGCCATACCATCTGGATGGGCATCTACTCATTCCTGATAAAGGGGGCAAAGGAAAATATCCTGGTCGATACCGGGTTGGAGCAGTTCATGGTTCCGGACAACATCCGCGAGCAATTCGGGATAGACGTTCAGGAGTTCGAGGAAGCCCTGGCGGGGCATGGTTTGAGCCCCGAATCGATTGATATCATTATCCACACGCACCTGCACAACGATCACTGCGAGAATGATTACAAGTGTACGAATGCACGGATCATCGTTCAAAAGGCCGAGTATGAGTTCTTCCTGAACCCGCATCCCATCGACTACCGGCTTTTCCCCGATCTTCTGGAAGGGCTGAATGTTGAAACGGTGGAAGGCGATTACCACCTCATGGACGGCATAGATCTCTATCTTACCCCGGGGCATACCCCCGGAGGTCAGTCCGTCGCCGTCCGTACCTCGGCGGGGCTCGCCGTGATCCCCGGTTTCTGCTGCAATGAAAAGAATTTCCCGGCCTCCGGCCCGGCGGTTACCCCCGGCGTCCACACCGATGCCATAGCCGCGTTCGAGAGCGCGCAAAAGGTCCTCAAAATGGCGGACATCCTGCTTCCGCTTCATGACATGTCGGTTGGGCGGAGGAAGAAGATTCCGGAATAGCGCGGCCGAAAGCAAAGAGTATAGAGCGGTTGAAAGCGGAAGGGCCAGATTGAAGCGCAAGGCCGGCCCCTTCCGCCCCCCGCCGGTTCCCGCCCCTTTTCAGGAGTGAAAAGGGGCCCCGTCCTTTTTCTCCAGTTTGCATCATTTTTCATACCAGGGCACATTCCGACTATATTCACCCCGTGCGTCTCCGGGTTGAAGGGCGCGGTGCTCGAACTCCTGTCCCGATTCAAACTCGTGGACTTCTTCTTCCGGCTATTAAAATGCCTTTCCTTTGTCCATGCCGTCTTCATCCATGAATTGCGTGGAAATTAGAAAAACAATTGCAAATTGTAGGCGGAAACGATTTCAATTTTCGGAAAATAGCATTGTAAATATAAGAAAACCCACAGGGGACCATCCGTTCCCGGTGCAACCGCGCACAGTGCTGTTCGATCCGATTGCATGGAGCAGTTCATCCCCAGGGTAGCTAACCCCCGCATGCGCGTGGCAAAGCGCGGCGGAATGCAGGACACGCCGCCCCATCCTACCCCTTGATGCCCGGGGCGAAGGGAGAGAATTCACGTCATATGAAGATGAGTGAATGACGGGTAGCCCGTGTAAGCAGAAGAGTCGGTTTCTTGAGATCAGGGTAACCCAGATGCCTGCATACGGCGTCAAGCGCTGGATGCTATGATAAATCGGCAACCACATCCTTTGGAAGATTTGCATTATCGAGAGCGTGGCAAGCGTGGGTTCACGGTGAGTCCGGCCCTCTACGCTTGAGTTATGGGTTGGAAAGCCATCCCAACACACAGTGTGGTTGTCCCCTGTTTCCTGACGCGCAGATGTGGTGATGTGGAGAGCCTACTTCGGATGAGAATCCATTATGAATCGGGAGAGGATGTTACTTGAGAGTCAACGACGTACCGTCAATTTCTTGAGCATAGCTCAATAGTAATCGCCATGATGGGTATAAGTGTTCCATTAATTTCATTACAACAAAAAGTAATATAAAACCGCGCACATAATTCTAAGTGCCGTCAGTGCCGCCAGCCATTACAGATTCATATTGACATGGGGAAAATAATATGATCCTCTTTCGTGGGAGTCCATTTGATATCAAACAATAAAATGTCAAAGGGGGAATTTGCCATGAAAGATCAAGAATCGAAAAAGACTGAGAAACAAAGTTATGAGCCGCCCAAAGTAAGCTGTGTCCATGTCCAGCTTGAGGAGAGGGTATTAGGCTGTAATTTCAGCACGATCAAGGTTTGCGGACTTACCGAGTAAACCGCCGGTAGCCATCAGGTTAGCCCGAGGGAGCGCTTGCGTAAAGATGAACACCGCGGGCGTTCCCGCATTCATCCGGGGAAAGTCGTCGCGGATGAGTCCATTACAGGGGACCGCTACCCCTCGCCAATGGATATCATGGCGTTGCCGGTTGACCGGTAATGCGGCAAGGCGGGCAACTCTGAAAAGTGTTTCGGCGGATGAAGGTCCAAGGCCATTATTCAGGGACATTAGCTGGACGGCGTGATTCAGGGTCGATTTCACTGACAATGTTCCCCCTGCGAAATATCGGTCGGTTGAAATGAAGCGAAGCGAGCATTTCCTGCTGAGAAGCGTCGGCGGCCAGGACCTCTTAGTGCCATTGGGCTCCAGGGTGCTGGATATGAACGCCCTGATGACCCTTAATGCCACGGGGCGCTATGTCTGGGAACTTCTTGCCGAGGATCGCTCGGAGGAGAGCCTGGTATCGGAGGTTGTGAATCGGTTTGACGTCGGCGAGGAGAGGGCGCGCGCCGACGTCCGGATTTTTCTGGACGACCTCGAACGGCTTGGGTTGCTGAAGACGTGACCGAGACACCCATGGAATACGGGCCACTGGTGACCGAGATACTCAGGCGTGCGGCCATCGATCGTCAGCCCGCCCACGGGGCCTTCGAGTTGACGAGCCGCTGTAATTTGAGCTGCCGCATGTGCTATGTCCGCCACTCCGCGGGCGATTTAACGAAGGCGGCGGAGGAACTCCCGGCTTCGGCATGGCTGAATTTGGCCCGCCAGGCGGTGGATCACGGTCTGGTCTTCCTGCTTCTCACGGGTGGCGAAGTATTTTTGCGCCGAGACTTTTTTGAAATCTACGAACCCCTCACGCGAATGGGGTTGGTCCTGGCCCTGTTTACCAACGGCACCCGCATCACGAAAGATATCGCGACTCGACTCGCCCAGGCGCCGCCAAGCCGTACCGAAATCACGATCTACGGGGCAACCGCCAAGACCTGCGAGGCGGTTACCGGCAGGCCGGGCAGTCATGCCGCCTGCTGGGCCGGCATAGAAGCCCTCGTATCCCACCGCGTTCCCCTCGGACTCAAGACTACCGTTACCAGGCATAACGTGAGCGAACTGGGCGCCATGCGTCAAATGGCGCACGACCTGGGAGTCCCCTTCACCGCGGCCTGGCTGCTCTCCAAACGACCGGACCATACTTCCTCCGAAGTGGAAGACTGCCGCCTTTCCGCGGCGGAATGCATCGCGCTCGAAGCGACGGACAAGGTTTCAGCCCACGAATGGACTGAGGCTGCGCTCAGGGAAACGGGGACCGGCAGGCAGAGCAACTTCTATTGCCAGGCCGGCACGGCCGCATTCGTGATCAATCCGGCCGGAGAGATGAACGCATGCCTGGTTCTGAACCAGCCGGGAGCCCGCCCCCTGGAGACCGGCTTTTCCGAGGCCTGGAAGCAACTGCAGCAATATGTGGATTCCGCGCCTACCGCCTCGCTGGAATGCCTTGCCTGCGACATGCTCACGTACTGTGGGCGGTGCCCGGCGTGGTCACTCATGGAGACAGGCACCTTGACCGATCCCGTACCCTACCTGTGCGACATCGCCCGCGCGAGAAAAAATCGCTATGGGCAGCCCACCTGATATTCCCGATTTCAGCCGCCGGATCAGCGTTAAAGCCGACCCGCGCTCCTTTCCGTTATCACCGGGAAATGGAGTTCTCCGGTCCGGCGCCATGACCATCCCCGCCCGTCAATTCATGCCGGTGATTCGCGATGCCCTGGAAAGTGGGCAGCACGTGCGCATGACCGCAAGGGGCAGCAGCATGTTTCCCTTCATCCGCGGCGGCGACGTGGTGGCGCTCGAACCCCTTGAGACCACACCGGTGGTGGGTGATATCGTACTTGCCCAATGCGCTTCCGCGGCCGAGGGCGAGCGATACGTTCTGCACCGCGTTGTCCGGGTTGGAGGCGGGGCATTCTTCCTGCGCGGCGATTCCCAGAAGGATTGCGAGGGGCCGTTTTTGCGGGAAGACATACTGGGCAGGGCCACCCTGGTCATCCACAACGGCCGCGAGCACAGACTCGACCGCGGTATTTACCGGCTTGCCGGCCTGTCCTGGAACCGCTGCGCGCCTCTTAATATCTGGATATTTCAGCTTATTCGTCGATTCCAGGAAAAACGGGGATAGATAACCGGAAACTCACATCGCCGGCTGAGTCATCAATACCACTTCATTCCGGCGAAAGCGGGAATTCAGGGGGGCGGTCTTTTCGGCTAAGGTCCGGACACCGCTCGTGCCGGGCGAGATGACTCCGCATTCGCGTGATAAGGCGTGGTAGGGTTCGCCGTAATTCCCGTGGGCGGGGCGGATGCCACGGAAGAAGAGCTTTGGGCGGCGATCAGGCTCGCCCGCCACCGAAACCTCTGTCTCAGCCCTTCCTGACCCATTCGGAAAGAGAACACCCTGATTCTGCCTAAAATTGCATCAGAAATATATGAAAATTAACCTGTTAATCATCTGTTTTCGACAAAAGGGAGTCTCGACGGGCCATGCCGCCACACTGAGCCGCGAAGCGGCGGTGGGGGTGTGGGGGGCGAAGCTCCCCACGCTTCTAAACGGACTCTCGGCCATTCATGCTTCGATAGCCCAGCGCGAACGGGAGTGAGCAACCTTGCCCGGACCTCCTCCCGGCGCATCCGCGCTTAGGCATCTTCTTCCAGGGCCTGGCGAAAAGCCTCTCCGGCCGTATCGATATGCGCTCTGACGTATGCGTCATGGTCTCCTGGTACAGCCGTGACCGCTACTCCCCCTTTTGCCTTACGGCCCCAAACCGCACCCAGTCTGGTGTGGGAATATGTTTCGGACAGGATCAGATGGAGACTGCCCTGATAGGGCCCTGGGCGGTAGCGCAGGGTGTCGTCGGCGAACCTGATCCATATCGGATGCCAATCGGCCGAAGCATTAAGTGGAGAGAAGGGAAGAAGCCAGGATATGAATCTGTAGATCCTTTTGCCCATCCGTTTTGGCGTGGGATTCTTGAAAGTGAGGAGGTTACGGAGGTGAAAACGGAAGCGCGCGCATCCGCCGCGGACAAACCCTCGTATTTGCTGATAGAAGTTCGGGACTATGGTATCCAGCAGTACGACGCGGTGGACGTCCTCGCCATTCGCGGCAAGCTGGCGGGCCATTTCGAAGGCAACAACACCGGCCACGCAGCCTCCGGCAAGGTCATACGGTCCTTGCGGCTGGATTCGTTTCATTTCGGTTATAAACGTGGCGGCCATGAGTTCAACGCTTGGCCGCACCACGCGCGCATCGCCGTCTGTACAGGTGCAGCGGAAGCCAAAAAAGGGCCGGTCCGGAATATAATCGGCCAGGCGCCCGTATATTTCCATCGCCAACAGGTCACCATCGCCACCGGGTACAAAAAAGACAGGCCTGCCCGGTCCGGTCTCACGGACCGGTATCAGGAATTCTTCCAGATCAGTGACAGGGGGAGCCTCGCTCCGCGCATCGTCAATGGCCGCGCACAAGCCGGCGACTGTTGGCGCGCGGAACAGCCACCGGAGATCGATATTCACACCGAGGCGATCGGAAAGGCGCCCGATAAGGCGGATGGCCAGGAGCGAATGACCTCCGAGGGTGAAGAAATCGTCATGGATGCCTATGCTCTCGTGGCCCAGTACTTCCTGAAAAACGCTCAGGACTTCGCCTTCCAGGGCATTTCGCGGCGGGACAGGTGAGTCACCGGTTGCGATCCGGATGCGGGAGGCAGTCGCGGACAGCGCGGCGCGGTCCAGCTTGCCATGCGCGGTGAAGGGAAGATGGTCAAGAATAACGATCTGCTCCGGAGTCATATAGGCGGGCAGCAACTCACGAAGCCGAGTATGCAAAGCCGCGGCGTCGATCTCCGGCGAATCGGGAACGACAAACGCGAACAAACGCCCGCCGAATCCTTCATCCTCCCGGACTATGACAGCGCCACCGCGCACCCCCGGCAAGCATCCCAGGACGGATTCGATCTCGGCCGGTTCGATGCGAAAGCCGCGTATCTTGATTTGGTTGTCCCGGCGGCCGCGGAATTGGATGGTGCCGTCGGGGAGCACCGCGCCGAGGTCGCCGCTGCGATACATTCGCGTACCGGGCCGGCTCCGGAACGGGTCCGGCGGGAATAGCCGGGCGGTTAGCTCGGGGCGGCCGCGATAACCTCGGGCGACCCCATCTCCCCCCAGATAGATCTCGCCTGTTACGCCCATCGGCGTCGGCCGCATGCGATCATCGAGCACATAGGCGGTACTGTTGGCGAGCGGGCGGCCGATGGGTATGGAAATCACGTCTTCCGGCAGGTCCGCGGGAATCGGGTGGCAGCAGGAAAAGGTGGTGTTCTCCGTCGGTCCGTAACCGTTGATGATTCGAGTCGAGGGCAGGAGCGCGAGAGCCCGGTGTACGTGGGGGACAGACAGTTTTTCTCCGCCGATCAGGAGTTGCCTAAGCGGCCGAAGGAGTGCGGGGCGCTCGTCGATGACCGCATTGAACAGCGAACCGTTGAGCCACAGCGTCGTAATACCATGATCACGGATCGAACGCTCGAGATCCCCGAGATCCGGCACATCCCCGGGGTGGACGACCAGCGTTCCGCCGTGCAGCAGGGCCCCCCAGATCTCGAAGGCGGAGGCATCGAAGCTGAGCGGCGCAAGTTGGAGGAAGGTCTCGTCCGGTCCGAACCGGGCGTAATCCTGGCCGAAGAGGAGGCGAACGATACCGCGGTGAAGGACTTCCACGCATTTGGGGCGACCGGTGGAACCGGATGTGAAGAGCACGCAGGCCAAATCAGCCGCGCCCGCGCCGGGGAAGCTTCCATGAGAGAATTCCGGTTCATTGTCGGGGAGTTCGTCCAGGAACACCATGCTCAGACCGTTTCGCGGCAGCCGCTGGCTCAGGTCGCGGCGAGTCACCACCAGCGTGGCGCCCGCTTCCTCCAGCAGGGTCTCCAGACGGGCCCGCGGGTCCTTCGGGTTCAGCGGCATGTATGCTCCACCCACCTTCAGAATGCCAAGCATGGCGATGATCGCGGCCGGGCCGCGTTCGAGGAAGATCCCCACCACTTGTTCACCTGCCACGCGGTATGCCCGCAGCCGGTGCGCAAGCCGATTCGCCCGTCGATCGAGATCACGGTAGGAGAGGCGTTCATGACCATCGACCAGGGCGATCGCCTCGGGCCTGTCACCCGCCTGTTTCTCGAACAACTCCGCGATCGAGGAGTCGCGCGGATAGGGCGTCAAGGGGCCGCGGCTCGCTTCCAGCAACCAGCGGCGATCCTCTTCACTCGTCAGTTCGATCTCATCCAGGGGAACATCCGGATTGGCAAGACCCTCGCTCAGCAGGGCCGAGTAATGAGCGGCCATGCGCTCCATGGTCGCCTGTTCAAAAAGGTCGGTGCTGTACTCCCAGATTATGGTTACCCGGTCATTGTCCGTGGCGCGGGCGGCCACGCACCCGTCCTCGGCCGCACGCGAGAGGAGGATCACGTTCAGGTCGAATTTGGAGGAAAAGGTGGACAGGCCGAGTTCGGTCGTGACCTCGAGTTCCGGAAGCCGCTCATGGGGGTTCGGACCATCATAGGAGGTGAAAAACACCTGGCAAACCGGGTGGATACCCGCCTGGTGCGGTATGTCAAGCTCACGAACCACGACGTCGAACGGCACATCCTGGTTATCGAGCGCCATGAGCACCACGTCTCTGACATGGTTCACGAGTTCGCGCATGGTGCGTGGTTCCCGCAAGTCGAAACGAAGAACCACGTTGTTTATGATCATCCCGACGATCGGCTCGGTTTCCACCGTGCGGCGATTGGCCACGCCGGCGCCGATACAGACATCGGTTTCGCAGCTCATGCGTCCGAGCAGCGCTACGAAAGGGGCCAGCATGGTCATATAAAAGGAGGCTCGTTCCCGGCGTCCAAAGGTCTTTACCCGCCGGACCAGATCGATCGGAAGCGGAAAACGCAATGCATCGCCGCGGTAAGAGGGTTCCGGCGGTCTCGGGCGGTCGGCCGGCAGGGCAAGAAGGGCTGGGCAGTCAGAAAGCTTCTCGCGCCAGAACGCAAGCTGCTGATCGAACAGCCCGGTTTCGACCCATCGTCTTTGCGCCACCGCGAAATCGGCGATCTGCACCGGCAATTCGGGCAAACTGGCGGCACGCTCATCCAGGGCGGCCCGGTAGAGTTCGAGAAGGTCGCCAAGCAGGACGAAAAACGACCAACCGTCATGGAGCAGATGATGCTCGCGATGGAGCAGAATATGATCGTGTTCCGATAGCCGGAAAAGACTCCAGGCGATCAGGGGCAGACGCTCCAGGTCGAAGGGCTGCTGTGTGGCGGCGGCCCGGCGCCGCTCCACTTCCCGTTCCGCATCGGTGGATGCGAGGTGTTCCAGCGTGATCTCGTCGAGTTGGACGACGCCCCGGGCATGGATGCATTGCATGGGACGGTCGCCGACCCGTGGAAATGTGGTGCGCAGCACCTCATGGCGATCCACCAGCCCGGCGAGGGCACGCCGGAGCGCCGTCACGTCCAGGCGGCCGCGAAATCGCAGGCCGGCGTCGAGTGTATACGCCACCGAAGCGGGCGAGAGCTTCTGGATCAGCCAGACTCGTTCCTGGGCGTGGGTCAGCGGCATGTATTCCACGCGGGGTTCCGGGGAGACCATAAGCATGGCCGGCCCACGGGCCGGGGATTTCCGCGCGAGGATCGCCGCGGCAAGGGCTTCGACGGTGCGGTGCGTAAAGATGTCCCTCGGGGTGACACGAATGGCCAACTCGCCGGCAATTCGGGCACACAGTCGAGCAGCGAGAAGGGAAGTGCCACCGAGATCGAAGAAATCATCCCCGATGCCGACGCTCTCGATCCCGGTGGCCTCGGAAAGAAGTCCGCAAAGACGGTGCTCCAGATCCGTGCGTGCCGCGGTGAAGGCAGTGCCCATATCGGGTCGCGCGCGGTTCGGGTCCGGCAAGGCTTTGCGGTCCACCTTGCCATGGGCGGTGAGCGGTATCGCATCGATCAGGCAAAACCGGTTGCACACCATGTAGGGCGGCAACCGCATCTTCAAGAAGGCACGCAGGTCGGCGAACCCGGGGGGACCGGTTGGGCCGGGAACCACGTATCCAACCAATTGCGCCGTATCATCGCCTGCGCGCGCGGCCACCACGGCGTCCTCCACGTCCGGATGCCGGCGCAGAGCGGCCTCGATCTCACCGAGTTCAATCCGGTAGCCGCGCACCTTGACCTGAGTATCGATCCGTCCCAGGTATTCGAGATCTCCATCCGGTCTTCGCAGGGCGAGATCGCCGGTCCGATAGACCCGGCGGGAGGGTTGCAGCGGGTCGGGTACGAACCTTTCGGCACTCAGTTCATCGCGGTTGAAATAGCCTTTCGACACGCCTTCACCCGCGATCCACATCTCACCCGCCGCTCCGTTATCCACGAACCTGCCTTCGGCATCCACCAGGTATACATCGGTGTCCGGCAAGGGCCGGCCGATGATACTGGCGCCGTGCTCCGTGTCCGCCCCGGATAATACGCGAAAGGTTGAGTGCACCGTGGTTTCGGTGATGCCATAGATGTTGATGATACGCGCGCGGCAGTCACTATAGCGTTCGAACCATGGTTTTAGCCGCCTCGGGTCCAGGGCTTCCCCGCCCAAAAACAGGTAACGAAGCGCGCCGAGGCGGGCGGGATCGGCCGCCAGGCAGACACGAATCAGGTTGTAGAAGGCTGCCGGCGTCTGGTTCAGAACGGTAACCCCCTCGCGCTCCATGAGGGAATGAAGGTCCTCGGCCGAACGCGCGACGTCCATGGGCACGATTACGAGACGGCCGCCGTAGGCGAGAGCGCCCCACAACTCCCAGACCGAAAAATCAAACGCATAGGAATGGAAAAGCGGCCAGACGTCGTCGGGCCCGAAGTGAAAGAAGCCC
>JBDKTY010000127.1:0-126659 GCA_039679945.1 Syntrophobacter sp. | reverse complement strand
AAATATTTCGATACAACCATGAGGGACTCGGAGCTAAAGGCCATGACCGAGGTGATACGCACCTCCGCCGAACAACCGCGGCCTATACCCGATGAGAAAGAGATATCGGCTCCTCTCGAACAGGTTCAGGATGATCTCTATTCGAAATTTGGAGAGGATGTCCTGCTGGTTTCAAATCCGACAAAGCCTGGAGTGGATCGGAAGAAGATATGCTGTATCACCGGTGCGTTCTATCGCTCGATACTGGCACTGCCAAAGGACCAGGCATCCCGTGTTCTGCGGTTCATCACCAAAGAGAGCTGATTATCGGCAAGGGATCGAACCGTGGTGATAATGAGGAGTACAGGATCGTTCGGGAATACTATACCCGGCTACGCCGCATCAAATAGAAAGCGCGGGCATGCGCACCGGGTTGCCTTCTGACTGTCACCTGAAAGCTTCACTGATACATCGTGTTTCCAGGCTTGCCCATACCGTCCGGAGCGCGCAATCGGGCGGGCAGCCGTATAGCCGGGATGTGACAAAAATTGACAACTCGCCCATGGTCAAATCGCCAAATCCAACGCCAATAATGTGCTCAAAAGGCCCCGGCTGTCCGTTGTTATTATGATTACCTTTGTGATTCTAATGAGTTAGTCTGGAACAATTCAGTTGGCGATTTGGCCCATTTATGTACCGGTTTGCGGATTTGCCGGCCCGTCGGTTCATAAAAGTAATGATAACTGGGTACGATTTGCTAAGAAAAAAGAACCAACCAGTGCCTAATAATGCTTGTCGAAAGCGGTATCCTGCTGTAAAACCGGCACTCGGTCGGAAATCAACATAGTTTCCGACGAAGCGCCATGATTCGGAACGCCCCAAACCAATAACGGGGCATGATTTTTGCTCTCCGAATTAAGCGTCTCCACGCCAATGGCGTGGCGGGCGGAAATCGCCCGGTTCAGTATTTGACTCGTACCAAGGAGGTTAAGCGGGCCCTGATGCAGGGGCTTCCAGGCAAAGTATTGCGGGAACCCGCTATTACAGAGCAGTTTTAGGGTGACAATCAGCAAGATCCTGGCCCAGCGTAACATTTGGATAGACAGGCAAGAAATGCCTATTTAGATGCTCTTGGAATAATCATCGGTATACCCTCGTAAATAGTCGATGCATTAGTCAGGCTTCCTCAGTTCGTCTCCGCGCTGCTTAGCTAGATCCCACAGTCCTTCTCTCCATACCCCACGACTGGAATTGCCAACGGGAAGTCCATCGCGCATCTCGGCACCGCGGCTACCGGCACTCCGGGGAAAGTCCCGGAACGGCTCCCCTTCGGAAGGAGATGTCGTGCATGTGCCAATTTCCGAAACCATGATGATCAGGGCGCAGGCAATGCGCCCGCGGTTCACAAGCGGACCGAAGCCTCAGGCTGGCAATCGCGAGGAGAAGTATCATGCAGGGATGGACTCAGTATTTCGCCAACTACCCGGATTTCGGGTTATCTTTTTTGATGAAGGTGCCAGACCATTGTATTGCCTTCGTGCTCTTGATATGGTGCATGATCCTCATCTTATCCATCGAGGAAAAAAGACCCGGGGAAGAGTTTGAGGATTAGGGCACTACCTGCTGCTCCCGCACTCAAGGGACGCCGTGCCGGGGGTGGCAGACCTGATTCTGTCCCGCGGCGAAGCTTTATTGATTATCGGCATGCGACGGATCGGACGTGATCCGGAGCGACGGCCGGGAGAGTGTTCGAACTATTCCCGCGCCTCAACCTACAAGGGCCTGAGTCATACGACTCGAGCCCTTTGATTTTCCAACTCTTCGGAACAAACCACCGGTCGCGACCATCCAACGGACTATGCTCAGTTACATAGACTCCACAATCAAGCAACGCTTACATCAATTCGAAAAAAATACCCGTAATCCCCGCAATCGCCACGTTTCGGTTCAAGCAGTGGCGGCGCCATTCTCTTAGAGACGCCATCAGCAAGTCGCGTGTCTTCTTCTTGAGGAGGCACGGAGCTTCCTCGTTCAGCGGAATATCTGCCCTCGCTCCTACGCCCGAGGCCGCAGTTCGGCCATCATCTCGGCCACGGTTTTGATTTTCACCCAGGGCTGCTGCAGCGGGCGCCGGCTGACCGGCTCCATCAATTCGCCGAGGTTGGCCAGGTTCGTGAACCCGATCTTGCCCGCCTGACGGCCGACCGCTTCGGCGGCCGCGGCTCCGCTGCTTGCCAGATCGATGAGGCGAGCCAGGGCTCGCGCCGTGAGACGGGTAGCCTGGATGCGGTCGAAAGGCGTGGGGCGCCCTCCCTGCTGGATGTGGCCCAGGATCGAGCGCCGCACATCGAAGAGGCTGCCGCCTTCCTTCTCGAAGAGCCTGGTCAGGAAATCGGTCGTGTAGTGCGGGTCCGCGTGCTCGCCGCGAATGATCAGGCCCAGACGTTTCCCGTGGCTGAAACCCTCCGTCAGGCGGGCAACGTCGTCACGCAAGGCATCCAGAGCGATGCCCTCCTCGGGCAGATAGATGCGTTCCGCGCCCGTGGCCAGTCCACCCATGAGCGCAAGATAGCCGCAGTCATATCCCATCACTTCCACCACATAGCAGCGCTGGGAGGCGACGGCCGATTCCTTGAGCTTGTCCACGTTCTGCACGATGGTGTTGAGCGCCGTATCGGCGCCGATGCTGAACCCCGCGCCGGGCAGGTCGTTGTTGATCGAGGCCGGAACGCAGATGACCGGAATGCGCAGGGCACGGTCCACCGCGCGGTGGACAAACAGTTCGTGGGCAAATTGATAGCCGGACCAGCCGCTGATAACCAGTAGACCGTCAATCCCAAATTCGGACAGCCGCTGGGCGATGGTCACATACTCATCGTTTTTGAGCAGTCTGCGTCCGGTGCCCAGTTCCGCTCCACCCTTGGCAACCCACCCGTGGACAGTCATCCAGCCCAACTCGTGGATATCGCCGTTGAGCAGTCCCGCCACGCCGTTTCGGATACCCACGATCACGTGCCCCTGGTCGATTGCCAGGCGGACCGCCGCGCGCACCGCCGTGTTCATCCCGGGCGCGGGGGCTCCGGCGTGCAGGATGCCGAGCCGCAACTGGTGCTGGCCTGCCTTTGGCGGGTGAGGCTGGGCCTGGAGGATCGTGTGCAGGATCGAGTAGGTTTCGACAAAACCGCGGCCGCGCAGTTTCATGGCCTCCGCGTAGTTGCCGGCTTTGATAAGCTCCTCTACGCGGTTTTTCTGGTGCACATTTTCCATGAGCGGCGAAAGGGCGATCTCGTTGTCGCGAATGCCGATCATCCGCGGCTCGCTGTCGGGCGTGGCGGCGAGCAGTTCCCGGACAGCGGCATAGCCGACGATGGTGCTCATGTTCCGATCGAAGGCGCTGGGAGCGCCGCCGCGCTGGACATGACCCAGGATCGTCACGCGCGTGTCTTCCTTGAGGCGTTCGCTGAGCACTTGTTTCACATAATCGGCCGTGATGGGATTCCCGGCGCGGTCGATGGCGCCTTCGGCAACCAGCACCACGTTGTGACGCCGCCCACTCTTGCGCCCCAGAAACACAGCCTCGCACATCTCCGCCTCCCAGCCATCGAGGGGCGGGTTTTCCGGAATCAAGATCCAGTTCGCGCCGGTCGCCAGGCCGGCCATGAGCGCCAGGTAGCCGCAATGCCTGCCCATGACTTCCACGACGAAAGATCGCTGGTGGCTGGCGGCCGTGGCGGCGATGGAATCCACCGCTTCCACGATGCGATGGAGGGCCGTATCCGCGCCAATGGTCATGTCCGTGCCGAACATATCGTTGTCGATGGACCCGACCACCCCGGCCAGGGAAAGGAACGGACGGGCATCGGCCGTGGACTGATCGATCGCCCCCTCGGCAACCAGTTCCTTGAGCAGATCGGGCCATTCCTGGCGAAAGAGGTTGGCGCCGGTGAGACTGCCGTCACCGCCAATGACGACGAGACCCTCGATACCGTTCGTGATCAGGTTGAGGGCTGCCTTGCGCCGTCCCTCGCGTTCCCGAAATGCCGCCGAACGCGCCGAACCAAGGATCGTGCCGCCTTCCTGGAGGATGCCTCCCACATCGCTCCAGCCCATCTGCCTGATATAGGAGCCACCCGCGATCATGCCCTCGTAGCCCTCATAGATGGCGAAAACATCAGCGCCCAGATTGAGCGCGGTACGCACGACGGCGCGCACAGCGGCATTCATGCCCTGTGAATCGCCACCGCTGGTCAGGACGCCGATAGAGCGGCGTGGACGGTCTGAGGTCATAGGTTTCCCTCGCTTTTGTGGGTTGCCTGATATCCGCGTACGACTTTTCTGCAGTGTACTGGATTTTCATCATTTTGGCTTATTTATGCAACCAATCTTTGCACCGTACCGGGAAGAGTGCGTTTCCCGTTCTATACGGTGCTGCGTTCAAGATAAATCTACCCTGAGAGTGAAGCTGCCAACATAAATTGGCCCGTTCCACCCTTCGGTGCCTCAGGGCGAACGGGGGATGTATCATCTTGAACGCGAAACAGTATAAGTTGGATCGGATTCTTGCGGGTGAGGATGCCCCACCTCCCGCGAGGAGTCACACTTTTCACATTCTGGAAAATGCATGGCGATTCACCTGGAAACATGCCCCAGTTGGCCTTAACCGCATCCTGCTCCGACCCGCGGCAATGATGAAATCAGGCGTCTGTTCCTTTTGTTGGTTCGAGCATTCCGCGATCGTCGCGGCGGCAATCGGAAAGACTGAAGTTAAACGGCTTAGCGGAAAAGCTGATATGTGGGATTCAGAAGGCCGGTGTCAGGCAAGCTGCTTGAAGGATTTGATCGAAAAAAAGGGCAGAGGCCAAGACATGCCTCCGCCCCTTGGAAAAGTGGCAACGCGCTTTCAATCTTCAATAGTGAGCGGGCTCGGCTCGCTTTTCTAGCAGGAACAGGGCACCGTCGTAAAACTTGGACATGGGGCGCAGCACTCGGATACGTAGTCCTTCGCTTCCCGCGCCAGGGACAGGCGGTCGCAAAGGGACACGATTGTATAGGCATCATCATCCAGAACCACAGGCGACGTTTCGGTAACGATAAATTCCCCGGCCTTTGACATTTTCTCACCTCCTGGAACAAGCCCGGCAACTGTAACCGGAGTGATTTGTGTGCCAATTATCCTTTTGGATTCTTTCAGACTTTGAGATTCAGAGTACAACAATAATGCCTGCGTTGTCCAACTAAAAACTCTTTTGGTGAATTCAATCAATCTGAATAATTATTGACCAACTCTCAGTCTTGTTTCGAAGGAACTCTTGTGCTGCTGGACTTCACCATGTTATTTTTCGAGAGTCGTATGGTTGTTATTCATTTTATAAGGAATCCAGCATGGAACAGTCCAGTTTTTCCGGCATCCTCAATGTCACGCAGAACCTGATCGCACTGGAAAGAGGCGGCGACGAGTTGCTGCTGGTAAACTCTTTCTACATGCTCCCGCTCTATGTTGCCAGGGGCCGCGAACGGGTCGGAAGGTTGCTCGACGGAGCGAGGGGCCTGACTCTCGAAGGGCTGAAATCAGCCTTTCCCCAGGACGCAGCCCTCATAGCGCTTTTGCGAGACCATCGCATCCTGGTTGACTCATCGACTGAAAAAGAACGATACGAATTCCCCGAGATCCAGGCTGTCACCACCTGTCGCCCGCGAGAAAGGATAACTGTCTATCTTCTGCTCACCGAGGCCTGCAATCTTGGATGTATCTACTGCCTGAACGGGGCGGAAACTTACATCAAGAGCACTCATTCGAAAATGAGCCGCGATGTTGCACTGCGAAGCATAACCGCCTGCCTGGACGAACTCAGCCCCGGAGGTCACCTGGAAGTGGCGTTCTTCGGGGGCGAGCCCCTATTGAACTGGCCCCTGGCGAAGGAAATCATCAGTGGATGCGAAAATGGGCTGAAACAAAAATATGAAGGCATAAAGATAACTTATCATATTACCAGCAATCTCACCATATGTCCTCCGGATCTGCTGGAATTGATCAAAAGACACAGTATAACGGTCATGTCGGACGTTGACGGACCGGATGATATACATAACCGCTGCCGGCCCTATCTCCACGGCGGGCCGTCCCATGCGCGCACCGCGGAAACCATCCGCCGCCTTGTGGATGCCGGGATTCCAGTGGCATTGCGCGCAACCATCACATCGGCCAACCACGACCGAATTCCCGACATTGCCGCCGAACATAAGGCACTTGGAGCCAGCAATTGCGCGCTGGTACCCGTAAGTCCATTGAACTCGGATCGTAATTACCTTCCGAGGGATCTTTTTCCCGATCCCGAAAAACTTATCGCCGGTCTTGTGGAAGTCTATCGAAGTGGTTTGTGGGACAAGCAGAAGCTGTTTCCATTTAATCAGTATCTCCTAAAACTTCGCCCCGGCGCCCGCCAGATAACGGCCTGCGCGGCGCCGTCCGGTACGACCCCCGTTGTCCGCGTAAATGGAGACATCTATCCGTGTATCTACGTGGTCGGCCAGGAGAAATATCGCTTCGGCACACTTGGAAGCAAGTGGGACCGCCGCCCCCTGGACAGGGCGCTCGTATCCCTGCATGTTGATAATGTCGCTAAATGCAGCAGGTGTGCATGGCGCTATGCATGCGGGGGAGGGTGTCCGATCATGAGCCTGGCCCCCATGAAAGAAAGCGAAAAAAGCGCCTGGGCAGTGGAGTACGGCCACCGGATAAACTGCGATCTTACAAAGGCAATACTGGAGGAACTGCTCTGGGATGTGGCCGACCAGGTCATGGCCGGAATTGCAGATGGGCACGGGACACTGCCCGAAGAGGCCCCCGACCGCACCAACTTTTGCTGAAGTAAATCGTTTGACCACCACTTTCCAACTTCATCGGGGGTAAATCCATGAGAGAGAAGACCAGGCTCCAAACGGTAAAGGATCTCATCGCGCTGGAAAGAGGCCCTGACGAGCTGCTTCTGGTGAATTCGTTCCATATGCTCCCGCTGTATGTCAAGCGGGGCAGGGCGCATATAAGGCGGGTGCTTGCGGCTGCATCGGGCGGGTGCACCACCGGTGAGATGGAAGCGGCATTCCCTGACGATACCGCCCTTATCGGCATTCTTCGTGAACATCGCATCCTGGTGGACATATCATCACAACCCGATGAACCCGATTCTCCGGACATTCTCGCGGAAAAAATCGCATGCCGTCCAAAGAGTACAATCAAGCTGTATCTGCTTATGGGCGAATCCTGCAACCTGGAATGCATCTACTGCCTGAACGGACCCAAAACCTACCGGAAAAGACACCACGAAGGAATGAGCACGCAGACCGCTCTTCTCGGCATTTCAAGATGCCTGGCGGAACTCGCTCCGGGGGGGACTGTGGAAGTTGGATTTTTCGGAGGCGAGCCTTTGCTGCACTGGCCCGCCATCAAGCAGGTCATAAGTCGTTGCGAGAGCGAACTCGCGCCCGCCAATTCCGATAAGAAGATCCGGTACCACCTTACGAGCAATCTGACACTGACGCCCCACGACCTGGTCGAATGGGTAGGACGCTACAACATCTCAGTGGTCTGCGGGATCGACGGCCCGCCGGAAATCCACGACCGTTGCCGGACTTATCACGGCGGCGGTCCATCTCACGCCCGCTCGGCCGAAACGATTGGCCGGCTGGTGCGTGCGGGAGTCCACCCAACCTTACGGGCCACGATAACCTCGGCCAATCACGACCGGCTGCATGATGTAGCGGCGCACCATACCGATCTCGGGGCCGCCTCATCGCTCTTCATTCCGGTGCGGCCCATAAATTCGGATAGTGAATTCTTTCCGGAAGAAATCCTGCCCGATCCGGAAAAGATAATTACCGCGGCACTCGAACTCTTCGGAGAGAGTTCCTCGGGCAAAGCCAACCTGTTTCCCTTCAACGATTTTTCAGCCGATATACGCCCCGGGACCCGGTATGTCGTGGCCTGCGGCGCCCCTTACGGGGCCACTTACGTGATACGGCCAAACGGTGATATTTATCCCTGCATCTATCTTGTGGGCCGGCACCAATACAGACTGGGAAATGTAGCTGGGGGGTTTGATCGCCGGCCTCTCGCCAGGATGTTCACTGCGTTGCATGTGGACAATCGCGAAGATTGCCGGAAGTGCGCTTGGCGATACGCTTGCGGCGGAGGCTGCCCGGTAATGCATCTCGCGCGTATCGAGGGCCGCGCACGTAGCCCGCGAATAGTGGAATACAGCCGCGGGATCACGTGCGACCTCAGTCGGGCAATCCTTACCGATGCCCTTTGGCGCCTTGCCGACCACCATGCGGATGTAGCGTGTAAGGAATAGAATCCGGCTGTTCAAACCCGGCAGGCATCTTGCCGGTGTCCGACATAGAAGACCAGAACCAAAAGAGTGTCATCCTGTATCTCGTGGATGACTCTATAGCCTCTGGAGCTTGCACCCGCGGGCATCCTCCCCCGAGAGTAATTGTCGTCTCCCTGGCAACAGGCATAGACCAGAACGGAGAGCATCATCGCCGGATCGTAAGGAGGCCTGCCATCGGTGCCGTAGGCACTGTATAGCAAGAGGTAAGCGTCATTTGCTTAATGATATCGTGAACGAATCGAACCACGTGGTTTTTGGGGACCCACTTGTCCACCGATGGGGGTAGGAGGAGCAGTTGTTTCCGATCCCCCGAGACGAATCCGCAACTCATGCAGAACCTCAAAATATTGTTTAAGATTTTGATTTCATTACTATAAATCGCTGCTTATGCAACAATTATATTAGAGGTTTTGCAGCAGGTTCGGCACATGGGAATAACGGAAATGGCCAAAATATATCTAAATCCCAATGCATCTGGCTATTTGACAATGGGCTGGAAACACATAAAATAACCGTATAATGGCTCGGAGCGCCCAGCATGAGGGCCGTTTTTGAATCAATTCAGATAGAGGGATTCCGCAAGGCACTGTTCGAAAAAATGCGCGACCGGTCCACCGATTTCGGCCGTGACTATCTCGGCTTTTGCTGGATGAAATCGTGGTGGAAGGGAAGGAAGTCGTTCTCAGGGGCAGGCACAACGCAGCCTTACCACTCCGCATATCTTTACCTGTAAAGGGCAACCGATCAAGAGCATTAATACGGAGTTGCGTTCAAGATGAGTCTATCCCTAAATTGAAGATGCCGCTCAGAATTGACCCGTTCTACCCTTCGATACCTCAGGGCGAACGGGGGTTTATCCTCTCGAAAGCAAATTAGTAATAAGACCGCACTCGCTAGAGCAGCGGAGAAAGCCGCGATCTCTGATTTCCGCTTCCACGACTTACGCCACACGTTCAGCACGAACATGCGCCGCGCCGGGGTGGAGGAAGTGGTGACCATGAAGTTGACCGGTCACCGGACGATGTCCATGTACTGCCGGTATTCAACGGTGGATCTGGATGATGCAAGGGAAGCGATGGCGAAATTCGAGAGCTATCTTGGGCGGGAAAGCCGGACTACTGCAATTTCTACTGCGGTGAAGTAAAAAGGGCCTAGCATCTGCCGCTAGACCCTCGCTTATTCAAGCTCCCCGGGACGGACTCGAACCATCAACCTAGTGGTTAACAGCCACCCGCTCTGCCGTTGAGCTACCGGGGAATGAAAACGAAAACCCTGTTTAACAGAGCGCTCCCTGTTTGTCAACATGAGCGCTCATATTCGAGCGCGAATTATTTCCGGTTTTCTTTCTCCTTGCGTACGATTTCCTCGGCAAGGCTCTTCGGAACCTGGTTGTAGCGCGAAAACTCCATCGTGAACTCGGCTTTCCCCTGAGTTCCGGACCGCAGCACGGTCGAGTACCCGAACATCTCGGCCAGCGGGACCTCTGACTCGATCGTGGAAAAAACACCATCCTCGGATGTGCTCAGAATTATTCCGCGCCTCTGGTTGAGACTCCCCAGAACCGCCCCCTGGAACTCCGTGGGTGTTTCGACCACCACGCGCATGAGCGGCTCAAGGATAACGGGCCCCGCGTTCTGGTAAGCCTCGCGGAACGCTCCGATGGCTGCCTGCTGGAAAGCGATGTCCGATGAGTCCACCGAGTGGGACGCTCCGTCATTGATGGTCACCTTCACCCCCACAACCGGGAAACCGGCATAGGCGCCCTTGGCGAGGCAGGCCTTGAAACCCTTCTCGCAGGAGGGAATAAACTCCGTGGGGATAGCGCCTCCGGTAACCTTGTTCGCGAACTCGAATTCGCCCTCGGAAAAGGGCTCCATGAAACCGGCGACACGGCCGAATTGACCGGAACCGCCCGTCTGTTTTTTATGAGTATAGTTGAAGTCCGCCCTTCGCGTCGGAGATTCGCGGTAGGCCACTTTCGGCATCCCCGTTTCGATTTCGGCGCCGTACTCCCGCCGCATCCGCTCCACGTACACATCCAGATGCAATTCGCCCATACCGCAGATGACAGTCTCGTTAGTCTCCTCGTCCAGGTAAACCTTGAACGTCGGATCTTCCTTGGAGAACCTGGTAAGCGCCTTACTCAGGTTCATCTCCGCCTTTTTGTCCCTGGGCTTCACCGCAAGAGATATGACCGGCTCTGGAACATGCATCGAGGTCATCGCGAGGCGAACCTGCCCGTCGGTAAATGTATCGCCCGAAGCGCAGTCGATTCCGAAAAGCGCCACGATGTCGCCGGCGCCTGCGCTTTCAATCTCCTCCATTTCGTCCGCGTGCATCCGCACGAGACGCCCTACCTTGACGCGCTTGCCCGTACGGGTATTCGTAATCGTATCGCCCTTGTTAAGCGTTCCCTGGTACACGCGCACATACGTTAGCTGCCCGTAGCGGCTCACCTCAAGCTTGAAGGCCAGCATGACCAGGTGGCCGTCCGAGACGCTCTCGAGCACGATCTGTTCCTCGTCGCGGTCCAGATCAAGGGCCTCGTTCGTAATATCGGGTGGCGCCGGCAGGTATCTCAGGACGGCATCGAGAAGGGGTTGCACGCCCTTGTTCTTATAAGCCGAACCCATGAGCACGGGGGTCAGTTCCAGCGAGAGAGTCCCCTTGCGCACGGCCTCGTGAATCATCTCCTCGGTGATGGGCTCCTCCCCGAGAATGGCCTCGGTGAGGTCATCGGAGAAAAGCGAGATGGCATCCAGCATCTCTTCACGTTTTTCACGGGCGAGGTCGGCAAATTCCGCGGGGATCTCCCCCTCTGTAATCTTTTCGCCGTACTCGCCATCAAAAGAGAGCGCCTTCATGGAAACGAGGTCGATCACACCGCGATGATCGCTCTCCAGCCCCATCGGGATCTGCAGGAGCACCGGGTTGTGGTTGAGCTTCTCCTTGAGCTGTCGCGCGACTCTGAGCGGGTCCGCGCCCGTTCTGTCGCATTTGTTCACGAAGGCAATGCGAGGTACCTTGTAGCGCACCATCTGCCGGTCAACCGTCACGGACTGCGACTGAACACCGCCCACCGCGCACAGGACGAGCACGGCGCCGTCGAGCACGCGCAACGCCCTTTCCACTTCAATGGTAAAGTCCACATGGCCCGGAGTGTCGATAATGTTGATCGGATGATCACACCAGGAGCAGAAGGTCGCGGCCGACTGGATGGTGATTCCCCGCTCTTTTTCGAGTTCCATGAAGTCCATGGTCGCGCCGACTCCGTCCCTGCCCTTCACGTCGTGAATGGCATGAATGCGGCGCGTGTAGAAAAGAATGCGCTCCGTCAGGGTGGTCTTCCCCGAATCGATATGGGCGCTGATTCCGATGTTCCTCAAACGTGACAAATCGTGCTGCGTATTGTTGGACATTTGGTGCTCCAGCGCTTTCCCAAGCGCGCGAAATTTTCCTTCAGCCCCGGCTTATAATGCCCAAAACGGGGCCCCGAGAGCTGAATCATCCCCAAATATGATAACTTCCCGCCCCTTTTGTAAAGAGACTACCGAGGGGATTTCCGTCAAGCAGGCTTGCTGGTTGACAAATCCGAGGCGGCGGGACGGGGCTTTCACGGAAGAAGACAGCGATCCGGCCCACCAAAATAAAAAAGAACGGGCACTTTTGAAAGTGCCCGTCAAGCCTTTACTTATAACACAAACCGGGAAAAAGGAAAGAGGGGTTCGAAAAAAAACGCCCGCGGGTTTTTCATACCCGCGGGCGAGGATTACTTCTTTACCGCGGAGTTCTTCGCGAGACTTACCTGTTGCGCGGAGGGCTTCTGAGCCGGCTTCACGGCCGCCGACTGACTGGCGCCCTTCTTCTTTGCTTCAGCGGGAGCGGACTTGCCGGCGGGCTTCTTCGCCTCCACTGCCTTCTTAGCGGGAGCCTTACTCGTCGCCTTCACGTCAGCCTTGGCTTTCGCGGTGGACTTGGCGGCCGGTTTGGAGGCGGCAGCCTGCTTCGCCGCGGACTTCTGCCCGGGCTTGTTCTGGGCGGTCTTCACCGTGGATTTCTTATCGGCCTTGGCGCTCTGGGCTCCCTTGGCTTTCTGGACGGCGTTGCCTTTCGCCGCGGGAGTCTTTGAGGCCGAAGACGGCTTGACCGCGCAGGCGGAAGTGCCAAGAGACGGCTTCACGGGGAGGTTTGCCTGGGTAAGCTTGATTTTCTGTCCGGGCTTCAGCCCCGATCCGCGTTTCAACCCGTTCAACTGGCATAAAACATCAATGGAAATGCCGGATTTCCGAGAGATCTTCTGCAGCGTGTCACCCTTGCCGACAGTATAGTAAGCGGCCGTTGGGGAGTTCGGTTTCTTGGAATCCGAAGAAAAGCAAATAGCGGAAGGTGAGGAAGAAGCTTTCCTGGGAGCATCGCTTGCGGTTTGCCCGGCATCCGCCAACATCTGTCTGCTGGAGGTCTTCAGGGTCCGCCCCGGCCTCAGTGGCGTCGTTTCCTTGATTCCGTTGAGGCTGCACAGCAGCTTGACTTCCATATTGTTGCGTCGGGCAACCGATTTTACCGTATCGCCCCGCCTGATCCTATAAACGGTGGAACGAGTCGTGGCAGTGGCCTCGGACCGCTCGACCCTTGCCTCCTCGACCTTAGGTTCCTCCACGCTTGCCGAGGCATCCTTCACGCTCGGCTCCGGAACCTCGGGCTGCAGAGAAGCCACCCTGACCGCGGGGGTTCGCGCCGCGATGAAGCCGGGCTGCAAGGACCTCGCAAGATGCACCGGTTCGCTCTCGAAACTTCTCTTATAGAACACGAGGCAACTACCCGGAACGGGTACGGCCGACGCATTCAACCGGTTCCACCGGCACAGGTCCCGCTTCGTTACGCCGAAGCTCTGCGCCAGGGAATCCAGGCTCGTGTCGTTCGCGTTCACGTAGTAGTTGACCTTTTTGGGCAGGTAGGACTGCTGCGCCATCTCGATGACCATGCGCTTTTCACCCTCGCCTTCCCCGATGTGGGCGGCAAGCGTGGACCACGGCGTGAAAAACCTGACGTGAATGTGGTCATAATGATTGCGCACGTGCTGAATGAGGGATCCGCGAACGTTTCCAAAAACGCGGTCGAGGTAGGCCTGATCATATCCCCTGGTCACCGCGTAATTATAGAGCACCTGCTGCACGCGCCGATCCAGGAAGATGTACTGCACGCGCTGTGAACGAATGATGTTGTCGATGAGGCACCACGTCTTGGCGGCATCGAGATTATCCTCGTTCATGGCCATAAAGCCGTCCAACCGGCGGTTCCCCTTCGCGTACATCCCGATGTCGACGTCCCGGCCGTTCTGATGAGAACGGTGATGGTTGGCCGATCCACCACTGGTCATGGAGAAATCGCCAATGTAGAGATCGCATGTATCCGGAAATTCGGTGCGCACCGCCTCGATCGCATCGAGCAGCGCGCCCGCCACCTCCGGTGTGGTGTATGTATGGCTTTCTTCCCGCAATTGGTAGCCCGGAAAACAATTAGGAAATGGGACACCATTTTCCAGATGCCCATGGTAAGGACGGCCGTATGATGCTGTAAGTGCTTGAGTATTCGGAACAAATGTTGCAAGAGAGACAATGAACGCTGTTGACAGTATCAGGGCGTAATTACACGTCCTAACGGAGTAAAACCTCTCCATAAAATTCCCCCCTCCAGATTACCTCAAGAGCCCCCCTCTTTCGGCCACTACGGCGTATGCAAACTCTTTTGGAGATGAGCCTTGACTACCAAAGAAGCAGGCACTCTGTCAAACCTTTTTTCCCCCGAGGATGAATTTTTCTCCTTAAAAAGCCACAAGTGCCTGACATTCCACCGATATTTTGCTGACTTACAATAATAGGACACTAGTCAGTTTCAGCTATTTGTAGCCTGATCCATGCTATTAAATCAGGAAATGACATTAATATTGTACAATATATGATTTCATATCAGATATTTAGAGCGAAGAAATTGTAGCAGGTAATCAAGAAAAATTCCTGCAACACCATAACAATCCGACATCCAATTAAGTTCGGAGAACTAATAGAAAAATACCGGGTGGGAAAAGTTCCTCATCCCTTCCGATTGGGATCTTCCTTCAACTTCCCGTACGGATCGCCGAGGAATACAACCTGGCCGTTTCCGTTCGCCGCCACCGGAATATACTCAATCGCGATGGGTACCGGCTGGGAGAGTTTGATGAAGGTCTGGTTCTGACCGCTCAGAATGGATTTCACCTTCTGTGCCTGGGAACTGTTGTCGTCGTTTAGAAGCGTCAAAGCCAGGTCGAGGGCTTTCTCCACGCGAATGCATCCATGGGAAAAGTCCCGCCGCGGCCTCTGGAACAGAGCTTTTTTGGGAGTATCGTGCAGATAGACCGAGTAAATGTTGGGAAATTCGAATTTAACCTGCCCGAGCGCATTGTTCGGGCCTGGCCGCTGGAAAATCCTGGGCTGCCCCCAAGGGTAGAGCGAGGCCATCTGCACATAGCCGTGCCTCGTAAACCACTCCGGATCGGCCTTGGCCTCGGAGTTCAGCTCTATCCTGATTCGGTCTCCGACATACCAGCGAGGATTCAAGATTACCTGTTCGATGGCGCTGTTCAGAACCGGTGTCTGGTTTTCGCCAACCACCCTGCCCTGGAACTTCACCTTCTTGCCCGTGGCCCTGCCCACAACCACCCTGTGCGTCTCCTGGACCTTGCCCTCTTTATGGTATTCGAGCAGATACTGAGGAATATTTATCCGGACAAAACGGTCCTGGGCGCGGGTCGGACTCTGCCGCAGGGACCGCATCGCATAGGCTATCATATCGACCTTTTCCCGGAATGGCACATTCAGCCACTCCTTGGTCTTCTGCCCGATAACGCCGTCGGGCTCGACATGATGCATGACCTGGAAATCCTTGACCGCCCGCTGGGTGTCGGAATCGAAGTGGCCCGTGATACTCCCCGTATAGACCCCTTCCTGCTGGAGGCGCTTCTGGAGGTCTCGCACGTGGTTTCCAGTCTCACCATGACGCAGGGACGTGGGACCCGTGTAAGGCTGTTGTTGCCCATGAGCGGCCAGTCCCCGGTAGCGGACGTAGGAGGCGGCAAGCGCGTGGTACTGCGATGACGAAGGTTCCAGCTCTTTCAGCGCCTGCTTCATCCCGATTTCACCCGACAGGGCCCGCGCCTGGATTTCGGATGAAAAGGGATTCATCTCCCTGGCATAGCGGGAGAACGCGCCCGCGAGCAGAGTATCGAATTCGGCCGCGGCCTTGAACGTCTGGTGATACTTCTCGAGTCGTTCACGGGACTGAGCCGGGTGTGTCGGCTGTCCCGCCGCCTGCTGGCGCGTTTCAGCGGATTCGCGGGGCGTGGGAGAGGCGGGTTCCACGCTCAGCATATCCGCGGTGGTGTCTCTGGGACCGTGCTCGGCGGATTCCAGCACCGCCCTGGTTTTGTCGAGCCTCTGGGCCGCCATCGCAAGACTGTCCAGCTTGTAGGGCTTTGGATCCACCGCCTGCTCTTCCAGTGATCCAAGGCGGCCCCAGACGAGCTTTCCCGCCTCGTTGAGTTCAAATTGGGCGTCGATGAAAAAAGGTTTCCAGCCATTTTGCTGGTAAGCCGCGCTTATGGCCCCCCCCTGCGGACTGCTGAGCCAATCCTGGGGGAAAGCATCCCAGATGTGGGTTCGCCAGAGCGTGGAAGAAGCTTTCGTGTCCTGAGTGGAAGCGGTTTTCTCCACGACGGCTTTGTGGCCCTGGTCGTGCGACGCTTCTTTACTCTCGGAAAACGCCAGACCCGGAAAAACGGCAATACTGAACAGGGCGACGGCGACAATCAGCGGGCGAAAAACCTTCTTTGGCATCATCTGCATCTTTTTCCGATAAAGGGATCTTCTTTGTTGATCCTGTCATAGAGCTGAATCTGTTCGCTGAAGCTCATCTTCTTCGAACAACCATTATTCGAATCACCAGCCCCGCTCAGGCAGGATTGGCAACGGGCATCACTGCAAAACTGGCAAAAACCACAGTCCGGGCAGGAATGCTTCCGTGGAAGCCCCGCCGTTCGGGCCTGCTTTTTACACGACGCGACGACTATATCTTTACCGGCGGCACACACACCTTGAGTGCATTTCATGGTTTGGCGCTCCTGTCAACCTACTTTCGAACAATGCCCGCTCAACGCCGCCCGAGGGCAACCATACGCTCCTAAAACAAGCCGATTCCGGGTGCGTTCCCCCCCGGAATCATCGAAAGGCGAGCATCCCCGGTCGCCGAGGCATCGAAGCTCGGTCCTCGGTTTGCGCGCGGTTCGTCCGCCCTGGCCGTACGCGAAAGCGAGGGTTCTCCCGCCAGGCACGAAGAACAACCTCCCGGGCACCGGCACGCGCCTCCACGGGAACGGGCATCCAGCGATTATAAGTTTATCGGATTAATTCGCCAATATCCTGAAAGGGCTTTTCTATATACCAAAATCATGCTATTTGCAATCGGCTCGCTAAAACCGCGGATTGAGGACATATTTTGGATAAAGATCTTTTCTTCATGGACCTCGCCATTGATGAGGCGAATAAGGCGGGCGACCTGGGAGAAGTACCGATAGGCGCCGTCCTCGCGAACGAAAATGGATTGGTCCTGGCGCTGGGCCACAATCTGCCCGTGACGTCCAATGATCCAACCGCGCATGCGGAAATCCTCGCCATCAGGGCCGCCGCCCTCGCGGTCGGGAACTACAGGCTGCCCGATACCGTCCTGTACACGACACTCGAGCCCTGTGCCATGTGCGTCGGGGCGATGCTGCACGCGCGGATACGCCGGCTCGTGTTTGGAGCGCCGGACCCCAAATCGGGGGCGGCCGGAAGTGTCGTGGACTTGACAAAGGTGGCCTCTTTCAATCATTATATCGAGGTGACCGGGGGCGTGCGGGCTGAAGAATGCGGGGAAATGCTGAGGAACTTTTTTCGCGGGCGCCGCCGAAAATGAGTCGCTTTACCGGAGTGCGTTTCTGAACTCTTGCGTTTTTCGGTTAAAACAGGTTATAAGTCTCTTTTGCATTGCACGGAGAGGTACCGAAGTGGCCGTACCGGGCTCGACTCGAAATCGAGTTGTCCTGTGAAGAGCAGGGCACGTGGGTTCGAATCCCACCCTCTCCGCCAAAGTTATGGATTTTCTTTCAAGCGTGGTTTACCGTGAAGCGATTGCGGGCTCCACGTGGTCTTTTCACGGCGTTCCGGCGGGTCCCACTCGCGCGGAACCCGCATATGCAGCCGGATGCACCGGGGTTATATCGCGCCCCGCCATGCGCATTCGCCAGTGGGAGTTGAGCGCATACACTTGCGGAGAGATGTCCGAGAGGCTGAAGGAGCACGACTGGAAATCGTGTGTACGCCCAAAAGGTGTACCGAGGGTTCGAATCCCTCTCTCTCCGCCATTTTCCTGACTGGAAGCCGATATGGTCTTCCGAGGCCATAGACCGGGAAGTCGAAAATGAAAACCAAACCGCGCGAAAGCCGCACGCCGCGCCCCATCCTCCAGTTTCTCCCATGTCATATCTCGTAATAGCGCGCAAATGGCGCCCGCAGACGTTTGAAGATGTCGTCGGCCAGCCGCATGTCACGCGGACGCTCCAGAATGCCATCCGCCTGGAGCGCATCGCCCACGCCTATCTTTTCACGGGCGCGCGGGGGGTCGGCAAAACCTCCATTGCCCGCATCCTGGCCAAGTCCCTCAACTGCGAGAAGGGACCGGCGCCGATACCGTGCAACGAGTGCTCCAACTGCCGCGAAATCGCCCAGGGCAACTCGGTTGACGTGCTCGAAATCGACGGCGCATCCAACCGCGGTATCGATAACATACGCGAACTGCGGGAAACCGTGCGCTATCGGCCGGCGAAGGGACGGTTCAAAGTCTACATAATAGATGAAGTGCACATGCTGACGGCCGAGGCTTTCAACGCCCTGCTGAAAACGCTCGAAGAACCGCCCCCCCATGTCGTCTTCATCTTCGCCACCACCGAGCCGCACAAGATTCCGGCCACCATTCTCAGCCGGTGTCAGAGATTTGATTTCCGCCGCATGGTTCTTTCCGCCCTGGTCGAACACCTGAGGCGTATTATCGAGGGCGAGGGCGCGCAGTTCTCCGATCTCGTGCTGTACTCCATCGCGAGGGAAGCCGACGGCAGCATGCGGGATGCCCAAAGCCTGCTCGAACAGCTACTGGCCTTCAGCGGTGACGGACTGCCGGATGAGGAGATCCTGGACATCCTTGGAGTGATCGACAGGAGAAGCGTCCTGCGCGCGGGCGAGGCCGTCATATCCGGGAATGCCGGTGAGTGCCTCGACCTGGTGGAGGACCTTTACCGGAGAGGGATCGACACCAGGCGATTTTGCCAGCACCTCTGCGACCATTTCAGAAATCTTTTGTTCCTGACGCTGGGGGATGCCAGGGAAACCCGGCTGGACCTGCCGGAGGAAGAGAGGAAATTCCTGAAGGAACAGGCAGCCAGGACAAGTCGCGATTCCCTGCACGTTTATTTCCAGATGCTTTTGCGCGGCGAGGAGGAAATCCGCCGCTCCAGCATGCCGAAAATCGCCCTGGAGATGCTGCTCCTTCGCATGGCGCAACTCCCCAGGCTGGAATCGCTGGATGCGGTGCTTGACCGCATCTCGGAACTCGAGACCACTCTCCGGCGGGGATTCCCTGATGGGGCGCCCGCCCTGCCCCATTCACCGGGGCCGCCTTCTAAGGCCGCCAAGAATCCACCGCTCCCGGCACATACACCCACTCCCGCGAGCAGCCGCCAGAGGGGACCGCAAGGCGCCGGGGCTCCCACATCCGAAACCGGAGGACCACCGGCGGCGGTAGCCTCCATGCCCCCGGCAACGGTATCGGAGACTGTCGCGGCGCCTGCCCGGATTCAGGAAACCCCGTCACAACCGGGCTCCGCCGCCGATGCATCCGCGTCGCCTTCCGGTGATCGCCCGCGTCCTCCCGCGCGCAACGAGGAAGAACATCCCCCGGATGCGCCGCTGCCGGATGCCGCGTTCTTTCCTCCGGAGGCTCGATCCGCGCTGACTGAAGAGCCTTCCGAGACGGTACCCGAAAAGCCTTCCCCTTCCGCCTCGCCCTCCACATCCCCTCAAGATGTCGTGGACCGGTGGGCCGGTTTCATGGGGTTTCTTGAAGGTCACGATCCCATGCTCTGGGCCAAGGTTGCTCACTGCGGGGTGAGGGTTATACCGGAAAACAAACTCGAACTCGAGGTCCCGGAGCTTTTCGAAAAGAGCGCCAACGGGCCCGAGTTTCTCCGCAAGCTTGGCGCTGCTTCCGATGCTTTCTTTGGCGCCACGTTCGAATGGGTTATAATAAAAAAAGAGCAGGCCGCGAAGGGGGCATCCGCCCAGAACGCGAAAGCGCCCCAGTCTTCGGGAAGGCAAATAGTTAATCATCCGGCGGTCCAGCAGGCAATCGAAATACTGGGGGCCGAACTTGTCGAGGTGAAGCCCGCCCGAGAATCCGGGCGGGTCGGGGTCAGGAGCGGGAAGAAAACCGGTCAGGGCCGCTGATTCAGAGGGAGGAAAAGATTATGGCTAAGGGATTCAATCCGCTCCAGCAGGTAAAGGCGCTACAGGAAAAAATGGCTAAGATCCAGGCCGATCTCGCTTTGAGAACCGTTGAAGCAAGCGCCGGGGGCGGGATGGTCATCGTCACTGTGAACGGCAAGCAGGAAGTGCTCGGCATAAAGATCGATCCCCAGGTGGTTGACCCGCAGGATATAGAGATGCTCCAGGACCTTATCGCCGCGGCCGTTAATGACGGATTGCGCAAGGCGCAGGAGATGGCGGCATCGGAAATGGGAAAGCTTGCCGGCGGTCTGAATATACCTGGCCTCAACATTCCGGGGTTGTTCTAAACAGTCGATGAATGCATATCCACCCATCCTCAATGACCTGATCCGCAAATTGAGCCGGCTGCCCGGGCTCGGTGAGAAGAGCGCGGGGCGTATCGCAATGTATCTGCTCAAGGCCCCGGGCGATGAAACCGAAGCACTGGCGGAAAACATCCGGCAACTTCGGGACAAGATCCGCATCTGCCCGGTATGCTTTCATTTTACCGACGGCCGGGTCTGTTCCATTTGTGCCGACCCGGCGCGAAATACCGGGGAGTTGTGCATTGTCGAAAGCACGGCGGACCTGCTGGCGATCGAGCAATCCGGGGCTTTCAAGGGACGCTACCATGTGCTGCAGGGGGTCCTTGCCCCTCTGGACGGCATCGGGCCCGATCAGATCCGCATAAAGGAACTATTTGCGCGCATCGAATCGGAAAAAGTAAGCGAAATAATCATTGCGACCAATCCCAGCGGTGAAGGCGAAGCCACGGCCCACTATCTCCTGCAGCTCCTCAGGAACCACCCCGTGCGCGTGACGCGCATCGCCTACGGGATACCCATGGGAGGGGATCTGAAATACACCGACCGCATTACCCTGGAAAGGGCGCTGAAGGGCAGACAGTCCTTTTAGGGCTGGCTTTTTTGTGCAGTCCGGGGTGCACACCTTAATTCCAGGAATCCGTGTTACCTAATTCACATACGCCAGGAAGTCTGTTTCATTTTGCACCATGCCGCTATTCCAACCTGATTTCCCTGTAATTTTGACAAATTGTATTAGCATATATTTTCACGTCCGTTTATAATTATGCTTGTGCCGTTTCTCGGGCATAATTGCCGGAAACATCCTCTTTTGTTTCACCACCGAATTGCATTGGAATGCAATCAAAACAAAAAAGCCTTGACTTTTTTTTCACAAAGCGGGATAAGTCAAGGCTCAGGTGGGACGTGTGTGGTTCGCCGTAGCTTGCTCAATGGCAAAGGGCTTCCTGAGGTGAGCGCTATTTGACTTGCAACGTTAGTGTGGAGACAAATTATGGTTGAGATTCGTTTTCATGGACGCGGGGGCCAGGGGGCCGTGACCTCTGCCGAACTGACGGCCCTGGCCGCAATTGAAGAGGGAAAATATGCACAGGCATTTCCGAGCTTTGGCCCGGAACGCCGTGGTGCGCCCGTCATGGCGTTCGTTCGGGTCAGTGAAACTCCGATCGTCACGCGGGAAAAGGTTTACGAACCAAACATCGTAATCGTGCTCGATCCCACGCTTCTTAAAATCGTCAATGTGGAAGCAGGGCTGAGGAAGGGCGGAGTTATCGTTCTGAACACATCAAAGAGCGCGGAGCAGATCCGCAAGGAAACCGGCATTAAGGCCAAGCTGGCCACGGTCGATGCCTCCAAGATTGCCATGGATACCATGCGTGTGCCCATTACCAACACTACAATGTTGGGCGCTCTTGTAAAAGCCTCGGGACTGATTAAACTTGGCGGTCTTGATCATCCTATCAAGCATCGTTTCGGTCCAATCGCTCAAAAGAACATCGACGCATGCGCCCGTGCTTTCGAAGAAACTCAGGTAGTGGAGGGATAACAGTGGCTAAAGAAACCGGAATTAAGAGCTGGAAAGAATTGAACCTCGGTATGGCCATTACCACTCCTGGGAATGCGGCCGAGCTCAAGACCGGGGACTGGAGGTCCATGCGCCCTGAAACAAACCGTGAGAAGTGCACCAAATGTGGCCAGTGCTACATTTTCTGCCCCGATATGGTTTACAGCAAGGACGCCGAAGGATACTACGTACAGAACTACTACTGGTGCAAGGGCTGCGGCATTTGCGCCAAGGAGTGCCCGGTAAATTGCATATCGATGATTCAGGAGGTCGACTAACATGTCCAAACAAATTGGTATAGAAGTCTCTATTGCGGTTGCAGAGGCGGTGGGACTGTGTGACGTCGACGTTGTTGCGGCTTACCCTATTACCCCTCAGACGCACATTGTCGAGCACCTCTCCGAACTGGTTGCCGATGGCCACCTGGACGCCAATTTCGTTCCCGTCGAATCAGAGCACAGCGCGATGAGCGCCTGCATCGGTTCTTCGGCGGCGGGGGCGCGTACTTTTACGTCAACCTGCTCCCAGGGCTATGCGCTCATGTCGGAGCTTTGCTACATAGCCTCAGCCCTGCGTCTTCCGATAGTGATGGCCGTTGCCAACCGCGCCCTGAGCGCTCCCATCAACATCTGGAACGACCATGCCGACCTGATGTATGCTCGCGACACCGGCTGGATTCAGCTCATTTCCGAGAACGGCCAGGAAGCGGTCGATATGTCGATTGCCGCATTCCGCATTGGTGAAGACAAAAGGGTGCTCCTGCCGGTTCAGGTGAACCTGGACGGCTTCACATTGAGCCACTTTATCGAGCCGCTGACGATTCCCGATGCAGCCGACATAAAGAAATTCCTGCCTGCCTACAGGCCGGCCCTTCGTCTCGATCCGGCCAATCCCATCACCATGGGCCCTGTCGGCATGCCGGATATTTACACGGAAGCCCGCATGGCGCAGGATGTGAACCTCAAGAATTCCAAGCCGATCATCCAGGAAATTTTCAATGAGTTCGGCAAGCAGTTCGGGCGCAAGTACAAACTGGTGGAAAGCTACAAGGCCGACGATGCCGAGACCATAATAGTCGTGATGGGCAGTATCGCCCAGACCGCCATGACCGCCGTCGATATGATGCGTGAAAAGGGCAAGAAGGTCGGAGTGGTAAGGCCGCGCATATTCAGGCCATTCCCTGGCGCGGAACTCTTTGATGCAATCAAGGGCGCCAAGAACCTCGTCCTGATCGACAGGGTTACCGCCTTCGCCGGTGGAGAGATTTCCGGCCCCGTGGCCCTTGAGATTAAGTCCGTCCTGTATGACAAGAAGCATTATCCGAAGGTGGGTAACTTCCTCGCCGGTCTCGGTGGCCGCGATGTCACGGACCAGAACTTCGAGGAAATGGTGGAAAGAGTTGCCTCCGCTAAAGACGGTGAGCTTCCAGCCTACGAATTCATTAATGTGAGGGAATAAATGGGAATCGCATCTGACGCTCTGAAGAATTTCAAGGGGTTTAACCTCAAGAACCTGCCCGAGGTAGAACCCGTGTCACCCGGTCATCGTGCGTGCCAGGGCTGTGGGGAAGTGCTGGCTTTGCGGCAGGCGATGAAAGCGATCGGCAACAATACCGTCGTTTGCAGCGCCACCGGGTGTATGGAAATTATCACTTCTCCCTTTCCGCAGACCGCATGGCGGGTGCCCTGGATTCACGTGGCCTTCGAAAATGCGGCCGCCGTGGCCAGCGGTGTCGAAGCCGCTTACAAGGCGATGAACCGTAAGAAAATAGTCGATCAGCCCGATGTAACCATCATCGCTTACGGCGGTGACGGCGCGACGGCCGACATCGGTATGCAGGCACTGTCCGGCGCCCTGGAGCGCGGACATAACATGATCTATTTCTGCTTTGACAACGAAGCCTACATGAACACGGGTATTCAGCGCTCCTCGTCCACTCCTTTCGGAGCTTCGACGACGACGTCGCCCGCGGGCAAACAAAGTTCCGGCCAAAACACATGGAAGAAGAACATGGCCGAAATCGCGGTGGCCCATGGCGCGCCCTATGTCGCGACCGCCACCCCCGCCTACCCGATCGACCTTATGAACAAGGTCAAGAAGGCATCGCTCGTGCCCGGCCCCGCTTACATCCACATTTACTCTCCGTGCCCCACCGGCTGGCGTTGCGGCATCGACGAGAGTATCGAGGTTGCAAAGCTTGCCGTGCAGTCCAAGGTATTCCCGCTCTATGAAGTCATCGACGGCGAATTCTACCTTTCGCGCAAAGTGGCGAAACCCAAGCCGATTACCGATTACTTCAAAATCCAACGGCGTTTCCGCCACCTTACCGAAGCTGAAGTAGGATATATTCAGGGACGGGTGGACGAGCAGTATGAAAAGCTGTTGAAAAAGTGCGTGGTGGAAGAGAAGAAGAAAGAAAAAGAATAAGAGATCCGCAAACCGGTCGAGGTTAAACCTCCCGGTTTGAAGTCTGTTTCCCGATTAAAAAGGCGGCACGGGGATTTGCCCCGGCCGCCTTTTCGGTTTTTGCAGTGTTTTTGTCCGCCTGGAGCAGGGTTTATACGGAATTGCGTTCAGGATGAAGCTAAGATGCCGATGAAAATTGGCCCGTTCTACCCTTCGGTACCTCGGGGCGAATGGGGGAAGCATCATTTTGAACGCGAAATTGTATTACAGTCCGGCGCCCCGCTCCACCCGTTTTTCCAACTTAGGGCGCCAGTCTATCCGGGGCTTTCCCGCGCTTCCTGTTCCTCTTCCCGCACGCTCATCGCTTCTTGAGACGATTTATTCCCGGCGTGTCGCGCGGCGGGCGACTATTCCATTCGCGCCAGGGCACGGCGCAGGCGCGTGAGCACGGTTTCTTTTCCCAAAACGCCTATAATCTCGAATAAACCGGGGCTTACCGTCGCTCCGGTGAGGGCGACCCTGACAGGCTGGGCGATCTTGCCGAGCTTCATGCCCAACTCGCCGGTTACCTTCTTGAACACGGCTTCCAGTCCCTCCTCATTGAAGGACTCCAGGCTCTCCAATTCCGCCGTCAGGCGATCGAAGGCATTCCTCATATCCGCGCCGAGGAACTTTGCCGAGGCGGCCTCATCGTAGACAACCTCATCAACCATATAGAAACGCATGGCATCCGCCATCTCGACAAGCGTGCGCGAGCGGGCCTGGAGGGTTCCGATGGCCCCGGCCAGGTAGCCGTCGGGCCTGTCCGGATAGCCGCGGGCTGAGAGAAAGGGCCGCAGGAGCGGCACCAGGTCTTCCGGCTGCTTTTCCTTGATGTAGTGGGCGTTCAGCCAGAGCAGCTTCTCCATGTTGAAGATTCCGGGCGACTTGCCGACCGCCTCGAGGCTGAATTTTTCGATGAGTTCCGCGCGTGAAAATATCTCTTCATCGCCATGGGACCAGCCCAGGCGAACCAGGCAATTGACAAGGGCTTCGGGCAGAAAGCCGAGTTCCTTGTACTCCATCACCGATGTGGCGCCGTGGCGTTTTGACAGCGGTGAGCGGTCCTCGCCATGGATCATCGGCAGATGACCGAATTCGGGGAGCCTGGCGTTGAGGGCCATGTAAATGAGGATCTGCCGCGGAGTGTTGTTAACGTGATCGTCCCCGCGGATAACGTGCGTGACGTTCATCGTGATGTCGTCGATCACGACCGCGAAATTGTACGTGGGGACGCCGTCACCGCGCACGAGCACCAGGTCGTCCAGTTCCGAATTCTCAAAGAGTATCGGCCCTTTTATGAGGTCCTTCAGCACCGTGGTGCCCGTATCGGGCGTTCTGAATCGCAACACCCGGTTGGAACCGGGTCCGAGCCCCTTGGCTCTGCACGTTCCTTCGTACTTGGGTTTACGCCCCTCGGCCATTGCGGCCTTGCGCCTGCTCTCAATAACCTCGGGACTGCACTCGCACCAGTAAGCGTGGCCGGTACTGACGAGCCTTTCCGCGTATTCCCTGTAGATATCGAACCTTTGTGTCTGAAAGTAAGGCCCCTCGTCCCAGTTGAGCCCGAGCCATTCCATCCCATCCAGAATCGCTTTCACGGATGCTTCCGTGGAACGCACCAAATCGGTGTCCTCGATCCTGAGGATAAATTTCCCACCGTGATGACGTGCGAAAAGCCAGTTAAAAAGGGCCGTCCGAGCCCCGCCTATGTGGAGGAACCCGGTCGGACTGGGCGGAAACCGGGTAATTACCGTTTCCATTGAGTTATAGCTCCTTCCTTTGTTGGCGTGCAACGCGTGAACCGGGCCAAGGACCGGGAGTGCACGAATAACATGCATGAGATGTAATTTCAACATTGCTATATAATCATATTTTCATAAGTGAAGCGCAGTTGTTTGTGGTTTTCTCGCCTTTTGGCGGGTTCGGAGTCTCTCGACCCGGGCGGCGGTATGCGGGGCGAATGGATAATCAATAGGATTGTGCCCAGAAGAATTATTTGCCCAACAGCCGATTTTCGTATAGATTTGCAGCGAATCCTGAGCAGAGAGGGAATTATGGACAAAAAGATCCGCTTTCTGGCCGTGCTGTTGTGCGCGGTCGCACTGTTCGCCTGTAGCAAGCATCACAAAGAAGACCTGGTAATTGGCCCTTATACCCCTTCGATCTCCTCCCCGATAAAGATTAAAGTAACCGATGTATCCAATGATGCCCATAAGGTGTTCGATGTGGATGTGATTGGCTTACTGTGGACGGGTCTCGAGGATTCCCTGAAGAAGCGTGGCATGCTTTGGACCGCGCAGGTCGGCGGGCAACCCTATACCCTGGTGGGCCATGTCCTGCAGTTTAAGAAGGGCAGCGCGCCGGGCCGTCTCCTTCCGTGGTATGGAGACACGCTGCTCGAGGTCAGGTGCGAACTCATGGACGGCACCCGGCACGTGGCCACGATCGAGGCCAAGCGGAAGTTGTCGTATGGACAGGCGACAATGACACGCGAGGTATGGAGGCAGATATTCACGGAAATTTCCGAAGAGGTCGTAGTCCAGGCACTTCGCAAGCTCTAAGCAGAGGACGGTGGGCAACGGCGCGGCACTGCCCACCGTCCGATCCCAGCCCTGGCAAGTTCCTGAATTCGCAAGATAATCTGAAATTTCTTGACAGCCTTGTGAATAACTTTATACTTGAATGTTTATATCTCCGTTGCTGGAGCGAGTCATGCGCATTCGCGTTGATGAAATCCCGGAGTCCGGACGTACGCTCCGGTTGCACTGGGATGAGGATAAATTGCTGCAGTTTGTACCGCCGGATGATCCGTTCGGCCTCAAACTGCCGCGCCCGGTCAATGTTGTTCTGACTGTCAACAGGCGCACCGACCACGTACGGATCACGGGGAAAATAGAGGGCTTTCTTGAGGTCGACTGCCACCGATGTCTCCAGCCCTTTTCTTTCCCTTTGAACGAAGAAGTGGATATCTATCTGGTCGAAGAGGGCCGGACCGACCAGGAGGATGAAAAGGAACTCGAGTCCGAGGAACTCATCTACGAGTTCTTCGATGGGGAAGTGATCGATATTGACCAGCTCGTTGCCGAGCAGATTTTCCTCTCGCTCCCGGTCAAAGTGCTCTGTTCAGAGGACTGCAGGGGAATCTGCCCGCGTTGCGGGGCGAATAGGAACCTGGAGGAATGCCGGTGCGAACCGGAGGGCAAGGGGTCGCCTTTTTCCAAGCTGGCCTCTATCAAAACTGGGCTCCCGGGTTCCGGGAACGGCAAGTGATAAATAAGAGGCGGTCCGGCTGAAAAGGTCTGCAGACCACTTCCTCGGCCGCATAACCAAACCACTTTCACAACTGAGAGTTTTCGGCCTTTCGCGCCTGCCTGCCGGCGGGACCGCATTGGGCCACTTGAGATCAGGAGTTAAAAATGGGTGTACCCAAAAGGAAGACTTCCAAGGCCAGGCGTGATAAGCGGCGGGCCAACCACAGCGTAGCCATGCCTGCCCTGGCTCGCTGCCCCCAGTGTAATGAGACGCGCCTGGCACATCGGGCCTGCCCGAACTGTGGCTATTATAAAGGCCGCCTGGTATTGGAACTCGAGGAAGAATAGCTCCGTCCCCCGCCGCCAAAGGTCAGCACGATGAAAATTGCGATAGATGCCATGGGCGGGGATAATGCTCCCAAGGCCGTGGTTGAGGGAGCGCTTCTGGCTCAATCGCATTGCGCGGCGGACCTTGTCCTGGTCGGGGATGAAAAGGTAATCCGGGAAGCCCTGGGTGATTCGTCCGACGGCTCCGCGCCCGATGTGGTTCACGCTCCCCAGGAGATAGCCATGGATGAGTCCGGCCCCCTTGCAATCCGGAGGAAACGGGACTCATCCATCAATGTGGCAATGCGAATGCTTGCCGACGGCGAGGTCGATGCCGTGGTGAGCGCCGGGAACACTTCCGGAATCGTCGCTTCATCAAGGCACTACGTGGGACTTTTCCCCGGGCTGCGCAGACCGGCGCTTGCGGTTTCCTTTCCCACGAGGGACGGAAAACCGGTGATGCTGGATGCGGGAGCGCACCTGCAGGCGGACGCCATTCACCTGGCTCAATCCGCGGTGCTCGCCCATATTTACCTCAAGGTGACTCTGGGAATCAGCACACCTCGTATCGGCCTTCTCAATATCGGACGCGAATCCTCCAAGGGGACCCGGGCCGTCCAGCGCGCTTTCGCCCTCATCAAGCGCTCGGCCCTCAATTTTATAGGCAACATCGAACCAAATGACCTCTTCGCGGGTCTGACCGACGCCATCATTTGCGAAGGCTTTGTCGGAAATATCGTTTTAAAGACTTACGAAGGCCTGTCGGAAAGCATTCTTGGACCACTGAGCCAGCAGGCGCGAGAGAGCGGAGCAGGCGCCGGAAACGAGCTGGGCGGTATATTCGAAAGTTTTCAGCACAAATACAATTATCAGTATGTGGGCGGCGCTCCTTTACTGGGCGTAAAGAAACCGGTCGTTGTGGCGCATGGACGGTCCGAGCGGACAGCCATAAGCAACGCGATCCGCGTTACCTGCCGCATGGCCGAAGAGTCGATATGCGGCAGGATGACCGACGAACTGGAGCAGGACAGCGCTCTCGCCGACCTGAAATACGCGAATGCATTGCTCATCCTCGATGGTCTGAAGAAAAAATGGGGATTTTCAAGTCAGAGAACGGACGTCTGACGTAGATATCGGAGGAAATCACTTGGACTATTTTCTCACCGAAGAACAGCGGATGATACAGGAGTTAGCCGGACAGATCGCCACGGAAAAGATTCGGCCGGTCCGTGCCCAACTGGACGAGGAAGAGCAATTCCCCTGGGAAATCATGAAGATCCTTGCCCAGGCCGACCTCTTCGGGCTCTATATCCCCGAGCAGTATGGCGGGATGGGCGGCGGAATTTTTGAAAACTGCCTGGCCGTCGAAAAACTCGGCGAAGCATGCATAGGGATTGCAACTTCGTTCGCCGCGAGCGGTCTTGGCGCTTATCCGATTCTGCTGTTCGGGAGCGAGGAACTCAAGCAGAAATATCTGCCGCAGATCGCCAGCGGAAAGCGGCTGGCCGCGTTCGGACTCACAGAACCGGGCGCGGGAAGTGATGTCTCCGGAATACAGACCACGGCGGTGCTGGATGGGGATCACTATTTACTGAACGGGTCGAAGCAGTGGATCACCAACGGCGGCGAAGCCGAAATCTACTCGGTTCTCGCGATCACCGACCGTTCCAAGGGCCCCCGTGGGGCGAGCTTTTTTGTCGTGGAAACGGGCGACCCGGGTTTTTCCTTCGGCAAGAAGGAAAAGAAGCTCGGCATCCGCGCATCGGCCACGCGCGAACTCATTTTCCAGGACTGCCGCATTCCGAAAGACCGGCTTATCGGGCGTGAAGGGATGGGGTTCATCGTTGCCATGAGGACTTTTGACAAGTCCCGCCCCGGTATCGGTGCGCTCGGAGTGGGCCTGGCACAGGGCGCCCTGGATCTGGCGGTTGAGTACGCCCGCAAACGCGTTCAGTTCGGGAAGCCCATCATAAGCTTCCAGGCGATACAGCACAAACTGGCGGACATGGCAACCCGGACGGAGGCGGCAAGGGCGTTGATTTACAGCATTGCCCGCTTCATGGACTCCGATCCGCACGATGTCAGCAAGGTCGCGGCCATGGCCAAGATGTTTGCCGGCGACGTGGCCATGGAGGTTGCAACCAATGCCGTCCAGGTGCTGGGCGGGTATGGTTACATGCAGGACTACCCTGTCGAGAAGATGATGCGTGACGCCAAAATTCTACAGATCTATGAAGGCACAAATGAAATCCAGCGCAACATCATCGGGCAGGAACTGAACAAGGAATACAGCCGGGTGAAGGAAACCTTCTTCTAGCCTGAGTTGAAAAATCCAGGTCGGGAACCATGACAGTCACGCCGTCACCCCGGCGAAAGCCGCGATCCGGCTCTTGCCCAGTGGCGGCTTGCGGTTGATTTCGACCCGCCGGTTCCCGTTGAATGCGCCGGTGCGCACGTTCAACCGGCGGCGACTAATTTCGGCTGGTTATACAGCCATTGAGGACAGGAGCTTCGGCTGGAATGCATATAGTTGTTTGTATCAAGCAGGTGCCCGATACGAAAAATGTCCGGATAGACCCGGATACGCACACCCTCGTCAGGCAGGGCGTTGAGAGCATACTTAACCCATTCGACCTTTTCGCGGTGGAAGCGGCGCTGAAGATCAAGGATGAAAACGGCGCCCGTGTCACGGTGATCACGATGGGACCACCCCAGGCCACGGAGGCGCTCAGAGACACCATGGCACTCGGTGTGGATGATGCGGTCCTTTTGAGCGACCGCGCCTTTGCCGGGGCCGATACATGGGCGACTTCAACCACGCTCTCCGCCGCCATCCGCAAGTTGGGCGACGTGGACATGATACTGTGCGGGAAACAGGCAATCGACGGTGACACGGCCCAGGTCGGTCCGGAGATGGCTACTCTGCTCGACATCCCGCATGCCACGTTTGTCAAGAAGATCGAGTTGCTCGACGGCGGCTCGATCAAGGCGGTGCGCCAGACGGACGAGGGAATGGAAATCTGGAAACTGCCCATGCCCGCCCTCCTCACGGTTATCAAGGAAATAGGCGAGCCTCGGGTTCCATCATTGCGCCACAAGATGCGCGCCAAAAAGGCCGAGGTTCCGGTCTGGGGCGCGGCGGAACTGGGCCTCGAACCCGAGCGCGTGGGCCTTTGCGGCTCGTTTACCCAGGTGGTGCGCGTCTTCAGCCCGCCAAGACGGTCCAACCGTATCCAGTTAACAGGCACTCTCGACGAGCAGGTTGAAAAGCTCTTCCAATATCTGAAACAATCCAGGATACCCGGAATATGAAAGCGGTTGTAGACAGTAAAAAATGCACTGTGTGCGGTGTATGCTCCGACGCATGCCCGGTTGGCGCCATTTCTCTTTTGGAAGACCACATTGAGATCTCGGATGAATGCACGCTCTGCGGCATTTGCGTGGACACGTGCGAATTCGGGGCGCTTTCGCTCCCCGAGGTGGGGACCGGTCCCGCCGCGGATATCGCCAGCTACCGGGGCGTATGGGTATATGCCGAATGGCGCGAGGGCGAAATCCACAATGTGAGCCACGAACTGCTTGGAAGCGGCAGAGCGCTTGCCGACAAGCGGGGAGTGGAACTCAGCGCCATTTTGCTGGGCTCGGGGATCGATGCGCGCGTTGCCGACGAACTCATAGCGCACGGCGCCGACATTGTCTATGTGGTGGACCGTCCCGAACTGGCTCATTTTACAGACGAAATATATGCAAAAACGCTGGTTGAACTTATCAGGCGCAAACGGCCCGAGATACTTCTTGCCGGAGCGACCAGCATCGGCCGCTCCTTCATCCCACGGGTCGCGGCCTCCCTGCGAACGGGCCTCACCGCGGACTGTACCGAGCTGGATATCAGCGCCGACGGACTGCTTCTCCAGACGCGGCCCGCATTCGGCGGCAATATCATGGCAACGATCATCTGCCCCAACACCCGGCCCCAGATGGCAACCGTCAGACCGAAGGTGATGAAGCCGGTCAGGCGCGAGGGACACGCGGGCCGTGTGGAAGCGGTGGAATTGCCCGCGGAATGCCTCACCGGCAGGGTCGAGGTACTGGAGGTCATCCCCGAAAAGGACCAGACGGCGCGCCTGGTGGAAGCCGACGTTATCATTTCCGGCGGCCGCGGCCTGCGCAAGCCCGAGAATTTTTCCATTCTTGAAGAGCTTGCTCAAATGGTGAACGGCGCGGTCGGAGCATCACGCGGCGCGGTCGAGGAGGGCTGGATCGCCCCTTCCCACCAGGTGGGGCAGACAGGGCGCACTGTAGCCCCCGCGCTCTACATGGCGGTCGGACTCTCCGGCGCTATTCAGCACCTGGTCGGCATGCAGGGTTCCCAGGTTATCGTCGCCGTCAATAAGGACCCGCACGCGCCGATTTTTGATGTGGCCACCTACGGTGTGGTTGCGGACCTTTTTGAGTTCATGCCGGCGTTCATTAAGCGCATGAAGCGGGAACGGGGCGAGTGAGTCGGCTGAAGCCTTATTCCAGGCACTGTTCAGGAAACCATCCACCGGAACTGCAATAAGAGTATCCATCGGTTTTTCCTGGAATTCACATTGTGCAATTGGTCTCTGAAAAGTCGAGAGGCGGAACTATGAGTGATAGAAGGGTTATAGTGGTGACCGGGGCCAGTCGCGGAATCGGGCGTGCCATAGCGGTCGGGCTTTCCCGGGAAGACACTGACATAATCGTCAATTACAATTCCAGCCCCGACGGAGCACGCGAGACCGCGGCGCTTGTCGAGGCAAAGGGAGCAACCGCCCATCTGCGCGGATTCAGCGTCTCCGATCCGGAAGCAGTGAAGCAGGCGTTCAAGGAAATCGTGGATACGTTCGGCAGGGTTGACGTCCTGGTAAACAACGCCGGCATTGCCCGCGACAATCTCCTCGCGCTTATGAAGACCAGTGAGTGGGATGAGGTGATGGACACGAACCTCAAAGGGGCTTTTCTTTGTTCCCAGGCAGTGGTAAAACCCATGATGCGGCAACGTTACGGGCGTATCGTTAATGTCACCTCGGTTGTCGGGCTGGTCGGCAATCCCGGCCAATGCAACTACTCCGCCGCCAAGGCCGGTTTGATCGGCCTGACGCGTTCTCTCGCGCGTGAGATAATCTCCCGAAAGATTACAGTAAACGCGGTGGCGCCCGGATTTATCGAAACCGACATGACGTTCGCGCTTCCTGAAAAAGCTCGTGAGATGCTGCTCACGCAGATTCCCGCGGGAAGATACGGGAAACCCGAGGACATTGCCGCCGCGGTTGCTTTTCTTGCTTCCGATGCGGCGGGGTATATCACGGGACAGGTAATTCATGTAAATGGCGGAATGTTTATGGGCTGATCGGCGCTGTGCCCCGACCCATCCGGGCGCGCCGGTCTTTTATATTTATGCGGGAGTGGAAAAGGATGGCAAGCGATAATAATCGTCGTCGCGTGGTGATTACGGGAATCGGCCTGGTGTCGCCCCTGGGAGTTGGCAACGAGGCAAACTGGTCCTCGTTAATGAGCGGAAAGTCCGGCATAGGCCCGATCACACGCTTCGACTCCACCCCTTTTATCACTAAAATCGCGGGTGAAGTGAAAGACTACCACCCGGAGGACTATATCCCGAAAAAAGAACTCCGGAAAATGGACCCTTTTCTGCAGTTCGCACTCGGGGCCGCCCATCTGGCCATGGCTGACGCCAGCCTGAAGATCGAGCCGGAAGTCTCCCCGCGCGCGGGCGTGGTCGTCGGCTGCGGACTGGGAGGACTTCTCACCATTGAAGAGTCTCACAAGCTCGTGCTGGACTATGGTCCCAAAAAGGTAAGCCCTTTCTTTATACCGATGATCATCGGGAATATGGCCCCCGGCCTGATTTCGATATATCATGCGGCAAAGGGTCCCAACTTCTCGGTGCAGACGGCCTGCGCGGCGGGAACGCACGCGGTTGGACAAGCATATCATCTCATCCGCGATGGGGTCTCCGAGGTCATGCTGACCGGAGGCGTGGAGTCCACCGTAACGACCCTTGGCGTAGCCGGTTTCAATGCCATGCGCGCGCTGTCCACGCGCAATGACGAGCCGCAGAGGGCTTCAAGGCCCTTTGACAAGGAAAGGGATGGTTTTGTCCTGGCCGAAGGCGCCGGCATCCTGGTACTCGAGGAGCTCAACTTTGCACTGGCGCGCGGAGCGCGGATTTACGCAGAAGTGATCGGCTTCGGCGCTTCCGGGGATGCCTACCATATGGCGGCCCCGGCCCCTGATGGCGAGGGAGCGGCCCGGTGCATGCAGGCGGCCATCGATGATGCGGGAATCCAGCCGGACGCCGTGCAGTATATCAACGCTCATGGTACATCCACGGAACTCAACGACAAATACGAGACGCAAGCGATAAAGACCATTTTCGGCGAGCATGCCTACAAACTGGCCGTAAGTTCGACCAAGTCCATGACAGGGCATCTGCTCGGAGGCGCGGGCGGCGTGGAAGCAGCCTACACGGCTATGACCCTCTATAATCAGATAATGCCGCCAACCATGAACTATGAATTTCCGGACCCCGATTGTGACCTGGATTATGTACCCAATAAGCCGAGAAAAGCTAAAATCGAGATAGCGCTTTCCAATTCGTTCGGTTTTGGGGGGACAAACGGGACCCTGGTGTTCAGGAGATGGAATTTCTAGATGGCGCGGGGCCTGCCCGGCCCGGCGGATGGAATCGGCCGCGACACCCTCCTTTAAGTGCAATCCGGACGGGGGCCGCGGCTTTCGCATTTTCAGTCCCGGACTCATGAAGTTGTGTTCAAGATGTTGCTTTTCAGGCTCAAAGAAGCGGGGGAATGGAACGTCCGCTTACCACGGATATGAGCGCCGTGCCGAGGCTGGACTTGCCTTCCAGTGCCAGTCCGGAGTAAGGCCGGTCCGAATCCCCTTCCATGATCCCGACGGGTTTGGAAGTGCTCCGATGCAGATGCGATCTTTAATATGAGATGAATGTAAGGAATTTATCGGGCGCACGATCGAAAAATGGCAGACGCCCTTGTCGGACGCCTGCCATCTGGTTCGGATGAGACCATTGCCGTGGCCGGACCGCTCGCTGTTCTCAACTCCCCGTCCGCACCCCCGCGCGTTATTGTTTCAGGGCCTGACGTTTTCCTCAAACCACACCGGGCTGGAGTTGCGACCCTTCGTGCAACCTACGTGTCAGACCCGCCAGGGGAGCTGAATGCGGCATGCGGGCATCACCCCAAGGGAGCGTGACGCCATCACCTCAGGCAGCAGTGCTTTTCGGACACGCAATCATGAAGTTGTCCCTCCACACCTGCACTGCTTCCACTATCCGTTGCCCGACACCGCTCATCCCTTCCGCCAGATCGGTTTCCAGTTCGCTCCATTTCAAATAACCCTGCTCTTCCGGCCCGGTTGCTCCAGCCGCAACCTGCCAGAAGACATGATCCTGTTCGCTGATTTCGAGTTCAAGCCTCTGGCCATCTTCCGTGTGAAGCGCTACGCGTACCATTTATCTTCCCCCTTCATTAGTTGATTTGTCCAAAATCATAAGCCTTCCGATCTCAAGCTTTCATGCGTGGAATTCGATCACTCCATCACACCGCTTTCATGATTCTTACATCCTGAGACTGTTACCGTTGTTTGTGATGTCGGTCATCTTTTCCAGAACACTCCCCACGACTTCCAGTTCGGTGTCGGCGAATATCATGAACCGCGGTCGCAATATGTGACCTCTCAAGACCATTTTTCGACTACATTCATGCAGCACCAGGAGCACTTTGGTATCATCGAACAAACCTCGAAGATCGGCGTATTCATTGAGTTCCTGCTCATCGGCCGGCGCCAGCACCGCTATGTCGGTCACCTGTCTGGGGTCCCTCAGTCTTTCTTCAAAGTCTCTGATATTGTGATAGGAATAGATGCCCACCTCCGGCAGAATGTCCTCCATGAGTCTTTCCAGATAAACGACCGATTCCGCCGCCCTATCCGTCGCACAGATGCAAATTGTCATTCGGGCCACTCCTGCTGGGATTGAATCACTCTACGGACAGACATAGTGAGCAATCACTATGCCAAGTTCTTAAATCGGCTACGGATAAGGCTTTGCTGGAAATGAGGAGGAAACCTGAAAATCAGGAATCAGCAAGGATGTCCTGAATTCCAGGACAAATTCCTCGAATTCAGGACATCCTTGCTCTCTCGATGCCCCCGGGGAGGGATATGGCGGTATTGGCGTAATACCGGGTTGTGCTCAGGGTTGGCGCCAGCCCTGAATGATGGGCATCCGGATCAACACTGGCCCGTTCCACCCTTCGATACTCAGGGCGAACGGGGCTGTATCATCTCGAACGCTAATCAGTATAACCGGGCGCTAGCGGCTTTTGGACTCGGACGTGTAGTACTTGAACGAGGGGAACCCATACTTTTGGAGGAAATAATAGAGCCTTGACCGGGACAGACCGGACATGCGGCAGGCTTCCGATACATCTCCGCCCGCGCGCGATATCACTTCCTTGAAATAATGCTTCTCACCTTCCTCAACCAGCGTCTTACGAAACCGGTTGTACCCCGGCAGAGGTCCGCTCACCGGGATTCGCTCCATCACACTGCCCTGTTTTTCCGCGCGCGGCGGCGCCTTCTCCGCGATGGATAACCTGGCGGCCTTGGCCCTGATTTCCCTGGGCAGATGGAAGGAATAGAGCAGAGGGTCATCGTAGGCCGAAATGAGAGCACTGTTGAGCACGGCAAACAGTTCGCGGATATTCCCCGGCCAGTCGTAAGACTCGAGGGCATCAAAAAAGTCGGGAGAGAGCCCTTTTATGCCGATCCGGGCTTTTCCACACACTTTGGCCATGTAATGGAGTGCAAGCTGCCGTATATCCTGCCGGCGCTCCCGTAAAGCAGGCAGTTGGATGGTGAAGGAGCAGATACGAAACAGAAGATCGTTTCTAAAAGTCCCGGCGGCAACCATTGCCTGAAGGTCCCGATTGGTGGCCGCGATCAACCTGAAATCGCTCGTCTGCTCTTTCTTGCTTCCAACGGGACGAAAGCGATGTTCCTGGAGGACTCTGAGAAATGCTTTCTGAAGCGACATCGGAAGCTCTCCCACCTCATCGAGGAAAAGAGTCCCGCCGTCAGCCTGCTTTATCAACCCGCCATGACTCTTGTAGGCGCCGGTGAAGGCCCCCTTCTCATGCCCGAAAAGAAGGCTCTCCACTATGGTCTCCGGCAAAGCGGCGCAATCCACCACAACAAACGGCATCTCGCGACGAGCACTATTCATGTGGAGCGCCTTGGCGAACAATTCCTTTCCAGTGCCCGTCTCCCCGGTGATCAGTACGTTCACATCGCTCCTGGACGCTTGAGCCAGTGAATCGATGCAGGTCCTGATCGGTGGAGACTCCCCGATTATTTCACTGCGGTCGAGGACTATGGATCTTAGCTTGGATCGTTTTTCCTCACTGAATTCCAGGGCTCTGATCACCGGAAGGAGGATTTCCTTGGCCGAGGCAGGTTTTTCGATGTAGTCCCATGCGCCCCACCTGATGGCCGATTCAGCTCCATCGGGATTGCCGGACCCCGTCAGGATGATGACCTCCGGAGAGGACGGCGCCTCCTTGATCTTCCGGATCGCATCCAGACCATTTCCATCGGGCAGCATTACATCGAGCAGAACGAGATCATAAGGATGAGAAAACGCCTCCTGGATCCCTTCAAGAAGGGTCAGGCGGCAAACAGGCTTATGCCCCTCCGACTGAATTATACTTGTCAGTAAATCGCAATACGCCCTCTCATCATCAATAATCAGGATGTCAGCCATCTGTTGATTCTCTCCAATGACAGGTGTTTTCGGAGATAAGGCAACAATCTTCGAAAGAGGCGAACTCACCGGCGCGGGCGCGGGTTCAAAAGAAAATGCGCGCGGACGATATGCGGATTACGCGCGGCCCCTTCCCGAAATCAGGTGAAGCATCAAGACCGATAGTTCTCTGCCCGGTGCCGTAACCGGTGCCATAATAGTTGAGAGGAGCAGATTGCGAGAAATTCCAGGTATAGCGATGAGACCATTCCATGGCAGCTCTTGAACTTGGTCGCTCATATCGGAAAAGTGCGTGCCGACCTGAAGAACGCGGATTCACCGCCGCCGGAGAAGTCAATCGACTGCTGGATCAGCACGATAAGACCATCTGTACTGCAGCGTTATTATCTCATTATATCGGGATGTGCTCAAGTACAATAAGCAGCGGGAGCCAAACAGTCATCACCCCGATGATAATTTGATGGATTCAGGGTGCTTTCCGGCATCAATAATGCCTTGCCGTAAGCATGAAACACCCTTGGGCGGAGAATTATTGAAACCTTTTAAGAAGTTTTCGCATTGCTGGTCAGGGTTGCAATCCATATTGCTTTCACTGATACCAAGATGCTAATCCATGTTTGTAGTATTAGTTCTCAGGAGATATTGCTTGCTTATAATCCTTAAATCCATCCGTCGCGTGTATCAAAAACCGGATTGTTCTCAGTCCGAAGAACCGCGCATTCAGCCCACTCTTTGGATTTCCGGGCAGTTTCTGTTAGAATGATGTTGCGCTCCGCCCATGCGGGGCACATATTCACTCGGCACGAACGGGAACCGGATCTTGCCCCCACGGAGTGAGGGGGGGACATGCCGACGATAACGTCTTTTGCCGCGGCAGATATACTACAGAGGGGTATCGGTGAACCAGGTGAAACGGAGATTGCCCGCGGAGTGGGAAGCGCAGGACGGTGTACTGATGGCATGGCCTCATTCGGGGACGGACTGGGCGCCCGATCTCGGCGAGGTGCGGCGCGTGGTCATTCATATCGCTCGAGAAGTCACCAGGTCCGAACACCTCGTGATGGCGGCGCCCGATACCGACGAGGCAAAGCAGTCCCTAAGCGCCGGGGGGGTGCATCTCGATCGGGTGCGCTTCCATGCCGTCGAAACCAACGACACCTGGGCAAGGGATTTTGGCCCCATCACCGTCATGGAAAACGGCGAGCCCACACTCCTCGATTTCTGCTTCAACGGCTGGGGACTTAAATTCGCGGCCGACCTTGACAACCGGATTACGCGGAGCCTCAGCAGCCAGGGGGCATTCGGTCACGGTACTCTCGAGACGGTTGGGTTCGTTCTCGAGGGGGGGAGCATCGAGAGCGATGGCCGGGGTACCATTCTTACCACCGCTCAATGCCTCCTGAGTCCGAATCGGAACCCCCACATGGGTCGAAGCGATATCGATGCGTTCCTGAGGATGCAGTTCGGGGCGGAGCGAATCCTGTGGATCGAATCGGGGAGCCTGGCCGGCGACGATACCGATGCCCATGTGGACACGCTGGCGCGGTTCTGCCCGGGCGATACTATCGTCTACACGGCTTGCGACGATCCCGGGGACGAGCACTACGGCCCTTTGCGGGAAATGGCCAAGGAGTTGAAATCTTTCAGCACCCCGGAAGGCCGTCCCTATCGCCTCATCCCCCTCCCCTGGCCCGCCGCGTGTCATGATGAAAGCGGACAGCGACTTCCCGCCACTTATGCCAATTTTCTGATCATGAACGGATCGGTGCTTGTCCCGACCTATGGAACCAGCCGGGACCACGCCGCCCTTGAGGCTATCCGGCAGGCCTTCCCTGATCGGCGGGTCGCCGGCATCCCGTGTCTTCCACTTCTCGTCGGACGCGGTTCTCTTCATTGCATCACCATGCAGTTACCGAAAGGAGTCCTGGCATGAAGAAGCTCACCGTTGGGCTCGTGCAGCAAAGGTGCACGGCGGACCGCGACGCCAACCTGGGCAAGAGTGCGGCGGGCATCCGGGAGGCCGCCGCACGGGGCGCGGAACTGATTGTGCTCCAGGAACTCCACCTCGGACCCTACTTCTGCCAGGCAGAGGACTCCGCGAACTTCGACCTGGCGGAAACCATTCCCGGTCCCGCGACCGAGGCGCTGGGATCTCTGGCCAAAGAGCTGAACGTTGTGATCGTGGCATCCCTTTTCGAGCGCCGCGCCGCCGGGCTGTATCATAATACGGCCGTACTCATCGAAAGGGACGGCTCACCCGCCGGCAAATACCGCAAGATGCACATCCCGGACGATCCGGGATACTATGAAAAGTTTTATTTCACCCCGGGCGATCTCGGTTTCCGCCCGGTGACGTCCTCGGTGGGAAAGCTGGGGCTGCTCGTCTGCTGGGATCAGTGGTATCCGGAAGCCGCACGGCTGATGGCCATGGCGGGGGCGGAACTGCTCATCTACCCCACGGCGATCGGCTGGGGTACCGGGGAATCGCCGGAAGAAAGAAAGCTCATGCATGATGCGTGGGTGACTATCCAGCGGTCTCATGCAATCGCCAACGCGCTGCCCGTCATCAGTGTCAACAGGGTCGGGTTTGAACCCGCTCCGGGAGAGAAGGAAAAGGGGCAGACATTCTGGGGGCACAGCATGGTCCTGGGTCCCCAGGGCGAGTTCCTGGCGAAAGCATCCGAGGACCGCGAGGAAGTCCTCACGGCCGAGATCGACCTCGCAAGAACCGAAACCGTTCGCCGCAACTGGCCCTTTCTCAGGGACCGCCGCATCGACGCCTACGGGGATCTTCCGAGCCGCTATCGCGACTGATGCCATCGGCGTTACATGGATGCAGCAACCACACGGCCGTCCTATGAGGTCTGGCGAGGTACATCAGGTAAACTGTCACTGCGCGCGAGGGGGGCATCGGCTGGTTCCGGGCTCTCAATCCATCCTCGGAAATAACGGATAAGCTGGGAAACGGCTATTGGCACAAAGATCATCAAAGGCAATAGTACAAAGGCGAAGACCACCTCGTTCTCGACACCCGGGCACCAAACCTGGGAACACTTGCCGACAATGCGTTTGATGAGAATATGATATAAGAAAATCACCAGCGACCACTTCCCTATCAGCACGATGCACATTGAAATCCAGCCAAGTACTGGCAGCCTGGATATTTCGACTAGATGAAACAACGAGAAAAATATAGTCATAATGAGTAGCGTATATAATATAGCATACACATTGGGCGGATTTGACCATGCTTTGTATATGAATCCGAAGTACTCAAAAACGATGAGTGACGGCAAAGCGAGAAGTAAGAGTACGAGGAGATACCTGGGAGCGGACGTCAGAACTTCAATGTACTTGGTGAACATCATGCCTAAAACAAAGACGGTGAAATAGGTTCCACCCAATACATACTTACCTCCACCGTAAGAATCCATGATGTAAGTGTGCTCGACGAACACCTCGGAAAGTAAAACCGTCCCGGCGACAAGGAGAACCTGTTTGAAAACACCGTCACATCGCTTCACAAACTGGTAGAGGAGTGGAGACACGACCACGAGTTGGAGATAAAACAGCAGAAAATAGAATGCGCGCGGCCTGTTAAAATGCACCAGACTGACCAGGTAATTCGGAAAAGAGAGAACAAAATTGTCGTTATAGATGCGGAAGACAGCAACGGCGATCGCATACGGGATGAGGATGGGTTTAACCCTCTGCACTATATACGGCAGAACGGGAACTGTCCGCCTCTGCACGGACATGCATGAGCATACCCCCCCGAGGAAGGTGAACATGGCTACGGAAAAAATGGTGTGCGGACCCACTGCATCGGGAAACAGGTCACAGGTATGGTCAACAACAACGGCGATCATTGCAAGCCCGCGGCAGAAATCAATCCACGGTTGCCTTCCGGCTTTGATCAGCACGCTCGATGAATTTCTCCATGCCACTGTTAGAACTATGCTCCGACAGGTCAGACATTGTGAAACGGAAGGAATAAACGACCGGATCTCGCCCTGGATCTCTGGACGATGGGACCCCGTCAGCCAACCGATAGATATACATCCCGCAGATTACCTGACTCGGTGAGGAGTATGACCGCCACTGTTCCACAACAGTGGACGTCATAATCTCTGATTGGAACAGGCCCCCGTGATTGCCCTTATGACGACGGTTCGAAACGATACATCGGATCGCAACGGCGTGCAATCACATTATTTCCACATTTTCTCCACACTCCGCCCCAGTGAATCTGGTGCGCGCTGGAATCATCGGTAAAGGAGTGCAGTCCGGAGCATCCGCGAACGATTGACACATAGCCGGTTTCGGAATAAAGTTTTCGAGTTCGTCACTTTTTTCACTAGCTTTTAACTTATATTTGGAGACCTTAACATGACCACGGACAACCCCGCTTCCCTCGATCTGGTTGAACTGCTCCTCACCGCGGAGATTTATAATAGACTCGATAAGCTCACGGCGGCCGACCTGCCGCCGGATATCCGCCAGCACTATCTTGATCGTGAAGAACAGGTAGTGAAACGGCCGGTTCAGATAACCGAAGCCGATGCGCGCCGAATCTGCGCGCTCGATGATGTCGGCAAGATCGCGGCCGAGCTGCCCTTCATCAAATCCGACGGCCCGGGCAGCTTCCTCGCGCTCACCGATTTGGATTCCGGAGCAAGCTGGTTCGCCAGCCAGGACTCCTTTGAAGCCATTCGGACCAACCCGGTTTTGGCCAAGTATTTCGAGAGATTCGACCCCAACGTCAGCTACCCGGAGGCCAGGGTTGTCAACCAGTCGATTCTCGCCCGCTCCAAGGGACTCGAAGCGCGGGTCGAAAAGCTCTACGGGGAAGAATCCGAAGACCTGCTCAAACTCGTTTCCATCAAAGTCCCCGAAGCCGTGAGAAACCGGCTCGACGACATGGTACTGACCGAAGCGCAGGTCGAGGAAATCGCCAAGGCGGGCAAGGCGCTCGAACATCGGGACTATCTCAAACAGATCGGACTCTACGAAATCGGGAAGATCCTTTTCGTCGGTCCGCCGGGAACTGGCAAGACCACCTCCGCCAGGGCGCTTTCGAGGTGGTTCTGGCTTCCTCTCGTAGAGGTACGGCTCTCGGCCATAATCAGCGCGTTCCTGGGAGAAACGTCCAAGAACCTCGACAACGTTTTCATTCTTGCAAAGAAACTCAATCCATGTATTCTTTTTATCGACGAGTTCGATTTTGTCGCCAAGTCACGGGCGTCGGATGACCATGGGGCACTCAAGCGCGCGGTGAACACGCTCCTCAAAGCCATCGACGACATAAGCCTCATTGACGACGGAGTCCTTCTCATTGCCGCCACCAACTACCCACAGCTCCTAGATCACGCCGCATGGAGGCGCTTCGACAAGGTTATGAGCTTCGCCGCTCCCGACCTCGAGATGCGCCAGAAGATCCTGGAAAAAGTCCTGAGTAAAGTTGAAGTCCGGGCGGACCTGAGGGAAATCGCGAAACGCACGGAGGGATTCACCGGTTCGGATCTCCGGCTCGTCGTGAGGGAGGCGGTATTGAATGCACTCCTGCAGGATAGAAAAGAACTCGACCATGACGATCTGACGCGGGCGGTCGAGGAATTCGAACGCAGGAACTCCGAGCACCGTGAGGGCTACGGTGTCGCCTAGAGGCCCCGCGCGCATTTCGCGGGCGCATGTAGTTATACTAATAATTGTGCGTTTTTTTAAGTTATACTTCTTGTGATTTTCCATACAATTCCATTATCTATTATGTGCTTTAAATAGAGAGAGCTCATAGTGAATTTTGTTGCATTATCTAGCTCTTTGATTTAGATACTTTTTTTTGAGAAAGCACATGGGCGGTTCAATTGCAAAATGCACATCAGTATGACGGCCTAGGAGGAACTCATGAGCCAAGGAAACGCATTTGAAGAAAGAATCGAGAGGAAGGGAATCTCACGAAGAGATTTCATGAAGTACTGTACTGCACTGACGGCGACAATGGGACTATCATCATCCTATATTTCCAAGGTGGCCAATGCCTTGGCCAACGCTCCCCGTCCTCCCGTCGTGTGGATCGCTCTCGCGGAATGCACGGGCTGCGCTGAGAGCGCCTTGCGCACCATGTACCCCTGGATAGACGAACTCGTACTTGACATCATCTCCCTGGACTATCACGAAACGATAATGGCCCCGTCCGGCGAGGCCGCGGAAAAATCACTCCATGACTGCATCACCGCGAACCAGGGCAAGTTTATCTGTATTGTCGACGGTGCGATTCCCACCGCCAAGGATGGAATTTACGGCACCGTGGGCGGCAAGACCATGCTGCAGTTGGCAAAGGAAGTTGTGCCGAAAGCGATGGCCACGATCTGCATCGGGACCTGCGCGTCCTACGGCGGACTTCCCGCCGCGGCTCCCAATCCGACCGGAGCAAAGAGCGTGAGCGAAGCGCTTGGCGTTAAGACCCTCAACATTCCGGGCTGCCCGCCCAACCCGATCAACCTTGTCGGAACAATCGTCAATTACCTGCTTTTCGGGAAGCTCCCCGATCTCGACGACAAGGGACGCCCTCTTTTCGCATTCGGCAAGACCATTCATGACCAGTGCCCGAGGCGGTCTCATTTCGAGAACGGAGAATTCGTGACCTCCTTCGGCTCCGAGGAAGCCAAAAAAGGTTTCTGCCTGTACCAGGTAGGCTGCAAAGGCCCCGACACCTATAACAACTGTCCCACCGTCAAGTTTAACGACGGCGTGAGCTGGCCCGTCCAGGCGGGTCACCCATGCATCGGGTGCAGTGAGCCCAATTTTTGGGACAAGTGCACACCCTTTTATAAGTCAACCTAGAGGGAGTCGGGAGTTCTGGAGCCAGCCGCTGACAGTTCAGGCTAAACATATAATATTTAAGGAGAAGCAGTCATGGCAAGAGTGGTCATAGACCCCATCACCAGGATTGAGGGTCATCTGAAGATAGAAGTCGAAGTGGCGAATGGGAAAGTAGCCAATGCATGGAGCAGTTCGACCCTGTTTCGCGGGATCGAGATCATGCTCCAGGGCAGAGACCCCAGAGACGCATACCTCTTCACGCAACGCGCCTGCGGCGTGTGCACCTATATCCACGGACTCGCTTCCATCCGTTCCGTGGACGATGCGGTAAAAGTTCAAATTCCCGATAACGCCCGCATCATCCGCAACCTGCTCCACGGCGCGCAGTACCTGCACGATCACGTCGTGCATTTCTATCATCTGCATGCGCTCGACTGGGTGGATATCGTAAGTGCTCTCAAGGCCGACCCGCAGAAAGCGGCCGTCCTCGCGGCGCAGGTGTCCCCCACCAGCCCCAAGACCGGCGTTAACGATCTCAAGCAGGTACAGGCCAGGGTGAAGAAATTTGTCGATTCCAAGCAGCTCGGAATCTTCGCCAACGGTTACTGGGGGCATCCCGCATACAAGCTTCCGCCCGAGGTCAACCTTATTGCCGTCGCGCACTATCTCGACGCATTGAGGCAGCAGGCCCGGACAGCCAAGATGATGGCCATTTTCGGCGGCAAGAACCCGCACGTGCAAAGCCTGGTCGTGGGTGGCGTGAGCTGCGCGACGGACCTCAATCCCGCCAGGATCGCCGAATTCAAGTATCTCTGGAAAGAGACCATGGATTTCGTCAACAACGTCTACGTCCCCGACGTTGTGGCCGTGGCCGGATTTTACAAGGATTGGGGCAAGATCGGCGGAACCCGCAACTTCCTGACTTACGGCGATTTTTCAGCCACGGCGAAGGAACCCGACAGCTTCCTGATGCCTCGCGGCGCCATCTTCAACCGCGCCCTGACCCAGGTCCAGCCGGTTGATCTCAACCTCATCACCGAGCAGATCAAGCATAGCTGGTATGAAGGCGATCCCAAGGGATTGAACCCGACGAAGGGCGAGACCAAGCCCGCATACGACAAGTATGATACCGAGGGTCGCTACAGTTGGATGAAGGCTCCGCGGTATAAGGACGAGCCGATGGAAGTGGGACCGCTCGCGCGCGTCCTCATTGCCTACGGCAAGGGCGTGCCCGCGGTGAAGCAGAATGTGGACGCGGTTTTGAAGAAACTCCAGATACCGGCCGACGCCCTCTTCTCGACCCTGGGCAGAGTGGCCGCGCGAGCGATCGAAACCAAGATCATCGGCGAGGCCATGGAAGGCTGGATGAACCAGTTGGTGGAAAACATCAAGAAGGGCGACACCAACGTATGCAAGGATCCGACGATGCCCCCGGAGGGAATGGGCGCCGGTCTCAATGACGTTCCGCGTGGAGCGCTCGGACACTGGATCAGCATCAAGGAAGGCAAGATCGCCAACTACCAGATGGTGGTGCCTTCCACCTGGAACATCGGCCCGCGCTGCGCGAACGACAAGAGAGGCCCCCTTGAGGAAGCCCTGATGAATACCCCGGTTGCCGACCCGAAGCGGCCTGTCGAAATTCTGCGCACGGTCCATGCTTTCGACCCGTGCATCGCCTGCGGCGTGCACGTGATCGACCCCCAGACCAACGAAGTGTATAAATTTAAAGTTGTCTAACGGACGATTTTTGGGTACATCCAGGGAATCCGGTCTCTTGTGGCCGGGTTCCTTTTTTTTGGGCAAAGCCGAGAAAGCGAGGAACATGACCCAAAAACGCATACTGATTCTGGGAGTGGGAAACATCCTGCTTGGCGACGAGGGAACCGGGGTCCGGGTGATCGAAAAGCTCGAGGACGAGTACACTTTCTCCGGGAATGTCGAGCTGTACGATGGAGGGACCTTGGGGCTGCGGCTGCTGGACCCCATTTTTGATTCGGACTATGTGATTGTGATAGACATAGTTCGCGGCGGGGGCCCTCCGGGAACTATTTACCGAATTCCCGAAAAGGACCTGCCGAAAAAGATACCGTACAAAAGCTCGCTCCATGAGCTGAATATGGTCGAAACTCTCGTTTATGCCGAGATTCTCGGGAACCACCCCGAGGCGGTAGTCTTCGGAATCGAACCGGGTGACTGGACTTCGTGGGACACCCAAATGACGGAACCGGTACGCAGCCGCATGGACGATATCGTGGCCGCTGTTCTGGAGGAAGTCGCAAAAGCGGGTGGGTCCTGGCAAAAAAGAGAAAAGCCCCTTCAGGTAAATCGGGTGGTCTAGAGAGGAAAAAACGATGTGTCTCGCCATTCCGGGAGAAATAGTCGAAATCCAGGATGATGTGGCAACGGTGCGTATCGGCGAAGCGTTGCGGAAGGCCTCGCTCATGCTCCTGCCCGACGGGGCGGAATTGGGCGATTACGTGATAGTCCACGCGGGTTTTGCTCTCAACAAGCTTGACCCCGAGGAAGCGCGCGAGTCTCTCCGCCTGTTATCCGAACTGGCCGCCTGCGCCGTTGATGAAGGACAGGGATGAAAAAAATCATCATTTCCGTTCTCGGACACGACCGGCCGGGCGTGATCGCCGCGGTATCGGAAGTACTCTTCGGGAGCGGGTGCAACATCGAGGATGTGAGCCAGACGATCCTGCAAACCGAATTCGCGGGCGTATTCATCGCCTCCATTCCGCCTTCGGTGGAGCCGGACGATCTCCATCGAAGGCTTGCCGAAAAGCTCGATCCCATGGGACTGTCCGTGCTTTTGCGCCGGATGGAGGCGACCGGCGTCTGGCGGGCCCCGCCAAGCGAGCCCTTCGTTATCACTACCTTCGGGCCGGACCGTCCCGGCCTTGTCGCCGGCGTCACGGAACTCCTGGCCCACTTTCGGGTCAACATCTCCAACCTCAAGGCGGTCTTCCGCGGAGGAGACAATCCCAGCGCCAACACCATGATCTACGAGGTGGATATTCCCGCGGAACTTGACCAGAACCTTTTCCGCGCAGCCCTCTTCGAGCGGGGTAAATACCTGGGCCTTGACATCAGCCTTCAGCACCGGGATATTTTTGAAGCCGTGCACAGAGTCTGATTCCGGATAATGTTCCATTCGGATTTGCGCGCAAGGGCCTGCCGCACCCGTCCGTTCGCGCCGGGAGAAGTCGCCCCGGCAGCGGCGACTATCGCCTTGGGCAAAGCTGTTTTTTGAAAGAGGACTATTAGCCGGATTAACGTAAACCCCTTTTCGGAGCCAACCACTTCTTCGGACACACCCACATGCTTAGCGACAGAGAAGTCATTTCCACCCTTGAGATGCTTAGAAACGAACACCTCGATGTTCGCACCGTCACTCTCGGAATCAGCCTCCTTGACTGCGCGAACCCCGATCTCGGCCGCTTCACGGACAACATTCGTGCAAAGATCTGCCGCCTGGCCTGTAACCTGGTTCAGGTGTGCGACCGGATTGCCATTCGATACGGCATTCCCATCGTCAACAAGCGCATCGCGGTCAGCCCGCTTGCCGTCGCGGCATGTTCATTCAATCCCGCCCAGATGGTCGAGACCGCACGGGCACTGGATGCCGTGGCAAACGAAATTGGGGTCGATTTCATCGGTGGCTTCAGCGCCCTGGTGGAAAAGGGTTTTACCGCGGGCGACCGGGCACTGATAGAGGCAATTCCGGAAGCGCTCGCTTCGACCGGCAATGTATGCTCTTCGGTCAACGTCGCTTCGACACGGGCCGGCATCAATATGGACGCCGTCCATCTCATGGGCAAGACAATCAAGAAGGCCGCCGAGTTGAGCAGCGACCGCGATGGACTCGCGTGCGCCAAGCTGTGCGTGTTCGCCAATATTCCGGAAGACATTCCTTTCATGGCCGGGGCCTATCTGGGTGTGGGGGAACCCGATTCCGTAATCAATGTGGGCGTAAGCGGCCCGGGCGTCGTGAAAAAAGCCATCGACCGCGCCCGTGGCGCCAACCCAAAACTCGACCTGGGCGAACTTTCCGAGATAATCAAGCGCACCGCCTTCAAGGTCACAAAAGTGGGAGAGCTGATAGGAAGGCATGTCGCACGGGAGTTGGGCGTACCGTTTGGGGTGGTTGACCTTTCGCTTGCTCCGACGCCGAACGTCGGAGACAGCGTGGGCGAAATCTTCCAGAGCCTGGGACTTGGAAGCATCGGAATGCCGGGTACCACTGCCGCGCTCGCCATGATAAACGACGCCGTGAAAAAAGGCGGGTCGTTTGCCAGTTCTTACGTGGGGGGGCTCAGCGGCGCATTCATCCCGGTCAGCGAAGATCTCAACATCGCGGAAGCGGCCGGTAAGGGATTTCTTTCGCTCGAAAAGCTCGAGGCAATGACCAGCGTCTGCTCGGTTGGACTCGACATGGTGGCCCTCGCGGGTGATACCTCCGCCGAGACCCTCGCGGCGATCATCGCCGATGAAATGGCCATAGGGGTGATAAACAGGAAGACCACGGCCGCGAGGCTGATCCCGGTTCCCGGCAAGAAGGCCGGCGAAAAGGCGTTCTTTGGAGGGCTTCTCGGCGAGGCGATTATCATTCCCACCCGTGGAGGAAACGGCTCCAGCGAATTCATTAGTCTGGGCGGCCGTATTCCCGCCCCCGTGCAGGCACTGACGAACTAATGCGCCACGGGCGTGCCGGCAATCCGTAATTATATTTAGACGCGAGGAGCCCCCGGGAACGCGGACACCATCGCTTCCGGAAAAAATCGTCAATACAGCCGGGTCCTATTCCGTCCGATGGTTGCGGGGAAAATGGGCGACACACAAGAAGTGAATTCAGATGAACGTTCTCATCAAGAGATGCAGACCCACCGTTGAGCGCCACTGGCGCATGTTGCTCGCGGGCTCCGTCTGGCTCATGGTGGGGCTCGCCCTGGTACTGACCGCATGCCGCTGGCTAGCCCAGCTAGACTGGCCCGTCAACCTGGTTCTCGCGGCGACATCAGCGGGCCTGGGCCTGGCGGTTTTTCATTTCGGTTTTTCCAGGATCGCCGCGCGCAATATCGAGCGGCTCCGGAAACAGGACGAACCGGCTTGCCTTTTTTCATTCCAGGGCTGGCGCAGTTACATTCTGATTTTGGTGATGATGCTGTTCGGCTATGCCCTGCGCCATCTGCCCATCCCCAAGTCAGTCGATGCCGCCATTTACTTCATAATAGGGTCTGCTCTTGCCTTCAGCAGTACACTCTACATGCAGGCTTTTGTACATGAATAGAATTATAATGTCGGGTATTTGCGCGTAATGGTATATAATGTATATTGGATGCTTTATTGTCCGGTGGTGAGTGCCAAGTTGTTAAGCGGAATGCCGCCCGTCGGTCGAAGAATGATCGCGGGCGGGAGCGGGATGAAGAAACCGGTTTCGGGCTTCGGTCGGACCTGCGTGCATGGTCTGCCTACAGCTATTCTTCCCTCCTTCTATCAATCACAACCCATCGACGTCATAGCTCCGACTAACCAGGCTTTCATGATGGCCTCTCGGCCATCTTATTTCCATTCTATCCGGTAGAATGGAAACTAATACCCCAGGGAGGAACAGGTAATGGCACAGTTGGAAAGACTACCAGTGGTCAAGCAGTGCGAAGGATGCAGCAACATCGATGAGGGCTTTTGCAAGAAATGGGCATCGCCCGCGGCGAAATGGCGGCTTGGCACCTGCCCCTCGGCCAGCCATGTGAAGGTCGAGATACAGGAAAACGGTCAAAAAGTCCGTGTAGGTCAGCAGAAACAAAAGAAGAAGAAGTAATCCCGTTTATCCGGGCCCGAGACATTCGAAGCCCAGACCCGCGGGATGCCTTGTGTGGCTCCCGCTTTGCCAGCCCCCGCATCGAACGCATGCCTCAGTAATATCGGGAGCCGGGTGCATCGGAAACGTTGCTCCCGGCTCCTCGCTCCCCATTGATTCCATTGCAGCGGATGGATGCGAAATACTTCACCGGTTTACCTGATGGCGTACGCCGGGGCGCATACTTCGCTGACACCTTGTTTCCTCCCATGCCTCTAATACGCTATTGCATTCAAGATGAATCCACCCTGAAAATGAAAATGCCGATCGGAACTGGCCCGTTCATGCTTCGATACCCCTCAATAAACAGCTTTTGAGAGTGAGCAATATCGAAGGCTTACATAACCGGCGGAGATCCGGGTCACGCCATTCCTGAATTGGAACTTCCCCCCGGATCGTTTAGGAAGACGCGGATCTTTGGCATCTATGTTCTCCTTATTTTCCAAGCAGTCTGCCGAGTATACCCTTCTTCCGCTGCTCCGGTTCAGGAAGTCCCAAATGGCGGCAGATAACCGATTCCACCTTATCCTCCGACACGTTGGAACCCTCTACCACGATTTCCTCACCAACCATCACCGCCGGGGCAACCGGCAATTCCAATTCGAAGTATTCATCACACTGGAATTCAGCGATGGGTTTGGAAATAACCTCTATTTCAATGTCCTTGTACTTTTCGCCCAGCCTGGGCATCATTTGAAGGAAATTCTTTCACGGCTTGCCATTTGGTTCATTCAAGAAAAATCTGACTTTCAACATCTCTTCTCCTTCTTTAGCCCGCATTATTCATGAATCGTAGTCCGCGCACGAAAAGCCCAACAAGGAAGCGGTGCTCCGGGCTCGAAGCGATTTGGGGCTGATAACACACTGTCGGTCGAAGTTGAGGAAGGAAACCCGGATAACATATGGTCAATACTTGGATTTCCAAGCATCCTCACAGAAACTCATGAATAATGCGGGTTAGTTGCCGCCTTTTTTGAGCTGTGCCATAAGGCCAAGGAACTGATCGGGGGGGAGGAAATCCACCAGGCGTAAGCTCCGGTTTTCCTTGCCACTGTTATCCATGAACACTATGGTCGGGACGCCCTTTATCTCGTATTCCCGCAATAATCGCTCATAAACAGGGTTGCCGCCCTTGGTCACATCTACCTTTACCATCACAAAGTTGCTGTCCGCCTGGTTTACCACCGAAGCATCGTGGAAGGTGATCTCCTCCAACTCATTGCACGGGGTGCACCATGTGGCATAGAAATCAATGATAACCGGTTTGTTCAGCTTCCTGGCCTCCTGCAGGACCTCATCGGAATATGGTTTCCATGTAACGCCGGGTCCCCGCATTGCCCACGATGTGACAAGAAAAGTCGCCAGGACGATGCTCATTACGCCGACCCCGCCTTTTAGCCATGGGAAGGCTCGGAAGTTGGCCTGATTTCTATCAATCCACGCGAGGTGCAGCCCGGCGGCAACAGCTACAAGTGCAAATAGAAAGGTTCCCCAGTGGTTCGGCAGGACCGGTTTTATGAAATGGGCGGCCATCGCAACCAGCACCCAACCCATGAGTTTTCTCACCCAAATCATCCAGCCTCCGGAGCGAGGAAGTTTTTCGAGCTGGCCCGAAAACATGGCCAGAACGAAGAGCGGAAGCCCCAGACCCAGGCTCAAGGTGAAAAAGATCAGGAACCCGAGCCATGGGCTTCCCATGCTCGCAACCCAGGTGAGGAGCCCTAACACAAAGGGGCCGATGCACGGTGCCGCGACAACCCCGAGAGTCAGTCCCATAAAGAGACTTCCAACATATCCCGTGTAAGATTTTGCCGCTGCCCGAGTGAGGCTGCTTGGGAGGCGCATCTCCCATAACCCGAAAAGGCTTGTCGCAAAAAAGACGAGAACCGCCGCCACGACGATGAGGACGATGGAATTTTGGAGCATAACTCCCATGAGGCCGCCTGTAAGTGAGGCGACAACCCCGAGTACCGAGTTGGTGACCGCCAGCCCCATCATATAGCACAGACCATGGCCCACGAGATTTCCTCGGCCTTCGTCTCCCTTTGCGGCCTGGCCGCCAAAATATGAAACGGTAATGGGAATAAGCGGGTAGACGCAAGGGGTGAGATTTAAGGCCATTCCGCCCGCAAAGATGCCCAGGAGCGTCCAGATCATTGCCCAACCATGGAGAGGTCCCGGCGTCTTCGGTGCCTCATCCGTTCGTGTCAGACCCGCGGGGGCGCTCGAAACAGGCAGACCTCTTCCCTGCCATTCAGGATAACCGTAAGGATCGCGATAGACGTTTTTATAGCCGAGTTTAACGGCCACACGGGCCGCCGAGTCGCTGCGGACTCATGTAAGCCCCGCTCAGTAGAAGACTATTGCGCGGTCTTTGTCCGGCCCGAGGAAGGTTTCAAGAGCCGATGCTTTACGCCACCTCGACCAGGCAGTGGGCTCCATTGAAAAATGTACAGCCCCCTGAAGATGCCCTGTCCGATATTCCCACTCCTGACGGGTATCCACGAGGAGGAGGCCCTTGGGGTCCCTTTGATAGCGGTCTGAAAGCTCGTCGGTAGTGATGATCCTGTAGTTCCCGGCTTTTCCCTCTGCCAGGACATCATCCCAGGTAGCGGGCCCCGGAGCAACGGTGCGGTTGGAGAACCAAACGGCCCCAACCGTGAGCAGGACAGCCACAAAGGCTACAAATGTCGTTTTCCTGTTCCGCATAAAAAGGCCTTTCTCACGAGCGAAAACTTTTTGAGTTTAAAGCTTTCCCTCACGCTTTAGTTTCGAGAGAAGAAATGTTGCTCCCCTCCGTGAGAGCCCAAGCTTATCAGCAAGTTCTTCCGCATTGAGAGGTCCATACTTATTGACGAGTGATGTGGTTTCCTCTTCCAGTTCCTCAAACCAGTCTTCGAAAAGCACCAGAACATCCGGGTCGGTGATCGCCATAAGTTGCTTTGACTGGGCAACTTTATCCACCAGCCTCTGGCACATCTGCGTCGGGTCGACACCTTCGCCCATGCATTCGGCCAGTCAGAGATGGACCAGGCTCGACACCTTGTCGCCTCTTGACTCTCCCATGAGGTCCCAAAGAAATTGAGAACGTGCATCTTCACCCAAAGTTGCGAAGAGCACTTCCAAAACCCTGGATATTTCACCCAGCGCTTCTTCAGGGTCCATGCGGCTTGCTATTTTCAGCATATCTTCCATGGGTCCGGATCACCTCTCCTTCGTCGAAACTAAAATGTCTTTCTTGCGGTCAGCAGATCTGTCGCCACTGTACTAAGCGTGCGAATGACATCGAGAATTCTTGGGTCAACCAGCTCGTAATAGATGAAGGGACCATTACGTTCGATCTTCACGAGGAGAGACCTTTTCAGTTCTTTGAGATGATGGGATACAAGAGGCTGAGAAAGGTTCAGTTCCTCAACGATACTGCTAACCGACCGTTTCCTGGTGCTTATGTGGTGAAGAATTCTCAGCCGGTTCTCATCTGACAGACTCTTGGCCAGGAAGGCTACCGTTTGGAAATATTCCGGCGCCGGGAGTTGATTTTGCTGGGTTGGCTCCTTCAAATGATCTTCTCCCCCCGGCGGCGTTTCTCCGGTATTTGACATTTGTGTACCGATACTCTCTTGCATTGAAATGACCCCGTTTATCGGGAAGCCCCCGCGATCACTGATTTCGCCCATGCCTGTTTCCCGGATGCTTTTTTGGCCTCGGCATAGCGAGCGGCTGCCAGCGCGGCAATGCAACCATCAGAAGCCGCTGCCACTACCTGGTTGGCATAATTCTGCCTGCGGTCTTCAGAGCAGCTCGCACGGCACAAATTCCGGCGGTCAACCAGGCAGGCCGCCACCGACAATGATTACATCGAGGATTTCATTTTCAGCCATTCCGAATCCTTTGCTTTGCGAAAAAAGCATGATGGCATAGTTCAACTTATCAATACTTATTTATATGCGGATATGTTGATAGTCAAGGGGAGAAATTGGTGGCGTGCTCTTTTCCAGTGTCGCATTCCGTAAGTTCTTCGACGTTTAGAATGCCGTCAAAGCAGCTTCCACAACCATTCGAGACCGCGGAATAATATTGAATTATTTATGGGATGCGACACTGGTTGTAGAAGTCAATTGCCGGAGGATAGGACAACGCTGGGGGGGGACAGGATCGAATGCACACACCACCGAACGGTCGAAATTACTTCTAATCCGCCGCCAAATGATGCAGAATTCGGCCATTTGACTGAACAGGAGTACGTAATGGCAATCAGCGGCAGAGAAATCTTTCACCTGAAGCTCGGGGGCGGCCGGCAAATCGAACTGGGCCGCCGTACCCTTATCATGGGCATTCTCAATGTCACGCCGGACTCTTTTTCGGACGGTGGGCAGTTCGCCGAACACGAAACTGCCATAGGACACGCTTTCGAGCTTATCTCCGATGGAGCCGACATTCTCGATATCGGGGGAGAGTCCACAAGGCCCGGTTCCGACCCGGTCTCCGAGGAAGCGGAGTTGAACCGGGTAATTCCAGTCATCCGGGCAATTCGTGAAAGAAGCGATATCCTCATATCCATTGACACATGCAAATCCGGAGTGGCGCGTCAGGCGCTCGCGGCGGGCGCCGACATAATTAATGATGTAAGTTCCCTGCGGTTCGATCCCGAACTCGCCGATGTGGCCGCCCAAACCGGAGCGCCCGTTATCCTCATGCACATGCTCGGCATTCCGCGAACGATGCAGAAAAATCCCGTCTATTCCTCGCTGATCTCTGAGATGATAGCTTTTCTGGAGGAACGTATCGGCTTCGCGGTAAGCAAAGGGATAGACCGAGGACAAATTGTGATTGATCCCGGCATAGGTTTTGGTAAAACGGTAGATCATAATCTTGCGATTATCAGGGACCTGGATGCTTTTGCCTGTATCGGCCGCCCTCTTCTGCTGGCGCTTTCTCGCAAGAGATTCATCGGCTCGGTGCTCGACCGCCTCGAAGGGGAGCGGGAACTGGGGACCGCCATTGCCAACTCCATCGGGATTGCCGCTGGAGCGCACATCGTCCGCGTCCACGATGTGGCTTTTCAACGTGAAGCGGTTACAATGGCGGATGCGGTTCGCGGCGCGGCGATTGGCTCGTAATCACGGATTGGGGACGTCACCGTGCTTTTGAACGCGTGGTTCTTACCGGGAGATATTCCACCGGTTCCAGCGGTTTTCCGGCCGAGGAGACTATCCCGGAATTGCACCGGGACTCTTCCATGATCCGGCACGGCATCATCTCTTCACTGCGACTGAATTGACGGGGGTTTGAATGGGAAAGCTTTTTGGTACTGACGGGATTCGCGGCATAGCGAACACTTTTCCGATGACAACAGATATAGCGATGAAGGTCGGCCTCAGCACGGCGCATGTGTTCAAGAGCTTGAACAGGAGGCCCAAAATCATAATCGGAAAGGACACCCGCCTTTCCGGCTACATGATTGAATTTGCCATTACCGCCGGGATCTGTTCCATGGGAATGGACGTTCTTCTGGTCGGCCCCCTCCCGACTCCGGGGATAGCCTTCATCACGAGCAGCATGCGCGCCGATGCCGGAGTGGTCATATCCGCCTCGCACAATCCTTACGAATACAACGGCATCAAGATCTTCGGCGCCGATGGGTTCAAGCTGCCCGACGAGACCGAGAACTATATCGAGGAGCTGATCCTGAGCGGAGAAATAGATCGGGTCCCGCGGCCATCCGAATCCGAGATAGGACGCGCGAGGCGAATTGACGATGCCCAGGGTCGCTACATCGTCTATCTCAAGAACACCTTCCCGCGCGACCTCTCCATGGAAGGCCTGAAACTCGTTCTCGACTGTGCCAACGGGGCCGCATACCGCGTCGCTCCAACCGTTTTTGAAGAACTCGGGGCAGAGGTGATTCTCACCGGCGACAGGCCCAACGGGAAAAATATCAATGAGAAGTGCGGCGCCCTCTACCCGGAATATATGGCGGGACTGGTTCGCGAAACGGGCGCGGACGCCGGTCTTGCGTTCGATGGCGACGCCGACCGCGTGATTCTGGCCGACAGCGAGGGCGAGATTCTCGACGGAGACCAGATGATGGCGATCTGCGCGCGGCACTACATCGAGAACAACGCTCTGAAGGACAAAACCGTGGTGGCAACGGTCATGAGCAACCTGGGTTTCGAGGTGGCGTTGCGAAAGATGGGCGGCACCCTCATCAGGACCCCGGTCGGGGACCGTTATGTCGTGGAGCAGATGCGCCAGAAGGGATATAATCTGGGCGGTGAGCAGTCGGGACACATGATTTTCCTGGACCATACGACCACCGGCGACGGTATCCTATCGGCGCTCCAGGTGCTGGCGGTGATGCTGCGGGAAAAGCGCCCGCTCCACGAACTCAAGAAAATCATGGAACACTATCCGCAAAAGCTCGTGAATGTCCCGATCGGGGCAAAAAAGCCCATTGAACAGGTTCCGGAAATCATGAGCCTGCGGGACAAGCTCGAAAAGCAACTCGGCTCGGAAGGCCGCATGCTGATCCGGCCCTCGGGTACCGAGCCGGTGATCCGCGTCATGGTCGAGGGGGCAAACCGGGAACTCATCGACTGCGTTGCTTACGAGATGGCATGCTGTATCGAGAAGCACCTGGGTGATCACGCCTGAGGCGCCGCCATCCTTATCACGGCAACCGGGCGTCCCGCGCCGGGGGACGCATTTTTCCCGGAGAACACATCCCTGATTGAGGCATCAATGCTCCTTGCAATCGACATAGGCAACACCAACACCGTGCTGGGCCTGTTCGAAAACGACCGGCTCATTCATGACTGGCGTATCAGGACCGATGTGAACATGACCGTGGACGAATACGCCATCACGATGCGCAGCCTGTTCTCCGCGCACGCCCTTGTCCTCGAAAACGTCCGGGATGTGATCATCTCGTGCGTCGTTCCGCCCGCTCTCAACGCGATGGGACGATTCTGCGAAAAATATTTTCAGAAAACGCCTCTTGTCGTTGGACCGGGGATTCGAACGGGCATGCCCATCTTCTATGACAATCCGAGGGAGGTCGGCGCGGACCGGATCGTAAATGCGATCGCCGCCTACGATGCCCACAAGACAGCGCTGATCGTGGTGGATTTCGGAACGGCCACCACCTTCGACTACATATCCGATCATGGCGATTACATGGGGGGTGTTATTACTCCCGGGATCATGATTTCCTGCGAAGCGTTGTTCCAGAAGGCATCCAAGCTTCCGAGAGTGGAGATTTTCGCCCGGCCCCAATCGGTGCTCGCAAAGAACACCATCGCCTCCATGAATGCGGGCATCGTCTATGGCTACGCCGGACTGGTCGAGGGTATCATCGCAAGGATGAAAAAAGAGCTTAATCGCAATCTGTTCGTGGTGGCAACGGGCGGCCTCGCCCCGCTCATCGCCTCCGAATGCCCCATGATAGACGAGGTTGACGACTTTCTGACCCTCAAGGGACTCAGAATAATTTTTGACAGGAATAAGAAGCAGGCATGATCCTGGAAAAACCGGGGCACGGCGAAGCGATTGCCCTGATCGCACCCGCCAGCCCATTCGATGCCGCTCTGTATGAAAAAGGCCGTTCGATCCTGGAAAATGCCGGATTCAGGACGGTCCCGGGGAGAAGTATTTTCAGCAGGGAGAATTACCTGGCCGGGTCGGACCTGCAGCGCGCCCGGGATTTGACGGACGCTTTGCTTGACCCGGAGATCAAGGCAGTGATTTGCATTCGGGGAGGTTACGGCAGCGGCAGGCTGCTCCCCTGGCTCCCCTTCCCGTCCCTGCGCCGCAAGCCCAAGATATTCATCGGACACAGCGACATTACTTTTCTCCACATGACATTCATAAGCCAGATGGGCTGGACTACCCTGCTTGGACCCAATGTTACCGGCCTGGCCGGGGCACAGGAACAGGCCGAAGCCGTCCTGCGGGTTTTATCCGGCACGGACGGCTTTCAATGGAAGCTCGACCCGTCCCAGGTTCTGCGGCATGGAAGACGGACCGGCCCCGTCCTTGGGGGCAATCTCACCTGTATCTCACACATGATCGGAACACCCTACCTGCCGGATATGACGGGCGCTCTCCTCCTCATCGAGGATCGCGGGGAGGCGCTTTATCGCCTGGATCGCATGATCAATCACCTGAAGCTTTCCGGCATACTGCCGGGGCTCGGAGGCCTTCTGCTGGGGGAGTTCGACGACTGCGCCGAAAATGACAGGATTACCGAAATGGTAATGGAACACGTCAGGTTTTTCGACTTCCCGGTAATACATAGCCTCCCTTTTGGACATGGACGCCGCAACGGGGTCATTCCTCTCGGTGCGCCATTCCTGCTGGATACACATGAACACGTGCTCGGAATCATCGAATCGCCAATTGGCGCATAGCCTCGGCACCCGGTTGGACAGGACGTTTCGGGACGCCCTGGAAAAACGTCATTTCTCCGGGGCGGGCATTTTCATTTCCCGGGGAGACTCCTTCGTTTTTTCCCGTGAGTGGGGGCACGACCGCTGGGACGGCGAGCCGATAGAGGCCGATACCCGATTCGATCTGGCCTCGCTCACAAAGCCCCTGGTCACGGTTCCCCTCGTCATGGCCGCCGCGGCAAAAGGGATGATCGGGCTTGACGATACCATCTCCCGGTTCTTTCCGGCCCCGCCTGATAAGCGTGACATCACCATCCGGCACCTCCTCTCCCATTCCTCCGGACTTGCTCCCTACAGGCAGTTCTTTTACGATCTGGTTGGAATTCCATTCGACAAACGCCGCGATGCGATGATTTCCATGATCCTGGACGATCCCCTGGATGCCATGCCGGGGGAAACGGCATCCTATAGCGATCTCGGCTATATTCTGCTGGGCGCGATGCTCGAAAACATATTCGATTCCCGGCTCGACCGGCTCGCCGCGCGGATGCTCTACGCCCCGCTCGGCCTGGATGAACTGCATTTCTGTCCCTTGCGGTCCGGGGCGCCCCCGGAATCGCCTCCCGAAATCCTCGCGGACCGCGGGAAGCATCTTAAGTATGCCGCCGCTGAGTTCTGTCCCTGGAGAAAGCGGCTGCTGGTGGGCGAGGTGTCCGACGAGAACGCATGGGCGCTGGGAGGACTGGCGGGACATGCGGGTCTTTTCGGGACCGTGCGAGGGGTATCGGCCATGGTCGGTTTTCTGCGGGACATATACAGGGGGAAGATAGAGAGCGACCTTCTGTCCCGGGAAATCGTACGCCTGTTCTGGACCCGAACCGGACACCCGAGAGGCAGCACCTGGGCGCTCGGCTTCGATACTCCCAGGATCGTCGGTTCAAGCGCGGGAAGATACTTTTCCCAGAAGAGCGTCGGGCATCTCGGCTTCACAGGCACCTCGTTCTGGCTCGACCTGGATCGGGACATCCTTGTCGTCCTGCTCACCAACCGCGTCCATCCCTCACGGGAAAACGATGCTCTCAAAAAATTCAGACCGGTCGTTCACAACCGGATTATGGAAGTGTTCAATGAAATCTAACGGAATAGAAAAGATATACATGGTCGGGATCGGCGGGATTGCCATGGGGACACTCGCCACCATGCTCAAAGAGAGCGGTTACGAAGTCGGCGGATCGGACCAGAACCTCTATCCCCCGATGAGCACGCACCTCGCATCGCTGAACATCCCGCTCTATCAGGGTTTCGCGCCCGAAAACCCGTTGAGTTTCGGACCGGACATCTGCATCATCGGCAATGTTGTGCGCCGGGAGAATCCCGAGGCCGTGTCAATCCTGTCGCGGGACCTGCCTTACCTTTCAATGCCGCAGGCAATAGAGAACTTCTTCCTCGGCCGGCAGAAAGGCCTGGTCGTAACGGGCACTCACGGCAAGAGCACCACCTCTTCGCTTCTCGCCTGGGTGCTGGAACAGGGCGGAATGGACCCGGGTGCTTTCATCGGCGCATTTCTCAAGGATTGGCAGCGAAGCTTTCGCCTGGGCGACGGCAACTATATGGTCATCGAAGGAGATGAATACGATACGGCCTTCTTCGACAAGGGTCCCAAATTCCTGCACTACCAGCCCCAAATCGGAATCGTGACCAGTATCGAATACGATCATGCCGATATCTTCCCCAATTTCGAAGCGATTCTTACTGCGTTTCGGAATTTCGCGCGGCTCGTTCCAGAACGCGGGCACCTGATTTTGAACGCGGACGATCCGAACTGCGCCGCCCTCGCGCGCGAGTGCCCCGGCCACGTCCTCACCTACGGGTATTCCCATCGCGCCGACTGGCGGATAAAATCGGTTGAGTACGGATCAGGGCTTGTATCCTTTACGCTGAGAACCCCCGGAGCATTCCGCGAGGAGACCTTTCAATCCCGGCTCTCGGGGCGGCACAACGTCTGGAACATAACCGCAGTCGTTGCGGCCGCGACCCTCGCCGGCATGCCGATCGAGCGCATCCGGGAGGCGGTATGGAGTTTCGGGGGGGTGACCAGGCGCCAGGATATAATCGCCGAGACAAACGGCATCATAGTCATGGATGATTTTGCTCACCACCCGACGGCCGTGAACGAAACCCTCTCGGGTCTCAGGCACTTTTACCCGGAACGCCGGCTTATCGCGGCTTTTGAGCCCAGGACCAATTCCAGCAGGCGCAACGTCTTCCAGGAACATTATTCGCGCGCCTTCGACTCGGCCGACATCATTTGCATCAAGCAACCCCAGGGCATGGAAGCAATCCCGGAAAACGAAAGGCTCAATACGGAACTGCTGGTCCATTCCATCCACATGCGGGAAAAAGAAGCCCACTATTTCACTGACGCCGACAGCCTGACCGGTTTTCTCCTGGGGATTGCCCGTCCCGGAGACCTCATCGTGTGCATGAGCAACGGGAGTTTTGACGGCTTGCCGCAAAGACTGGCGGACGGGCTCCGGGAAATCTAGCCCGGGAGGGGGTAGAACGGCCCGTGGATAGTAGCTTCCCAAACGAAGCCGGCATGTGATCCGAAAAATTCAGAGCAAGGCGCATCCTATGTCACGAATCCTTTTGCATGCGTGCTGCGCACCGTGCACCATCTATCCGGTATCCGCGTTGCGCGATGAAGATTTCATAGTGCATGCATTTTTCTACAATCCGCACATCCAACCGTGGCAGGAATTCGATCGGCGGCTAAAAACCCTTGAGAGCTACGCGGCGGGGGAGCAAATCCCCCTGATCGTGAGAAAAGACTACGATCCGGTCACCTTTTTTCGCCAGATCGCGTTCAGAGAGACCAATCGTTGCCTGTACTGCTACGCCCTGCGTTTGGATGCGGCGGCCAGCCTCGCCCGCAAAAGCGGTTTTGACGCCTTTACCACAACGCTGCTCTACAGCAGGCAGCAGAAACATGAGTTGGTCGTATCACTCGCAGAAGAAGCGTCGAGAAAGTACGGTATCCCTTTTTACTACAGGGATTTCCGGTCCGGTTGGAAGGAAGGCCAGGAGAAAGCGCGGTCCCTCGGCATCTATCGGCAGCAGTACTGCGGGTGTATCTACAGCGAAATGGAACGCTTCCGGGGAAGACACGCCCTGGAGGAAGACCCGGCAGGGAATGCCGGCGGAAAATAGAAGGAAGAGGGATCTACTCACCGATGCCGGAATCTGGATGTGAACAGCCGGGAACCTGTGGCATTCGCATTGATGAAGAGGGCGACTGGTTCCATGGGGAAACCAGGATCTTTCGGCCCGAGGTGCTGGAGGCGCTTTGCTCGAAGCTGGAAAGAGCGTCCGATGGCGGCTACATCCTGGTCGATCGGGGCGCGAAATGCGTTCTCGATGTGGAGGATGCTCCTTTTGTGATTTCCGACGTGGACAGGGCGAGCACGGATTCAGGAGAGGACGTGATCCTGCTGAGGCTGAAGCACATACCCGGGCGGGAAACGCTTGACCCCGGTTCCCTGTGGGTCGGCCGGGGGAATGTTCTTTACTGCAAAGTGCGTAATGGGCGGTTTCCTGCTCGCTTCTCGCGTCCCGCCTACTACCGGCTCTCGGAATTCATCATGGAAGGACCCGACGGGGAGTTCTACATTGATCTTGCCGGCGGGAGATACCCTCTGCACGTGCTTACGCCGGATTGCATTCAAGATTAACGATCACCCCGAAACATCGCGAAACGGGCGCTCGATCGCCCGTTCATGCTTCCTTGTTTCCCAGGAAACAGCGTTGTAACCGATCATTCCCTGGCCCGTTCCACCCTTCGATACCTCAGGGCGAACGGGGGGATTTCCGCCTCCGGCCCAGAAATGGATGATCCCGTGGGTAGTGTAACTCCATGATTTTGCTCACTCTCAAAAGCTGTTTATTGAGGGAGGTATCGAAGGGCAGAGCGGACCAGGGATGCATGACTGAAATGCGTTGATTTACTGTGTCCTACGATGTGAATGCCCGGTGTGCTCCGCTCGCACGGACAAGTGGCTGCGGCATCCTCCCGAACGTGCATCCGGAGCCAGCGGAGTGTGGCGCGGACACTTCAGAGTATCCGGCAAAACGGCAACCGGGGATTGCACGGGGAGAGAAGTCCGGGGATGACGGGTCTCGCGGAGATGAGGAAATGGTTATTTGCCGGTTTAACAGCCGCCCTGTCAAAATTTCTTCACGGGAAACGTTAAACCGGCGTCAATTACTTGTCTCATGCTACAGCATTGCTTCTTCCATCATGCTGGCCGCGACATCCTCTGGGTTAACGGTATATTCGCCACTTTCAACTTGACCACGAAAAAATTCAACTTTTTCCGTGCGGACATCATCGCCGGTCATCATCGTCTTCTTTGCCTGCACAATACCCTGATAGTCACTTGAGAGTTCCAGCCGGTCGGAGGATACACCACCGGTAAGCGCGGTCCGGTCTTCACTGTTCACCTTGGTGACCGCCCCGCTCGTGCCCTGCACCGATTCCGTGGAATAAGGCGCAATTTTCTTGATGTTCATGGGTTTCCTTTCGTGGCCGACGCGGTTTGAGAATCTTGCTCGCTAGCCGTCGTTTCGGCCCCATTTTCTTCCTCTTTCGTGTACACCCTTTCAAAAACCTGGTTGGTGAGGCGCTCCATCATTATGCGTCGTTTGGCTTCATCGGAGATGGATACCTTTTCGGTACTTTGTTTCTGATCGCCCATCTCCTGGCCGGTCTTAGTTGCCGCGAGCTTTGACCGCTGCAATTGCCTGGTATAGGTGCGCAGAATGCTCTGTACACGATAATCAGTAATGATCATTGGTCACTCCCATTCTATCGTGTAATCGGAAAAATGCGCCTAATACTTGAGGAAAAACTGCGGGATCAGGGGATCGCAAGGGAGAAGTTCTCAGAGTCACTGCCGTTCTAGCCGCATTTCAGGCAATCAGTAATCCGATTAGCCGGGAAAATGACATCTATACCGTGGCATGGATCTTGTTACACTCATCCGTCGGAATAATCAAGATATGGAATTAATAAAAATATAGATATGGGTCAGAAATAGAACGGAGTTCGAGAATTCGGAGGAAGCGGAAGGATGGAAGCAGCGAGATGCGGCAAATGCGCCCACTTCTTTGTTACGTGGATCACCGCCACACCTTACGGGTGCAAAGCATGGGGAATAAGAACGGTCCGCTATCCTCAGTACGCGGTTATGAATTCTTCCGGCATGGAGTGCCAACTGTTCAGTCCCAAGAAACCGGGCCCGAGTAAGCCAAACTCACCGGACCCCGGTATCGCGACAGTTTAATCCGCGGCAGGAGGCGGACTATGTTAGTTGCTTCCGAACAAAGAGGAATTCAAAGCATGGACGGTCTCTCCGAGGTGATAATCGAGACCATCCAATCTCTATCCGAACATCAGCCTCTTACCGCTTCCTTTCTTTCGGAGGCACTTGGACGAAGAGGCGAAGTAAGGGATATGCTGGCTACAGTGCGCCCGGAAGAGCGGCGGCGGGAGAAATCAGTGCAGAACAGAGAAGTCCCACAGGGAAAAAATGGACAGGCGAATGCGGAGTGGCCGGCAAAAAATTCCGCCCAGGATACGATTCTAAGAGCCGCGGTCGAGGAACGGGAAGAAATACTGCGCATGAGCAATTTTCTCAAGCGTTCCATAACCACAATGGTCTCCCTGGTGGACCGTAGCGGACCCGGTAAAGCGGTATCCGATGCCCTCGCCAAATTCAGGAATGATGTCAACGAAAAGAACATCATTGAAGAGCTGGAAAGAAGCCTCGACGCCCTCAAAAGTTCGATCATATCACTGCCGGAAGAAGAACCTCCCGTACCTTCTGAGTTCGGATCGGTCAAATCCGGGAGCCCTGCTGTCGATAGCCAGCAGCAGACCGTGCACGTGCAAAAGCTCAAGTCCATTTTTCTCTCTATTGTCAGTGAATTCGAGCAGGATCTCGGAGAGGACTACTCCAACAAGCTCTCCAAGCTCCATAAGAATATTCTTTCCGGCACCAAAATCGAGGATCTCACCGCGCTCAAGGATGACCTGCTTCTCTTCATTCAGGCCTACAACCGCATAATGAATGAGGAGCGCACGCAGATTACGGACTTCATCTCCGAGATCGAGAGCAATCTCATGGAGATCGAGCGCCACTCCCTGAACTGGATCAAGAACGACCAGAGCAGCCATACCGCCAACGCGTCGTTCCAGAGCATTATCGAAACCCATGTGGAAGACATGAAAAAATCGGCGCAGATCAGCTCAACCCTGGCTGAATTTAAGAGCCTTGTCATATCGAGGCTGGCTTACATTCGCGAGGCGCTTGAGCAGAAGCGCAAGGCCGAGGCGCTTCGCGAAGAGACGCTCAACGGTGAAGTAGAAAACCTGCAGCAGAGTCTGCAGCGGATGAAAAAGGAAATTGACCAGGTCCAGGAAAAACGCAAGGCGCTTGAAAAAGAAGTCCTGATTGATCAGCTCACCGGCATTGCGAACAGAAGAGCTCTCAAGCAGCGGGCAAAAGAAGAGATCCAGCGCTATCACCGCTACCACCAGAACTTCTCGGTGCTGCTGTTCGACATCGATCATTTCAAGTCCGTGAATGACCGGTTCGGGCATTGGGCTGGAGACAAGTGTCTTAAAGAACTCATAAAACGCATACGCCCCATGCTGCGCGAGACCGATTTTCTGGCGCGTTGGGGCGGCGAGGAATTCGTGATCCTCTTCCCGGGAATCGATCTGGATAACGCTTCTGGCGTCGCGGAAAGACTTCGCAGGGCTATAGAGAATACCCGTTTCCTTTACCATAAGCAGGAAATCGGCGTCACGGTCAGCGTGGGAGTTACAGAGGTACGGCCCGAGGATCAAAACCTGGAAATGATTTTCAATCGAACCGATAAAGCCATGTACGACGCCAAGAAGAAAGGGAGAAACACTGTAGTGAAGGCGTAAGAGCCACACTCCCGGTCACGGAGTGCATAACACCCATTCATATTCATGTGCATGCGTATACCTGTACCGAAGGGTTGGGGAGGTTGCCTGATGATCATTTAGACCGCGGTAAACCCCGGCGCCAGAACTCCCATTCAGCCGGGTTTTTGAATCGATTGAGTTTTCTGAATCTGTTTATGGAAATCGATAATTATCAAAGAGTGCTTTCACGCTTGAACTGCATATTCATTATCCGATAAGACCTTGACCGTATTTACTCCCGTTTCGGTTTGCCGGTAACGTGGGCTTTCCCGGCATTGGCAATGACGGTTTTCCTGGATTATTGAAACCTCCCATGGCGGAAATGGTGAAATGGAGGTCCTCCCGGCCGAGCTGCCCATAATGCCGTCGAGCGAATAGACCTTCACCAACAGGCCATGAATCCGACCGGGCAGGATCAATTGCCCACGTTGAGACTCCCCACCACTCTATTTGTCAAACTATTGACTATGCGGCTCGGAACCTGTGCCCTCCTCACGGACCGACCTCCGGCTTCTCCATCATGAGTCCGCGTTGATTATTACCCCGTGGCGCCCAATAATGAGCATGCAGTCGTATAAGTCGAGCATTGGACACTCTCATTGATTGGTCGGATATCGCGCGGACAGGGTACTTCCTTGCTTTCTCCATGAAGTCCGGGACGACGAGATCCGAATCCTTTGCCCGCGGATACCGCTATTAAACAAGAATAGTACTGTTGACGTTAAGCAGTTTTGTTTATGCATTACCGTCAATGCGCATTCATCTACAACTACTGTGCAATGCGGAATTGCGTTCAGGATGAATTTACCCGGAGAGCGAAGATGCCGGTGAAAATTGGCCTGTCCCACCCTTCGATGCCTCTCAAGAAACAGCTTTTGAGAGTGAGCAATATCGAAGGCTTGCATTGCCGGTGGAGATCCGGGTCACGCCATTCCGGAACAGGGACATCCCCCCGTTCGCCTTGAGCGTGCCGAAGGGAGGAACGGGCCGGATTCGAGCGGACGCAACTCTGTTTCCTGGCTACGCCTTGCCACGCGAATGCGGGGTTTACTCCCGCCCTGGGTGAACGGGTGACGGATCATCTTGAATGCGGAATAGTATAATATGCATTCAATTCTCAAATGGGATTGCGGGAAAAAGGAGTTTGGAACAGGTTGGCGCTACTGCCGGCGGTCTTCGTTCGTGTTGCGGTGTGATTTGTCACGGGGCAGGTGATAGATCTGCATATCATCGAGCATCTTCCAGGCCCTGTCTTCCTTCTCCATCTCGTGCCTTCGGGCATCCTCGAACGCTCTCGTGGCCTCGGGGTCGGTAGTGTATTCTATCTGGTCACGCGTCTCGATCTTGTCGGCCAAAAGGAGCCGGCAGCGAGGCCTTTGCACCTCGGTCATCTGGATTCCCGCGGTATCGGAAGAACGGGACAACACAGGGGAACCAATCAGAATGCGGTCCCGGTCCGCGAGCCCCCCGGGCGCGGTATTGGCTTCCGCCACCCCGGCGGCGGCTACCAGCGCGGTGGCCGCCAGCGAGGCGAAGACCACGCCGCGGATGCGCCGGCCGGTGGCGGAGAACTGCCGCAAGCGCTCGATCGTGCCTTGGCTACAGGTAGTCACCTCGCCTCCACTTGATCGACTCCATGTAAGCGGTGACCTTGACCTCTTCGGCCATGTCGCTGAGTTCCGTATTCTCCGGCAGGCTGTTCGTGTTATCCTTGAGTTTCGCGGCGGCATCACCCATCTCGGTGATTATACCGTCAATGTCCTTGGGAGACTTATTCTCCTGGAGCCCCTTTTCCAGCGACTGAAGCTTGGAGATAACATCCTGGATGCCTGCAATGCCGTCCATGGTCCCCGAATCGCCGGAAAGTGCCTGAATCGGGGAAATCTGAAGACCAGCGTCTATTCCCGATACTCCCGGCTGGGACATAGTCTCCTCGACATTTGTCATTTCATTTTGGAGCAGGGCGGCAAAAACATCCTCGCGCCCGGCTGCGCCCTTTTGATCAACTTCAGGTTTTCCCTGAATGATCTGTGAATTTAATAAGCTGTCTATTTTCATCTGATCTTCCCCCGGAGCCCGTGAATGGTAAGTGATACAATTCGCGCAACAAGAGAGCAAATCCCTTGCCAAGATTTGATCTCTCGTCGCAATTTATCGAAAACCGTTACCACGCCTCATACGATGACCGGAGCAGGGCCCCGGCCCACCAGTTCTCGCCGCGCTGCCGGGCAGGGGGGATGGGAAAGATTTTCCCTGTGAGATGGACTTTTGTGCCAGCGGTCCCGTTACTTGGCCACGGGTATGCTGATGAGGGCGGAGGCGCCTTCGGGGGCCTCCTCGATATTCACAGTGCAGTTATAAGGCAACAGAAGCATTCTGGCGGCATAGAGCCCGAAGCCAAGATGGACACTGTCGACGCCCCGGTTCGCCTCGGGCCATCTCGATTCAAAGAGCCCGAAAAGAGACTCGGGGTCGCACCCACCCAGCCCGCATCCCGAATCGGTTATCCTGACGAGTATATGCTTATCCTCGAGGCACGTTTCGACAATGAGGTCTTTGCGCGCGGAGTTCTCCATGGCGATCATCGCGTTCTGGACAAGGTGGAAGAAGACCGGAATGATGTTGCACCCCGGAACGCGGGCCTGGGGCAGGTTTCTTTGCAGCTTCAGTTCGGGACTGACCCTGTGCTTGAAGAAGAGATTCGAGCGGAAAACCCGCAGGACGATGGTCAGAAGTGCGTTGACGTCAATATCGGTACCATTGCGCTCCATCTCGAGGAGCTGCATGAATTCACGAAGTTCGCCGGCCAGCCCGTATATCTGATCGCGCATCTGGGTCAGGCGCTTTTTCTGTTTTTCCAGGGTCTCTGTCCATTTGGTGTCATCCCCGGCCTTGAACAAACGGTCCTGGAGATCCATGCCCGCCAGGAGCATCTCCGTCAGCATGGAAAGGTTCTGGAGCGGGCCATTGGTATTGTGCACGAAACCCTGCACGAACTTGCCCGCGAAACTCAGACGATCTTTTTCATGAAGAGCCTGAAGGCATTGCTCCATAAGATCCACGTTGAAGCCTTCGACCAGTACTTGTTTTTCCATCGGATAATTATGTCTACCTGGCAGCAGGAGGAAGCGGCTGTTACGCCTTCGATTTACGTTGGTTGATCAGTTCCAGGAAAGCATCAAGAGCGTTTGGGTCAAACTGCTTGCCACTGTTTTTGATCAACTCGGCCAAGGACTCTCTTAAAGACATGCACTCGCGGTAGGCACGCTTGGAAGTCATTGCATCAAAGGCATCGGCGATGCTGACAATCCTCGCCAGGAGGGGGATATCTTCCCCGGCCAGTCCATCGGGGTACCCCCGCCCATCCCATCTCTCGTGATGGTGCCTGATGATTGATCTCTCCTCGGAACTCAGACCCAGGTCGGCCACTATCGACTCACCGATCACGGGATGTTTCTTTACGATCTCATACTCCTCACCCGTCAGGGAACCGGGCTTGTTGAGGATGCTGTCATTTATCCCTATCTTGCCTATGTCATGGAGGTATCCGATCGTTTCCACAGTCTCGATTTGAGCACCCGAACAGCCCAGCATCCGCGCCATGTCGACCGCGTATCGCGTCACCCGCTCGGAATGTTTTCCCGTATAGAGGTCCTTGGCTTCGAGCGCATTCACCAGCGACTTCAATATACCGTAGAAATTGCTGGTGAGACTCTCATACAGGGCCATATTCTCCACGGCAAGGGAAGCCTTGCGAACCAGGAAGTCGAAAAGCCGCATTTCCTCGGCGGACAACCCGCCGCTGTTCTCCCTGTGGAAGGCCATCAACAGTCCGAAGGGTTCACCGCGTATACGCAGAGGCCAGCAGGAGAGCAGCCGTCGCATCTCGGGCGGGAGCTTCGAGAATAACGACCGGACCTCCTCCGGATCTATGAAGATATGGGTTGCGCCATTGCTGAGTATCTCTTTTATGTGGCCCTCGCGAGGCAAAACGGTCGGCGGGGCGCCCGCGGTCGGCGGCCAGCCGGAGTTGGCGATAGCCAACAGGCTGTCTTTGTCGTGGGGAATAATAAAAAAGCTCGCGCACTCTACCGATTCGAGAGTGGACGCGAGCTGAACGATTCGGGCGTAGAGATCGTCGCTCGACCTGATTTCATCGAATTCCCGTGAGATCCGAAAAAGCCTCGCCTGTTCGCTTGCCTTACACTCCAGTTCCCGATTCGCCTTCTCCAGTTCCTTGCGAGCCTGGCATTCGAGCTGCAGGCTGAGATTTTCCAGCAGCAGCCCTTTTTCCTTCGTTATGCGTTGGAGTGTGAGCGCAACATCCTGGAGCGTGAACGGTTTGGTGAGGAAATCGGAGGCGCCTTTGCGCATGGCCTCAATGGTGTGCTCCATGGTCGGATAGCCGCTCATCATGACCACGGGGAGCCCGGGGTCCTGCTGCTTGACTTTCTCAAGGAGCTTCAGGCCGTCCAGGTCCGGAAGGCGCAGATCCACAAAAGCGCAATCGAAAGTCTCTTCTTCGATCACGTTACAGGCTTCCCGGCCAGTAACGCAATGATGAACCAGTTCGTGGTCCAGCCGAAGCAGACACTCCTGGAGAAGCTCACCCAGAATGACGTCGTCTTCCACGATCAGTATCTTCATTGCCTGCCGGATTCGATCCTTTTAATGATCACCTGTTTCAGTCTTTCCAGATCGGCTTGGGAGATGACACCATCGCGTCTGAGGCCGCGAAGGGCTTCAAGCGCTATGAGTGCACGGTTCGGATTCCCTTTGGGCCCCTGCAAGAAGGTGTCCGTACGGACACTGCCTTCAAAATAGAGCGGCCCGGCGATCAACTGACCGGAGCTGTCATAGATTTCATATTCAGGGTAACGTTTTCCTTCCAGCAAACAAAGCTTTTTATGCAGCGCCTCGATTTTTTCAAGAAGAGAGTTCCGCTCCCTGAATATCATCACTCTCTCAATTGCATTACGAATTGTAACCGCAACCTGCTCCACCATGAAGGGTTTTTGTATGTAGTCGTAAGCCCCCAGACGCAGGGCCTCGATAGCCGATTCCAAACTGCCGAATCCGGTAATCAGAATGCCAAGGATGTGGGGATATACGGTACGCACCTGTCTTAGCAGGCCGAGGCCGTCGAGTCGCGGCATGTTGAGGTCGGTAATGAGGATATCGAAATCGGACTCGGCAAGCTTTTCAAGCGCGGCAAGGCCGTCCGGCGCGAGCACGACCTCCGCGCCGGCATCCGTCACCGCTTCGGCAAGGATCTCCCTGAAGACCTCATCATCGTCAGCCACCAGCGCTCTGACGAGAGTATCCATTTTGTGTTCGCTCTCCGTCACGGCCTCCTAAGCCTTGCCATCGAACAAAACGCCGCGCAACTCCTCCAGCTTGCTGTGCACCTCGAAAAGACTCTCGGGTGGGATTTGGCGGATGACTTCTCCCGAGTCCTTATCGAGCACCTGGACTACAGTCTCGCCGGCATCCGAGTTTACCTTGAACTTGAGTTGTACGTTGGTTGCTTCATCCAGGAATTCCTGCACCTTCGCAGCCATATGTTCCTGGGAAGCCTGATCTCGTGACTGGACGGGGGACTCCCTTTGCTCGGACTTGTTCTTGTCTTCGCCAACCTTCTTGGTTGCTCCCCCTTCGACCCTCGAAACAACGGGAATGACCGGCGTGTCCTTCCTGCTTTGTTCCGTCGGCGCCCAGGGACTGCTGGTGACGATTGGTAAAATCTCTCCTGTGTTTACAGACATGACGGGCCTCCATACCCTGTTTAAAAGTAGATCCGTCCACTTACTGGATGGCCAAAGCCCCTTAGGGGCCATTATCTCCGATTTTATCTCCTGACCGGCTGGACCAGATAGAGAGTGAAGTCCCTTGCCAGTTTCTCCGCCAACTCGGGAAATCTCTTCGCGGGCTCACCCGAAATGGTGGTCCATGTAAAATCCAGATCGGGCCCCGGAACGGAGCGCGCAATCTGCTTAACATCCCAAAAGACCATACCCGTGCGCGCATCGAGTATCCTGATCCTGGCGACCAGGCGCGTGGGCATGGCGCCGGAACCATCCGCCAGATACAGGATGGAAGGAAGGATTATCAGATCACAGCCTTCGTTTCGCGCATACCAGAGAGCTTCCGCGTCCGATTTCGCCTGGCGCGGAATCATCCTTATTTCCCGGAAGGGCCGCGCCCGCAGAAGCTGGGCATGCAGGACAGAAGTGAATTTTTCCGATATCGCGGCCGCTTCCACGGGAGCTTCGGCCGGAAACAGCCCCGCGCTGTTCATTGTATGCTGCTCGATCGCGGACTGGGCCATTACCTCCATATCAACATTGACAGGTCTTTCGGCATCACCGCGAACCCGCGAGTAAATGCAGCCCGATATCCCGCAAAGCACGCAAACGGTCAGTGCTACTGTCAGCATTCTCATGGGACAGGAAAGACGAGTCACGAGAACTCCTTTTATCGAGGCTTCTTTCCCAAGTGCCGCCGAAGCCCGGCGGAGCGGGTACCGAAACAAACCCCCGAGCAACACTCATTGCCTCTTGCCACTTGGCGGTTCTCAGTAACTTAAGTACTTTCCGCGTTAAATACACGCTCCGGGATCATGACGCCCCACGCAAGCAGGATCACCGGATCAATAGTTCTCACGATACAAATCGGACGCCTTACGGAAAAACTTAAGGAAAATTACGAGAATGTCCACTCACGGGAACATCGACGCGATCGGCAATGCCGTTTTCAAGACCGGCTTGCCGATCGCGTGAGTTTGAAACCGATGCCGGCGTCTCAGGCGTTTCCACCCTCGGCGGCGGCCAGAATCTCTATATGCCCTTCGTGCGGGAGGGCCGTGGCGGAACTTTCTATGATGATGGAGGCCTTGTAGGTGGATTCAAGATTGGCCAGTTCGTTCCGTTTCCGGTTCAACAGGTAGCTTGCCACGTCGGGCGGAAGGGTGACTTTCATTACCGCCGGTTTCTTGCTCACCAGTGTTGACCAGATTTTTCGGAAATAACAGAGTGCCGCTGTTTCAGCCGACCGCACAAGCCCGGATCCCAGGCAAACCGGACATTCTCTATAGGAACCGCGCAGGATGTTGAGCCCGAGATGCTGCCGGGAAAGCTCCAGGAGCCCGAACTTGGAGATCCTCCCAACCGTTATCTTGGCTTTGTCCTTCTTGATCTCTTCCTTGAGCCGCCGTTCGACCTCACGGGCATGCCTCTGTTCGCGCATGTCGATGAAGTCTATTACTATGAGCCCTCCCAGATCGCGAAGCCTGAGCTGCCTGGGAATCTCCGTGGCCGCTTCCATATTAACCTTGTAGGCCATCTCCTCCACGGCCCCCTCGCCCGTGGTCCGCCCCGAATTCACGTCAACAGCCACGAGCGCTTCCGTCGGATCGAAGAGTAGGTATCCGCCGGATTTCAGCAGCACCTTTTTCTTGAAGATCTGGGTGATCTGATCCTCGAGATTATGTTTGCCGTAGATCGGCCCCTCTTCCTTGAACAACCGGACTGACTTCTGGTGGCGGGGACTGATGATGCCAAGGAAGTCCTTCACGCTCCGATAGACGTCCTTGTTGTCGACCAGGATGGTCTTTATGGCCGTGTTGAAATAGTCGCGAATCACACGGATCGCGAGATCCTGCTCCCGATAGATGAGCGCCGGGGCGGTTGCCTGCTGTACCTGCTTCTTTATTTCGTCCCAGATCCGCATCAGATGATCCAGATCCTTCATGACCTCGCGCTTGGTGCGGTTCTCGGCAGCCGTTCGCAATATGACACCGAAGTCATCCGGGACCTTCAGGCTTCTCGCAATTTCCTTCAGCCGTTCGCGCTTGTCGCCGTTTTCAATCTTGCGGGAGACGCCGCGCTGGTCCTGTCCAGGCATCAGGACGATGTCACGTCCGGCAAGCGAGACATAGGTGGTCAACAGAGCCCCCTTGGTCCCGATCTCCTCCTTGACTACCTGGATCAGAACTTCCTGCCCGGGGTGTATGACATCCTGGATCTTGACCTGATCCCTGTCCTCAGCTTCCGAATCGTAGTATTCGGGATGAATTTCCGAAAATGGAAGGAACCCGTTCCGTTCGGCCCCATAGTTTACAAAAGCCGCCTGGAGGCTGGATTGAATGTGTGTGATTATCCCCTTATAAAGATTCCCGACAACTTTTCCCCGTGTCGCCGTTTCTATGAAGAAGCTTTCAAGGGTGTGTCCTTCAGTCACCGCGATTCGGAATTCCTCCGGATGAATCGCGTTTATTATCATTGTTTGATATGACATCTTGCCGCCTGCCGTTCCTATTCTTGCCCGTTTTCCGGGAATCGAGGCGCTGTTTGGCCTGATACATAAAGGTACGCAGCGCTATTTCCCGGTTGGGCTGTATGGCTCCATCATAGGGAGCGTCGAGATAAGGCATTCGCATTTTGTTCAGCAACGGCTTGAGCACCGCGGTGCAGATAGCGCTCGGCATACAGGTGAAAGGGAATACGTTTACCACGCCGTCAAATCCCTCGTGTACCTGTTCCAGGGCCGCTCCGATACTCAGGCCCGATTCGGTGCCGATATCGAAATTGAACAAATGATTCCTGTCAAGCCGTCTTTCCAGTGTTCCTATCCAATGGTCTTTCTGAATATCCAGATGCTTAAGCGCCCTACTGTAGCCCTGGTGCTGGCGGAACAACTGGTAATATTTTTCGATCAGTGTGGATGCCAGCTTCGGCAGGGTTTCTCGTGCCGAGGCGAAATCCCGATTCAGCCAGGCCAGTTTCAAAAGCCTTTTCTGGTCCCTGGCCATATCGTACGTTATGTAGTTAATCCATTCCGCGATCGATGCCACCACCACTTCGCCGCCAAATTGTTCCAGAAGCCGTACGATGTTCTGGTTTGACTCAGGATGTGTCCTGACGTAGATCTCTCCGACTATTCCGATCAACGGCCGCCGCGGTTGCCGGGTGTCGATAAATGTTTTAGCCGTTGAGACTATCTCTTCGACCAATGCGTGCAGGCCCGTGAAATCAAGGGAGGCTCCCCTCTCCCGAACCTCCGATGCCACTGCCGCCAGTGCCTCCTCCATGAACGAATCGGTCAGGCCGGGCCGCAATTCATAGGGACGCACGCGCCAAATAGTACGATCCATTATATCGGCTAATATTATAGCTACATAACTCAATTTTCTAAATACGGAAGATGCACTGGCGGGCATGATTTCCGTCGTGGAGTATGCATTTCTCGTTGAAAGGTACGTGATGGGTATGTCCCGGAATTCCTCGAACCGGTCCAATACGAGACGCTGCAGCTTGTTGTACATCCCGAAACGGCACGGCCCATCAGCCTCCGGAAGGAAATAGACATAATTCTCGGGTGTGAATGCCGGCCCGAGCCTTTCTTTCTCGCTCTTCAGAAAATAGAGGATGTCTCCCAGCGTGACCTGGCATGGGAAGCACTCCTTGCCCGACGTAAACTCCTTGCCATACGCCAGCCCCTTGTATGTTTCCATCACCTGGGCATTCACTCCCACCGCCTGGAATGACGCCGCAAGCAACTCGGAAGCAAAAGGGGCCATCTTCGGGATAAGCAAGGTTCTACCCGTGACATCGAACTGTTTGACACTTGTACGCAGGCGATCGAAATTTTGCGTTTGGGCCACTGCCATATCATTCTATCCTGAATCTATATCGCTGGTTCGGCAAAACACAACCGGAGGAAAACGACTCTATCTCACCCCGCCTCTTCAAGCCGATCTTCCTCAACGGGCTTCGGAACAGTCGGAATCCGCTTTTCCTGAAGGTTTTTCACCACATTCCGGTAGGCCTCTACCCGAGTGAGCAAACCGGCAACAGCGCTGTGCTCGTCAAGCTCCAGGATGAGTGAAGGCTTTTCACGCAAGAGGTGCCTGTAAAAATGTTCAATGAAGGAATCCGCTCCGCAACTGAAATTGGTGAGGTGCACTCCATACCAGTTCGGCGTGCGCATAATCCGCTTGGCCGTTCTGATTATGCGCGCCCCGAGTCCCCAGAACATGCGCTTGAAATCGCTCATGTCCTCGGAATCCGAGTATACGAGATCCATGGGGAAGGCCTTTATCCCAAGCTTTGAGAGCTGTTTTCCCAACTGGAGGTTCAAGCGTTCGTCATAGAGATTATAGGGACGCCCCGTTACGATCCAGACAGGTTCCGAAGGATCTATCCGGTCCAGGATCTCTTTGCCGGTTTCGACCATGGTCCGTCGAAATTGAGTCTGCCGCGCCCATGCCTTCGAAATTGCATGCTCCAGTTCCGGCTTCCCCGGCCTTAGGCCCCGGGGCAGCGCCTCCTCGAACGCATGGACCAAATTGTCCGTATTCTCCCTGAGGAAAAGCGTCGGTCGGATCATCCTTCCGGCGGGAATACTCAGTGCCGATCGGGCCATATACTGCGATGCCTGAACCAGGGGACAGAAATACCCGATTTCGTCCGGTTCGGGAACGGGCGTATTGATAACGTTCGGCAGAAAGAGGTACTCAGCCCTGTCCATCAGATAACGGACATGGCCGTGGAACACCTTCATCGGGAAGCAGACCTCGGAGACGACGGTCTCCACTCCCAGAAAGGCTAGTTTGCTGGTGGTCCTTGGGCTCAGCAACACCGGAAAACCGAGTTCGGAGAAAAGATGAGCCCAGAATACACCCCACTCGAGCGAATGCAGAGCCAGCGGGATGCCGATAACCGGTTTCGCCTCCCGGCCCGCCTCGGCTTCCGTGAGAAGGTTGCCCGCATCCGCCAGGGCCGCATCGAAAATGCTTTGCCTGAGTTGGAAGTAATCCTGCTCGCGCCCGCCCCCGGCCCGGGTTTCATACCGGCCGCAATCGCCGCCCCAGACACTTTTGCGCTCGCCGAAACTGTAGACCTTGAGTTTACACTCGTTGTGGCACTTCTTGTCGGCGTGGCACACGCTTTCCGTAAAATCCACATTCATCGCCGCGAGCTGATCCAGGTCCCGCCTTGTGTACTCCATTCCCTGCTTCCTGAAAAGCTCCCTCACCGACAGCGCCGCTCCGAAAGCGCCCATCACCTCCCGGTGCATGGGAACCAGCACGGGGCGATTGAGCACCCTCTCAAAAGCAGCGACAATGCCCTTGTTAAGGGATGGACCGCCAAGGAACATGACACGCTTGCCGACGGCGCGCTTCTCGACCACCCGGTTCAGGTAGTTATGCACGATGGCATAGCACAAACCGGCGATAAGGTCCCGGCGGTCGCCACCTTTCTGGAGGTAGCTCACCAGGTCTGACTCCATGAATACGGTACAACGCTCGGCGAGGTGTATCGGAGTCTCCGAGGAGAGCGCTATGTCCTGAAACTCCTCGACAATATTGATCTTCATCTTGTTGGCCAGTTCGTGCAGAAAGCTCCCCGTCCCGGCCGCACAAACCTTGTTCATGTCGAAATCGAGAGGATGGGTGTTTTCGATCATTATGTACTTCGAATCCTGACCCCCGATTTCAAAGATGGTGTCCACTTCGGGATCGATTTCGATCGCGCCTCGCGCATGCGCGGTGATCTCGTCAATAACGAGATCGGCGGTCAGGAAATCCCCGACCACGTTCCTGCCCGAACCCGTTGTGGCGATGGCCATCAATTTGATCTTCTTGGCCACCTCCTGCTGCAGAGTCCGCAGAAGCTTCTGGGTAACCTCGATCGGCTTCCCCATGGTCGGAACATAGCACTTGTGCAGGATCTGCCCCTGATCGCTTATGAGCGCGTACTTGGTGGTGGTGGATCCAATATCCACCCCCAGGTATGCCTCAACGGGCTTTCCCTTCTTCTTGGCCCAGGGCGCCAGGGAATTGTCGGAACTGAATACGGTATGCACCAGATCGAGCTTGTCGGCCCGCGGGAATGAATAGGTCGAATGCGAGTCCACGCGAGCAAGGAGCGCCGCATCGATCTCGTTTTGCCGGCCCTGCTCTCCCGCCTGCAGCGCAACCCCCAAGGCCCCCAGCGACGCATGGTGAGCAGGCACCGTAAGCGATGGGAAATAATGCTGAAATGCCCTCACCTGGAGCCTGTTCGAAGCCATTCCTCCGATAAAGACGATGGGATCGAGCAACTCGCGGTTAGCGACGATGGTGCTCATGTAGTTGGCGGCATTGCCGTAGTGCAGCCCGGCAATGATATTGGGAAGGCTTTCCCCTTTATTCTGCAGATGGATCATGTCCGATTTGGTGAACACCGTACAACGGCAAGCCACGGGAGCCGGATAGGTACTCTTGAGACCCAGCTCTATGAAATCATTGAGCGTCTGTTGGAGTTTCTCCTGGTCCATGGAGAAGTCGGGACCGTAGATTGATTGCGCGAGACGCTCGGCCTGCTGATCGATAAAAGAACCAGTCCCCGACGCGCACGGACCATTGATGTTAAATGACTCGAGATGCCATTGCCCATTATTGTGCGTCAGTTGGAAAACTGCGGCGTCCTGCCCGCCCACGCTGATAATGGAACGCACCCCGGGAACGACCAGGTTGGCCCCAAGCACCTGCGAGATGGTCTCGACTTCATAATGAGCCGCCAGCTTGTCCGCGAGCATCTCTCCGTGCACACCCGTAAAGCTCACTGACCGGATTGTGCCGGATTTCTCAGTCTCCGCCCAATTCCGAATGCCTTCGAGAAGTCTGCGGGTCTCCTCGTAGATCAGCCCGAAATGCCGGAGGTAGGGAGTCTCCAGAACCACCCGCCTGTTCTGGTCCACGATGATGCAGTTGATGCTGACTGATCCGATGTCGATCCCAACATCATAATTCATGTCTGTAATCCTTTGATTTTGCAGCGATAACCGGCATGGGACTTTCCCGGTTCCGGATCGGCCTAATATAGTTATTTCAGCGCCTTTGTTCAATCAATAAGATCGTGCTGGATAATTAGTACTAAATTTTGCGAGATTGATAATTAATTCATTTGAACTTCGAAGAGAGCGTTGGCGGGAAAAAACGGCTCCAGATCTCTATCGGCCACTGTTCCTCCGCCACCGGGCAAGCTCAATGGCTTTCCCGGACCCGTAACAGGCAAATCGCAAAACACGATCCTTAATCGTGCTCCCGCGCTGCTGCCGCTCGGAATGGCATGATTCCGGAAGCGCACATGACCCGCTAATCATTAGCATACAGAAATTGCGTCGGAAATATAATAGCTTTTAATACGGAATTGCGTCCAAGATGAAGCTACCCTGAAAATGAAGATGCCTATCAGAATTGACCCGTTCCCCCCTTCGGCACCTCTCTCAAGAAAAAGCTCTTGAGAGTGAGCAATATCGAAGGCTTACATAACCGGTGGAGATCCGGGTCACGCCATTCCGGAACAGGAACTTCCCCCCGTTCGCCCTGAGCATCCCGAAGGGGAGAACGGGCCGGAATCGAGCGGCCACAGCGCTGTTTCCTTGCCACGCAAACGCGGGGCTTACTACGCTCAGGGCGAACGGGGGATGTGTCATCCTGAACGCGAAATAGTATAAGAGCGCGATTGCTCAATCTGGTATACCTTGCAGCCAGGATCAAGGTGAGTCGGCGCGCCGGCCCATGGATGCCTCCGGTTTCGTGCCCTTTTACAGGAAGCTGTGCCCGGGGAGCCACCGCACCTCACCTTTTGCACTGGCGACGGCCAAGACCGCCACTGAACGTTGGAACGTGAAAGGACATCCTTTATGAAGTTTTTGGTTCGAACGATTCTCTGCCTTATTTTCGTTTCCGCAATGGCGGGAACCGCTTGTGCTCAGAGCCCCCTCATGTTCTCCGAACTGGGTGATTTTCGTCTGGAGAATCAACAGGTCATCAAAGACTGTAAGCTGGGCTACAGGATTTTTGGAGAACCCGATGCGGACAAGACCAATGTCGTTGTTTTCCCGACCTGGTTTGCCGGCACAACGCAGGAACTCGTCGACACGGGAATGATCGGACCCGGAAAACTGATCGATACCTCCAGGCTCTACGTTATCGCCATAGAAAGTTTCGGCAACGGAGTATCTTCCTCGCCATCCAACAGTACGACGCAAAGCGGCCCATCTTTCCCCGAGTTCACCATCCGCGACATGGTCAACGCCGAACACCGGTTCCTCACCCGAGATCTGCACCTGGAACGGGCTTATGCGGTTGTCGGAATCTCGATGGGAGGCATGCAGGCATTTCAATGGATGGTCTCCTATCCGGGGTTCTTCCAAAAGGCCGTATCTATCGTCGGGACTCCGCGCCTGGCAACGAGCGATCTTCTCCTGCTGCAAGCCGAGATCGAGGCCATTGAAGCAGGGCGGAACTGCGGAAACGCCAGGCTCGGGATGAAAACCATATCCGCCGTACATACATTCGCCCTCTACACGCCATCATATCTCAGCGCCCATGCAAGTCCCGGAGACTTTCCCGCTTATCTCGCCAAGATTGAAAAAGGCCTGGAGCGATTCAACCCCGATGACTGGGAATGGCAGCTCAAGGCGCTGATGACCCATGACATCTTCAGGGCTTTCGGAGGGTCCCGGGAAAAGGCAGCCTCGGCCATCCAGACAAAAACCCTGGTCATTATGTCGGCGCGGGACCAGCTCGTTAATCCCGAACCCTCCACCGCATTTTCCAGGCTGATAAAAGCGGAGTTCGCGGAGCTGTCCAGCGATTGCGGGCATATCATGTTTTTATGTGAAAAAGAGAAGCTTCGGGAACGGGTCATGAGTTTCCTGACCAGGTGAGAAGACACCTCATCGTGTGTAGTTCTCACGTAAGGAGGGGAGGAAATAATTCCCTGGGATTTGCGGTTGGAGGCGGGGCATGCTTTCCCGCCTGTCGAAACCCGAGGGAGGAGCCCCGCCGCGCGAGTGTCCGTTTGAAGCCGGAATGAGCTGTCTTTTGGGAGGTGTCGAAGGATGGAACGGGCTAGAATATCAGCGACGGTGATGCTCCGCGGAGCGCTATTTCCGCGCGGCCTTGGCCATCTCCGCCAATCGGCTCGTAAGCATCCGCACCAGCTCGCGAAGACCTTCCCTGCGGTGCGATGAGACAAGCAGGACCGGGCGCCCAAGTTGCTTATACCTCTCCGCCAGTTTGCCCAGCAGCGCCTTGTCCTCGACGAGGTCGGTCTTGTGCAAAACGATGATGCGCGGCTTCGAGGCAATCTCTTCCGAGTAGCTCGCCAGTTCGTGCTCAATTTGCCGGAAAGGCTGGAGCGGATCATCCGGGTTGACCTGCGAGATGTCGATCATGTGCACGAGAAGCCGGGTGCGTTCGATGTGTCTGAGAAAGCGGTCTCCGAGGCCCGCGCCCGTGTGTGCGCCTTCGATCAGCCCCGGGACGTCGGCCATGACGAATGGCGGCGCATCGTCGTACTGCACCACGCCGAGGTGCGGGACCAGCGTGGTGAAGGGATAATCGGCGATCTTGGGACGAGCGGCCGAGACCACGGATATCAGGGTGGATTTTCCCGCATTTGGAAGCCCCACCAAGCCCACGTCCGCAATGAGCTTAAGTTCCAGTTTGAGTTCCCGTTCTTCTCCCGGCTCGCCATCCTGCGCAAATCTCGGCGTTCGTTGCGTGGAGGAGGTGAAATGGGAATTGCCCTTCCCGCCCCGTCCTCCCGCCGCCGCGGTCCAGCGCTGGCCGCTGGTGGCCAGGTCGGCCATGATTTCGCCGTCTTCGGGATTTTTTACGACCGTTCCGACGGGAACTTCCAGCACTACGTCCTCACCACCCCTGCCGTTACGGTTCTGTCCCTCGCCGCCCCTGCCCGCCGAGGCCGCGAAAATGTTTCGGTACCTGAAATCGAGAAGGCTTTGCTTACGCTCGGTCGCTTCCAGCACGACGCTGCCGCCAGCGCCGCCATCGCCTCCATCCGGGCCGCCTCTTGGAACGTATTTCTCCCGGCGGAAGCTGACACATCCGTTGCCACCCTTGCCGGCAACAACCTTGATTTTAACCTCATCGATAAATTTCATTAGTCTCGGTCAGGCAGTCTTTATGGGAAAGAAAAAACAGCTCTCCCCTCACGCCGTCTTCCGGTGGAGGGGAGTTCTGAGATTCTATCGGGAACTTCCGGGAAAGGACGCTACTGCTGCGCGGGTGCGGGATAGACGCTGATTTTCTGGCGCAACTTGTCTTTGTGCTCAAACTTCACAAGCCCGTCCGACAGGGCGAAAAGGGTATAATCCCTGCCCATTCCGACGTTGTTCCCGGGATGGAACTGGGTGCCCAGTTGCCGTACGATTATGTTGCCGGCGCGCACGAATTCGCCGCCGTATTTCTTGATGCCCCTTCTCTGGCCGGCGCTGTCGCGGCCGTTCCGGGAACTTCCTCCCGCTTTCTTGTGAGCCATGCCAATCCTCCCGAGAACCGGAACGGGCTACGCCCGCGGGCGTTTCCACCTCACGGGGACGCAATGCCCGGTAATTATCCGATATTTTCAATCCGCACGGCAGTAAAGCCCTGCCGATGTCCCTGTTTCTTGCTATAGTCCTTGCGCCGCTTGTGCTTGAAGACGATTATCTTCGCAAGTCTTCCGTGTTCCACAATCCTGGCCTGGACTGCGACACCCTCGACCAGCGGCTGGCCAACCTGCAACCGTTCCCCATCGGAATAGAGGAGAACCTCGTTCAGGACGACACTGTCCCCGACCTGGCCGGGAATCTTTTCCATTCTTACCGTATGGCCCGGACGCGCTTCGTATTGCCTGCCGCCTGACCTGAAAATGGCGTACATGACTTAAAATCCTCCAAAAAAACCTATTATGCCGCGGGTATTAGCCGAAAATCGATAAAAAAAGCGGCCTTCCGGCCGCTCGTGATGGCCTCGTAGCCAGTTAATTACATTGTAGCATAGATTCCCTGCTTGAGGATCATTTCCTGGTACTCTTTCAACCTTTCGCAGCTATCCAAACACTTGTTTTTGTCCTCGCTGGCTCTCTCACAGCTAATGCATGGGCTTTTTACCATCACATCGCCTCCTCTTGGCAAAAATATATTTGGAATTGCCTTATATATTTTAGTTCAGAGGCAAGTGTCAAGCTTTATTTTGAAAGTTGACGAACAATCACCGCACGAGGACGGGCTCGCGCAGCAGCATCCGGATAGCTTCCCCCGCCGTAGCGGCGAGCCTGGGGTGCGTTTCCGCCAGGGCCTCTATCTGGCGCAGGTGGTCGGATGTGCGCAATATGATCATCGCCAGATCGCCCTCATCCATCCCGGAAATCTCGCGGATCTTATCCCATGAGTCTCCCCGCGCCCAGTGGTAAACCACCACGACTGCCCAGAAAGGCAGGGGCGGAGTCTCGAAACCCTCGCTCTGAAGCCGCTCCCTCAGGCGCTGGAGTTCCTGGAGCATCTTGAAAAACGGTTTTGCCAGATCGGCATACTTCCACACCAGGGCCGCGAGCTGAACGTCTCCGTGCCTGTCCCGATCCATGACGAACGTGGCAATGAGCGCGGCCAGGAGTTCAGGATCGTCTCGTGGAAAGATGTTTTTCCGAATCCCCTCGGAAATGAGCAGCGGCTGGTCGAGCCTCAGTTTGGACGCCCAGAGGCCATCCTGGGTAAGCTTGCCCTGGTCATCGACATACCCCTCCTCCAGCAGCAGGCGGTAGTGTTTCAGAAACGAACGCCAGAGCTGTGCCTGGGTGGAGTCGACCTGCTCATAATGGTGGAAGTACCTCCTCAGTATGGAGGAGAACGGGTGCGAGGTTTCCTTCTGGCAGGGACCGAACAGGCTGCATTTGTCACAGGGAAGCGACCGAATCCTGTCGGACAGGGCCGTCAATTCCATGGAGGCCAGCTCATCGGAGGCAGCAGTGCCCTTCTCGGAGTCGATCGGCTTGAACTCCCCGGCGGCGGCGCGCCCGATGAGAGACTGCCAGCCTTCGCGATCGTCCAGTACGGGAAGTTCCTCCAGCAGGATACTCAACTGGCGAATGCGCTGGAAAGCCATCCGGTGCGTCCGTATGCGCCGCCGCCGGAACCGGACGGGCGTGGCCATCCGGACCGCCTCCACGTTTCTGTACTGGTGATCCGGCAGGGCAATACACACATACGGCGTGCCCCTCTGGCTCATCACGACACGGCCGGGAACCAGCCGGTCAAGGAAGGCCCCGTACCGGGGTTTTCGCTTGAGCGTTTTTCGCGCTTTTTTGAACTGCTCGACAGTGGTCAGGTATTGCGGACGCACCTCGGAAAGCCGCTCTATGGAACCGCATCGCATCTGCTTGCTGTAAGCTTCGAGTTCCACCCGCACGGCCTCGAGTTTTTTCATGGCTCGCGTATCGCGCGTCATGTTCTGGAAGGTTGTGAGGGAGGCTACGAAAAGACTTTTGATCTCCTCGGGATTATGCGACAGGAGCAGGTTCAAGACCATGGAGAAATTCACCCGGATCTGGCTCTGGATCGTATCGGGCGGCGATTTCAAAAGGTCGAGTATGAGTCGCGGGTCCTGGTGCTGGCCGGGAATGACAAGCGCGAAGCCGATTTCATCCATGCCGCGCCGCCCGGCCCTTCCCGTCATCTGGAGAAGATCGGTCGCCGTAAGTGGAAGGAACTCACGGCCGTTGAAACGGTCACTCTGGAAAATAACAGCCGTGCGGGCCGGAAAGTTCACGCCGGCGGCAATCGTGGAAGTGGAAAAGATTGCGTCCAGATGGCCTTCCTGCATCATCTTCTCAAGCAATTGCTTCCAGTGGGGCAACTGGCCGCCGTGATGCGAGCCGACCCTGCAGCTTTTCAGTATCGAGAGGTGCTGGTGCGTCCGCATGAAAGGATATGTCTCAAGCAGCTCATCCAGCCTTTTCTGGAAGGCATCGGCGCCTTCACGCTCAGCCGAAACGGGTCCGGATCGGCAGAAGGCCACCGCCTTATCGCAGTCGGACCGGGACTTCAGGAAGAAAATGGCCGGCAGCAGGTTTGCCTGTCGTAGTACATCGAGAATCCTCGGGATATCGGGGACCTCACTTCGCGGAAGTGTTTTGGGGTCGAGTTTGGCGATCTTGCCGAGCAGGCCGCGGCGTGTTCCGAGCGGCGCAAGCTCTCCACCCGGGAACAGGAAAAGCGGAAAGAGCGGTACTGGCCGGTCATAGGCGGCGACCCAGTTGCAGGGAGACCCCCTCATCCAGGAAAGCCAGCCGCAAATCTCATTGGCATTCTTAATGGTTGCGGAAAGCAACAGCAGCCGCACACGCGGGGGAAGGTAAATGAATACCTCCTCCCACACCACCCCCCGGTCCGGATCACCCAGGAAATGGGCCTCATCGAGCACCACGAGGTCGATATCGAGATTTTCCCCCCGATGCATTATGTCGTAGAGCTGGTTACGAAGAATCTCCGTGGTACCCACGATAACCGGGGCATGGACATTCTCCTTCCGGTCGCCGGTCACTATTCCGACGTTCTCCTCGCCGAAGATTTCCTTGAACTCCTCGTACTTGGCGTTCGAGAGCGCCTTCAACGGCGATGCATACCAGCTTTTTCCCCCTCGGCGCAATACCCCGCCCAGGGCCTCGACCGCAATATAAGTCTTGCCCGATCCGGTCGGCGCCGTAACCAAAACATCCGAGCCGTTGAGAACCTCGAGTGCTTCTACCTGATAAGGATCGGGAACGAACGGCGAGGGTTCGGGGGTCTTGATGCGATCCAGAACCGGGCGCAGGGTGCGGTAAATCTTCAGGGGCCAGGGCTCCTGTCTCATCGACAAAGGGTGGTTGTAATCCTTGGAACGCCTGCGTTTCTGACCCGGTCTGTGCATTTGTGGAAAAATCGGCAATAATCTACCTCATAATTTTCTGGAATTGGTTCGGCAATACGGCCGTCAGGCGGTCGCCGCCCTTTCCATTCAAAGAGCGTCTCTAAGTAAACAGGTCCCCGAGGGTGATCGCTGTTGCCTCGACGCGGCCTCTTGCACTTCGTGCCCGGACAACAAGTATCCGGACTCCACTATAATCCGTGCAGTCACTCCGGGCCGAGAACTCCCTCGTCCGCCCCGAGGTGTCGAAAGGTGGAACGTACCGGGGATACGTGGGTGAAATGCTCTTTCATTTCCGCGCGTTACCACGCGCATGCGGGCTTTGGTTCGCTCCACGCGCGCGAAGTAATTACCACCACTCAGCCAAGTGCGGACCCTTCACATATTCCCTATCACATAATAAGGCTCCGTGTCCCGTTTTTTGGAACAAATCCAAGTCGGACTATTCATTATAATAGTTATTTTCACTTGTCAGGAACAGGGCTGAAAGACTTTTTGGATTGAACCGGCTTCCCCTGCCGCGAATTCATGAACCGGGGACTTCATCCGGCAATCGCGGGAATTTTCTGTTGCGGAGAGTCGAGGGAAGACCCGCTTCGGGATGGGCAACGCAACCATCCCACCAGGCGACTGACGCTTCCGCGGGAGAAGAAGCCCCCGCCGCGGGCGTACGATTTATTCACTCAACCCGGAAGGATTAAAAGCGTACCGGTCCGGCATGCTCGTCCACCGGCCCGGGCCTTTTCTTTTCACTAACGCCTGTCTTTTTCTCTGCTGCCTGCTTCTCTGTTGGAAGGCTGTTCCGTGCTACCCGGATCGGTAAGAGGCTGGGACCGGACAAACGAAAGGACCTGGCCGGCCGACCTGGCAATATGTTTACTCATAAGCCGGACGGCATGCTTAACATCCCTGCGCTCCAATTGATCGATAATCGCGCTGTGCTCCTCCCAGACCTCTCTGATTGAATCCAGGCGGATGCTGATGCTGCGCAGGCTCAGGACAACGGCACGGATATTGACCAGGACTTTGACGAGATACTTGCTCCGCGTGGAACTGTATATTATGTCGTGGAATTCCGAATTAAGCTCGAAAAGCAGGTTCAGGGTAAAATCATTACCGATGTCCGTGGACTTGAGCAATTCAAATGCCTGGACCCTGACCTGCTTGAGGAGCGATATCTCATCGGAGGTAATGCGTTCACAGGCCAGCTTGATGGCCTGCACCTCAAGAGTCACACGCAAATCGAACAGATCCTTGATGGTCTGCTCATCCAGTTGGATTACTCTCACCCCGCCTTGAGCCAGCCGTTCCGCGAGGCCGTCCTGTTCGAGTCGCCGGAAGGCCTCCCGCACGGGAGTTCGGCTCGCGTTGAATGTATTCGCGACCTCCACTTCGGACAAACGATGGCCGGGCTCGATTTTGCCTTTGATTATGTCCCTTTTGAGCAGCTCATAGATCTGATCGGCAATGGATCTGGGATGGCCCGTCAACCCGCTCGTATGAGAACCTGTATATGGGCTCATTGACATACCTGGCTCGTCTTTGATTGGCGCAAGGCGGTCCCTTTCCGGATACTGCAAATAGTTGGCATCAGCTAATCATTCAGAGGTTTTCGCCTCCCGGGGTGAGAAGCTCTTCGGAGTATAGACCAAAATGGCTCGATAAATCCATTAACTTCCAACAATTCCGCGATCGGTACAGACTCCGGGGCATCCCGGGCGTCCACGGAAATATAAAACTCCCCGCCGGTAAAATCAGCGCGCGGCGGGGATTATCCCGGTCTTTGTCAGTTTCCCGCATTCCTCTTTTCGAGTTTGACGATCACCCCCGCTTTCATGACCGCTGAAACCCGCTTCAGCGCGGTGATATCCTCCAGCGGGTTCCCTTCCACTCCTATGATATCCGCGATCTTCCCGGGATCGAGACTTCCGATATCGGATTCCATGCCGCAAACCCGTGCCGCCCGCACGGTCGCGGCTTGAACGGCCGACCAGGAACTCGCTCCGAAATTGGTCAGGTACTTTATTTCGTCGGCCAGGCGGCCATGCATGGCATCAGTTCCGACGGCGAACTTTATCCCGGCCCTGACGACGGCGGCCATGCTCCGCCTCACTTCCTCCCGCTGCCGGATATGGGGTTCGACCATGCCCGGGGGAAGTGTGCGGATGCGATCATCAGTGAAAAAAATGCTGGGAGTCATCACAAGCCATCGATCCGCCTTGCCGATCATCTCGATTTCCTCCTCGGAGGCGAAATATCCGTGCTCGATGACATCGATTCCCGTCTCAAGAGCGGCAATGAGCCCCGGTCCACCGATGCAGTGGGTCGTGACGGGAACTCCCGCCCTGTGGGCCTCATCCACCAGTGCCTGGATCTCCTCTCGGGAAAAGTAGGAGGGCAATCCCCTGGGACTCTTCAGGGTCCCGGTAGTGTAGATCTTGATGAGATCAGCTCCCGCCAGCAGGTTTTCTCTGACCGCCTGGCGGATGTTTTCCACCCCGCTATACGGATAGCCTACAAACCCATGTCCGTGTGGCGCTCTGATCCCACGAGTGGCCACTATGAGGCGCGGTCCTGGAATCTCGCCCGCGGCAACCGACTTCTTGCAATAGATGTCCAGGAACTCCTTATCTCCCAGGCACCTCGATGTCGTCACTCCGGCTCCCAGATCAACCGCCATTGTGCGAACCGCCCGGATGGTGAGTTCCGGAACGGGGTCGTTCATGCGCGGAAGATAGTTTTCCAGCGAGGGGTCGAGGGACAGGTGATTGTGGCAGTCGATCAGACCCGGCATAAGCATGCGGCCGGACAAATCAACCGTGTCCGAAGCCTCCCCGGACCGGGCGTAAGCCTCGGGTCCGACAGCGGCAATTCTCGAACCCCGGACCAGGACGGCGCCTGGAGTCAGGATTCTCTGCCCGACGACATCGATTATTCCATCAGCTTTCAAAAGGATTGTCTCCATAAATGATCCTGCCCTCCTTTTTTCCATGGCGTGCAGTACGAAGTAGCGAGTCGTTGCATTCATGTATACATAAAAACATTGTTCTGTCAATTTGTATTGTTGCATTCACCGGCCAACTGCTCCCGGGGGCCGAGATAGCCCCGAAATACCGCGATCGGGTGCGCCAAGGCTTGCCGCACCGCGGACCCGGCAATTCTCCGAGCGCGGTAAAATAAAGTTTGACAGTGGGCAAAGTGGCGTGTACATGTATACACGTATTCACGACGTGAAGACTGCACCACCGGAATCCTGCCGCGGAAAAAACCGGTTCACGGCAGGTTCAAATGCGAGGGCCGCCAGCAATACTCACGGCACCGAACAAAAGGAGGAGAATAACAATAATGAAATAGTAAAGGGTCTCGCTTTGCCCTAATCTCTGCCACTATGTTTCAAACCCCCGCCGCGGTCACCGGACCATGCGTCCACGCGACGCCGTGGCTGCCGGGGCGCGAGACAAGCCCGGACGGCGGGTATTCGGTCAGGGAAAGCGGAAGGGCCCGTTATTAGTCCGAACAACGAAATTGGCACTTACTCGATCAAGTACGAATGTGACCACCGAGGTTCAAGGTTGGAGTGATCAGCCTGACTGGGAATGCTTTAGTGGGCACTTAGCTGACTTTCACAAGCTGGCGACAGCATTTGAATGCATCGTATTTCAACTTGGAGTGAGCCATGACGTCATTGAGCAGCGCCGCAACAAGCCAGCCCATGTCCATCAGGAAGGTCGCCCTCGCGAGTACGGTGGGCGCCACCATCGAATGGTATGATTTCTTCCTGTACGGAACCGTCTCCGGGCTGGTTTTCAATAAGATATTTTTTCCAGCTTACCAGGATCCGTTCATCGCAACAATGCTCGCCTACATGGGTTTTGCGGTCGGTTATTTGTCGCGGCCCGTGGGAGGGATCATTTTCGGCCACTTCGGCGACAGGATCGGGCGAAAGAACATGTTGGTCCTCACGCTCATAATCATGGGCGTCTCGACCGTCCTCATCGGATGCTTGCCTCCCTACAGCAGTATAGGGATATGGGCGCCGATACTGCTGATGCTTTTCCGCATCTTCCAGGGCATAGGCCTTGGAGGTGAGTGGGGCGGCGGCGTCCTGATGGCAGTGGAACACTCGGACCAAAAAAAAGTGGGCTTTTATGGAAGTTGGCCCCAGATGGGACTTCAGTTCGGTGTGCTCCTGGGCACGGTCGTATTTGCTGTTCTATCCAATGCGATGCCCGAGGACCAATTCCTGAGCTGGGGCTGGCGCATTGCCTTTCTGATCAGTGTTTTCCTGGTTGCGGTTGGGCTCTACATTCGTCTGCAAATTCTCGAGACACCGGCCTTTACCCGCATCCGGGAAAGTGGCGCCCAAGTGCGCGTACCGATCATGGAAGTGCTCCGGAAGTACCCCAGGAACGTCCTTCTCGCGATGGGCGCGCGTTTCATCGAAGGCGTCACTTTCAATGTCTATGTCACTTTCGGTGTGATGTATCTCACGACCGTCATAAAGCTGCCGAGGACGACAGCGTTGAATGCCGTCAGCGTTTCGATGCTCGTCCAGTTGCTCCTTGTTCCCATATGGGGGATTCTCGCCGATAAGTACGGACGGCGTCAGGTATTCGCGGCGGGTGCGATTATCTCCGGCGTGACCATCTTCCCCGCTTTCTGGCTCATCAAGTCTTTTCCTCAATACACCATAGTTATCTACCTGATTATGGGGATCCCTTTTGGAGTCTCCTATGCGGCTTTATGGGCGTCGATATCATCGCTCTTCTCCGAAATTTTCGACGCCAGGGTTCGCTACAGCGGTATGTCACTTGTTTACCACACAGCCGGCATCTACGCGGCTGGACTGACTCCGATCATCGCGACCTATTTTCTGACCATCAGTAACAACCAACCCTGGCTCATCGCGGGATACCTCCTGCTTGTCAGCATCATCAGCACCATTTGTGTCAGTTTGCTGCAAATTCAGCAACTGGGCGAGGCAACAAATCCCCCGGCGCAAGCGCCGGCGCCGGGGCATTAGAAACCGTGCGCAACCCATGCAAGTATATGAACCATGCATAACCCGCCGGTGGGCAATGACCAGTTCCACCGGCACCAGGCACAACCAGCAAAAGGAGAAAGTGCATGCTGATTGATCCGGAAAAATGTATCGCATGCGGGCAGTGCGAAGTCTACTGCCCCGTCGGGGCCATCACCCTGGGTGATGACCACGCCGAAATAGACTTTGATGAATGTACGGAATGCTACAACTGTTTACGACTTGCGGACTGTCCCGTGGAAGCCATTTATCAGCAGAAGCTCGAATGGCCGCGGGTGGTGCGGAGTCTGCTGAGCGATGTACTGACCATCGCGCCCGAATCGTGCATTTCCGGCCGGGGAACGGAGGAGATGAAGACGAACGAGGTTACCGGCCGTTTCCGGGACGGATGGGCGGGGGTCGGCATCGAAGTCGGACGTCCCACGCTGGGCGCCCGTTTTTACGATGTGGAAAAGATTGCCATGGCGATGGCAAAGCTCGACGTCGAGTTCGAGACCAGCAACCCGACCACCTCGCTCATGTCCGACGTCAAGACCGGAAAGTTCAAGGAGGATGTTCTGAACGAGAAGGTCCTGTCCGCGATTATAGAGTTCTCGGTGCCCCTCGGCAAACTCGAAAAGGTGCTCGAAGGCCTGAAGGAAGTCAGTCAACGTATCGAAACCGTCTTTTCCCTCTGCATCGCCTCCAGGGTGGCCCCGGATGGCGAAGTGCCCACACAGCGCGTGCTGAAGAAGATGGATATATGGTTCGCGCCGAACGGCAAAACGAATGTCGGATTGGGCCGGCCGCTGTTCAGGGAGGAAACGAGATGACACATACGCTGCATCGGTTAGGAGAAGTTGGGAGCCTGGAAAGGGATTATGTCCTTCTTTTCATGCCCTCGAAGGATATCAATCACGTGGACTCGGGCCCCAAACTGCGCAAAATGCTTGAAATCAGTCTGCGGTGCGGTGCCATCAAGATCGGCGACTGCCGCCACGGCAATGAGTACTACCAGGGCGGCCTGGACAAACTTCTGGACAACGTCGAGGACCGGGCGGTAGTGCATGCAGTCTTTAACGACCGGGATAATGTGGTCGAGGCACTGAAAGAGCTGAAGGAAGCCGACCTGGGGATTTCTGTGGTCGTATCCGGTCTTTTCGAAAGGGTTGGCGAGTGCTGCCGGGAAGCGGGGCTCGCTCCACACACGGTCAATAACACCCTGGGGAGGTGGGGCCGTACGGATCTCCTGCCGCCTCGGGATGTTCTGGAAATCAACACGATGTGCGGTCACGGCATGGTGTCGGTCAAACTGATCGAAGACACCGCGGCCAGGGTAAAAAGCGGCGAATTGAGTCCCGCGGAAGGCGCGGAGCGCCTGTTCAAACCATGCATGTGCGGCATTTTCAACCCTTCAAGGGCAGCCGAGCTTCTCCGTGCAATGGCCGGGAACCTGCCGGATTCAAAGGCATAACGGTAAAGCTCCGATGCGTCCGGCCGGCGCTGAACGCATCGGAGAGCTACAATCGAGCGCATAATCACCGGCGGCTTTTTGATAGTTTCGCACGTTGAGCATTTCGCATCTATTTACGCATTCTAAGCATCGTGCATAAATGGTTGCTGATTCTCTTAATGACTTTGAGGAGCAGTTGGAAGGAGAGTCTCATGTTAGCGACCAGGCGTGGTCCGGTTCCCGTTCGTTGGCGGATAGCGATTCTGCTCAGTATGAGCTATATGGTTTGGTTTATGGATCGGGTGAACATTTCCGTTGCCGGCCCGACAATGATGAAATACTTCAACTGGACTGCCGCGGACTTTGGTCTTGTGCAGTCCGCCTTCTTCGTCGGATACGCATTTACGCAAATCCCCGGGGGGTGGCTGGCGGATCGGTTCGGAGGGTCCAAGGTCGTACTTCTCGGGACCCTGTGGTGGTCTCTGTTTGTATTTATCACCCCCTTTGGCGCCACCCTGGCGCTTATGATGGCAATCCGGGCAAGCATGGGTGTCGGGGAAGGCGTTAATGCGCCCGCTCACGTGGCACTGACCGCTTGGTGGATGCCCAAAAAAGAGTCCGGGAGGGCAATCGGAGTCTACTATATCGGCATGCAAGTCGGCATTATGATTACCATGCCGTTGACGGTTTGGATCATTGGAACCTATGGCTGGCAGATGTGCTTCTTTTCATTTGCTTTCGTCGGCGTCGCATGGTCCGCCCTGTGGTATTGGTACGGCTGCGACAGACCTGAACAGCACAGGTCGATATCCGAGGAAGAACTCGCCTATATCAAGTCTGATCGCGATGACGCGGAAGTCATGGAACAACCCACCGACTGGAAGACCCTCTTCACGAACAAGCTCGTTTGGGGCCTTGCTATATCCTACTTTTTCAATAACTATCTTTTTTATCTTTATATCACCTGGTTGCCGGGCTACCTGGTCATAGACCGCGGTTTCACCCTGGTCAAGACCGGGGTATTCGCAATGTTGCCCTACATGGTTTCCATCATAACATCCCCATTGGGGGGATACCTCTCGGATTACTGGACGAAAAAATATGGAGCGCACATCGGGCGCAGCCTGCCTATCCAGTTGGGCCTTGCCGGTTCCTGCATTTTTCTGGTCCTCGGGGCATACACATCCAATCCTTACGCCGCCGTTGCCTACATATGCGCTTCGGTGGGCTTCCTGAACATGAACTTTGGTCCCTACTGGTCGGCCGCTCTCACTCTCTCCGCAAAGGACGGCGGTGTGATCGGCGGCTTGATGAACACGCTCGGGACCGTGGCGGGCATTATCGCCCCCGCCGTTACCGGGTTCATTGTCACCGCATCCGGCAACAAGTTTGAGTGGGCGCTGTATTTCGGGGCTTTTCTGGCACTTCTCGGCGTCATTGTGATCGGGGTTGCGGGCAGGGTGAGACCGATCGAGTTCGCAAAACCGGCTCCAGAAGAAAAAGCCGCGCTGATCTAGAACAACTCTTCAGACGGTGATACCACACGAGGTGTGAAATGCGTCTTATCGATCTGAGCATGAGTATCCATCCAATGTGGCGGTGGCCCGCCGAAATCGGACTTGCGATGGACTTCGAAAGGGGCGACCCCTACCGGGTGACTTCCCTCAAGGCTGGAATGCATTTTTTCACCCATGTCGATACGCCCCTGCATATAGAGCCCGGGCGTGAAACAATCGATCAGGTGGAACTCGAAAAGCTCTGCGGTCCCGCGGCCGTTATTACTCTCGGGCCTATCGCGCCCAACCAGGCAATCGGCCGCGGGTTGCTGGCGGAACGGGCGGGCCATATTAAGCCGAACGATATATTGATTCTAAAGACCTGCTGGGACCTTGTCAGGGACTACGAGAACCGGGAGTACTGGACCGAGGCGCCGTATCTCGACCGCGACGCCGCGGCGTGGATTTCCGAACTGCCTGTCAAGGCGGTGGGGTTTGACTTCCCACAGGATTATGTGCTGAGAGAAATCCCCGAACGGCATCCCCCCGTTCGGGAAATGCCGACACATGACCTCATCCTGCGCAGGGGAATTTTCCTGTTGGAATATCTCTGTAATCTCGACAGCGTCAAGGCAGACCGCGTGGATATCTACGCCCTGCCTCTGAAGGTTGCCGGGGCCGAGGGAGCTTGCGCGAGGGTAATAGCCGTCGAGCATTGAGTGTCGTATTCGAAACCGGAATCGGCCAGGGGGCTCCGGGCATTATACGGGAAGCCCCCTGCCCGGGTTCCATTATGCCGCGCGCCGAGACACTTCAGGGCAGGCTTTCGAGAAGTCCCAGCTTCACACTGTCGAGCTGATAATTGGCAACCCTAGCAAGAATCCAGGAGTATAGACATGGCTAAGAAGAAACTGATGATCAACGACTTTTACCAGATGAAAAGAGAATCCCGCAAAATCACCTGGCTCACCTCCTATGACTTTCCAACGGCGCAATTTGCCGAGGCGGCGGGCCTGGATATGCTTCTGGTCGGGGACTCCCTGGGCATGTGCGTATATGGATATCCCAGCACGGTACCCGTCACCATGGATCAGTGCATAGTGCATTGCGATGCGGTCAGGCGGGGAGCCCCTAATACTTTTGTGATCGGGGACATGCCGTTTCTGTCCTATCAGAGCAGCAATGAAAAGGCGGTGGAGAACGCCGGCCGTTTCCTGAAAGAGGCCAGTGTCGACGCGATAAAGCTCGAAGGTGGCGTGCGGGTTGCGCCCAGGATACAGGCTATCGCCGATGCGGGAATCCTTGTTGTGGGGCACATCGGCCTCACCCCGCAGAGTTCCGGGGTGCTCGGGGGCCACAAAGCGCAGGGACGTACCGCCGAAGCGGCCAAACTCGTGGTCGAGGATGCCCTGGCCGTTCAAAATGCTGGCGCTCACATGATTCTGGTGGAAGCAGTTCCACCCGAGGTCACGCGCTACATTCACCAGGTGCTCACCATTCCCGTCCTCTCGATCGGCGCCGGCCCCCATTGTGACGGCCAACTCCTCATCGTGAGCGATATGATTGGGCAGTTCCAGGCCTTTACTCCCAAGTTCGTGAAGAAGTACTGCAATGTGGCCGAGACCGTCATCAAGGCCATGTCCGAGTACTGCGAGGAGGTTCGCGCGGGGGCTTTCCCGGGCGGCGAGCACTGCTACCGGATGATCGAGAATGAGGAAGCCAAGTTCCTCGAACTGATGGGAGCGGACAGGAAATAGAGAGATAACGCACTTTCCTTTTGCCTGAATGCACAAGATGGATTAAAGCCTGTCCACACGGCCCGCATTGATCCGGCCACCGCCGGACCTGTCCGGGCCGTGTGGCAGTGCCGCGTCTTAGTTTGCTTTCCTGCCGACCGGGAGACACATGATCCCGAAAACAGCGGCGGGAAATTGCTTTTTTAGAAAGAGCGAATGCTGAAAATACTTGGGCTGATTGCCGGTGTTCTCGCCGGAGCTTGCGGCGGTCTGCTGGGGGTTGGTGGAGGGGCGGTTATGGTCCCCTTCATGGTGGACATTCTCAAGTTCGAACAGCACCGTGCCCATGGCACCAGCCTGGTAGCCGTGGTCTTTACCGGAATGGCGGGTGCGGCCACCTATGCCTATCATGGCTCGGTCGATCTGACTGCTTCGGCGGTACTGGCCGTCACCGCGGTGGCGACAGCCCATTTCGGGGCCCGCCTTGCCGGCGCACTGCCGGAATGGAAACTGAAAAAATCTTTCGGCATCTTCATTATACTGGCTTCGGTACTGCTTCTGGCCAAACCATATCTATTCATGTTTAAAATGGATATTCCCGGGTTGTGGTCCAAGACGATTCTGTTGCTCGGGTCGGGAATGCTGACGGGCCTTCTCTCCGGACTGATGGGCGGAGGCGGAGGGATAGTCATGGTTCCCGTTCTGGTTCTCGCCCTGGGCTTCGACCAGCATCTGGCGCAGGGCACTTCTCTCCTGGTCATGGTTCCGGCTGGAAGCGTGGGGGCCTGGACACACTGGAAACTCGGAAACGTGGAAAGCAGGCTGCTTGCCTGGATCGTGCCCGGATTATTCCTGGGGGCTTACCTTGGCGCGAGTATCGCGCATCTGCTTCATGAGGGGATGTTGAGGATAGCTTTTTCCCTGGTCCTCACCTGGACCGGAATCCGCTATCTGAGGGCTCCGGTTCCCGCGAAACCACTTACTCAGACGACCTGAGCGCGCGGCTATCCGGACACGGGCGTACCGGACACCTGTCGATGTCGAGGTTTCCCGTGGCGTTTATGTCGCGGGAATGGTTGCAAAAGGTCTCCACCGTGCCTACGATAGCCGGGGTGTGGAATTCCGCCTCCGATCGCCGTTCACTATTCCAGTATTCCCCTCGCCAAAGCTCGTCCGAATACTCCGCGGAAAAAGGGTAGGTGCAATTCCTGGAATGCCCGCATCTCTGATCCGTTCTGTGCATTTGAGAAAAAATCGGCAATAATCGACCTCCTTATGCCATGGAATCGATTCGGCAATGCGGCCCTCAAGCGGCTGCCACCTTTTCCGGACAAGGAGCACCTGTTGGAGACATCCCTTTCACACAAGACAGCCGCCGGCCCTAAGCCGGGTACGGACAATTTGCTCATCCCGCGCCACATAACAAGGTTCCGTGTCCCGCTCTTCGAAGTGGACCTTGGACGGGCCGTTTATCATGGCAACTATTTCCACCTGTTCGAAACCGGGCGGGAAGACTTATTGAGATCGCTCGGCTTTCCCTACCGGGAATTCATGAACCGGGAACTGCATTTGACGATCGTGGGAATAACCTGCTCCTACCGCAAACCCCTCGTTTACGATGACCAGATTGAAATTCACACGGGAATTCCGTGGACACGCAAGCGCAGTGTCGGCTTCTCCCAACTTATCTATCGTCCCGGGAAGGCTGAGAAGATGGAGCTGTGCACGACAGCCGATCTCGATATGGTCTGTGTCACTTTTTCGGGCCGGCCAACCAGCCTGCCGGAAGATTTCACGACCATGGCGCGGAATTTTTTTGAAAAACGCACTCCGTCGGAATAATGTCGGTCGGAGTTCTTGTAGAAAGATTATAAAATTGATAAGTATCCGTCGCTGAAAAAGGAGAGCACTGCTCTCGATTTATGCTTAAGCAAGCCAGCGCGGGCGCGTCCCGTGCTTTGGATTTTCACCCGGACTACTCTGAGGTCAGTGAAACATGAAAATTGCCGTCATTGGAACAGGATACGTAGGAATGGTAAGCGGCGCCTGCCTGGCCGAATTCGGTCATGAAGTCACCTGCATAGACAAGGATGAATCCAAGATAAACCGGCTCAAGCATGGAGATATCCCCATCTATGAGCCCGGCCTGGATTCCCTCGTAAAGAAGAACGTTCAGGCCGAACGCCTGATCTTTTCCACCGAGTATGACCCCGGAATACCCGAGGCCGAGGTGATCTTCATAGCCGTGGGAACCCCCGCATCGCGGCGCGGCGACGGCTATGCCGACCTGTCCTATGTTTATGACGCCGCCCGCCTTCTCGCTCCTTTTCTCAGGGACTATACCGTCATCGTAAACAAGAGCACCGTGCCCGTCGGCACCGCTTGCCAGGTCCAGAGAATCATTTCGCAGGAGAATCCGGCGGCCAGCTTCGACGTGGCAAGCAACCCCGAGTTCCTTCGCGAGGGCGCCGCGATCAACGATTTCATGCGCCCGGACCGGGTGGTCATCGGCATTGACTCAAAGCGGGCTGAAGAGGCTCTCAAGGCCGTCTACCGTCCCCTGTACCTGATCGAGACCCCCTTCGTCATAACGAACACGAAGACAGCCGAGCTTATCAAGTATGCCGCGAACGCCTTCCTGGCCACGAAAATCAGCTTCATAAACGAAATAGCAAACCTGTGCGAGGAAATCGGCGGCGATGTCCAGGACGTGGCCAAGGGAATCGGGCTCGATGGCAGAATCGGGCGGAAATTCCTCCACGCCGGCCCAGGATACGGCGGTTCCTGTTTTCCCAAGGACACCCATGCGCTGCTCCGAGTCGCCCAGGACAACGGAGTGGCTTGCCGCATCGTGGAAGCGGTGGTCGAAGTCAATGCCGCCCAAAAAGCCCGCATGACCAGGAAGATCCGACAGGCGATCGGCGGAAACGAGGGCGGAAAGACGATCGCGGTCCTCGGTCTCTCATTCAAGCCGGAAACCGATGATGTCCGGGATGCGCCTTCCATTACCATCATCTCGAAGCTGGTTGAAAACGGCGCCACGGTACGCGCGCATGATCCGCAGGCCGTTGAGGAAGCAGCCAAGGTCCTTTCGGGCGTGAAGTACTGTTCCAGTCCGTACGAAGCATGCGAGGGGGCCGATGCCGTTGTTCTCATGACCGAGTGGAATGAGTACCGCGCTCTCGACCTGCTGCGCATCAAAAATGCACTCAAGTCGCCGGTCTTTGTCGATCTCCGGAATGTCTACCGGCCAACTGCCATGAAACAACTCGGGTTCGAATATCACAGCGTCGGACGCGCCATGCACCAGAACCGCGACTAGCGCCTGGTTGCGCCTATGATTCGAGTTTGCGGTTAAGCTATCGTCCGCGCCCGTTCGTGCCAGGCATGCCCTGCCCTGCCGCCATATGGCGGGGCACGGCAACGAAATAGCATTGCTCCACGCGTCTCCGGGCCGTTTGACACTTCGATGCCTCTCGCAACAGACAGCTCTTGAGGGTGCGTACTATCGAGGACTTACGTAATCGGCAAAATCCGCATTTGGCCGGTTGAAACAGACACTTCCCCCCGTTCACCCTGAGCGTGCCGCAGGGTGGAACTGGCCAGCGATCAGCGGCCGGGGGGGGGCTGTCAGTTCTACCCGCGCCTTGCCATGCGAATGCGGGGCTTACTACACTCGGGTCGAACGGGAGTAGTCAGCTCGACACCCGGAGGGGGAAGCTGTTTTCCGAGAGATATCGAAGCATGAACGAGCCATCTCAAGGTTTGCGTATGAGAGCTGGCTTCAGAACCAGTATTGCCCTGACTGCCCTTATGCTTGCGGCGACGCTTTTCACCGGCGGTCTTGAAACCAGCCGGGCAATACCGGGAGTATTCCAGCCCGCGGCCGCGCACGCGCGCGATCTCCGACCCGCTTCCGCCAACCACCCGCCCATTCCCGTGTTTAAGGTGAAGGTGATCGATGCTTATCCGCACGACTACGAGTCTTTCACGCAGGGCCTAATCTTCCGGGACGGGTTTCTGTACGAGAGCACGGGCCTTAATGGCAAATCCGGCGTCCGCCAGGTGGAACTCAAAACAGGCAAGGTGATCAACAAACGGGATATCCCCGCGCAATATTTCGGAGAAGGACTGACCGAGTGGGGGGAAACCCTTATCCAACTCACCTGGAAATCGGGCAAAGCATTTGTCTATAACCGGGAGGATCTCAGGATCGAGCGTGAATTCAGCTACTCCGGCGAAGGGTGGGGAATAACGCAGGACGGCAGGAATCTCATAATGAGCGACGGCAGCCCGAGACTTACGTTCCTGGCCCCGGACTCGTTCACGAGGGAGAAGGTCCTCGAGGTATCGGCGGCAGGCAAGCCCGTCCCGAACCTCAACGAACTGGAATATGTCAAGGGAGAGATTCTCGCCAATATCTGGCAAAGCGACACTGTTGCCCGGATTTCACCCGAAACGGGCGAGGTCACGGGGTGGATCGATATGTCGGATTTGAGGAACCGGATGCCCATGGGAACGCGGGCCGAGGTGCTAAACGGCATCGCCTACGACGCAAAAGGAGACAGGCTCTTCATTACGGGCAAACTCTGGCCCAGGGTTTTTCATGTCGAAATAGTCAGGGAGAGCCGGTAGCCGATGGCGGCAGGGTGTTGCTTTCAGCCTGATTCAAGCGGGCGCGGCGCGCACGCGGACGGTATGGGGCGTCTTCGCCCCTGAAGGATTGTGAAGATTCGGTTCGAGGTCCCCCGTGTTCCACGGCGCGGTTTACTTTTTCGGTATCGCCTGGAAACCGGGATCCTTTACAAGCCATCCTTTGTCTTTTTCCGAAAAATACCAACTCTGAGAGAACGTCACCGATTCCAGCGTCGGGGAACTCGTCGAATAGTACTGCATGCACAGGATGGCCGTGCCCGTGGTGCTTTTTTCGACGTGATCAATTTCCCTGATCTGGAAATCCGTGATCCTGATCTTTCCCTTGAACCTGTCTACGTCTCTCCAGAACTGCTCCTTCTGGCCAAAGCCGATGAAGATGGCGGCGGCGTTGTAATCCTCCCATTTGAAGGAACGATTGAAGGTCTCGACGCTGGTGGCCAGGCCTTCCTTCCCTTTGCTCCCGCCACTGCCCATCGATCCACAAGACGCCAACGTCGCGGCAATCAGAAGGCAACATGCGACAATCCAAAGCTTCGTGACAGTCTTCCTGCACTCGGGCATCATTGGCTCCGTTCGACTGGGGACCTGCTGTTCTGTTATCCGAGAATACGGCGTAGAGGGCCATGACCACTGGAGGTCTTTCATCTTTCCGTGTTGGCGGCATTTTGATACACAAGAGGGCTTATATCAAGAAATTTAAAGCGCGCCGGGAGTTTTTCGGGGAGAGGGGCCGGGGCCCCGGCGGCATTTCGACACCCGTGGCGCGAAGATCAAAAAGTGTATGGCCGCATGCATTTCGGTATAATTCGACTTCTTTATCGGTTAGAATGGGTTTGCCTTTAACTATCCCCTGCTTGAGTGAACCCCTGATGATGCAATACGTCTGGTGCAAAAACGAAGAGTGCCGGATACCAGTATTCCGGTGCATCCTGTGCCGGCTTGACTGCTATGAGTTGCGCGAACGCGCCAGAAGCGGCGAGTTCAATCCCGCATATGAAGCTCTGAGGAATTCAGGAAGATACAAGGAGTATTTCATCATGAAACGCAAGGAAGCCTCGGAAGCCATAAACCAGCTTTCCTTCTTCGAAAGGAATGAAGAGAGGAGCGAGAAAAAGGAGACTATGGAGAATCCGGAACAAAACGGCGGCGACAAAAACGTCTTCCTTTTCGAGGAAGGGAAAATAAAGGCCTTCTCCGCGGATGAATACACCACATCCACCCTGTATCAGGCGGTCGAATCGTTCAGCGTCGAATGCAGGCTTGTACGCCCCGAGGAACCCGGCAACATGATTTTCGAAGGCAAAAAGCCTTCCAGGAAAACCGTGCCCATCCTCGTGAAAAAAAACGGGGAGTGCGTGATCATGAGTTCCTGGGAAGAGCTGGAATCAGAACCCGCGCAGCTTGCCGAAACACGTGACGTGGTCGGCGCCATGCCGGTCAAACAGGTCTTCGTGCTGAAAAGAAAATAGCGGCTCCTATCTAGCGCAAGCAGCCTTTCCGCCGCGGTGTCGCCGTTGCCGCCGGCAAGACTTCGAAAATGGCGGACACCGCATCGCCGGGAAACCTGTACCATTCAATGGTCTTTACCGGTTCCCGGTTCAGGCATCCGTGATTTTTCGCGCGCCGGCGCTCGCTGTCGGGAACCTCTCCGGACTGCATGGCGCCTCGTGCGAGAAGGTCCGGCGCAATCATCAGCACAGCCCCCGTTCAGTCCCCCGCATCAGAAGCGACGTCTTCCGTGACAATTTTGTTCTACATACCGGTATAAAACCAGTGACAATTTTGTGCAAATGCGCTAATTCATGGCTACCTTATCGGAAATACTCGTTCTTTAGAATGGATAACAAATGCCTGAAAAGTTTAGTTTAGTTGAATTAAAGGCATTGCACGAAATCGCAAGAGCCCTGACACGTTCAAATGAACTTAAGGACCAGCTCCAGGAGACACTGGACATCCTGAGTGCCCGCCTCGGAATGGAGCGCGGCATGATTTCCATTTTAGATATACACACCGGCAAGGCCTGGCTTGACGTCGCGCGGGGAGTGGACTTCGAAACGGGCAAGATCTGCTACAGACCCGGAGAGGGGATCACGGGAAAAGTGGCGCAGACGGGGCGGCCGCTTGCGATTGCCAATCTTGACAATGAAACCCATTTCCTTGACAGGACAGGGGCGCGCAAGTCCCTCAACAGGGCCGAGTTGGCTTTCCTGTGTGTCCCGATCTTCTACCAGGGCCGGTGCGTGGGCGTGCTGTCCGCGGACAAACTCGCTCACCAGGTGGAGGAGATCGGGAGTGAAGTTGAAATAATGAGCGCCGTTGCCGAACTCCTCGGCAAGGTGGTGCATTTTCGTGCCATCGATGAAGAGAACCGGCGTCTGAGGAGGATGCTGGCCGAGGCAAAGCGCCCCATCACCAATATCATCGGACGCTCCAAGGTCATCCAGGAGGTGCTGCGACTCATCGATCAGGTGGCGGACACGAACACTACGGTGCTTATCGCCGGCGAAACCGGGACGGGAAAGGAACTGGTAGCCAAGGCCATACATGAAAACAGCCGCAGGCGATCCGGTCCTCTGGTCCAGGTAAACTGCGCCGCGATGCCGGATACGCTCCTGGAGAGCGAACTGTTTGGACACGAAAAAGGCGCTTTCACCGGAGCGATCACACGCAGGCGGGGACGTTTCGAGGAGGCCCAGGGGGGGACCATATTTCTCGACGAGGTCGGGGAACTGTCGCCGATAGCCCAGGCCAAACTTCTGCGCGTGCTCCAGGAGCGGGAGTTCCAGCCGCTGGGATCCTCGCGTACCGTCAAGGTGGACGTTCGCGTGGTCACCGCGTCCAACAAGGACCTCGAGTCGGAAGTCTCGCGGGGCAATTTTCGCCAGGACCTTTTCTACAGGCTCAACGTTTTCCCAATCTACCTGCCCCCGCTCCGGGAACGAGGACCCGACATTCTGCTCCTGGCCGATTTCTTTGTCCTGAAATACGCGAGCGAGTTCGCGAAAGACATAAAGAGAATCACCACGAGCGCCATAGACATGCTGATGAGCTATCATTGGCCCGGCAATGTGCGCGAACTGGAAAATTGTATCGAACGCGCGGTGCTGCTCAGCCAGGGCAACGCAATCGACTCCTGGCACTTGCCGCCGACCCTCCAGATGAAGCCGGAAGGCATGCAAAACGTTAGCCGCGGCAAGCTGGAGGCCCTTACCAGCGCCTTCGAACGCGATCTGATAACGGATGCCCTGAAAGATGTGCATGGGAACCAGTCCCAGGCGGCCCGCCTTCTCGGAACCACCAAACGGATAATCCAGTACAAGGTGGAGAAGTACGGAATTGACCCGAGGCGATTCCGGGCCAAACAGTCGGCGTAATACCGGGCACTCTTTTCCATTCTTCCCGTTCTCAACCCGCACTCCTCTCTGAATCTCGCCCCGCTTCCCCTCACGTGAACGTGCGACGAGGCTGATGCTTTTGCCGATGCATGCATCCGCCCAGGAGTCGAATGCGACATTGAATAGTGATATTTCGGAAAAACAGGGAAATATCGCCCTCCCCCATCAACGGCTCCTGCTGATCTGCTGCCTCGTCTCCTTCGGCTGCTACTCAGGGGCCTACATGCGCATTCCGGTCCTTCCCCTCTTTGCGCGCGGTCTGGGAGCCGACACTCTCCAGGTCGGCATGATAACCTCTTCCTTCATGCTGGTCGCCGGGCTTTTATGCTTTCCCCTGGGGATCATTTCCGACCGGCTCGGCCGCAAGAGACTCATTCTGGCGGGCCTGCTCCTCTCCTCGGCAACCTCATTTTTGCTCGGGTTCAGCAAAACTCCCTGGCAATTACTCGGGGTATATCTCTTTTCAGGCGCGGGAATTGCAGCGTTTGCTCCCACGATGATGTCCTTTGTCATCGACTTTTCACCGAAGACCCACATCGGCCGGTCCTATGGCTGGTACACCATGTCCCTTTACGGCGGCATGAGTGTTGGTCCCGCCCTGGGCGGCTTCGCGGCTCAAGTTCTCAGCTTCGAATGGGTCTTCGCGATTTCCGCGTTATTTACGTTTATTATGTTCTGGATCGCTCTCATGGCGCTTCCAGGACATCCCGGACAGCACCATCAAAGCAGGCCGGAGAGAAAAAATACCGCCATCTTTCGCGAGCTGGCACGAAACCGGTTTCTCCTGGCCTGCCTGCTCGTGACGCTCGGGAGCAGTTTCTGCCTGGGGGTATTCATTACTTTCGCGCCCCTGCACGCAAGTGATCAGGGGATAGGGGTAGGAGAAATCGGAATTATTTTTGGAGTCCAGGCGGTGGTGAACGCGCTGTGCCGGATTCCCTTCGGGTATTTGAGCGACCAGGTGGCGGACAGAAAGAAAATGGTTTTTGCCGGCCTTCTCGGCTACTCCCTGTCCATCGTCGGAATCGGGGTTTCCAGTTCGTTATCGTCGTTCCTGGTCAGCGCGTTTGCCATGGGAATATGCATGGGGATCGCCTTTACCGCCATCGGCGCGCTGATCGCCGAGGTGGTCCCATCGGACTCCCGCGGCTTTGCCATGGGGGCCTATAATACATGCATCTACTTGGGAATGATGCTGAGCGCTCTTATAATGGGAATGATCACACGCGACCTGGGGTTTCGCTTCGGGTTTATAACCACGGCGCTCATAAATGCGGTTTGCGCCCTTGCTTTTCTCCTGCTTTTCAGATTCGCATCGGGGCGAAAATGCGCGTTTCCCGGTCGGTGAGCTTTTTTCCGGGCGCTTTTTGCAATTGCGGTCCGTGTGCTACTGGACATCGCGGTGCAGATGAGCGATAATTTTGTGTTTCCATTGTGGAGTTGTCCGGTGGATTCATCATCCGGCAGGTCCCCGATCATCCGTCATAAGTTGAGCCGCCTTTCCGCGCGGTTCCATGGCAAGAATATTCAAGGAGGTCCCTCGCTTGAATCCGTTTTATAAGAATTTGGCTCTCTGGCTGGTCATCAGCCTCATGGTAATTCTCCTTTTCAACATGTTCCATCAGCCGCAGCGTACCAGCCTCGAAACCACCTACAGCCAGTTCCTGACTTCCGTCCAGAAGGGTGAGGTCACCCAGGTTACCATCCAGGGCGACCACGTCTTTGGCACTTTCAACGACGGCAAGCTCTTCAAGACCTATGTTCCGCGGGACTCCGACATGATCAGGATCTTGCGCGAACACAGCGTGAACATCCAGGCGAAGCCCGAGGAAGAGACCCCCTGGTGGCAGGGACTTCTGGTGAGTTGGCTTCCCATGCTCCTTTTGATCGGCGTGTGGATTTTCTTTATGCGCCAGATGCAGATGGGAGGCGGGAAAGCGATGAGCTTCGGCAAGAGCCGCGCGCGCCTTCTCAATGAGAATTCAAAGAAAGTGCTCTTCAACGATGTGGCGGGAGTGGATGAAGCCAAGGAAGAGTTGCAGGAAATAGTTGAATTCTTGAAAGACCCCAAGAAATTCACCCGCCTAGGCGGCCGTATCCCCAAGGGCGTGCTGCTGGTGGGCGCGCCTGGAACCGGAAAAACGCTTCTGGCCAGGGCTATCGCGGGCGAAGCCGGGGTGCCGTTTTTTTCGATCAGCGGCTCCGATTTTGTTGAGATGTTTGTCGGCGTGGGCGCATCGCGCGTTCGCGACCTGTTTATGCAGGGGAAGAAAAACGCCCCGTGCATCATATTCATTGACGAGATAGACGCGGTCGGAAGGCACCGAGGAGCAGGTCTGGGCGGCGGTCATGATGAGCGCGAGCAGACCTTGAATCAGCTCCTGGTTGAAATGGACGGTTTCGAGTCCAATGAAGGCGTCATCCTGATCGCGGCCACGAACAGGCCCGATGTTCTCGACCCCGCGCTGCTTCGGCCGGGTCGCTTCGACAGGCAGGTCGTCGTCCCGGTGCCCGACATCCGGGGACGGGCGGGTATTCTCAAGGTTCACCTGGTATCCAAGCCTCTGGCCCCTGACGTGGACGTACAGACCCTCGCCAAGGGAACGCCCGGGTTCTCCGGGGCTGACCTGGAAAACCTCGTCAACGAGGCCGCCCTGCTCGCGGCCCGCAAGAACAAGGACCTTATCGGAATGGCGGATTTCGAGGACGCCAAAGATAAGGTCATGATGGGGCTCGAGCGCAAAAGCATGATTTTGAGCGACGAGGAAAAGCGCATTACCGCCTATCACGAAGCCGGGCACGCACTGGTTGCCAGGCTTTTGCCCCATGCGGACCCACTGCACAAGGTGACCATCATCCCGCGCGGGCGCGCCCTCGGCCTGACACAGCAACTGCCCCAGGACGACCGCCACACCTACTCGCGGGAATTCCTGCTCGACAGCATCTCCATTCTCATGGGCGGCAGGGTTGCCGAGGAGATTTCGTTCAACATGAACACAACCGGCGCCTCGAACGACATCGAACGGGCGACCCAGATCGCGCGGCGCATGGTCTGCGAGTGGGGCATGAGCGAAAAGATGGGTCCGGTGAGTTTCGGCCGGCGAGAGGAACAACCTTTCCTGGGACGTGAAATAGGCCATCAGCGTGATTTCAGCGAACAGACGGCCCTCAGCATCGACAAGGAAGTAAGGCGCATTGTCGAAGAAAACTATCAGCGGTCCAGGACCCTGCTGACCGAACACCGGCCGGTCCTGGAGCGAATCGCCCAGATGCTTCTTGAAAAGGAAACCCTGGACCTGAAGGATGTGGACCAGATTATAAGCGAAATCGATCCGGACCTGCTTGTCAGGTTACCGAGCAAGAAGCAGCCGAAGCCGCAACCGCCTGTCGCCCCCGCCGATGAAGCCGGTGGCGCGCCGATTCCGGAGGTAAAAGAAGAAAATCCGGAGCCGGAACCGAACCCCACACCGTCCGATCAGTAATTCACACCCGAGATTGTCCTTCGGGCGCCTCCCCGTTCCGGGGAGGCGCCGATTAACGCCCGCGTTATACATCTTTTATTCGAAAAACCGCTCAGTGTACCCGTTCGTCCCCGAGTACGGGGTCTCCCACGTTCCCGCGCGGCGAGGCAAAACCCCGCAAGCGCGTGGCGGGTCGGGGTAAGGAAACAGGGAGAACCCACGCACTGCATGGGGCGGGCTTTCCTGCCCGCCGATTACTCATCGGCCCGTTTTACCCTCCAACGCCTTGCTCAGGGCGAACGGAGGGGTAGGTCCTGGCCGCTTCGGCATGATGAGAAGTGGAGACCCGACCAGTAACGTGACTCACTGATACTGCATGTTCCAAAAAGCCGTTTATTGAGAGATATCGAAGGGCTGAACTGGCGGGTCGGTCTTTTGCATTACCGGAAGCTCGATAATGAAGGTGGAGCCCTCTCCGGGTGAACTCTTCGCGGTGATAGTCCCGCCGTGCCGCTCAACAATTCTGCGGCAGATTGCGAGCCCCATTCCGCTACCCTCGTATTGCCCCCGTCCATGCAGGCGCTGGAAAGGATTGAATATCCGGTCGAGGTAAGTCTCTTCGAAACCTATGCCGTTGTCCTCGACGCATATCGTGCACTGCTCGGGAGAGGTCGTCAGCGTGTAGATCGATACGAGGGGGGGCTTTTCCCCGTGGAACTTCAAGGCATTCGCGACGAGGTTCTGGAAGAGCTGGCGCATCTGGGTGGAATCGGCCTCGATCTCGGGGAGATCTCCCACTATCAGCTTCCCCATTTCTCTATTGATGCGGACCCAAAGATCACCCTCCACTTCCTCGACAATCTGCCGCAGTTTCACTCTTTCAAGAGGACGCTGCCTGGTCCCGACGCGGGAATAGACCAGAAGATCGTTAAGAAGGCGCTGCATTCTGCCCGCCGCGCCCTCGATGCGCATGAGCCGGTCCAGCACTTCCTTCTCCGGGGAGGTTTGCACTTTGCAGATAAGCATGCCGCTAAATGCCTTGATTTTCCGGAGTGGTTCATTCAAGTCATGGGAGGCGACATAAGCGAACTGTTCAAGGTCCCGGTTGCTACGCTCCAGGCGCGCTGTATAAATGGCGAGTTCGCGCTCGATCCGTTTTCGCTCGATGACGCCGGCCAGCGCATTCGCAACCGCGGTCAGGAAATGCTCTTGCTTGCTGTCATAGGGGTGCCTGTCGCGTAGCGTGATGTTCATTACGCCCAGGACTTTACCGGAAAATATGATGGGAGTGCAGTAGTGACCATGTGGAATCATCTCTTCATGGCGCAGATCGTGCGCGCCATCATCCAGGCCTTTGGCATATATTGTACGGCGTTCCATCGCGGCGCGCCCGCACATGCATTTGCCAAATGGTATGCGGCCGCAGTCATCCAGCACTTCGCGCGACAGCCCGCTCCTGGCTTTCAAAATCAGCACTCCCGGTTCCTTCTCGACCAGGAAGATGCTCCCACTGCTCTCCATGGCCAGACCCGGGATCGAGAGCACGAGTTCGAGCGCCCGGTTCAGGACATCGATGAGATCGGTGCCTTCCAGGCCAAGGCGCAGGATTGAGTCGATCACTCTCTGGGTTTCATAGGTATACCGGAGTTCGTCTTTCGCATTGAATTCGTGGATGGCTTCCCCTATCAACTGGGCGCCTGATTCCAGAAGATCCATCAACCATTTGGGGGCCATGTTCCTTCTTCGATCCGCCAGGTGGACGGCCCCAAGCGTCACGCCCGCATACCGGATCGGAACGACCGCCACGGTCTGAAATCCACTTCTTATACACGCGCCCCTGAAGCGGCCGAGATCGGCCGGGCTGAGCCCCGCCCCGAATCTCTGCAAATCTCCGGATCGGAACGAGCCATAGCGGGTCAGCAGGGGACGATCCTCCGGGTCAGGGCTGCCGCGGCAGATCCGCGTACAGATGCAATTGTCCCGGCAGAGCAGAATCTCGTTTTCGTTCTCCCAGAACTCCCTGCTGAACCCGGTATACGAATCATAGGGGATCGCCCCGAGTTCGTTTACCATCCGGACCCCGACGCACACGCACCTGCTCCATTCCCGTATGCGTTCCACAACGGCCTTGAGGTACTCTTTCCTGGAACCCGCATCTCCCATCAACCGGAGGAGCCGATTACGGGCGAGTATCACTTTCTCTATTTTCTTCCCTTTTTTAATCTCCAGTTCAAGCCGCCTGTTGGCGCAGCCTAACTCCCCCGTCCGTTCCCTGACGAGTGCCTCGAGATGTTCCTTGTAGATCCCGACTTCCTGTTCAGCCAGTTTACGGCCGCTTATATTGCTGACGATGGACAGGTAATGGAGTATGCGTCCTTCATGATCCAGGATGGCCGTGGTGGAAATGCTTGCCCAGATGGTAGAGCCGTCTTTGCGGATACAGCGTTTTTCGACGCTGAATTCTCCTATCCTTCCCGCCAGCAACTCCCGCGCTAGATCGAGGCATTCCGGAACATCCTCGGTATGGATAACATCGGAAAAGGCGAGCAGCTTCAACTCTTCTTCCGAGTAGTCCAGCATGCGGCAAAGCGCCTGGTTCGCGTGTTTGAACCGATGGTCGGTCCCCACGACCGCGGACCCGAGCGGCGACTGGTCGAATGCCGCCCGGAAGTGCTCGTCGCTTGTCTCCAGGCCGGTCAGGAAAGCCCGCGGCTGCGCCTCCACCGACGGAAGCTGCTCGTGAGCGGGCTCCGCTTGCAATCGAAGATTCGACGAATCCCCCGAGGACCTTGCCAGCATCCACCGTAGCGTCTGAAGTTCCGAGATCAGTTGTGCTTTTGTTTTTTCCTCGTCGCGCATGGCTAAACTGTCGCAAATCGCATCGGAATCCAGCTTTCGGTTCCTGGTTGCACTCAATAGGCCGACTTGCCCGATCGGTTCATGCCAACGCGGCAAAGCACGCATGGACTGAGCATCCGCTTTTCTATACCTCTCAAAAAACAGCTTTTGGGAGTGAGCAATTTCAATGCTTTACGAAACTTGCTTCGTCATCGACTTTTCATCAATCCGGCGTATGCTGTTCTTTCTGCTACGCCTTGCCACGCGAAAGCGGGGCTTACTACGCTCTCAACAAACAGCTTTTGAGAGTGAGTAATATCGAGGACTCAGGTAACCCGCAAGAGCCGCATTGGGCCGGTTGAAACAGGCACTTTCCCCCGTTCGCCCCGAGCATCGAAGGAAGGAAGAGTTCCGTGATCCGGTCCGAAAAAGGTTAAAGATATAGCTTCCTCCGCTCCGTCCAATCGCGGCCGGCAGTCATCAAATGCATTTTCCTTCAACAGATAGCCATTGCCCCCCGCCGGCGGAGCACGGGAGAAGTGTCGCTTTGAGGTGACCTTAACCTGCCAGAGAGTCTAAGATTTGTTATAGCAATATCAAGGGCTTGACAGAAAAAAATTCAGGCATGACTCTATATCTGAAATCACTGTCCTATCCTGCCATTTGCTAAACAATCCACAATATTCCCTGTTTTGGGTCCAGCAGTATTTATGAATTTGCAAATTCTTCAAAAACATGGTGTATTCTACGTCACATAATAAATTCGCCCGGTTGGCCCGTTCCTTCCCAGTCCACACGGGACCTGGCATGGGCGGAGCAGCTTCGTCCAGGTACGTTTTTCCTCCTGCTTTCCGTATGTTGTTGGCATCCGTCTGTGCTCGTCGTGCACCCATTTCGAACCCATGACAAAGGGACCTGATCATGTCCAGGAAAAGACTGCGGGTTTTGATCGCCAGGTTTGGTGAAGGGTATGAGAACGCGATGGTGAAACTTGCCTATTCGTGCTGTGAAGCAGGATTTGAAGTTGTCTATACCGACTTGCACGATCCTGCCGCCATTGCGGCCTGCGCCCTCCAGGAATGCGTGGACCACATCGGCATTACCACTCTCCCCGGCGCATCGGTCGAGGATTTCGCGCTGCTTTTTGAAACTATGAAAAAAGACGGTATCCCGCACGTGCGGGTGACCGCGGGCGGAATATTTCCCGAGCAGGACATCGAACGGATCAGGCAAATGGGGGTGGTGGAATTCTACCGGGGCGGTTCGATTTACAAAAAGATTGAGGAATGGTCGGAAGAGTACGGCGGCCCGCCGGACCATTCCGAATGCGAGCAATTCGAGGGCAAAATGTGATCCGGTCTGCCATGAGCCGGGAGCCGCCTACTTCATGAGCCGGCAGACTTCCGGCGCCTGTTCCTGTTCATCCCGGCCGGTCACGATGCGGAGCCATCTGCTTATTCCCTTGTCCAGGATTTCCTCGGCGCGCCGTACGTCGATCCGGTACTTTTCCGGGATAAGGGCGACTGTCGTGCTGTAAATGCCGTCTTTTTCCTCGATGAAAGGACACTCCCCGAGGAGTTCATCATCCAATTTCGCGAGGTATGGGTAAGTCCTTGACACCAGGTTGCGGCAATCGCGAATCCGCAAGTTCTCGGCGGTACAACTGTTTGCGAAGAACCTGATACCGACGAATCCCGCATCGCGGGAAAAGTCCCGTGACCGGATACCCTCCTTTCTCAAGAAACTCAACGGCGCGATAACGGATATCCTGAGCGGCGGAAGAGTCGGTTTTGCAAAAATCTCCCTGTATTCTCCAATCACGTCGGAAAGGCGCAGGACCGAGGGATCGAACTCCCGTATCTTTATCATTTCGTCAGCCTCGGGCAGCCGCGCGAGGATATCCTCCCCGGCATCACTTCTGAGCAAGAACACGCACCCGTAATCCTCGCCGCAAAACCCGGATTCAAAAAGCCCGGAAGTCACTTCCGCCGGATTATCCAAATATATCAGGCGCAACCTTTTGAAAGGCGCCTCCCCGTTTCTGGCCAGCTCGGCGGCGGTCCTTGCCGCGTGGCGCTCGAAAGCCGCATGGACCGAATCTATTTCCGCTTCATCAATGAAAGCCACGTCGGCCGCCTGCACGATGTTCTCCACCGCAATGACCTGAAGCATGTGCCGTGCGTAGTCAAAAGGCTCATGCTCGGCCTTCCACTCCTTGTATGTAAGGATCTGCAGTTCCTGTTTCAAAGCCTCGGGCAGTCTTTCAATGGCATCACGCCCTCGGAGGTTTTCCATGGGGATGATGAAGGTCTTGCTTCCCGCCGCATAAGCGGTTTCCAGTTTGACACCGATGCCGCCCACGCCTGTGATCCTTCCCTGCGTATCCACCTCGCCGGTCATGGACACGTCACGGCGTATCTTCCTGTCCTTGAACAGGGAGGCAAGTGCGAGGGCAATGGCGGCGCCGGCGGAAGGTCCGTCTTTCCTGGTCGATCCGCCCATGAAGTGCAGGTGCAGCGGAATAGCCATCCGGGCCGAGTCTATCCCCAGCTCCCTGGAACGGTGCAGAATAGCCGTCGAAGCCACCTTTCTACTCTCGTCCATTATCCTTTCTATATTCCCTGTAGTATGCACCATGCTCAGGAAGCTTCTCGCGCTTTCCTTCCTGCCTCCACTGGGAATAGGCGTGACCTGAATCGGTATCAGTGTCCCGACACCCAGTTCCATGTTGACGCCGAGCCCCATCATTTCCCCTACTCGATCATCTTCATTGACCAACCGGGGCTTGTTCGGTTCATCCAGGTGCCTGTGGATCTTATTCAGGGTGAGCTTGGCCGAACGTTTACCTTCACCCATTATTTCCTTGCGCTGAACGCGCAGGAAGAGAGTACGTATTATGCGCTCCAGGTCGCGCACTCCAGCCTCTGACGTATAGTCCGTTATGAGGTGGCGCAGAATTTCATTCTCTTCGTCGGGGTCGAAAAAGATCTCGTCCCGACCGATAAGATAGCGTTCCCGCACACGCTGCAGTAAAAAGTCCCTCGCTATCGAGATTTTTTCCTCCACGCTGTAGCGGTCCAGAAAAATAACCTCACAGCGGTTCAAGACCGCCGAGGGGACCGTGTCAATAGTATTCGCCGTCAGAATAAAGTGGCAGTTGGACAGGTCTATATCAACCGTGGTCTGGGTATATTTGTCGTGGAACAGATGGTTCTGTTCCGGGTCGAGAATCTCCAGCAGCGTGGCGATGGCTATCTTTTCGGTCTTGTCCGCTTCATCCATTATGAACATTCCGTTCATAACCCCCATCTTGATCAGACCCTGGATGATCGGACCCGGTTTGGAACCCTCATAGGTAAAGCCGTACCCTCTGATATCGGCCTCGTCTTTCATTCCTCCGAGTGAAATCTTGTGAAACGGAATTCCCAGGTTCCTTGCAATCGATATGGCCAGGGATGTTTTGCCGACACCGGGAGGACCGACGAACAGCAGGACGCTCCCCGTCCTGTGCCAATGCATCTTTTCCGACTCGCGGAAATGCTGGTAACGCCAGATAAGGTTGGCGAAAAAATCGCATATGATTTCCTTGGGCGTCCTCAATCCGTGATGGGAACGGTTCAGCCCGTTCTCGAACTCCTCCGGCGTCACCCAGATGCGTTTGATTTTCCCCCAGGGGATTGCAAGCAAGGTCTCTATCAACTCGGTATATTTGGCGCCGCTTTGCCCAGCCGCGTTCATCCTGTTCTTCTCGATCAACTCGATCACTGAACGTGGTATATCGGGGTCGATTCTTGCTTCCTCGATCCGTTCCTTAAGGGTCTTCGCATGCTGGGGGACTGTCCCCGGCCTCGGCTGAGGCGATCCCGCGGGCGGTTCCCGCCCGATCAAATCTCCTGATTCCACGAATTCCTCCAAATTCCGGCTCCAAACCGCGTAAAGCCGGCAAAGTCCCTCGCCCACGATCCTTTCCTCCGGTATATTGAGTTCCCGGGAAAGCGGCTCCAATCCGGGGCGGGACGAGGCGGCGCGACCAAAGCAATGTGGTCGGACAGCCTCTCGTGAATACGGATCGTCCAGTTCCGCCGCGAAGGCGCCGGCAGAGGGAAAGGATCTATCCGATTATCATGGTCGTCCATCCGGCGGAAGAAGCGGTTTTGCCGGATGTCGGAAAGTCGGCTTGGGTCTTTCCCTCGACAGCTTCTTAGATATTGCGTTGGTTTCCGGGCGGTTAGGGACGAAAGGACCTGAAAGAACCTGCTTTCGGTTTTGTCCGTCGGCGGGGGAAGCGTTCTTGAGCTGGTGTGATCGAGTAAAATTGGCAGCATGTGCTGCAACCTCCGGCGACGTTGGATACAATAACGAGGTTTGGTCGCGAATGGTTCCGGCTTTTACTGAAAACAATATAGTAACAGGGTTTGGCTTAATCCAGTGACCGGCAAGGCCTCCATTTGCCCGACCGCCCCTCGCCAGGGGAAATAAATTCAGCATCCATGCCCCCTGCTTTGCACCAGCGCCAAAGCAGTGTCCGGACGGGAAATGCCAGCCATGTTTTCCTGAAAACCCGCGGGTTCAGGGGTATGATTGTTGCAAATGAACAGACGTGTATTTATCGTTATTCTGTGTATCTGCATATAGAACTAGAGTGGTATTTTTAGAGGAAGGACTCTCCAATGCAGGATGAACCTCCCAAGATTCCCGATCAGGAAACGCTTGAGAAAGAGCTGAGTGATTATCTCTCCAAAAAATATGGATATCGGATTAAGGTGATTTCCCCCATGATGGCAACTCAGTCGCGAGAACCAGAGGATCGTCCGGAGAAATCGGGCGGTGTCGAGAACATCAGGTTCGATATGAAACCCGAGGAACTCGAGAACTATTTGAACCAGTATGTAATCCGGCAGGACGAATCGAAGGCTGTCCTGGCCACCAAGGTATGCACGCATTACAACCGCATAAAATACCTCCAGCGCATCGCCCGCTTTGGAAGCGAGCCGATGGTTGGAAGAATCAAGAACAACATCCTTCTGATCGGTCCGACGGGTGTCGGCAAGACCTACCTCGTGAAGCTCATTGCTCAAAAACTGGGAGTGCCCTTCGTGAAAGGGGATGCCACCAAGTTCAGTGAAACCGGTTACGTGGGAGGAGACGTCGAGGACCTCGTGCGCGAGTTGGTGATTCAGGCCGACGATGATATCGAACTGGCCGAGCACGGAATCATCTACGTGGACGAGATAGACAAGATCGCATCGGCCCAGCACCTGATCGGTCCGGATGTTTCACGCACCGGCGTGCAGCGGGCGCTCCTGAAACCCATGGAGGAAACCGAGGTGGACCTCAAGGTCCCGCATGATCCGGTTTCCCAGATCCAGGCAATAGAGCAGTACCGAAAAACGGGTAAACGGGAAAAACGCTCCGTCAATACGAAGAACATTCTCTTTATCATGAGCGGTGCGTTCAACGGGCTTGCGGAGATAGTGAAAAAGAGGCTTCAGAAGCAGGAAATAGGTTTCGGCGCCCAGATACACAGCCGCGAGAATGATTTCAAATTCCTCCAGCACGTGAAGGCGGAGGACCTGATAAGTTACGGTTTCGAAAGTGAGTTCGTCGGCCGTATCCCTGTCGTCACCGTGCTTGAGCCCCTGGAAAAGGAGGACCTTTTCCAAATACTCAAGAACCCGAAGAACCCGATTATCCAGGGCAAGAAGGAAGATTTCAGAAGCTATGGAATAGATATCCGCTTCGAGGATAGCGCCCTGCAACTCATTGCCGAGCGGGCCTACCCCGAGAAGACCGGTGCGCGGGGCCTGGTCAGCGTCCTGGAGAAGGTAGTCCTGCCGTTTGAGAAAAAGCTCCCCTCTTCCCCCGTGCGACAACTTGCCATAACCGCCAGGACGGTGGAAGATCCGGAACTCGAACTGCAACGCTTGCTCGACGCGGGCGCCGACGACGAGCAATTCCAGGTCTACAAAAGACTCGTTCAGGAGGAAAAGGCCGAACTGCGCGGTCTCATTCTGCCGTTGAGGAAGAAGTTCTCGGATAACTATCCCCTGGTCTTTACCGCCGAACGTGTCGATTTAGTCCTCGAACATCACATCGAGACCGGGATTCCTCTTGAGAACATCTTTGAAGAGGTGCTCGTGCTGCACAACCAGGTAAAGATGTTCGAAGCCGATTTCTACGAGAAACACGGCCTAAAAATTCACTTTGACGAGCAGGGTTTGGATGCGATCATCTCGCGTGCTCTGGAAGAAGACACGTCGGCCTCCGCCATCTGCCAGCGCATTTCCGCCGACTTTGACTACGGCTTTAGACTGATAGCGGACAGAAGCGGTCAAACCAGGTTCATCCTGCCCAGGCAGGCCGTCGAAAACTGCCAGGTGTACCTTGACGAACTCATTCGCGAAAGCTACAGGCAACATCCACTGCGCCCCGGAGAGTTCACAAAGGAAAGATAATCCCGTGAGTAAAAGCCGACTCGGCATGACGAGGAGTGGATGACCCGGCCAGTGACATAACTCCTCGATATTGCTAACCCTCAAGAACTGTTTATTGAGAGCGGGAGTAAACCCCGCATTCGCGTGGCAAGGCGTAGCCAGAAAACAGCACCGTGTGCGCTCGATTCCGGCCCGTTCTACCCTTCGACACGCTCAGGGCGAGCGGGCCATTGTGAGCGCCGGCACGGTTGCCCGCCGGCACTGCCAAAATTGTTATTCCGAAATCATCCGTGTAATTTAATCCGAGGGCGATCCCGGTAACCACTCCCCTTCCTTCAATTATCCGCCCCTACTCCAGGTTTCTGGACATTTGCGCTGTAAAGGGTTAAAAATACGCATAACTTCACTTGGTTAAATGCTCTGTAGAACCTGCCCGCCCCCGCGGGGGCGAATATACCGGGAGCCGACATGATTGGAATATCCAAGCTATACTGCGGGACCGTCGAACCATCGGACGCCCTGCGCTACGGCCGCGAGAGCGGCAAGCTGCCCTCGCACCTGCTTCAGTTTTCTTCGGATAAGAAGCCCGTTGTCGTGTGGAATGTTACCAGGCGCTGCAACCTGAAATGCGTGCACTGCTACGCGCATGCCAGGGACGAGGCCTTCACCGGCGAACTCACAACGCAGGAAGGGAAGGCGGTACTCGATGACCTGGCGGCATTCGGCGCGCCGGTCGTTCTTTTTTCCGGAGGCGAGCCCCTCGTGCGCCCCGACCTCATCGAACTGGCCGAATACGCGGTTGGCAGGGGAATGCGCGCCGTCATCTCCACGAACGGCACCCTCATTAACTCCAAAGTTGCCGCCGAACTCAAAAAGATCGGGCTCTCCTACGTCGGGATCAGCCTTGACGGACTCGATGAGGTAAACGACAAGTTCCGCGGAGTAAAGGGATCATTCAGGAAAGCGATGGACGGCATAAAGGCCTGCCAGGACGCCGGGATCAAGGTGGGCCTGCGCTTCACGATGAACCGCAGAAACGCCGGGGAAATTCCCGGGATCTTCGATCTTCTCGAGGCGCAGCAGATCCCCCGCGTCTGCTTTTATCACCTGGTCTACGCGGGACGCGGCAGCGATCTCATGAAGGAAGACCTCTCCCACGAGGAGACCCGCTCCGCCGTGGACCTCATAATCGACAGGACGGCCGACCTCCACCGGCGTGGACACCTCAAAGAGGTCCTGACCGTGGACAACCACGCTGACGGACCGTACGTCTACCTCAGGATGCTCCGGGAGAATTCTCCGCGCTCCGCCGAGGTGCTCGAACTGCTCGAAATGAACGAGGGGAACAGTTCCGGCCGGGGCATCGGCTGCATCAGTTGGGACGGGAGCATCCACGCCGACCAGTTTTGGAGGCACTATTCCTTCGGGAGCGTAAGAGAGCGCAAATTCAGCGAGATCTGGACAGACCTGTCGAATCCGCTGATGATGCGGCTAAAGGATAAGAAAGACTATGTCCGGGGTCGATGCGCTTCTTGCAGATGGCTCAGTGTTTGCGGAGGTAATTTCCGGGTACGCGCCGAGGCCGCGACGGGTGACCTCTGGAGCTGCGATCCCGCCTGCTATCTGACGGACGAGGAGATCGCGAAGTAGCCGCCGCGCCAGTAAACAGCATGCATAACAATGCCGGTCAGCCTCATGGCTGCCCGGCTTTTGCTTTTATTCCTCCGGAATCATCTTCTTGCTCTCGGTCAATTCCTGCTTGTACTCCACACCGTAGATGTAGAGCATTATCATGGCGAAGCTGAGGATGAGAGGGCCGTAGAGAATCCCCTTCAGTCCAAAGTACTGAACGCCTCCGAGAATGGCCAGGAAGATGTAGAAGGGCGACATCTTCGACTTTCCCCGCATGAGGAAGGGCCTCACGATATTGTCTATGATTCCGGCCAGCACGATGGACCAGATCGCGAGGAAGACGGCTGATTTCACCTGGCCGAGCAACAACAGGTACAAAAAGATGGGGACCCAAACCAGGTATGTCCCCACCAGAGGAATCAGAGAGGCTATCGCGGACATCGTTCCCAGGAAAAGCCCCGGATATCCCACGATCATGCAGGCTATGCCGGCGGCAACTCCCTGGCACAGGGCGGTAAGAAACGTGCCCAGGAGCACGGATTTGGCCACGACGCCGATCCCGTCGAAAATCCTGTCCTCCTGGTCGGCCCGAAGGGGCGAGAAGTACCGCGCGCTCTGCATCATCTCCTGGCCGTCGCGAACCAGGTAGAAGGAAATGAAGATCATGATGAAGAACTGGGCCAAAAGGCTGGCCACATTGCCTATGATCGTGGCGACCTTTGTGAGCAGGAACTGCCCGAGATTCCTGCTCAGATACAGGAGGTCGTTCGTGATCTCGGTTTTATTGAGTTCCAGGAAGGGAAGCCTGCTCTGAAGCCGCGCGATGGTTTCGTTAATGCGGGGGTCATCCGTAAGCTTCTGGAGATTGCCGGCTCGCAGCCATTCATTGGCCTTGTTAACCGTATCGAGTCCCTGTGACACGAGAGTGGAGGTGAAAAGAAAGATGGGAAGGGCGATAGCGAACGTTATTATGAACACGATACAGAGCGCCGCCAGGTTCTTCCTCCCTCGGAAACGACGCGCCAGGTAGAGTTGGAGGGGATGGAACATGGAGGCCATAACGATAGCGAGAATAAGGGTATCCAGAAATGGGAAAAGAATCAGGTACGCCAGGTAAAATGACAAAAACAGAATGACGAGAAGGAAGGCCCTGTAACCCTTTGGACGCTTACCGGGATCGTAATCGGGATTTTCGGTATCGCTCATGGATCCGTTGCTCCAGCGATGTGCGGCGGAATGATCTCTGTTCCCTGATTTTGTGGATCCGGGTCAGTCTCAGTGAAGCGCCTCGGCTTTCTTCCTGTATTGGCCAGCCTTGGCGTTGTCTCCCATGTCTTTGTACAGATCGGCCTCCAGGAGGAAGACTTCTTTGAGCCTAGCCGGTTCATCCTGGTAGAGAATCTCGGCTTTCCTGGCGAACTCGAGGGCCTTCTGCTTCGCTCCCTTCTGGCGCCAGGCGCGCGCAAGGAGCATATAAGCCTCGGCATTCTGCACGTCGGCCTGAATAGCTCGTTCCAGCACGGGGATGGCGAGGTCGGGTTTTCCCCGGTCAAGCGGTTTCCTCGCCTCCGTCACAAGCTGCATGGAAGCCATGAGCTGGGGAGATTGCGCCTCCTGCTTCCGGGGCGCCTGCTGCGCGGACTGCGGCGACTGGGCATGCGGCTGCGCCTGGGGAGAAGGAGTGGTGGGAATATCCTGTTTCCTGAACTCAGGAGTTGTTTCGATAATGGGTCCCTGTTGCCGTGGCGGTTCCACGGCGGGAGGGGGAGGGGTCCTCGGAGCGGAGTATTCGGCCGGAGGCGTCTCCCTGTACTCGGGTGGAATGTAAACCGGTCTGTTGGGAGCACATGCGGAAATAAGAACTGAAACGCACAGCAAAAAAAGACCGGGCCCGCCGACTATTGTTATTACACTTTTCAAATCACGTCTTTCCATGCCGTTATTGCTCCCGAGTCGCTGAACACAAATACGTGAAAGATTCCCCACCTGGAAAAACCTTCTATGCCCACATCCTCGCGGGCATTGCGGGGCGAAATTCTCCATCCTAATAATCCTGGCCGGACGCTCATACACAATCAGTGCCAATTAGTCATGAAGCGGTTCCGCGTTCTTGATGTTCCGGATGTATGACATGACCTTCAAGGTTCAAATGTATCCCACGGTGCACACCGGGATTCCCGGATACCGGCGCTCGTTTGACGTTGTGTCATTCTGCCCGGGGATTACAGGCGGATATCGCGATTTGTCCTGTTATCAAATACGGCCTGATGCACGATCGGATCGCCGGCGCAATATCAGCGCGGCATATTCTATTCGGTGGAGTGAATAGTGCAATACTCATTCAACAGGTTTTCCGTCAAAAAGTATTCGAGTTTCTGATCGCCGCAGCGATTCGTGGCAAGAAGCCCGGATTCGGAGCATACTATCCTCTGCGCCACACCCGGAGGAATGCGAAAGTTCTGGGGGTTCACCCACGGGCGCACCATTTTGAGAAAACGCGCCCAGATCCTGCCCGCTCCCTGTATTCCGGTCAACTGCGTGGGGCGGTTGTCATCATACCCCACCCAGACCAGGACCAGCAGGTCCGTGGTAAAGCCGGCGAACCAGGAATCGCGGTAATCGCTGCTGGTACCGGTTTTCCCGGCGCATCTGAAATCGATTCCCAGACGCTTCAGGGGCCGACCGGTACCCCTTTCGATAACTCCCTCCATGAGCGAAGTGATGAGGAAGGCCTTGGCGGGCGATGTCACGGATGAGAACTCAACCGAACGACGCTCCTGCACGTCCCCGTTTTCATCGACGATTTCCTTCAGGCTGAGCAGATAAGGCTTTTGCCCGTCATTGTCGAGCACGGCGTAGAGGGCGGCCAGCTCCATCGGAGTGACTTCGAACGAACCGAGGGCAAGCGAAGGAACGGGCTGCAAAGGTGATTCGATCCCCAGGTTCCTCAGTGTTTGTATCACCTTGTCCAGGCCGATATCCATGGCAAGATTGACGGTCGCCGCATTGAGCGACTGCTCCAGTGCCTGGCGCATGGATACTTTTCCATGGTACTTGTTGTCGTAATTAGTGGGAGTCCAGACCGTCCCGCCCGTCTCATAGGAGGTCGGAAGGTCGACCAGTTTGTCCGAGAGCCGGAAGCGATCGAGAGCACTGAGAAAAACAAACGGCTTCAGCGCCGAACCTGGCTGCCGGTGCGCACTAAGCGCCCTGTTGAAGCTGCTTTCCGAGTAATCCCTTCCACCGACCAGGGCATAGATGGCCCCCGTTTTTGGCTGGATCGCGATCAGGGCTCCCTGGAGCCTTCCTTCACTCTCCGTCTGACCCGGATCAGGGGACATTTCCTTCTCGAGTTCCTGAAGTCCTTCCCGAACCGCCGCCTCGGCGGCGACCGCCATCTCCGGATGCAGGGTCGTGTAAATGTTCAGCCCCTCCGATGCGAGAGCTTCCGGAGCATAGAGTTCCTGCGCCTGTTTTCGGACATAATCGAGAAAGTAAGGCGCGATCCCCGAAGCAATGGACATATCGGCAAGCTTGATGGGTTCGAGGCGGGAGGCATCGTACTCGGCGGGCGATATCTTTCGCAAGTCGAGCATCCGCTTGAGCACCAGATTTCTTCTCTCCAATGCCGCTTCCGGACGTGTCAACGGCGCATAGCTGTTGGGACCCCGTATTATGCCGGCCAATGTGGCCGCCTCGGACAGGGTCAGATCTTCGACATTGCGTCCGAAGTAGTACCGGGCGGCCTCGCCTATTCCGTGTATTGCCACTCCGCCGCGATTGCCCATGTATATTTCATTCATATACATCTCGAGAATTTCATCCTTCTCATAAAGGGCTTCCAGGATGAGAGACATCGAGAGTTCAAGGGCTTTTCGGCGAAAGCTGCGGTCCGGTACCAAAAAATAGTTCTTCACCAGTTGCTGGGTTATCGTGGAGCCCCCCTGGACCACCTTGCCCGCGCGGAAATCCGCGATCATGGCACGGATGACCCCCATGAGGTCGACCCCGCTGTGATCGTAAAAGCGATGGTCCTCGATGCACACTATGGCGTCGATAAGGTTGCGCGGAATCTGCCGGATGTTGATCAGCATCCGGCTTTCGCGGTTCGGACCGAAAAGACGTGCTATCTCGAGCGGTTCCAGCTCCAGGAAAGTAATCTCGCCCTTGGGGCCGCGTATGCGCGCGATTTTGTTCTGCTGGAAATCGAACTGAATCCGTTGGGAAGCCAGAAAGTGACCCGGGAATTGGAAATCACGCAGAAATACCGTGAGACTGTGCCCGGCTACCCGGTACTCTCCCGCTACGCTCGGATCTTTTGCCGATTCCTTGTAACGGCGCGCCTCCAGCATGTGTCTGAGCTGCGCGAGCGAAAGTGCCTGTTTGGAGTAGACGGGAACGGTCGCCGAAAAAACACGGGCGGGAACGCTCCATCTGCGTGAGGAGAATCGATCCTTGATCTCGTTATAAAGATAATAGGAAAAACCGGCCCACGCGCACACGGCGACCAACAGGACCAGGAGAAAACCCCTGACGATGACCACGCGCAGGAAGGACCTTTTTTTCTGAAACAATTTCATATCATCGATTTTCCGCCGAAAACACCTTTTCCGGGATTTAGCGAACCTCAGGCGTACCCGGTTTCTTCGGACGAGGATAGATCCGTCTGTCTTTTACTCTTTGATCGTCACAACGGTTGAAAGTCGTTTGGAGGCTCGTTCTATTTCGACGGTAAGTTCCAGGCCGCCCGCGGCCACCGCTTCCTGAAGTTCCTCGGCGAACTGCACGGGAGTTCCGTCCACCTGGACTATGATATCCCCCTTCCGAATGTCCGCCTTCGCCGCGGCGCTTTCCGGAAACACATCGAGTACCTCCACTCCCTTACCGGACGCCGCTGTTTGTATTCTTACCCCCAGACGCGGGCGGTGCGGCGGCGCACTCCTGTCCGTGATCATCACATATTGCGCAATGTCCGGATCAAACGAACTGAACGGATAGTCAAAAGGAACCGGTGCCACGGTTCTGTATTCGTGCGGCACACGCAGGCCGGCGAAATACGGAATCCCCAGTTTCCCGGTAATATGTCCCTTGCCCACAATCACCACTATCTGGCACTTTTCCCCCCCAACCCGCAACTGTTCAGCGATGGTCTCCGCCATCGTCTCTTCCCATGCGAGCTGGGCTTCGAAGAACGCTTCAAAGCTCTTTATATGCTCTTTTCCATGAACAGTGTACTCTTTCTGGATGCGGAGCCGGTTTCCGGCATCATCGAGGTGGAAATCGCGGGCGACCTGTGCCCTCTCTTCGGCGGAGAGCGACCCGAGGCCCCCCCGCGCTATGGCGCTCACTATTTTGCTCGGGGCATTCAGCCCAAGAAGCCGAAGTCGCTTTTCACGCGCGAAGTCAATTATCCCGCGGTAAAGCGGATATGGAAATCCCCACACTCTATCCCACTGCACTTCCCGAAGGAATTCCTCCTCTGTCATTTCTCCCTTGATGTAGCGGTCCAGAACGGGCTGGGCCGAGCGGGGAAACATTTCCATCCCAACGATGATGCACGGGTTCTTTTCCTGGAGTTTTCTGAGAACCGCCAGTTGCGCCTTGTGGTCCTCGCTGCTGGTGTGGGTCTCCCCCAAATAGACAACCCGCACGTCCGAGAGCTTTTCCACGAACTCATCCTGCTTCAGCAGACTGCCGCATCCCGTGTCCACCACATCCCCGATTACCATTTCCGAAGATCCTCTTGCTTCTGTCGGGCAGCGGGATGAACCGAGGCCCGCGCAGCCCGCTGTCGTCAACAGGGCAAGGAGGAGCAGCAACCCCAGAGTTGCGATCCCCGTCTCCCTGGAGTGGCAAATATCTAATTTCCGAAAGCATCCTGGAGATTTTCCGAGAATTGGAGCCATATTCGTCTAATCCTTCTCCGGTTCAGCGCGCGAGTGCCCTGCAATTGTCCCTATCTCTTGAATCGGAAAGAGGGACGGCACCGGCGCGACAGGCCTCTGATCCTTACTGGACACCCATTTTCGAATCGGGTAGAATTGATTGTTCCTCGACATTTGTGCAAATCTGTCTGCCGGGGACGGTCATAAGTTCGCCTTCTCCATGTTGACCCAGTATTCCACAGCTTGGAAAATTCTTCCATGCTCAAAGCTGAAATCTCGCGGGCTTTCCAAAATATTCAAACTGATGACGGAGCATGGCGGATGCTCGTTTTCCGAGACTGCATAGCCATCTCCGGTTAACCCGTTCCATGGAAACCTTTTTGAAAAATGATCGATAACAGCAATATTGAAAAGTTTGTGAAGCCCGGTACCAGTAAACACACCTGTGTCGTATCGGAAACGCTGAGGACCCTTTCGGACGCGATTGCCGAAAGTGCCGCGATATGCGGCAACTGTCTCCTTGAGCTCTCCACGCTGGAGAAGATTCTCTCCGCTTTCGTGGCGGGCGCCGCCGGACCCGGCGGCATGGAGGTCCTGACAGCAAGGGCCGAAGCCCTGAGATCGCAAAACCATTGCCCCTCCGTGGCGCGCGTGATCGATCCCCTGCTTTCTTCCCTGGCGGACTTCCGATCCGATTTCGAGGCACACGCGCTCTTCAGGAACTGCCCTGAAGGAGCATGCGAAAAGCTGCGCCCCGCCCCCTGTCAGAACGGTTGCCCCGCCGGCATCGACATACCGCGTTATCTCGCGCTGACCACCCGGGGTCTGTACCGTGACGCCCTCGACCTCATCCGTGAAGATAATCCTTTCCCCTGGGTTTGCGGGCTTATCTGCCCTCACCCTTGCGAAAAAGCGTGCGTTCGCGCCAACCTGGATGAGGCGGTCAACATACGCTACCTCAAGGCTTTCGTGGCCAGGCAGGCGCTCAACGGAGGGACCTTTCCCACCGCGAGGGTCCCCGCGCCGAGAAAGAACAGGAAGGCGGCTATCGTCGGCTCCGGTCCGGCGGGACTCACTGCCGCATATTATCTGGCGCTCGCGGGATATCCAGCCACGATTTTCGAGGCGCTGTCCAAACCCGGCGGTCTCATGGTTTACGGCATTCCCGAGTACCGGCTCCCACGGGAGGTTGTCAACCGGGAAATCGACACGATCCGCTCTCTCGGTGTGGAAATAAAAACAGGGGTTTCCATCGGGAAAGACCTGAGCCTGGACGACCTTCGCAAAGACGGCTACTCTGCCATATTCCTCGCCATCGGCGCTCATCGTGGGTACCGGCTGGGTATCGGCGGCGAGGATGACTTCGCGCCCGTCTATGATGCCATCTCATTTCTGAGAGGTATCAACTCGGGAGTAAAAGCGAAGCCCGGAAACCGGATCATCGTTATCGGGGGCGGCAATTCCGCGATGGATGCTGCCCGCACCTGTATCCGGCTGGGGTGCGAAGAGGTTCACCTCGCCTATCGGCGCACGAGGGCCGAGATGCCTGCAAACCCCCAGGAAATTCATGAAGCCATCGAGGAAGGGGTTATCTTCCACTTCCTCACCGTCCCGGTCCGCGTCGGGGGCGCATCCGGGAAAGTGGCTTACCTGGAGTGCCTCGAAGCCCGGCTCGGGGAGCCGGATGCAAGCGGCCGCAGAAGACCCGTGCCGGTCGAGGACAGCAACTTCAGGATCGAAGCCGATGCTGTCATTGCCGCCATAGGCCAGGGTCCGGACCTCGGACCGTTCGCCGATAACTATCCGTGCAAAACCAGCCGGAAGAGCCTTTTGGTGACACAAGCCCCGAGCACCCGTACCGATGTCCCGGACGTTTTTGCCGGAGGCGACGCGGTCACCGGCCCCGCTACGGTCGTGGAGGCCATTGCGGCCGGGAAACAGGCCGCAATGGACATGGAACACTATCTTGAAGGCCGCGAAGGACAGGCTCGCCTCTTTCTGAACCACAAAAGATCGCCCCATGAGTGTGTCCCCGTCCCCGCATCCCTGAGAATAGGCGCCCGCCGTATTGCCATGCCGATGGCCGGGATTGACGCGCGTACACACAATTTCGAACCGGTGGAACTTGACCTTTCAGAGGAACAGGCGCTGGCCGAGGCCGGCAGATGCCTGCGGTGCGACGTGTGCATACGGTGCGGTGAGTGTGAGGGAGTGTGTCGGGAACAGATGAAAATCGAGGCGCTTCATTTCAAACAAATCGGCCCGGACGAGAGAATCCTGTCCGATTACACGCGTCCGGGCGAGCGCTGTATCGGCTGCGGCGCATGCGCCCTGGCCTGCCCGACCGGCGCCATGCGGATTTCGGATGCGGACGGTTTTCGGGAACTTAGGCTCTGCGGGACCCTGCTCAACAGGATGGAAGTGTTGCGCTGCGCAGACTGCGGTGGGTCTTTCGTACCGGAACGTTTTCTGAAGTTCGTGGAGGGAAGGGGTACGGAGGAAAATGTTCCCGCTGTCCCGCGCGACCTGTGCCCCGATTGTGCCAGGGCACGGAGGGCCCGGGCAATGGCGCATTCCTTCGCGGCGGGCGAAGATGACGACGGCTGAAAAGCCTGCCGCGCTTTTCGCCTTGTCCAAGCGGGTAGCCCGAATACTCGTTCGGGCTCCGGCGCAAGAGGAAACGAGAAAGCAATGAGCGTCGCCTTCAGCCGGTAGCTGGTAGGTTGGGGTGAGCGGCGCGAACCCCAACATTTTCCACAACCGTGTGTGTTGGGGTGAGTAGCGGGTAGCCGGTAGGTTGGGGTGAGCGGCGCGAACCCCAACATTTTCCACAACCGTGTGTGTTGGGGTGAGTAGCGGGTTGCCGGTAGGTTGGGGTGAGCAGCGCGAACCCCAACATTTTCCACAGCCATGGGTGTTGGGGTTCGCTTTCGCTCACCCCAACCTACCAACCTACCAGGCTACCGGGCTTACCCCGCCAGCTTTCCCCTCTACGGCAGAGTCAGGGGGATGGTGGCAAAGATCAATGCACCCACCATTATCACGGTCGGCGCCAGGTCAATGACATCGCTCGCAACTCCGTAGAGCAGGGGTGAC
>JBDKTY010000126.1:0-1577 GCA_039679945.1 Syntrophobacter sp. | reverse complement strand
CTTCGATTTTCTGGAACTGGGCGAGGAACACAGCGAGCGGGAGCTGGAACGGGCGCTGATCGCCCGGATCGAAGACTTCCTGCGGGCCATGGGCGGCATGTTCGCCTTCATGGGCAGTCAGTACCGGCTGGAGATTGACGGTGAAGAGTTCTTTATCGACCTGTTGCTGTTTCATCGGCGGTTACGCTGCCTGGTGGCCATCGAGCTGAAAATAGGGAAATTCAGGCCGGAGTTCGTCGGAAAGATGCAGTTTTACCTGACCGCGCTGGACCGTAAGGTCCGGCAGGAGGACGAGAATCCTTCCATCGGTATCATTCTCTGCAAGGAAAAGAGCCGCACCATCGTCGAGTACGCCTTGCACGACGCCCGCAAGCCCATAGGCGTGGCGACCTACGAAATCACCACGACGCTGCCCAAGGAATTGAGAGGACAACTGCCCCAGCCGGAAGAGATTGCGGCCTTGTTGGAGGGGATTAAAGAATGAGTGCACACCCTCCTTTTGATCCGGGTACAGTTGAGGGCATTGCCAAAATACTTGGAGAGGCCGGATCAGGAACAGACAGCAGTCGATATTTCCAGACGAACCGTCTGTTTGATGACTATGGCGAATCCACCAAGGGGACGGAAGGGGAACGCCCATGCCGCGAATAACCCGCATCGATGCCCCCGGTGCCCTGCGCCACGTCATTTGCCCGGGTCTGGAGCGAAGAGTGATCTTCGTGGACGGCACCGATCGCGATTGTTTCCCCGATCGGCTGATCCTGGTCTCAACCGAGACCTCCACATCCTGCCCTGCCGGACGCTCATCCCCAGTCATTTTTCATCTGCTCCCTCAGACCGGTCCGGTGCCCGTCGCATCCCTCATGCGTCGACCGCTCACCGGCTACGCCATGTCCTTCAAGCACAAGCATCGACGCCACGGCCACTGGTTCCAGAACCGTTATAAATCAATTTTTTTTCTGTCTCGCAAAGGCGTCCAGGTCAAAAGCGATGAAAGAATTCTTGGCGATGGCGACTTCATCGATTCTGTGCCGGAAGATGCCCGAGCGGCGATGGAGCGGAAATACCGCCTGCGGCCCTCCGGCTGCAAAGTTGAAGTACGTACTGCGCCGTGTTTCGAAACCGCTCGATCCGCCGGTAAGCACAATCACGACTACGGGTAAAGATTGCAACAGGTTGCGAACCGAGAGCCTGGATGCGTTTCGGACGGTGAGAAGTTCGGGGTTGGACGACACCGACGTGGTCAGGCCCCCCGTCCTTGAGCCAATCGCCAGTCGGCAGGACAAGTCCGGAGAGGCGAGGCAATCGCCGGGGAGTTCAGAGCTTATATGAGGAGAGAAACGCAGAATTTCATGGGCGTCCCCCAAAAGTAGGCTTGACCTTGACGGGGAGGGTTGGGCGGGTGTGGGTCGCGAAAATCATTTGGCTTTCCCGGAGGGCTCCTCCATGATTGAGACCATCACAACGGTTTTGGGATGATCTATTCAGGGAGGAGTTCCAACAATAACGGATGGTTATGCCTGACCTTCAGCTCTATCCCTTCCAGGATCTTCATCATTTCATCTTCAGAATCGAGT
>JBDKTY010000125.1:0-1940 GCA_039679945.1 Syntrophobacter sp. | reverse complement strand
TGGCAGTGTGGTGTACAAAGACATCTCCCTGGTCAGTGGTCTCGATAAAACCATAACCCTTCTTGTCATTGAACCATTTCACGCGACCTTCCGGCATTTCTTAAATCCTTTCCTTCTTGCTGTCCTTTGATGCTTGCCGGTGCGTTACCTTGAGAGTACCCTTGGAAATCGTCTATCACACCCCGAGATCGATTTTACAAAGGCTCCACAATACCGGACCCAACTATAACAAATATTTGGACCAACTCTTACCGCATTAGATAGGCCATGTCAAGTACTGTGATTATAATTTCACAAATTTAAGTTATTGAGTTAACGAGACATGAGTATGCCTCGACAGAATCGTTAAGAACCATTCAACCCGAACCCCTAATGTTCGTAAATGGGTGCCAGGTAAGGCTTCTCCCATCCCAGGCATTCAGACCGCTTCGCCACCCCGCATGCCGGAAATCGCCCCACAATCAGTCCTCCCTAAACGATGGACGGCTGGATTTTTAATGATTACCAGTTACTATATATTATATGTTTCCAATTCTCTATCAAGATCAGGCTGCTGTTTATCATAGTAATAGCATTCCGCTGCGAAGAATTATGCTTTTTATCTTAACACTGCATCCAGACTAAATTATCCAGATAGCCCCTCTGGCAGATCCGCCAAAATATTCGCTTTCACATGTGAAATCCGATTACCGCGCCGCGCCTCCAGGCTCCCACCTCCGGAAGCCGTCCGGTTCGAGCATCCCAGGGACCACGTTGTTATCTTTGAAAAAGGTGGTCGTAGAGCCCCGGAAAAACCGGAGGCGGAACATCCGCCTGGACGCGTCTTCTTCAGCCCCGCCTTCGGCGGCGCATTGTTCACGAACCTTTATCGCTGTTACGGGAGCGTTATGACACGGCTGTTCAGGATATTTCTGGCATGTCTTCTTCTGCTGCTGAGCGTGGCGGGCATTCTGCTGCCGGTTCTTCCCGGATGGTCCCTCATCATCCTGGCGGGCCTGCTGGTGGCGTCCGATGTGCCGTTCGTCGCCCGCCTCTTCTGCAGGATCGAAACCCGTTTTCCCCGGCTGAGACAGTACACTGCAAAGAGCAGCCGATTCCTGCACCTGTTCGGATCGCGCCTGCCCGAATGCGGTTCGGAATACGGCAAATCCGAATGACAGCGCGCTCCGTCCGGAAAACCCGGCCTGTAGGAAGAGCCTGCCGGAAATCAGTCGGCAGCGTTTTCCGAATCCGTCTTCATGTATTTTCTGCCGGTCGCAAGCAGGTCTTCCCGGTACTCCACTTCATAGATGTACAGCATGATCATTGCAAACGTCAGGATCAGCGGGCCATAAAGGATTCCTATAAGCCCGAAGTACTGCACGCCTCCGATAATGGCCAGGAAGATGTAGAACGGCGAGAGCTTCGATCCGCCCTGCATGAGGAAAGGCCGCAGGAAATTGTCGATCGATCCCAGGATGAGGGCGCACCAGAGGGCGAGAAACACGGCGGATTTCCAGCTTCCGAACAGAACGAGGTAAATGATTGCCGGCACCGACACGAGCGATGTGCCCACGACGGGGATGAGCGAGGAAAACGCCATCACCGTCCCCCAGAACAGGCCGGGGATACCGACGATCGCAAGCCCGATGCCGCCCACAAGTCCCTGGCAGATGGCCGTGACGAAAGTCCCCACGAAAACGGACCGGGCGACGAGCCGCGTGCCGTCCAGTATCCTGTCTTCCTGTTCCGCTCTCAGGGGTGAGAAATACCGCGCCTGGTCAATCATCTTCTCGCCATCCCTGACCAGGTAGAAAACCACGAAGATCATGACGAAGAAATGAGTGAACAGGCTTGCCGCATTCCCCAGCAGCGTCCCTACCCTCGACAGCAGAAACTGTCCGAGATTCTTGCTGAGCTGGAGAAGATTGGAGGGAATGTCGAGCTTGTTCAAATCGAGG
>JBDKTY010000124.1:0-21088 GCA_039679945.1 Syntrophobacter sp. | reverse complement strand
AGAAGGGTCAGGAAGTATTCTTCCGCATCGAACAGTTGCCAAAACCGGTTATCGCGTGCGTAAACGGCTTTGCGCTGGGCGGAGGATGCGAGCTCGCAATGTCGTGTGATTTTATCTATGCTTCCGAAAGGGCAAAGTTTGGCCAACCGGAGATTAACCTGGGGATCATGCCCGGATTCGGAGGCACACAGAGACTTTCCCGGTTGGTTGGTAGAGCCAAGGCAAAAGAGCTCTGCATGACGGCTGAAATGATCGACGCCCAGCAGGCAAAGGAACTTGGGCTGGTGGCAAAAGTGTTTCCAGCCGAGCAGTTGATGGACGAAACCATGAAGGTTGCCCGAACGCTCGTCGCCAAGTCCGCCGGCGTGCTCCGTTCGATTAAAAGAGTAGTTGATTGCGGGGCCGACGTGGACCTTCGAAGCGGGTGCGCGCTGGAAGCGGAGGCTTTTGGCGTCTGCTTCGGCAGCGAGGACAGGAACGAAGGCGTTTCCGCGTTCCTGGAAAAGCGCAAACCGGTATTCAAGGGAAGTCTTGCACGTTAAGCAAACCTTCTGAAGTCTTTGGAAGTCACCGAAGTCTTGCGGGACAACCGGTAGAACCCAATGCAATTAACTCAAATCATGTGTTGGCGGGCTTTTCAACCCGCCGGCACATGCTCGGCGGTGCCGGGCATAATCATCTTTGGTCAAGAAGTACTGAAACTTACGTTCAGCCTTGCCGGGTATCGCACAAAGTAACCGGCGCCTGATTATTACACCTTATCAGCGTTCAAGATTGGCATCTTCCATATCAGGCGGGCAACCGGTCAACCATGGCCTGTTCATGCTTCGATACCTCGGCATTGCGGAACTGTATCGTCTTGAACGCTAAGCAGTATTAGTTCTGTAACAGCATCATCCTTTGCGTGGAGCACTCCCGAACTCGACCTCTCCTATTCCTGCCCCTCCCGCATATAAAGGAAATTCAGTCTCCAATTCTTCATTGCCCTTTTCTTCCGAGGGGGTAGTCCCATTGGCCGTATTGTCACCTTCTGGTTTTCAGGAGTGAGTGCCTATTAATCTTCACTTTTCTTGATGGCGAGGAAAAAAGATGAATTTCGAGCTTACCGATGAACAAAAGATGATCCAGGAAATGGCCCGCAAGTTCGCCGAACGCGAAATCAAACCCGTGGCGGCTGACTTCGACAAAACACACGCTCATCCCAAGGAAATTTGCGAGAAGATGGGCGAACTCGGTCTGATGGGCGTGACTATTCCGGAGGAGTACGGCGGAGCGGGCATGGATTACATTTCCTATGCCCTGGCAACCATCGAGATATCCAAGGCATGCGCCTCATGCGGCGTGATCATGAGCGTTTGCAACAGCCTGTACAATTTCCCGGTCTACAGATATGGAACCGAGGAGCAGAAACAAAAATATCTCAGGCCCGTTGCAAGCGGCGAAGTTCTGGGATGTTACGGCCTCACTGAGGCCGGGGCGGGTTCCGACCCCGCCAAAATGCTCACCACGGCCGTTCTCGACGGAGATCAATGGGTGATCAACGGGACGAAACGCTTCATCACCAACGGTAACGTGGCAAGGTATTGCGTTCTGGCGGCCGTCACCGATAAGTCCGCCGGCTATAAAGGTATAAGCTCATTTATCATTGACTTTGAGAACACCCCGGGCTTCCGCGTAGGCAAGGTCGAGGAAAAGCTTGGAATCAACGCCTCGGGAACAGCGGAACTGGTTTTCGAGGATGCCCGGATCCCCAGGGACAATCTCCTGGGGAAGACCGGAGAGGGCTTCCGGCAAATGCTCACAACGCTGGACGGCGGACGGATCGGGATTGCCTCTCAGGCCATGGGAATCGGCAGGGCCGCCCTGGAAGGATCGATTGAATACAGCAAGACCCGCGAGCAGTTTAATCAGCCGATCGCCAATTTCCAGGCCATCCAGTGGAAGCTCGCGGACATGGCCACTCAACTCGACGCCGCGGAACTCCTGATCCTGCGCGCGGCATGGCTGGAAGACAACTCGAAGCCCTACGAGAAGGAAGCGGCAATGGCCAAGCTTCTCGCATCCGATACGGCGATGTGGGCGACAATCGAGGGAGTGCAGGTCCTTGGCGGTTACGGATACTGCAAGGAATACCCCATGGAGCGGCACATGCGTGATGCCAAGATTACCCAGATCTATGAGGGAACCAACGAAATCATGCGGCTGGTCATTGCGCGCAATCTTCTGAAAAACAGGTAGAAAGCTGTCAATTGCCCGGGATTGAAATACTCTCGATAGACAGCCTTAAGCGTACCAATCACTTATGATGCGCCTTCGTCCCGTTGGAGAGAACATTTGGGCGCCGAATTATTACGCCAATACCGTGTCAAAGCTCAAAGCCACTGACGGGTCAAACGTTGGAACTTTCCCTGCTGAAAACTGTCCACAGGGTATCGCCTTCGATGGATCAAACATCCGGGTGGCAAATCTTGACAGCACCAACGTGACAAAACTCAAGGCGAGTGACGGCTCACTCGCCTCTTTCCCTCGGGACCGCCGAGGGTGGCATCAAAGCTGTTTCTTGCTTCTTGAATCATTAACGGGTATTTTCGCTCTTCCCTGCATGAGGGCGAAGATACCCGTTAATGCATTTTGGGGCATGACAACTGAGCGGGACCATTTCAATTAACCCGTCGTATTATTAAAGGACCACGTAGTGACGCGACCCGTCGCGGAGTTATCACCGCGGCATAAGGGAGTGCCGGAACATTGAGAAGGGAAAAGCTTCTACTGGCGGCATTGGCGTCCGTCCTGGTTTGCGCGGTCGTCCTCGCCTATTCCAACCATTTTCAAAACGGCTTTCAATTCGACGATAGCCATGTGATTCAGAACAATCTCCACCTAAGGAGTCTGAGCAACATCCCCAAGTTCTTTACCGATGCGACAACCTTCAGCTCCCTCCCCGCCAACCAGTCCTACCGTCCAGTTCTCACCACGATTTTCGCGATCCTGTATCGCGCGGGCGGTGGAACCCCACGGGCCTTTCAGATTTTTTCCTTTCTCTCGTACATGGTTCTCTGGATAATTCTTTTCTTCCTGTTCAGGAGGATCTTTCGGCTCGCGGATTCATCCGGTCCTGGCGGCTGGGCCGCTCTTCCCGGGACTGCATTCTACATGCTGCACGCAGCCAACGCGGAAACCGTCAACTATATATCCGCCCAGTCGGACCTGCTTTCCACTCTGTTCATGGCCGCTTCGCTCCTCCTGTATATCAGCCGCCCCGGATTGAGAAAATACTGCCTTTATCTCGTTCCGGCGGGACTGGCGGTAATAACCAAGGAAGTTTCGATTATTTTTCCTCTGCTGCTCCTGGCCTATATACTCCTGTTCGAAAGCGATCCGCCATCGGACGAGGCGCCGTATACACAAGAGCGCGCCAGGTTGAAGAGGGCGCTTCTCATGATCGCACCCTCACTGATTGTATGCTGCGCCCTGATGCTGCTCTCGTCCGTGATGCTTCCAAAGACCTACACGCCCAGTACGACCTCGCGCCTCGAATATATCCTGGCTCAGCCGTTCGTAATCGTTCACTACTTCAACACCTTCCTCCTTCCCATGAACCTGAGCGCTGATACCGACTGGAAGCCGCTGACCAATCCGTTCGACGACCGGGTGCTTACGGGTATCATCTTTATTGCCGCGCTGGCGATTCTGGCTGTGATCGCAGCCAGAAAGCAGCGGACAAGACCGATATCGTTCGGGCTGATCTGGTTTCTCGCCGGGGTGCTTCCCCCTTCCAGCGGCGTGGTGCCGCTGGCCGAAGTGATGAACGATCACAGGATGTTTCTCCCGTTTATCGGGTTGGCGATGTCATCCACATGGGGCGTCAGCCTTGCCATTAACCGCCGCTGGGAGTCCATCCGGAACAGCCTTGCGATGAGGGCGGCGATTGTACTTCTCATCTCGGCGGTGCTTGCGGGCCACGCATATGGCACTTATCAAAGAAACAAGGTCTGGAACAATGATGAGAGTCTGTGGCTGGATGTCACCAGGAAGAGCCCCGCGAATCCCCGGGGCCTTATGAACTACGGATTGACACAGCTCCACAAGGGTGACGCCCGCAAGGCACTGGACTATTTCAACAAGGCGCTCCTCTATTCTCCAGCCTACTCATACCTGCACGTCAATATCGCGATCGCCCGCGCTCACCTGGGGGAACACGCAATTGCCGAAGCCCACTTCAAGCGCGCGCTCGAACTCAACCAGAACTACCATGGAGCCTATTATTTCTATGCTCGCTTTCTTAATGACCGGAACCGAATTCCGGAAGCTATCCCGCTGCTCCGGAAATCGATCGCGTTGAGCCCGGGCTTCACGGAATCCAGGTATCTCCTGATGCAAATCCTGGCAAGCATGGGTAACACCGCGGGACTACGTGAAGCGGCGCAAGATACCCTGAAGTACTTTCCCGAAGATCCCGCCGCCCGGTTTTATTTGGCTCAGATACGAGAACGCGAGGCCGACGACTGACATGGTTCGCTGCATCAGTGAATTCGCGGACGTGAATGGGACCCATCCGCCGCACGGCGAGGGCAAACCCGGCCAATTGACGCCCTCTGGCCAATCACGGCCCCTTGTCCTTATCCCGGCCTACAAGCCGGCGTTCGGACTCCCCTCCATTGTTCGAAGCCTGCTCGATTCCGGCACCGTGGAGGCGGTAATTGTCGTGGACGACGGCAGCGGACCGGAAAGTGAACCGGTATTCAGCAAACTCGCGGGCGTCCATGGCGTGGTCCTTATTCGCCGCGCGGCGAACGGCGGTAAAGGGGCTGCCCTTAAAACGGGGCTGGCATTTATCGCCGCGCATTACCCGCTTTGTCCGGGAATCGTCACCGCCGATGCCGACGGGCAGCATGATCCGGCCGACATCGTCAGGATCGCGCACGCGCTCGGCGAGAATCCCGGGGACCTTGTACTGGGGGTGCGGAGCTTCGGTTCGGGGGTCCCGCTCAGGAGCAGGTTCGGAAACGAGCTGACACGTCACCTATTCAATCTCCTCTCCGGGCAGAAAGTGACTGATACTCAAACGGGTCTGCGCGGCATACCTGTTGACATGGTTCCCGTTCTCGCCGGTCTGTCGCCAAACGGCTATGATTTTGAACTCGAGATGTTGCTGGAGTGCCGCAAACATCAACGAATAATTCGTGAGTCCGCCATCCAGACCATCTACACGCATGGAAACAAGAGTTCCCACTTCCGCCCTCTTCGGGATTCCATCAGGATTTATGCCGTTTTTCTGCGCTTCATCAAGAAATCCCTCATCTCGGCCGTCCGATCTCATTGAGTGGCCTGCCGTGGAAGGGGTTTCGCTTCGAAGTTATTAAACCGAACCTCCCGATTCGGCAAAGTTCCTGCTTTCACATGGGCGCATTCCCTGTTATTTATGCCCACATCCTATAATTCCGAAGACTTACGGAATGAAAGATGCGGCAATTGGCAATTAAAGGCATCCTGTACCCTACTCTAACCTGTTGGAATTACTAAGTGCACAAACTCTGTAAAAAGCAGGGAATGCGCACCTTTCACATCCCCTTGCGGCCATTCAAGAATACGGACGGATGATCATCTTCCGGCGATTAATAGAAGACCGCTTGAGGTATCGGCTTTCGATACCTCCGGAAGTTGTGATTCCGGACACAATCAATCCGATTTTCCAACTGCGGCATATGTCCCACTTCAATGCATTGGTTTTCTACAATATTCCGGACATTCCATTCAATTGCAACAAAACTTGTGCATATTTTTATAGAGTATTATTATAGTTATTCGTGCAAGGTATAAATCTTTTTAGCCGGTATTCCTTTACCTAAGGCTCTGAAGAACAGAATATGCATATCCTTTAAATCTTACTTAGGGCTAATCACATATGTAGATCTCAGTTTGACATCAAGCAGTTCGCCATGTATCCTGCTCGCATACCATCTTCTTCAACGAACGAATGTCTGAAAGAATCCAGTTAATGATGACTACTGGCAGAGCCGAGTCTGCGGGGCCTCACTATCTCGGCGCAAACGAAACGTGTCAGGTTCGAGAAGGGAAAGTAGTATTGTGATCCAACTCATTTTCGTCAAAGAGGAGAAGCGTTCTCCTATTTGACAAATCAGAAGCGGGGGGAAAAGGAATCAATGAAAAGAAGCTGGTATTTGGGTATTTTCGGCGGGATGTCTATTGTGCTCCTATTGTCACTTCAGGCGCTCGCCGAGCCGCCTCAGGAAATAATACCCTACAAAACAACCCTGAGCAGTGGCCCTTTCACGGAATTCACCGCAAGATTCAGCCTGTATGACGCCGAAACGGAAGGCAATGAAATCTGGTTCGAGGAGAAGCAGATAACACCGAATTCCGCCGGTTTCATATCAACAAAGCTCGGGAGTGTAACTCCTCTTGCCGCGGTGGATTTTGGTCAGCAGCTATGGGTACAGGTTTCCAAGAAAAGACCCAACGGGACCTACCGGGTTCTGCGCACCAGGACCAGGTTTGGTATGGTTCCCTATGCGCTGTGGAGCGCCGGCAGCGTGAACCCGGGCCCCACTGGCCCCACCGGACCGACCGGTTTCACCGGTGTCACCGGCGTAACGGGAACCACGGGGACTGCTGGCTCGACAGGGCCTACCGGGCCCCTTGGACAGACAGGAGCAACCGGGACCACTGGAACCACGGGACCAATCGGCCCTACTGGAGTGACCGGCACTACCGGGGCTACGGGAGTTACAGGACCCATCGGACCGACCGGTGTCACCGGAGCAATGGGTGATACGGGACCGACCGGAACAACGGGCGTTTCTGGAGCTACAGGGCCCACTGGGGCTACTGGAGTTACAGGGTCCACGGGAGCTACGGGTGATTTTGGACCGACTGGACCGAACGGAGCTGACGGAGCCACTGGAGCTACGGGAGTCACCGGAGCTACTGGAGCTACGGGTGATTCCGGACCGATCGGAGCCACCGGGACTACCGGAGCCACCGGGGCTACGGGGGCTACGGGGGCTACGGGGGCTACGGGGGCTACGGGGGCCGCTGGAGTTGGGATCTACCCCTTCAGTGGACCAGTCACGCTTAATATATCACCTGATAGCTTGAGCTTTGTGTTTGTCGGCCCCTTCACCGCGGAGATAATTACAAACGGAACCCAACGCCTCACCGGTTCGGCCGTGGCATCGCTGGGGGTATCGGGAACCATGAATACGACTGAGGCCAGAATAGGGCTGTGTTATCAGGCGTATCCAATCACGGGTGATATTACGGAGTTTGTTGCCCTCGATACATCTCCAGAGGTCGTTATTAGCGCACCGAATCAGGCTCTAGCTGCCAGTGCTTCCGTTAAGCCCGGTGCGGGCAACTGGATTGCGGGGTTTTGCGTCAAGAATACCGGCCCAAATCAAATAGATACCAACAGCACGGTTACAGGTTGGGTCATGGTAACAGACGAATAGAGAGGCCTATGCGGCTCATCTTTTCTGATTCAACATAGTAGAAAAGACAAAGACACTGAATGGTTGCGGCTTGAGCCGGCCGGTCCACCGGTTGCGCGGGGACCGGCCGGCCGCTCCGCATTTTTGATTACTGTTTTCAGCCGTTCAGCCTGGGAGAAAGCATTTAATTCCAACAAAATTCAACAGGTCGCATGAAGAAAAGTCAGGCGATTTAAGAGTCAATGCATACAGCGCCGCAGAAGGAAAAAGCTCTCTCCTTAAACACACGTGAGCATGAACGGGTGTACGGACATGCGGTAGTGCTCAGTCTACGCCGAAAACCTTTTGAAACGGTCCGATGTATCTTCTGTCCCGAGACCAATCCACAATGGCAAAAACGACCTTTCCGTAACTCCCCTTGAAGTTCCACTCGAGCGCCCGGCGGAACAGCCCCGCGATCTCGTGACCATCGTTGCCGAATGCCCCGCAACCCCATGCGCCAAGGACGAGCGAATCGTGTCCGTGCCTTATCCCAATGGAGAGGACCTTGAGAATGCGTGACCACATCGCGGGCTCGATTTCGCTGCTCCTCCCCGGTGGCACTCTGCTCGCGTTCGCCGCCGGGCATGTGATCATACCGACCGTGTAGGGTTCCTCGAGGAGCCCTCCATCATCACCGCGGAATACAGGTACATCGGGAGAGTAGACTGCATAGTCCGTGTAGAGAGGATCCCGGCGCGCACGGTGAAAGGCATACATGGCATTTTCCCTGATGCACGCGTAGAGCGCGGAAGACCTGGCCAGGTATTCCTCCTGCGCCCTGGCGCCTCCTAGAAAACCGCCACCCGGGTCGGTGGCCGAGGCGAAATTGAGTACCGCCGGGTGATGTCCCGCGACGATCAGACGCCATGCGGCATCCAGGGTCGTCATGTTTGCGACCGAGATATCCGTTCGATAATCCCCTGTCGCCGCTTCCGGAAGAGGCTTGTCCGGAGGGTAGGAAACCGTCCCCCCGACCGATCTTTCGACCAGCCCGGAAATGTTCACTGCTTTGCCGGATGGTGCAAGGTATTCCCCGGATTCGGTAATCCGGACAGCCTCGCGTCCATGCTCCGCGGCCAGGTCACGCGATATTCTGATCTTTAGTGAGTCCACGGCTTCTCTCCCGCAACTTCCCCGGAGCATTTCTTCATGCCGGGGAGGACCTCGTTATTGGATTAACACCAGGTGGAAGGTCTCTTCCGCGCGATAATTATCGACGAGATATTCATGGAGATCGAGTAGAAACAATTCTTTCCGCGTCCGGGGAATGATGACTCCCCGGATTTTTCTTTTGACAAGGCGGAGAATACCGAATAAAAGGAGCCCCGAAAGTAAATTGCGCATTTTTCAGGTGCCCGAAAGGGAGAATAGGGAACCGGGTGAGAATCCCGGGCGGTCCCGCCACTGTAACCGGTAGTCCACCTCATAGCCACTGTCAGTCGTCCTCACGGGCAAGACTGGTGGGAAGGGAGGCGCGGGCGCTCTAACCCGGTAGCCAGGAGACCTGCCTGTAAAATGTTTGAACATTACCCCGAGTGGGTAGTGTCAATAGTTCATGGATGATGGAAAAGTCCATGCCGACGATCCGGCATGGGCTTTTTTTTTTGCCGAAAAGAGATTCACCGATAAAGCCCATGCCTCGGTCCCGCGCAATAGAAGAATCACTGCCAGGAAAGGGATTACATGACTCAAAGGACTGAAGCACTCGCGGGAACAATCACTCCGGCAATGGCACAAGTTGCTCAAAAAGAGGGGGTTCCGCCGGATGTAGTGAGGCAGGGTGTCGCGGAAGGCACGATTGTCATACCCTGCAACAATCGCCGAAACAGCTCGGTTTTCACGGGAATAGGAACGGGCCTGCGAACCAAGGTAAGTGCAAGTGTCGGACTCTACGGAGATGGCGCCGCCATCGGCGTGGAAGTTCAGAAAATCAGGACGGCCATTGCCGCCGGCGCGGATTCGATCATGGACCTGAGTGTAAGTGGGGACATCGATTCCATGCGCGGGCAGACTCTTGCCGCGGCCACCACCCCCGTGGGCACTCTTCCCCTTTATCAGGCTATTGCCGAGGCAGCCGTAAGACGCGGTTCACCGGTCAATATGACGGTTGACGACCTGTTCGAGGTGATCGAGCGCCAGGCCGCCGATGGAGTTGACTTTCTGGCTCTGCACAGCGGCACGACCATGGACATTGTGCAAAGGGCCAAAAACGAAGGCAGAATAGATCCACTGGTGAGCTATGGCGGCTCGCACCTGATAGGCTGGATGATCCACAACCAGAAGGAAAACCCTCTTTACGAGCAATATGACCGCCTCCTGGAAATTGCTCGCAAATACGATGTAACCATCAGTCTCGCCGACGGCATGAGACCCGGGTGCGTGGCCGACTCCCTTGACGGCGCCCAGGTGCATGAACTCGTCATTCTGGGTGAACTGGTAAGGCGGGCGAGGGAGGCCGGGGTTCAGATAATGGTAAAGGGACCGGGTCACGTTCCCTTGAACCACATCGAGGCAACAGTCACGCTACAGAAAAGTCTGTGCAAGGGAGCGCCCTATTTTGTCTTCGGCCCGGTGGTAACCGATATCGCGGCCGGCTACGATCACATAAGCGGGGCCATCGGCGGGGCCATAGCCGCCTGGGCCGGCGCCGAACTCATCTGTTACGTCACGGCCGCCGAACACCTCGGCATACCCGACGTCGCCCAGGTGCACGAAGGGGTCATCGCCGCGCGCATCGGCGCCCATGCGGCGGATTTGGCAAAGGGGCTCAAGGGAGCAAGGGAGTGGGACCTTCAATTGTCCCGAGCCAGGAAAAACCTCGATTGGAAAACGCAACTCGCACTGGCCATAGATCCCGGACGAGCCACTGAACTCAGAAAGCAGCGAAGCGAGGAATCTTCCTCCGCTTGCGCGATGTGCGGGAAATATTGCGCCATGAAAGTGGTGTCTCAATATTTGGGCGCTTCTGGGCGATCTTGCTAAGGGAAAGGATTAATCAATGACTCAGGTACTTGCAGCCCGCGCGGGCCGGATTACTCCCGAAATGGAAATGGTCGCGAAACGGGAGAATATAGACGTCGAGGTCATTCAGGCCGGATTGGCGGCCGGGACAATTGTCATACCCAGAAATATCAGGCGGAAGGAATTCAACTATTGCGGTATCGGCCAGGGGTTGCGGATCAAAGTGAACACCCTGATCGGTACATCCAGCGACCGAGACGACATGGAGATGGAGGCGCGAAAGCTCGCCATCGCGGAAGAAATGGGAGCCGACGCCGTTATGGATTTGAGCACCGGCGGCGATATTGACGCCATGCGGCGGCAGACACTTTCGCGGGCAAATGTCGCGGTCGGCAGCGTGCCCATCTACCAGTGCGGCATCGAAGCCATTGAAAAGCGCGGAAGCATAGTGGCAATGACCGAGGACGACATATTCGAGGCCATTGAAAAACATGCCGCAGAGGGTGTGGACTTCATGGCTATACACTGCGCCCTGAATTTCGATGTCATAAAGCGCCTCAAGAACACCGGGAGGGTTACGGATGTGGTAAGCCGCGGCGGAGCTTTCCTTACCGGTTGGATGCTGCACAATAATAAAGAGAATCCTTTGTACGAGGAATTCGACCGCCTGCTCGAAATCCTGAAGCGCTACGATGTAACGTTGAGTCTGGGAGACGCCATAAGGCCCGGCTCAACAGCGGACTCCATGGATGGCGCACAGATCCAGGGGATGATCATAGGCGGCGAGTTGGTGGCCAGGGCACGTGAGGCCGGGGTACAGATAATGGTGGAGGGTCCGGGGCATGTTCCCATGCACCACGTAAAGGCAACCATGCTGCTGCAGAAGCGTTTGTGCAACGGTGCGCCCTACTTCGTCCTCGGCACGTTGGCCACGGATGTGGCCCCGGGCTACGATCACATTACTTCCGCGATTGGCGCCGCCATCGGGGGCACGGCCGGCGCGGATTTCATCTGCAATGTCACGCCGGCCGAACATCTCGGGCTGCCCACGGAACAGGATATAAAAGACGGTATCATCGCCGCCCGTATCGCCGCGCACGCCGCGGACCTGGCCAAGGGCAACAAACAGGCAATGGCAATGGATCTGCGGATGGCCCGAGCGCGGGTAGCCCTGGACCTCGATCGGCAAATCAGCCTGTCCATCGATCCCAAGCTTGCAAAAACAAGCAGTGGGAATGGGGAGGCCGGCCATTGCTGCGCAGTCTGCGGACCCCAATGCGCCGCCCAGGTCGCGGCCAGGTTTTTCGGGATTGCCTGAGGCGGGGCCGCGACCCATTGAGCTTGCTCATTGTATTGCGGTCCACGACTCGAATACCCGTGCTCCGAGGGTCGGAGTGAGCATGGTGAATAAGGCGCCCACGGGGAGGCCCCTGTCCCGGCCATTGGCTTCCTCATGGGCGTTCCGGCCCTGCTCCGCCGTCTCATGGCCTCCGCCCTCTTCGTTGGAACCATTTGAGATCGCCCTGCGGCCCGCTTCATAGTCCGCGCAACCCGGTACATCCACGAAGACGGCCCGGGGGCCTTGACCTAATGCGCCGAAACACCGGGCCCGCGGTTCCCGGGGGCGACAATAACCCGAAAGGCCGGCAGCAGATCCTGTTGCCGTGTTTTATATGATCGGAGGTAATGGAATGGGATCGATACTGCGGGACACCGTTGAGAAGATAGCACCCGTGAGCGCCGATTGGCGTCAGAGAGCCAGGACACATCTGAATAACCTAGCCATCCCCCAGGGAAGTCTGGGAGAACTGTTGGATATCGCGGAACAACTGGCGGCCATCGGAGAGAGCCTCAAGCCCTCCGTCAAGAGCAAAGCGGTGGTCACCATGGCGGGCGATCATGGTGTGGTGGAAGAAGGAGTGAGTGCTTTTCCACAAGAGGTCACCCTCCAGATGGTTGCCAATTTTATAGCCGGAGGTGCGGCTATAAACGTTCTGGCGCGAGTTGCCGGCGCAAGGGTGGTTGTCGTTGATATGGGAGTCGGTTCGGATTTGGACAGCGCATTCGCCGAAAAAATGCTCTTTCGCAAAGTGGACTATGAAACACGCAATATGGCAAATGGTCCGGCGATGAGTCGCGAACAGGCCGAGAAATCCCTTGAGACCGGCATCGAGATCGCTCGCCGCCTTGTCAAGGAAGGCGTTGAACTGCTTGCCACGGGTGACATGGGCATAGGCAATACGACTCCCAGCAGCGCCATCCTTGCCGCTGTCTCCGGGCGTTCAGTCCGGGATGTGACCGGGCGGGGAACGGGAATCAACGACGAGGCTCTCGACCATAAGATCCATGTCATCGAAAGAGCCCTGAGTGTCAACAGCCCCGATCCCGCTGACGGCGTGGACATCCTGGCCAAGGTGGGCGGATTTGAAATCGGTGGCATCGCCGGGTTGATCCTCGGGGCCGCATCACTCAAGATACCGGTTGTAGTGGATGGCTTCATTTCCTCGGCGGGAGCATTGCTCGCCAAAGTACTCGCGCCCGCATCCCTGGATTACATGATCGCCGCCCACCAGTCCCTGGAGTATGGACACAGGATCATGCTCGATGAATTGGGACTCAAGCCTTTGTTGAATCTGAACCTCAGGTTGGGAGAAGGAACCGGGGCGGCGCTGGCCATGAACATTGTGGAATCCGCCGCTCAGGTCATAGGCACGATGCTCACCTTCGAGGACGCCGGGGTATGCAGGAACTCGTGACAGGACAAGGTGTGAAACCTCCGTCGTTTTCGGAGCATGATCCCCGGAGTGGGGCCCAATACCTGGAAGATCTGGCAACGGGCTATTGGTTTTCGGAGGCGCTGTTCACCGCGGTCGAACTGGATGTCTTCTCCAGGCTCGATCCAACGGGGGGCTCCGCCGCCGAAATCGCCCGGATGCTTGATTTGGACGCCGTGGCAGTGGAACGCTTTCTTGAGGCGCTCTGCTCCGTGGGTCTTTTAACCCGGGGCGACGGATTCTTCTACAATACAAGAATTGCCTCGCGGCACCTTGTGAAGGGTAAAGAAGGTTACCAGGGGAACTCCATCCTCTGGCGCAAGCACCTTTCCACTCCATGGGGAAAGCTGAAAGGCTCTCTCAAAACCGGAGGGCGGATTTACGAACCCGCTCCCGAAGAGCCCGAACAGTTGACGAGGCGCATCCATGAGTACATTCGTGCCATGGATGATGTCGCCAGGATCAAGGTACACGAGATACTGCCATTATTCAGCAATGTCTCTGGAGCCATCCTGGATGTGGGCGCCGGGTCCGGCGCCGTTTCGGCTGGGTTTCTCGACCGCTTCCCCGGCGCCAGGGCGACCCTGCTCGACCTTCCATCCGTTCTGGGCTATTCCGCCGACTTGTTGCGGTCCAGGCGGCTGGAAGATCGCATCACCTTTTGCCCGGCCAATCTTCTGGAACCCTGGCCTGTAAACAAGGGCGCCTTTGATCTGGTGGTGCTTTCGAACGTACTCCACGCCTATTCCCAAATCGAGGCCATCCATCTGCTCGATGAAGCCTTGGGATGCCTCAATTCCGGAGGCATCCTCGTAATTCATGATTTCTACCGGGAGCACTTTCCTGAAAAGGCTGCTCTCTTTGACCTGAACATGCTGATAAACACCTTCAATGGGAAGGTGTTTTCCGCAAGGTGGGTGCGGGAGCAACTCGCGGGCAGGAAACTCCACGTCACCGATCTCATACCCCTTGGTTCGGATACCGGCTTGATCGTTGCAGCCCGGGAGTCTCAACATCTTGCCCGGCTCCGGCTCGATTCCGTTTCCGTCCTGTCGAGCCGAATCAGGGATCTCGGATTTCGCAATGCATGCCCGATATCGGTGAGTACCATTCATGTGCCGGATTGGGCGGATCTTCGCTGCCGATACGGATGCGACTGTTATGGAAAACCCCAGTGTCCACCCAACAGCCCTTCCCCTGCCGTAACGAGAAAGCTGCTCAAAGACTATTCCCGTGCCCTGCTGCTGGAAGGCGAGCCTCCTACCAGGGACTTCCAGCTCAAAGTTCTGGAGGCCGAAAAAGAAGCCTTTACGGCGGGATTCTACAAATCTTTCGCCTACTGGGCCGGTCCGTGCTCGCTCTGCAAACAGGGCTGCCCGGTGGACGGGACTTGCCGCAACTCGCGCTTGGCCAGACCCTCCATGGAAGCTGCCGGCATTGACGTATTCGAAACGGTGAGACGTTCCGGCTTTTCGTTGCGACCCCTGAAATACAAAGATGAGTACATTAAGTATTTTGCTTTGCTCTTGTTGGAGTGATTATGCGTATTTTACTCGTGCAGACCCTGTCCATCGAGGATGCCCCCCCCGAGCGGGTTTATCCGATCGGAATTGCCTGCCTGGCTGGGAGCCTAAACGGTCAGGGCCACACTGTTGACATCCTGGACATGAACATTGCCGGAGATCCATACGGGTGCCTCAAAGAAAAACTGTTGGATTTTCAACCTGAACTGGTGGGCCTGTCCCTGCGCAATATCGATCCGCTCGGCAACCGGACCGCTTCTCTGATACCCTCTTTCATTGTTGCCGTTCGGATAGTCGCGGCTCTGTCTCCGCAAGCATGGCTCGTTGTGGGGGGCACGGGCTTTTCCCTTTTTCCCGAACGGATACTGAAGGAACTGCCGGAAATTGATTATGGTATCACGGGTGAAGGAGAGATATCCTTCCCCGCTCTTGTCTCTTCCCTGCGGAATTCATCGCGTTCCAGGAAACCACGTATGCAAGACGGGTCGAACTCAAGACTGATTGCATCCTCAGAAGGGCTCGACCTCTCCCAATATGTTCCACCCGCCAGGCAACTATTCGATCCGCGTCCATACCTGGATATCAACAGCTACGTTTCGCCCGTGGGGATTGAAACAAAACGTGGATGCCCATACCATTGCGCCTATTGCGTCTACCCCAGCCTGCAGGGAAACGGACTGCGCCGCCGTTCGCCCGCCAGTGTCGTGGATGAAATCGAATGGCTCGCGAAGGAATACTCTATTGCCAGTTTCCACTTCACGGACCCCGTTTTGAACATTCCTCGCGGCCATCTGGAAGACATCTCCAATGAGATTCTCCGAAGGAAGCTCAAAATCCGCTGGAGCGGATTTATGAGGGAGGACCATCTGGATGAGAAAAACATGGCGCTCTACGAAAAAGCGGGGTGTGAATGTTTCTTCTTTTCGGCGGACGGCCTTTGCCAGCAATCCCTGGACGTACTGCAAAAGGGAATGACTGAAGACGATATACTCAACGCGGCACGCCTGGCCGCGGCCAGCGATGTGATCAGCGTATACCACTTCATGGTCAACGTTCCCGGCGAGTCTGAAGATACTGTCGCCAAGGGAATGAGACTCCTGGACCGCATCTACGATCTGCACAGCCCGAAGAGAAACCTCGGCACCGTTGTGCTCAATAATATCCGTATACTTCCCGGCACTGCCATTGAGAAGATCGCTCGTGAAGAAGGCGTCATCGGTCCCGATACGGACCTGCTCTACCCCGTCTACTACAACCCCAGACCCTTTGATACACTGAGATACCGGCTGCAGGCACTGCACCTGCAGCGGAATGTCTTCATGTGGCATGAGGTAAAACGATGAAGATTCTGCTGATCGAGCACCCCAGGGCTTTCAATCCGCGGCGGTGCAACGATATTGCCAATACTCCCCTCTCCTCCTGCCTTCTTTCCGGGTATGCGGCCGCTGTTCTCGAGAAAGCCGGGCACCGCGTGGAGATCGTGGAAGGCTATCTGGACAATCTCTCGTATGAGTATATCAAAGACAGAATCAGCGCCGAAAAGCCCGATCTATTGGGCGTGCACATGGTCTATCACTGGCGAACGGATACGGAACTTTTCAGCCTGCTGGAGCGCGTGAAGCAGGAAAAACTGACCAGGTATATAACCGCTTACGGGTATTACCCGACCTTCAATTTCGAGGACATCCTTCGGGGCTGCGATGCAATTGATTCGGTCATCATGGGGGAGCCGGAATTGTTATTTGTCGAACTGGCGGATGCGCTGGATGGACCTGGCCATCCCCCGGAGATTTCAGGGACAGCCCGGCGGGATGAACGCGGCAATATTACCATGACCCGGTCTAAGCCCATCGACGACCTGGACTCACTGCCTTTCCCGGTACGCACCGAAGCCTCGTTTCGCCTGCCCGAGGTAAACCTGCAAGGCAGCAGAGGCTGTTATGGGAAGTGCACCTTTTGCTGTATCAATCCATTCTACGCCAATGCCTCACGGTGGCGCGGCAGGAGTCCCGAAAACATCACGGCCGAAATCGATATGCTGATAGCCGAGCGCGGAATAAAGAACTTCTATTTTACCGATCCCAATTTTTTCGGCCCCGGCAAACAGGGACAAGACCGGGCGATGCGCCTTGCGTCACTTCTCAAAAGCCGCGGTATCCAATTCGGCATAGAGGCCAGAGTAAACGACATCCATGAGGAGACAATAGAAGCACTGGTCGGGGCGGGTCTGCGTCAAATACTCATCGGGCTGGAAAGCGGGAAGGATTCCACTCTCAAACGGTTGAATAAAATGACCACGGTCGCCCAGAACGAAAGGGCCATAAGAATCCTGCGCAAGTACTCCATTGAGCCAAACATCGGCTTTATTATGTTCGATCCCTCTTCATCGTTGGAAGATATCCGGACGAATCTCGATTTCCTCCAGCGCAACAGCCTGCTTAATAATCTGCCCGTAACCGCCAACGTGCTCTACCACCACCAGATTATTCTGAAAGGATCACCGGCCTTTCACACCTTGCGCGACCAGGGGATGCTTGAACTGTCTCCCGATGAAACCTACGAGGGAACAGCAGCTTTCCTGGACCGGCGGGTGGCGGACCTCGCCGATCTAATGAGGCAAATCACCAATTCACTTTTCCTGCGTATGTGGGGGATATGGAGTGGAAAAGAGATTGAGCCCGGTGACGCGGAAAAGAAGTATTCTATGATAAACGCCCTGCTGGTCGATCTATTCGAGCGGGCACTGCGGGACCTGGAGAGTGGCCGGTCAATGACCGATGAGGAAAAGGACCTTGCGGTCCGCGAAGTTAAAGCGAGTATTGACCGAATTCTGACGGCCCCAGTTCCGTTGATTGCAAAACATTGAACACTTCGAGGGACACCAGGATAATGAAGCAGGCTCCACGCAATGACTCTTCGGTGAACTCCGCCAAGACTCGCGGCGATGCGCAACCATTACCCGTGGTAAAAGGGATTTTCCCCTTCCGGCTTGGCACCACGTCCTATATAGTTCCCGCGGCCGCCATTCCCAACATCCGTTTTCTTGGTCCCCACGTTGATGAAATCGAACTTCTCCTGTTCGAATCCGAGGGTGAAAACAGCCTTCCTTCACGCGCCGATATCGACGAGATGAGGCTTCTTGCCGCGGAGTTCGACCTGCTCTATAACGTTCATCTGCCTACGGATGTATACCTCGGAGATGCGGACCCGCTGTTACGCGAGCGTTCCCGGCGGACGATGCTTCGATTCATCGACAGGACTTCCACTCTTGACCCCACGGTTTTCATCCTGCACTGCGAAAGCTCGAGCGCGGATGTTCGCAGGAACACCGATCCCAATGCATGGATGCACCGGATGGGCGAATCCCTCGAAAAACTTGTACGCGACGGGGTTGATCCGCATCGGGTTGTTTTGGAGAATATCGAATATCCACCAGCGACTATTCTTCCCCTGGCTGAGCACTTCGGGATGAGTCTGTGCATGGATATAGGTCATCTGCTTCGTTGCGGGCATAACCTCTGTGAACAAATGCAGCCTTTTCTCGGGAAGACTTCCATGATCCACCTGCATGGAGTTGCAAATGGAAGGGATCACCTGGGAGTCCACTGGATTCCCGAAGAAGCATGGAATTTGATCTACCGGGCTCTATTTGCATCGTATACAGGAGGCCTCTCACTGGAAGTCTTTGCACTCGCGGAATTGATACCCTCCATTCACAGGATTCAAAACCAATCCCGGAAGATCCCGTGAATTCCGCTCGTAGTAAACATCGACTTCAAGGAACTGGAGGATTATCTGGGTGATCCTGTCATAACAACCGCGCTAGTGGAGAGGATGGTGCATCATTCCATCATCATCCACATTGACGGCCCGAGTTATAGAATGCATGAAGCAAGGAAGCTAAACCGCCAGCGCATCTGATGCATCGGAAATGCGGGGAAGTATATGAAGGAGATCCAAAGAAGATCTATCATGAGGATGCGCCAATAGCGGGAAAGGCCGACGCAGATAGCGAGGGTGGGGTTCAATAATCGGTGAAAACTGAAGCTGGAATAAAAACCATGTAACTGCGGGGTGGGTCCAGCTCCATTGTCTTAATAGGTCCATTTTGAATCGCTGGTAACATTTCAAGAATGGCACGATGCTGCTCCGTCAGAAAGATAGGGGCGACTTCGTGGCCGGCACTGGCTTATTTATCTGGTGCTCCGGTTTACCGGCGCCCGGCTTGGGGAGGTGGTCGGCTGTGAAAATAAGAGTTATCAAGGATTCAACGATCAGGAAGAAGTGGTCTTCCGACAGGGGGAACTTCGTCTGGCTACACTCAAACGTAGAGAAAGGAAGCGCCCAACACGGATCGTACCAGTGCTGCTAACTGTTATCTCTGAAATCAGCACCTACTGGGGACACTTTCCGGATATGGAAGGAAAGGTGTTTTGCATGCTCCCATGAGTTTTCGGTGGATGTTCTACCAGTGCGGGTGTTCCGGCCGATCTGGGTCACCCGCATATCCTCAGACACACTCCGGCCATTGAGCTGTTGCGGGGAGGGGTGCCAGTAACAGTAGTGCAGGATCTTTTGAGCCATCCCTCACAGATGACTACCGCCATCTGCCTGAGACTCTCCGGCCAGGAAGCCAAAGGTATTCTGAAAGATAAAGGATTCATCTGACCTGCGCCTGAAAAATGCCCCTTGCATTTTCCTACCCCTTCCCGTATAAAAATCCAGCAATGGAAATGTTTACAACAGGCTATTACTGTAAGTAACTAGTATTATTATGATATTAATTGTTTTGTAAATTTATCTTGACAATATATCGGCTATTTTACAGAATGGAACCCATGACAACACTAAAGGATCTGATAATCGCGATAGCGAGTTTAGCAGCCCGGCGCGGGGATAAAGAATTGTTGATGCTCCTGCGACGGAAACTCAATGCTCTGGCACAAGAGGCTCCAGAGATAGCGCGGGAACTATCGACTGCAATCTCATCGGCAGGTGGCTTGGGTGGCCTGAGGCGATTTCAGAATTTAGATGCAGTCCCAGTTGATTCAGACAGCGGGATGGAACTGCTGCTGATCGAACCTGAACCAACCCCGCAAGTAGTCCCGATACTCAGTCCGGAAAGCAAAGAAACGCTTGGCCGTTTTTTCAGAGAACGCCAGTATATTACTCATTTAAGATCGGCAGGCATCAATCCACCCTCCAGCTTGGCCCTAATGGGTCCCCCTGGAACGGGAAAAACCACTTTAGCACGCTGGATTGCATCGGAACTCCGCCTGCCCCTCATGGTGCTTAACCTCGGCTCAATTGTCACCAGTTATCTTGGCCAAACCGGTCAGAATATTAAGAAAGCGTTAGATCGTGCTCGGCTGGAGCCCTCAGTGCTTCTGCTTGATGAGTTTGATGCTTTAGGCCGGGCCAGAACCGAGGAAAACGATGTCGGGGAGATGAAACGGGTAGTTACCGTCCTCTTGCAGGAAATTGAGATCTGGCCGGATCATAGTATTGTGATTGCCGCCACCAACCTACCAGAACTCGTTGATCCAGCTTTCAGAAGGCGATTTTCTCGATGGATCAGGCTTTCGCTCCCTTCCAAAGAGGAACGCCTTCACATTCTTCAAGCTCATTACAAAGGAAGGCCGATTACCAGCCAGCAGATGCAATTGGCAGCCCTGTGTCTGGAAGGCGCGAGCGGAGCAGATCTCTCGCTGTTTGCCAACCGAGTAGCCACCCGCCAGATCTTGGACGAGGTCACGCCGCTCGAAGCGCTATGGGCTGAACTGGGCTCGGAGGTCATAGAAAGAAACCTTTCGGACGAAGCTAGAAAGGAATTCATCCGGCAGGCTAGAAAAATAGACCAAAAACGCTTCACATTCCGCCATTTGGCAGAAATTCTTAGTATCTCGCATACTACGGCCATGAATATGGCAAGATCCGAACCCAAATAATGAGGTGGTTTGGTGGCAGAAGAACGATACCCAATTCTCGGTAAAGGCGAGATTCTTGCGCAATCGATTGTTACGCCAAAACGGAAGAATAGTAAGAAAACCCTGCGAACTTTTCACTCCGCGCGGGAACGGCTTCTCCCTCAGTTTGAGGCGCTCCTAAAAAATCTCAGCACCGTTGATAAATCCATGCGCTTACGCCGGGTATTTTTTCAGGTGGCGCTTGACTGCACCTACCTGGCCAAGAGCTATTTTCCTGAGAGTTTGGTGAAAAGCTGCGGGTGGGACATGGTAGGGTCACGCCCCTGGAGACAACACGGCCGTGATGATACCGCCCTTGAAAGTCCAGAACTGGCCAGAAGGTTGTTCTTCTGTGCTGACCCCTTGAGAAT
>JBDKTY010000123.1:0-5802 GCA_039679945.1 Syntrophobacter sp. | reverse complement strand
TAGAGCGGCGTTCCCAAGATGAGGACATCGGCCTCGGCGGCTTTTTCCAGGATGGGTGCGAGTCCGTCTTTTACGCGTAGCGGCCGTAGCTTTTCCCGCTTATTTTCTTGCATTCGAAGCAGCTCACGCATCCTTTGCAATCGACATCATAGAGGTGTACCAGTTCCGTTTCCGCTCCCTTCGATTTGGCGCCATTCAAAGCGTGCTCCAGCAGGGTTGCGGTATTCCATTTTTTCCTGGGACTGCCGTTAAAAGCCATTGCTTTCATTTGTTCTCCTTGATTAAGCCGAATAATCGACCCGATGGCGCCCTCAATCGGCACCACGCCGGAAAGTTCGAAAATAGTCGAACCGCGTATTCCGTAAGCAATAGGCCAATGGCTCCAGAGGGCATTTCAAAGTTGAGGGAGGATTATATAATAATCGGCATGAGAGCCGATCCGGAACCGGATATACCGGTCCTCGGGCCTGGTACGAATTGCACGGCAATTATCGGCTTAAGAGGCGCGGAGTCCTGCCGATTCCAACTACTTGAGAAATACTCCGCGCGATTTGCTGATTCTTGATAATGCCTTCCCTTTTTCCTGCCGAAATTATTAATACCGAAACTCCGCCAGTCTCTGAATGCCGGAGCGAGAACGTGTCCGCGGCGAGCCCGATGGCGGGGATGCCTGTTCCCGCTCATGAGCCGGTTTCGGCCCTGTTCTGGTTTGAAAGGAAAGCACGCTCGGCAAAAGGGGAAACCCCGAACTGCTTGAATCAACCTTCAAGAGAAAGAAAAGGGATCATGCGAAAGTTTGTGCTCGTTATCTGCATTGCATTGCTGATCGCTTTTATCACCTGGCCCGCTCCGAACGCCGATGCCCTCATGTATAGGGGAGTCTACGTGAACGGCCAGGTTCACTACATGAGCGTCGGGTCCGCTTCGAATCAGCAGACAGTCTCCCACCAGGCGGGGACGGTGGACTCCGGCTTCAACCTGACCCTGGGAACGGCGGTGACTCAGGAAGTGAATTCCTGTGCGCCTGATTACGGTTCACTGATCGCGAACGCGGCCGTGTTCGACAACAAGATCTTCTTCGCATACACCGGCAATCCCGGGTGCACCGTCAATAAGAAAACCGGACAGCCTCCCTCCACTAACCTTTACGTAATAGCCTGGGACCTCGAAGCCGGAGACTTTGTCAGAACGAACGGCGCGAACAGTCCCTACGCCGGCCCAAGGGACCTGGGGGCCGTGTACAGGACGGATGCCAATTCGGTAGTGAGCGGCGTGGGCATCGAGAACGCGGCCAACGCCGTGATAGTCGTCTTCAACAACCTTCTCTATGTCTTCGCCGATAACGCGACTTACACCAGCGCCGACGGAGTCAACTGGAGTTCCTACCCGGCGCTTCCGGTCGGCGGCAATTACCTGGAACCGCTGGACGCCATCACCTTCTATCCACCCGATGCCGACCCATTGATTATGGTAATTTATGGCAATTTTGCATATAGTTACTATGCTTCTCTTTACGCCGCGACCTGGAACGGCCAGTTCGGTGAGGCCTCCGTTCTTAACGGCCAGTACATCGCCACACCATCCATCCAGCCTATACTCTTTACCCGCTGCCTGGGCCTGTTTGCCGGGACCGCCACCCCCTCGTTCTCCCTGCAGCCGGGCAACGATCTCAATAACGCCGGGGGGTTCCAACCCGGCGCCAAGACCCCCTCTCTCCAGCTCTTCCTCGGCAATGACACCTATGTTTATCCGGGTGAGGCCCATATCATCATGCGGCTCGAATACAGTTACAATACGTCCGGCGGGACGTGGTCGCTCGATCCCGAGCAGTTCATCCCCAATGGGGGGTATGGCTACGATTATGGTACCATTCGTGCCTTTCCCTGGTTCACTCCGATATGCAGCCCCGACACCGGAGTCCAGGTACAGCACTTGGTGATCGATACCGCGTTTTCCGAATTCAATCTCAAACAGGTGCTCAATTTCACCTCCGATTCCATGGTTCCCCAAAACACCGACATTCCCCCCACGTGCTCCAATCCGGGCGGTACCGCGACCGATACCGGCGCCGGCACGACTGACGAGCAGAATGCAACGCTGCGGAAATACTGGACCCTGGTGGGCATGGTGATGGGATCGCCTCCCTTTGCCGTCAATAACGCGGAGGATTTCGAAATCGCGGACCTTTCCAACGTAACTTATGGCCAGAGTCAGACCGCCGAGGTGTCCAACGAACAGGAAACGGACAATGGCGTCATGGTTTCAGCCGGTCTCACGGTCCAGGCCGGTCTCGAGCATGTATTCGGTGTCAAGGACCAGGTGGACTCCAGCTACAAGCACGCATGGGAGAGCACAAACGGGACGAGCACGTCTTCCACGGTGAGCTATGGGCAAACGTTCGGCACGCAAAACGCGTCCACGGACCCCAATGATCTGGACAAACTCGGAACCATGGGCTGGGCCTTTTTTCACGTGCCGACTATCGTCGTGCAAAATTACGCCCTCTACGCCTATGACTACAACGTGAACACCAATTCCGGGACATCGCTCAACCAGAACATCACCACCACCCAGGTAAACCAGGGAGATCTTTCTTTCCGTCCCGCGGCCTTCGAACTGGCGAACCCGGGCGGCCCGAACGACACCTTCCCGGGTCTTCTGACCGGGGTCGCGACGCTCACCAATTCGACCGATCTGACGGGCTGGACGCAGGGCTGGGAATCCAATTCCGCCGCGAACCACTATGTTACATTGCTGGGGGACAGTACTGCGGGCGAGACCAAGATCAACACGATCTCTTACGTGAACGGTTCCAACGGGAGCGTTTCCTATTCGCAGGACAAGCAGACGATCACGACCAGCGGGCAAACATCGGACATTGAAGTCTCGAACCAGACGAGTCTGGATGTCGGGACGGAATTAAACGGTTTCCAAGCCGATCTCAAGGCGGGTTACGACGGACATTTCTCGAATTCCGTGACGACCACGACCACCCTGGGAACGGACGTCGAGGCGGCTGTGCAGATACCGGCCTGCTATGATTCGGGGTGCCTGTCATCTCTCACCGTTCAGCCTTACCTGCTCCAGGCTATGGACTCCAGTGCCCCGTGGGTTCCAACCGGCTATAACTCGCAGTTGCCCTGGGCCATGCACTGGAGGATCGTGTCGCAGACTTCGGCCAGTGGTAGTCGGTCGGGTGTCAGCCCCCTCCCGGACCAGATCTCAGGAAAAGTGGTGGGACGTACCCCGGCGAAAGCGAATGCCCCCGGAGGGGAATACGAAGCATCCGGAGCAGGCTGGGTGCCTCCGGTCACTCTCAGCGGCTACTCTCTCAAGGGCGGCAAGATGGCGTGGCTGATGCCTGACGGGAAGCTCAGACCCATCCCCATGAAAGCCCGCCAGTTCGTCCCCGCGCTGGGGGTATCGGTTGCCCTGAACGGTTACACCTGGTCTTCGTCACAGGTAAACGGCGGGTGGGTGCGCCGGGGGAATGTCTGGAAATTCAAGACAGCGAACTCCGAGAATACGGATATAGTGCTCCTGAAGCTCGATTTTGGCACGCAGACCTGGGATTTCGACCTCTCCAGTTCGGACCTTTCCCCATTCCTGAAGGCGACGGAGGGGCGAGCCCATCTGAAGCTGATGGTGAATGACAAGTACACCTTCCATTTCGACTGCGAGCACAAGGTCAAGTCCGAATGGGACCATACTATTCCGGTGACTGCATCCGAGAGTCTCCAGTTGACCCGCTACAAGGGCACTTACGACCAGTCCACGGGTATCGGTACCGCCACTTTGCGAGGGACTCTTCCGGCCAGCCTGACACACTTCGGCGACTTTTCGATCTTGGTAAACGGCCGCCAGATCGATATACCGCTCCTGTCGCATGAGGGCTATGCCAAGGCTATCGCCCGTGGCAACTCCCTGGTCTACAGCAGGGACGGTCTCACACTGACCGTGAATTTCGGGCAAAAGACATGGAGCCTCAAGTTCACTGACCGGTCCTTCCGCCGTTACCTCCTTCCTCGAACGGGCGAGACAATGATACAGGTCAAGGTGGGCGGTGAACCCTGGTACAAGGAAAAGCATGCGATCAGGGATTACACATCGCACCTCAGCTACGGCGATCCCGCTTCCCATGGCAGCGGAGCAGCCTATTAAGGCACTTTCAAAAGGGGTCGGGCCAAGATAACTTTATGTAATAACAGTGTAATGTTGGAAAAATTGGGCATGATTTTGCCTTAAATGGGCAATTTTGCCATGCAAAAGGGCCTTCCAGGCAAAAATCCTGATTCCCGACTTTCGATGCGGGATGGGCAGTCGCTTCGCTGATACCCACCCTGCAATCAAAACGACTGTCAATTTGAAGAGCAAATCGTATGAGCGGCACTCCCGGCGCACCACCTGGAGTGCCGCTTTTTCAGTCACGCTTTTGCGGCTTAGGAATGGCAGGTGTGCCCGGCTTGATGAATGGGACGCAGCACTATGAATGGCGTCGTCAGGCCATACATCATGCGGGCATGGAATCCACTCCGTTTCCTTTGGCTTTGTTCGACCCATAATCAGTGCAACCTTGCAACAGTGCAAGCACATCGGAGATAATAACTGAAGACATGATTTCAATGAACTGAAAGCCTTTTTGGCGAGAGAGACGCTCTTTTTATGGAAAACAGCTCACTTACGCTTACACAAAGACCGTCTGTCGTCACTTTGATGCATCGGCTCATCGGTATCATATTGATCGTCGTTTCAGCAGTCGGGTTTGGCACACTGGCTATTTTGGGCAAGTACGCGTATGCCGATGGCCTGGATACCCTGACCATCCTGTTCTTTCGCTTCTCTTTATCGGCGCTTGTGATGTTCGGACTGCTCGCGGCCTGCAATGAACGGCTGCCGAGGGGCCTTGTGTTGTTCCAACTCATAGCCATGGGCGCCATCGGCTATGTAGGGCAGGGGTTCTCCTATCTGGCGGCGCTTAAATATGCATCGCCTGGCCTGGTCGCTTTGTTGCTGTATCTTTATCCGATATTTGTGACCATCTTATCGGTGGCTTTCCTGAGGGAACGAATAACCGGCGGAAAAGTAGTCGCGCTCGGTTTTGCATTGGCGGGCACGGCTCTGACGGTTGGACCCGAAGGCGGTCATCCGGGCGGCATCCTTCTGGGAATCCTGGCCGCGGTGATCTACTCTTTGTATATTATCGTGGGTGCGCATGTACTGAGAAGGGTCTCGGCAATCCAGTCATCCGCGGTAATTCTCTCATCCGCGGGTGTGATGTCAGGCATGTTGATGCTCGCAAACGGGCCGAAGCTGCCCGCGACGGGAACCGGATGGACGGTTATCGCGGGGATTGTACTGTTTGCAACGGTGCTGCCGGTTATGTGTTTTCTTGCCGGACTCAAACATATCGGGCCGACGAATGCGGCCATGCTTTCCACTCTGGAGCCCGTGGTTACGGTTCTACTGGCAATGATGCTGCTGGGCGAGACTCTGAAGCCGATCACAATGTTGGGAGGGGGGCTGATTCTCCTGGCGGTGCTGTTGCTGACGCGGAGCGAACTGCGTCGCGCGCGGTCCCCTGGAAATCAGGTTTGAGCGGGATGCCGACCTGCCTCTTTAATGGCGGCACTTGGCCGCGCTTATCGTCCCGCGCGGCCTCGGAAGCCGCATAGAAATAGAGCGGCGTTCCCAAGATGAGGACATCGGCCTCGGCGGCTTTTTCCAGGATGGGTGCGAGTCCGTCTTTTACGCGTAGCGGCCGTAGCTTTTCCCGCTTATTTTCTTGCATTCGAAGCAGCTCAC
>JBDKTY010000122.1:0-5708 GCA_039679945.1 Syntrophobacter sp. | reverse complement strand
CTCTACGGAAAATTTCCGACCCTTGCTTTCATGAAGGTATTGCGCCCTGTTCCATTCACGCCGGGCAGCGAAGAGGCCTCACACGTTCGCGCCGTTCGAAATCCGCTAAATGGTTATCTACAACCTTGCGCACTATAGCGGCAGGAATTCCATTATCCCGCTTTCACCATCAAAATAGAGAAGCCGGTTTACGTAGGAGGGCTGCCTTCCGGCGAGGATGCGCAATGATTCGAAGGCCTGGAGGCTCCCAACCACCGCGGCGGCAGGTCCCAGGACGCCCACGGCATCTTCCGCCGGGTCCTTCAACCGGCGTTCACCGTATATACTGCTCAGTCCTACATCCGAACCGGGCAAGAACGTGCTCACCTGCCCCCACCAACCCGCCACCGCCGCGTGAATGAACGGAATGCCGAGCCGCCTGGCCGCTTCGGCAATCACGAACCTTCCCTCGATATTATCCATGGCGTCCAGGGCAAGGTCCACCCCCCTCATCAGGTTTTTCGCGTTGCTTGAATCAACAGAAACTTCGAGTGCCTGAAGCTCCACGAAAGGATTAATTGCAGCAACTCTCTCCAGGGCGGTCGTCACCTTCGGCCGCGCTAATTGCCGCACGTCCGAAAGCCATTGCCGGTTCAGGTTGCTGGGGGCAAAAACATCGTAGTCGGCAGCCGTGATCCCACCAACTCCCGCGCGGGCCAGCAGATTGATTAGAACTCCGCCAAGCCCGCCACATCCGCATATGAAGACCCTGCCTCTGCAAATATGAAGCTGTTCCGCAACGCTCAGGGCGAAAAGGTTCTTCAGGTAACGCAACGGGATGATGTCCTCTTCGAGAGCGAGGATCTGGGAACTTGCCGGCGGAACGGAGTTTTCGCGCGCCCAACCGAGGAGCGGCTCATCCTCGATGACCCACCGACTCCCGCCGCCATAGTCCAGAGTGTGGGCAAGATCGTGAAGCTCCATGCTTCGCCTCGGAATTGGAATGGCCTAATAGAAACGGCAGGCTGGAAAGCCTGCCAGAGTATCGCGGAAGTATGGCCGCAAATTCCTAAAACCGATGTGGATTATTTGCCATCATGCCAAACCGCCAGGAAGCGCCGAGCACTGCATGGCGCACATGGCGGGCTGAAAAATGGCCTACCCGGCACAATAGCCGCGAACAGCCGCATCACAACTGCAGGCTTATGGTTGCCTGGATGCATGTGGCAGGCTCGAGAGTCTGCCACATGCATTTCCGGGTTACCAGTTGAAAACCCTGTCAAGATCTTCATCCTTGACAGTAAAGGTGACATTGTGAGGAGCAACGGGTTCGGTTGTGAAAAAGCGCGGCAGACGATCATGCTGGTTGGTGAGGCCGGCCGCCCTATTGAACTCCCGCTCCGTTTTCAATATCTTTTTGCCCAGTTCCGAGACTCCGTCAGCGTTCATCTCCAAGCCATAGAAGGCATTGATCAGATCGATGAGCGCCTGGAAGGTTTCGGGTTGGTCCAGAAGCGCAAAGGCAATGAACAGGCACATGCCGGTCGCGTCAACCGCCGCGGTGGCAATCTGGAGATTGCGTGACAGCTCGACCTGCCCCTCGGGTTTCAGAGGATCGACATACCCGCCCACCTTGAGGATGTTGGTCGTAATGGCATATCCGGCCGTGTGGTCCGCCCCCATGGTGCTGGTTGCGTAGGTAACACCGATGCCCTGTACCGCGCGCGGATCGTAGGCGGGAAGCGCTTGCCCCTTTACGACGGGCACCCGCTCCACGCCGAATACTCTGCCGGTAACCGCCGCGCCGCTGCCGAGTATTCGTCCCAGGGGCGTTCCCTGCCCCACTTCATTGACCAGCCGGATAGCTCCCCCGGCATCGCCGAACTTGAGCAGACCCGCTTCCATGGCCACCCCGAGTGTCACGCCCATCTCAATTGTATCGAGACCATAGTTGTCATCCAGGAAATCGAGCATGGCGATGGCGTCCAGGTCACAGATACCGCAGTGTCCGCCGTGTGCCCACACCGTCTCGTATTCGGGTTGCTTGGTGAGGTAGTGCCCGTCTTTGTCGTGGTAGGTCCCCGAGCACCTGATGACGCATCCGCGATGGCAGCCGTGGGTAGCCAGCCCACCTCGCGCTTTTTCCGTTTCAGCCTGGGTCTCTCCGCTGATCAGATGAGCGGAATCGTAGCGGCCTTGTTTGAAGTTGTAGGTAGGATACCCCCCCGCTTCATTCAGGATATTGGTGAGAATATTCGTGCCGTAGGCGGGCAGACCCTGTCCGGTCACGGGGTGTTTCCTCAACCCTTCCACGAAGCGCTTGTTGGCTTCTTTGTATTTCGCGGGGTCTTTGGGTGCACACATCTTCATGCCCGTGTCGTCCAGGATGATAACCTTAACGCCCTTGGCCCCCATGACAGCACCGATTCCGCCGCGCGCGGCATGGCGAGTGGGACGCAGTTCCACGTCCGTGCAGGCGATGGAGGCCGCTCCCATCTTCATCTCTCCCGCGGGTCCTATGGAGATGAGGGCAATCTGATCGCCATACTCGGACTTCATCTTCTCCGCCAGGTCATAGTTGGGGAGCATCTTCAGACTATTGTCTTTTGTGATCTGTACTCCATCCTTATTGATTAGGATTTTGTAAAGGTCGCCGCCCGCTGGTTGGCCCTCCAGCACGACAGCCGCATAGCCCAGTCTTGCCAGCACCTGCGCGGGTTGACCTCCGGCATTGGATTCCTTGATCCCTCCGGTAAGAGGGCTTTTCGCGCCTATGGAGAGCCGACCGGACATCGCGGCGATCGTTCCGCTCAGCATACCGGGAGCAATCACCAGCTTGTTTTCCGCGCCCAGGGGGTGACAAAGAGGCGGCACCTCTTTTGCCACCATGGTGGATGTAAGGGCACGACCGCCCATTCCCGCGTATTCTCCCACCGGGGACTCGACGGCCGTTGGTCCGCCCGCCGCTCCCATGTCAATTCTCAAGATTTTTTGCATAAGCCAAACCCCGTTATGGTTGAAGATTAAAAAAACGCTGAACCAGCGCCCGATCATGCTTCATCGCTCTGCACGAGCGGGCGGAACTGCTTCCCTGATGAATCGGGGGGCAAACGGGCTATGGTGAGTCAGAACACCGTTGCCCTGGCGACCATTAATCCCGGCCGCGGCCCGATATGACAATTTGCGGACTAGAGGGCCCACTCATACATGGTGATTACATCCTGCAGCTTCGGGCAACGAGGGTTTGTGAAACCGCAGGCATCTTTTTGCGCATTCTCGGCCATGATGGGAAGGTCTTCCGCCTTTACCCCAAGTTCTTTCAAGCCTCCCGGAATGCCCACGTCGCTCGACAGGGCACGGATAGCGTCAAGGGCTTTCTGAGCCGCGTCCCGCGCCGACAATCCCTTGACAGGTTCCCCCATGGCCCTGGCGATATCGACGAACCGGTCAACCTTGGCAATCATGTTGAAACGCTGCACGTGGGGCAACAGAATCGCATTGCAGACACCATGAGGCAGGTTGTAGAAACCGCCAAGCTGATGCGCCATCGCGTGAACATGACCGAGGCTGGCATTGTTGAAGGCCATGCCCGCCAGGTATTCCGCGTAAGCCATTTTGTCCCGAGCCTCCATGTCCCCGCCATTTGCCACGGCGGGGCGTAGATATTTGCTGATGAGAGTCATTGCCTGCAGTGCGCATGCATCGGTCACGGGAGTGGCGATCGTGGAGACGTAGGCTTCCACGGCATGCGTCAATGCATCCATTCCTGTCGCCGCGGTTAGAGAGGAAGGCATGCCGGCCATCAACAACGGATCGTTAATAGCCAGGTTTGGGGTAACCCTCCAGTCAACGATTGCCATTTTCACTTTTCGGCTTGTATCCGTGATGATGCAAAACCGCGTCATTTCGCTGGCCGTTCCGGCTGTCGTATTGATCGCGATAAAGGGAGGCATCGCCTTTGTGGACTTATCCACTCCCTCATAGTCACGGATGTTGCCTCCATTGGTTGCCACTATGCCGATGCCTTTTCCGCAATCATGGGAACTTCCGCCGCCGAGCGAAACGATCATGTCGCAGTTGTTGTCCTTAAAGACCTTGAGCCCGTCGTGGACGTTCCTGTCCGTCGGGTTGGGTATCGTTTCATCAAAAATGACGGGCTCGACTCCCGCGCCCTTTCTGATCTGCTCCGCGACCTGCTCGGTCATTCCACAGGCCGTGATTCCCTTGTCCGTACAGATCAGGGGTCTGGTTCCGCCCAGCGTCTTTACCTGTGCGCCAAGCTCATTGTGAGCCCCAATGCCCATGAGGGTCACCGTGGGAATGTAGAATCCGAATACCTGCTCCGCCAATGCCATGAGGATCTCCTTTATAAGTGGTTGGTTGCATTCCGGCTTATTTGAGAATCCTGCTTGAATAACTTGGGATAGCCGTTTCCAGATCACTTGTGTAAGACGCGTTCCAATACATATTATTAAATTTCAGTTAGTTACGTCTAATACTCGTGATTCTGAGTGAGCCGTTTCGGCTCCACTCGATGACCCGTGGGCACATGGCGGAAGGACACCGGGCATTCGAAATTCAGGAAAAGACAACATTTGAAGTCGGTTAGCTCCGATGGGGTAGCGTGACATTTACAGTTTATCTAAATAAATTACAGAGCACCGCGGTGCCAAATCTGACATAACCATTTAATAATTCACATGTTATCTGAACTTAACAATAGATAATAGCGGAAATTGTTTCGCGCAAGCCCACGGTGAATCTTTGCCACAGTGCAGGCGCCACGAGGATATGCAGTGCAGTGAGGGATTCAATAGTGCGGATGGAGGGACCTCTTGAAACCACGGCTTTCGCCGGAACAGCGAAAGAGACACTCGCAACCAAGTACCAACTGTGTTCGATGCTATTGGACGAAGATCCAATTTCGCGGCACGACAAAGTGCGTCGATAAGCGTCAGAATGATGAGCCTTTCAATATTCGTCACCAGGAAAAGGGGACTGATAGTCAGCCATCCGGCCCAACCTGCTTCCACCAGGCCGGGATCGCTGCTCCAGGGTACCCTTTCGGCCCTCCGCGCGCGCAACCCGACACGGCTCAGGCCCCCTCGGCCGAAAATGGCCTTGGGGATCGAAGGTTTCGTGACATTCGTGGTGGTCTCTTGGTAGCGGAAAAGGATTCAGAAAATAGCTTCAGTACCGATAATAACAGGTAAGGTCTCGGAAAAACCAGCGGAGTGGAGAGCCATACCATGGGAAGTCAATGGCAATGCGGATCGGAAAATCCTACTGTCAGACATTGTCACCCGAGTGCGGACCGGGCAGTCTGCAACTGCCGAAATTTGTAATGAATGAGGTTTTGGGTGCCAAAAAGCGGCACATGGTGACGCAATTTGTCACCAGTTACCCTTTTTCTGCTATCGGTGAAAGCCCTCTGCTCCGAAGCGGGAAAGGGGCGAAAATCTTGCAGAGACAGCATTCCGAAAAATTTTCTGACCTCGGTTCTGGATGTGGCATTGATCTTGCTCCTTAGGACGGGCAACAACCGAGCAAACAAAAGGGACCGTGCACATAGTGAAAAACAGCTAAAGGGAGGGGAAGCATCTGACGATATTCCGGTGTAAGGGCAACAAGTTGACTTTTGATTATCACAGATTCATTATTGGACGAGGAGAAGAAAGATGTTTATCAAGATGAGAGAGAGCAAAGGCTTCACCCTGGTGGAATTATTG
>JBDKTY010000121.1:0-2110 GCA_039679945.1 Syntrophobacter sp. | reverse complement strand
GCTGGATGGTGGGCGCGGTCGAGGAGCATTAGGAACGGGCAGATAGGGATTTAACGCCTCCAACAGGCGCGCAACGTCTTCCTGACCCGGGTCGGGCATAACGTCGGATTCGAGGAGATACGCCAGGTTGCTCAGGTCGCCCAACGCCTGGCATTGGGTTTCGTCCAGCCCATCAGTCAACCGATCAATGGCATCTTTCATCTTGATTCACCTTTTCCTGCTCCAGGATCATCCGGGCGCGCCGCAGCCCGTGGAACAATCTACTTTTCACTGTGCCGAGGGGCGCGCCGGTAATCGTGGAAATTTCTTCCAGAGAAAACTCCTGGTAAAAGCGAAGTACGATCACCTCACGTTGACGCGCCGGTAAACCCTGTAACAAAGCGTTGACCTGCACGCAGTCAGAGGATTGCAGCGCCAGGCTTTCTGTTTCAACAGGTGCTGCCATCCAATCGTCCCCTTGATCTTCGTCCAGCAGATAATCTGTCTCCCGGCGAAAGGCAGCGGAACGGAAAAAATCACGAGCCAGGTTACGAGCGATCTGGTAAATCCATGGTCGGAAGCGCTCCGGTGGGACACCACGATAAGTCAGTGTACGGATAAACGTGTCCTGTACCAGGTCTTCGGCGGACTGGGTTTGGCCGGTTATTCGAGCGAGGAATTTCAAGAGCGGTCCATGATAGCGCTCGACCAATCCGGCCAGCGCTGTACGGTCTCCCGTCCGCACCCGGATATACAATTGCTCATCGCTCTCCAAGTATACTCCTCCGAATTGAACCGCCATTCAGATAAGCATACCATGCCGCATTGATCACGATGAACGCAAACCCCAACCCGGTGAGGAGCGACCGGTTGAGGGGATAACTTACCTCCCTCCAGTTCCAAACGGTCGCGAAAAGGAACAGCGCGCCACTGATTTTTCCCCGAGTTTGCAGCTCGAGGAACCAGTAGACCAACACCGTACCGGCTGCTGCCCAATAAGACCGTGACAATCCCCCGACGAGCAGAGACAGGCCGGTCAGGAACAGGGATGGCGCAAGTGCTGGCATGATCGCCAAGAAAACATTAGAGGTTCCCCACAAAAAGCGAAAGGCGAACGCACCCAACGTCAGCGCCAGGAAAAGAAATGCCAGCGCTGCGCCGCTCCGCAGAAGTGGTAAACGCAGCCGGGATTCTGGATACGATCGCCGCAGCTCAGAGAAGCCTTCTTCGGTTTCAATTGTCATCAAATGGGCAGTAGATAGCCCGGCTGCCAACGGCAAGATGATTTCGAAAGCGGTGACAATCATCGGGATCGGCATCTCCGTATCGAAGCGCCCCCAGAGCAGCCGGGAAAGAACAGCATATGTCGGCAGCCCGAGGCAGGGCAGCAGCCCGGCCAAACCGGCCACCAAACGCGTTTCGTAATATAAAGGCGACATTGTTCTCATTGCATTCCGCCTGCCGAGCGGATCCACTGTGAGAGGGATTCATACCGCAGCCCCCGGAGTTCGTTAGGCTTCTGGTACATCTGGCGCAGAACGTCTCTGACAGCATCCTGGCTGCCCTGACGATAGATATCCAGAAGGACCAGCTGATCTTCATCTACGCCACCTTGCATTTGAGCGTCAGATTGGATATGAGTCTGCATGCGCTCTGGATCGCCGTCCTCTAGAACGTAGGTGTCCAGGAAACCGACAACAGCCTGAAAGGCGCGCTCCAGACTGGTGACCGGTCCACCGAATTCGGGGTCCAAATCGCCGCCGCTTAAGCTCCATAGATCCGTGACCAACGTTTTGATGACAAACCTGTGAGACGAAGCGAGGCTTGCACTCATATTCGCCGGCGAATAACGCGGCGTGACTACCAAGGGGTATCCGGCTACGGGCGGCGTCCTTCCGGGTAAACCGCCTTCTTCACCCAGCACCATCAAGATCAGTCCTTGAACCTTTGCGTCAGGAAAGAACGGAGTAATTTTACGCAGAGGACCTTCAAAAACGCTGGCCAGCCCGCGCGCTTGCTCCAGATCTGCCCGGGATGTTATCAAGGTGATATCGCCCACCTGCTCAACGACCAGGCGGGGGGAGCCAATCAGGAAGACCCAGCTGGCAGAATTTGCTTCGAAGGTATTCTC